>NZ_RCNR01000041.1 GCF_009725985.1 Zobellia amurskyensis
ATGTTTCGGGCTTTCTTTTTATGTAATAAATTGTTTCTCCTCTTAGTTTGTATCGGAATCGAGATAATCAGGATTACCATCTTGATCTGCATCATCGTTAAACAAATAACCGTCTTGGTTCGTGTCTTCTTCAATAGATGGAATACCATCGCCATCATGGTCCGCCTGATTTACCGCAAACATATCGATCTTGAAAATTAACGGGCTGTAGGCCGGTATACTTCCTCTTGCTATATTAAAATAACCCAAACCAGATGGAAAAATTATCATTCCAACACCATACCCCTTTACGGAATAAGTTCCATCGTCGTTAATTTCTGCAGGTGCCCCTCCTTTTAAAAGTGAAGCTCCCTCAGAAAACCCTCTAGCAGCAGTACCTGTAATAGTGGAAGTTGCCGGAGCCTGTAAACTTGCCAAATCAAACCACAACGGATCATTTTCATTGCTATCGTCAAAGACAGTACCGTCAATAAGATTTCCACTGTAACGCACAAAAGCGGAATCCGCAACACTTAAAGCTTCACCAACACCCTCCCGTGCTTCTAAATAGTACAATGTGTGCTTTGTAGTTGTTTCTTCACCAGAAATCAAGAAATGTGTAGATGGTACATTTATTTCAATAGGAACCACTTGATCAACAAGAGGTGTTTTATCTGTGTCTCCCTCTCCTATTTCCTTTATTTCAATTTTAAAATCAAAATCTTCGGCAGGACTCTCAAACTCGGCATAATTGTAATAATGTGTTTTAAGATACTCTTGAATCTCCGTTTCATCTTCCACCAACACCTCACTTAAAGGGCGAGGTGGCTCAATGGTAGCACCCCCATCATCATTATTACAAGACCATAGTACAACCACTAATGCCGATAAGGCAACTATTCGATTCAATTTCATCAATTCATTTTTACAGGCGGCAAGATACAATTTTCCCTTATTTTTGTAGAGAGCCTTAACAAAGATTTTTAATAGTTATGCGAATTGATAAGTACTTGTGGAGTACCCGTTATTTTAAGACCCGAAACATTGCTTCTACGGCCTGCAAAAAAGGTCAGGTAAGAATTAATGAACAAGTGGCCAAACCATCACGAGAAGTGTACCCTATGGATAAAATTATAGTAAGGAAGGAACAGATCAACCTTCAACTTACTGTTTTGGACATCCCAAAAAGCAGGGTGGGTGCCAAATTAGTTGATATTTACCGTACGGATACCACTCCAAAGGAAGCTTTTGAACATAATGAACTTCTAAAGCAAGCCAAAGAACATTACCGAAAGAAAGGAACCGGAAGACCCACCAAAAAAGACCGCCGCGACATTGAGGACTATTTAGATGACCCGGACATAACTCCTGAAGATTTGAAAACCACGGAATAAAAACAGCAGATTTACCACCGGTTGGCTATCTTTGAAATGAAAATACCCGTTTATGGAAAACAAAATACTTACCCACCAGCAAATTCAGCATAAAATAGAACGTATTGCCTACCAGATTTACGAGGCAAATGTTGAGGAAAAAGAAATTATCATTGCAGGTATTGATGGAGGCGGATTGAATTTTGCCAAAAAATTGCAACGGGTCCTTAAAAAAGTTACTGATGCCGAAATAACGCTTTGCAAAGTTATGATGGACAAGGCAAACCCTTTAAAAAGCGGCGTAACGACTTCTATACCGGAGTCAGAATACCTTAATAAATCCATTGTTTTGGTAGACGATGTCCTTAACTCTGGCACCACCCTAATTTACGGTGTTCATCACTTTCTTAAAACACCGCTCAAGCAACTTAAGACCGCTGTTTTAGTAAACAGAAATCATAAAAAATACCCCGTTAAAGCAGATTACAAGGGTATCTCATTATCAACTTCGCTACAAGAGCATGTTCATGTACAGTTTCAGTCTAAAAACGATATGGTCTATCTAGACTAATGCAGTTACCACCTCTGTTACGATTTCCTGCTGGTTTTTATTATCACAACTAATGACTTTATTCGCTTGATTATAAAAATAGCTGCGTTCAAAGAGATGCTTGCCTATAAATTCAGGTAATTCCTCTTCAGCTAGATTCCTTACCAATGGGCGTTCATCCTTCTCTTTTAAAAGGCGCTTGGTTAATTCAGGTATGGAAACTTTTAGGTAAAAAGCATTTTTAGTTTCCTCTAGAATTGCTTGCATGTTGTTTCCGTAACATGGAGTACCTCCGCCAAGAGACAGAACAAAATTATTCTTTTGAGCAAGCACTTCATGCAGGTATTGATACTCCTTTTTTCTAAAATACAGTTCTCCCTTGTTTTTAAAAATATCAGATACGGACATGTTCTCGGCCTGTTCTATATAATTATCGAGATCTATAAATTCCAGGTCTTTTTTTTGGGCCAACAATCTACCAATTGTGCTCTTACCACTACCCATATAACCCAACAATACTATTTTCACAATTTTATTTTGGTGTAAAAGTGGCTTATTTTCAGGGGTTTTCAAAAAAAAATAAATTTATCTTAAAAAGGGCTTGGAAAATAAAGTAATCGACTTATATTTGCACCCGCATTGAGGGAAACAATCCTGATTTGTTATTGACCTGGTAGCTCAGTTGGTAGAGCATCTCCCTTTTAAGGAGAGGGTCCTGGGTTCGAGCCCCAGCCAGGTCACCAATTAAATAACAGCCTCTTCAACAAAAAAAGAGGCTTTTTTATTTAATCATGTGAGCTGTTTTTTTTGAAATTGCACATGTTTTTTGACATTATGACCTGGTAGCTCAGTTGGTAGAGCATCTCCCTTTTAAGGAGAGGGTCCTGGGTTCGAGCCCCAGCCAGGTCACTATAATTGAATATAGTCCAAGATAAAAACCCTCGTAAATCTATGATTTACGAGGGTTTTTCATTTTTAAAAGTTTTATAAGTACAAGACCAACTAATCTTAGTTTTACCTGAACACCAATTACCTCTGGTTACTTTAGCCGGTATTTTTCTAAAGTGGCATTCATATCCAACATAAACTGGGCTCCCTTTATAAGGTCTTCCATATGATCAAGAATAGATTCATCTACTTTTAAACAAATGTCTATTAGTGGGTTAGAGCACCAAATTTTATTACAAAAATTGCCTCCACAATCTGCACAAGTGCACGGTTCTGTTGACTTATACACTATACTCAAAAGGTGATCTAGATCTTCCCTAGAAAGAAATATTCCAATAGTATCTACAATCATCTGCATTTCACAAATATGGCTTTCCTCCTTTGGCATTTTATATATTGCCCCATAACTGTTTTGATATAGTAATTCCATTTTATACTGTTTACTAATTTGTATCTCTTCTGTTCGTTTTCTTTTCTAAATAACTCTGAGGATTATTGCTTGAGTTAAGATTCACTACTCGGCCAGCCTTATTTGAAGTTAAAATTGAGGGTTAACACAATTAAGGCTCAATAAAAAAGCCGGACACACTTACTATGCCCGGCCTTGACTAACTCAACTCAAACAAATTTTTTATAATCTTCTTATTGTAGAAGCGCATATTCAAATGAAGGATACCCTCTAACCCCACTTTCATTTACCAAAGCGGTAAACTTCAATTTGTAGATATTGCCGTTACCGTCTTTTACAACAAAAAAGACATCTTCTTTTAATGATGGTAATGTACCGGGGCCTCCTCCGTTTCTCCAATTGCTACCAATAGCCCTTTGGTCAGCATCAAAAGTGGCCTCGTCTATATCTGAAATGGTAAAGTCTCCATAGGATATAGTTTCTGTGTTAATCATATATGCACTAACATTACCCATAGTATTGGTCGTGACAAAATCAGAATATCCATACGAACCAAAACCTTCTATTTCATTTGTAAAGACTGTAAAATTAAGATCCCATTTTTCCTTTTCAGGCTCCACACTTACAACACCTTCCGACACAAGACTCACAAATTGGAAATTAAACCCAGCATCTTTAGAAATGCTAATTTCCTTATGCTTAGTGTCATCAAGACCTGCATATTGCAAGGTATAATCCGTGTCATTTCTCAATACTCGAATTTTCATCCAACCCCTAGAATCACCTGAAGTACTGACACTTCCCGCCTCTGGCTCCGTTGTTCCTATCTCAGAACCCATATTTACCAAGTAGACCTTGTTTTCCGTATCCGTAGCAGAAATTTCCTGAATTGCCGTTCCATTAATATCGCCATTAGGCATATCTACATATACCGTATTGGCAGCATCAAAAGTAC
The DNA here is from genome assembly GCF_009725985.1 of Zobellia amurskyensis. GTDB lineage: Bacteria > Bacteroidota > Bacteroidia > Flavobacteriales > Flavobacteriaceae > Zobellia > Zobellia amurskyensis. The sequence goes on from NZ_RCNR01000041.1 coordinate 4,215, forward strand.
CCACGGCCACACTGCTTTGTAAATCTGCCACTTGTTCCGCAGTAACCGCATCAATATTTGTCTCATCTAGTTCAGCAACCGCCATATAGAGTGAACCATTGATGGCCACCCTAAATTCATCACCATTATAAAAAGCCAAATCCCAAGCCTCACGATTTATACTGGTCTGGTTTTGCGCACTAAGGTCTACATATACTTGGTTTGGTTGGTTTGGCCCGCCTACTTCCGGAGCAAGATTACCGCCCAAAGCTGCAGTTTCTTCAAAGGCTACTTGTGTTGCCGTGGTTCCGTTGGACATACCTCCCATAAGGTTTACGGAACTGATTTCAAAGCTGATGCTCTTCTCCGTTCCCTCAACAGCATCTTTTAGTTTTTTGAATACGAAGGATGCGTTTTCCGCTCCACTGGCAACCTCAACGGTAACCACACCGTTTACTGCAGCAGGAACCGTTACAAAATCTTCCGTATCTCCATAAACTGCATTTGTGCCTGTAAAGGATATATCTATAGAACCGCTTTCGGTTGCAGCAGTAGAAAACACCAGATTAATGTCCTTTTCAGCTTCAGTAGCCCCAAAGCTCATTGACGGATTCTCAAAAGCAACAACAAAATCTTCTTGCATAACGGTGCCGTCATCCGAACTACAGGCCGAAACCAAGATAAAGAGTAAAAAAACAGATGTTAGTTTGATGGTAATTTTCATAAGTGTAAGTATTAGATATTAAGGTTGTATAAAAGTTTTAAGAAATATGATCTTCCGTAACCAAGCAGAGCGCTGCTTGTTGGATTAGAATGCACGGCCCCTCCCCCAGCAGAAATCGTGTTCACCCGAGTAACGTTCATAAGGTTTCGTGCACCAAGGGTTACTTGAAGTTTATTGTTATAAAATGATTTTTTCAGAGTTGCATCCAACCAACTGTACTGGTCTTGTTCACCCTTAATAAAGATGACATCTCCGTCTTCATTCTGATCCTGAAAAAATTGGTATTGTTTGCCGGTGTATTTGTAGTAGGCTGAAAAAACGGTGTTCCATTTCGGAAATTTGTAGGACAGGTTACCGTTTAACTGCAACGAATAGAGGTAATCATCATTAAATTCCATCTGACTTTCCAGTGTCTTGGACTGGCCGGAAAACGACACTCCCCCACTTAATTGTACATTATTGTAGGATAAGGCATTGGTAAGTGAAAGCCCCCACGTTTTATAGCTGTCTATGTTGTTATATTGAAAGGCTAACGGATTGGTATTGACTATAGTCAACTCAATTCTATCATCAACTGACAGGAACCAAGTAGATAGTTTACTTTTTAAGGACCACTGACTATCCTCTGCCCAAAACTCCTTTTTTAAATGTAAAAAGGCTGAATACCCTCTTTCTGGATCAAGCGATTCGTTACCCCTTAGGTCATGATTGATATCTACAAAATAAGTAAACAACTCATCGTAATTAGGGCTTCTGGGCGAAGTTCCCAATACGGCTCGCAACTGATATCCGTTTTCAAAAAGATACCTAGAACTCAAAGAAAGTGCTGCTTGAGGATTAAATTTTGATGAAAAAAGTGCGCGCACTCCTGGTCTAACAGACAATCTTTTATTTAAAGCGTACTCCGCGGAGGCAAATACATCATAAGACTCTAATCGTCTTTTAATATTATTCGTTTCAAAATCTCCCGCTAAGGATGATGAATACCCATCTATAATACTTAACTCGTAACCTAATTGGTAACTTGACCAGTCATTCGTGAAAAGATTATTGAGTGTACCCCTTGAGTAAAATCCCTTTCTAGACTCATATTCAAACCCCTCTTTGTCAAATTTTTCCTTTGTTCTAATTCTATAATTATAGGTTTCAACATCCCGTTTTTGCTGCTGATAAGAGAAAGACGCATCATAATTTACCGTCCGGTTAAGCTTTCCCGAAAGGTTTAAATGGTGATTAAAACGTTGCGAATTAAAAATCTCATCGGATGCCGTTGGGTTGGTCGTTTGGGTTGCGGAATTTAAATTGGTACGTACTAATGAATCGTATCGGGACACTTCTTCGTCAAAATACTCAAACCTATAAAAGGCTTTAAACTTTCCGCCGGTATACCGTAAAAGCGCCTTGGCATTGTTCTGTAGTTTGGGCAACCATTCATAACCGCGTTTCCCATCGTTTAACTCATAAAACTGACCCTTACTTTCACCTAAATGACCTGCAAAATCGTTACGCGTATAGGTACCGTTTACATACCATTTATCAGAAATATTATGTCCTATTTTTAATGATTGAATATGTCTGCCTTCATCAAAAAGACCATATTCATTACCAATTGTTTCTTCTTGAACATAAGGGGTTACCTGCCATTTATGAATAGAAGATTTTTTTGTAATAATGTTGATAATCCCAGATACCGCATTAGATCCGTACTGCACCCCCATTGAGCCTTCAACAATCTCAACTTGCTCAACATCATCTAAGTTTAATTGCGTTAAATCTGTATTGTTGCCCAGCCCTTCATCATTAATTAGCGGAACGTTATCTATTAAAATTTTAAAGTATTGTGAATCCAGTCCAAATAACTGTACCCCACTTTTTCCGGTAGACGCATTTGGCACAATGTTTATGTTCAATGTCTGGTTGAGTACATCTGCCAAGTTATTGGCAGCTAAATTATCTATTACAGCACGTGGAATAACCTTTACCTGAAAGACCGACCTATCTACACTCTGCTCATTATATTGTCCGGTTACAACAACTTCTTCAAGCTCCGTTGTTCTTGTAGAATCACGCTTTTCTTGGGCATTTACAGAATACAGTAAGACTACTGAAAATACTAGGGACAAAATGCGAACGGACATGAAAATTGTTTAGAATGATTCTTAATAGATTGCAAATATATATTTTATTTTTAATCAGTCTAAATAAATTTTATATTTTTGCTCCGGAAACAATTGACCCTATTAAACCTATATTTAAAATGAAAAAACTCCTTTTTTTATCCCTAGTTTGTCTATCAATGAGTTACCAGAGTAACGCCCAGAAAGACAAAAAAAATCAAGATTTAGAAGCCATAAAAAAGATGTGTGGCTGCTATGAAGTAACCTTCAATTTTGCCGAAACTTTCAATTACAGTAGCGACTCGCTCTACAAGCCCTCTAAAACAAAAGTGGATAAAGGACTGGAATGGGCACAATTGGTTACGGATAAACCCAATAAAATTTCTATTCAGCATATCTTACAAGTAGGAAACCCGGCAGAACCAATGATCATTAAACATTGGCGCCAAGATTGGTTATTTGAGAATACAGATTTCTATCTCTATAATGCCGACAATAATTGGAAATACGATAGCAAAACCAATGAAGGTGTTAAGGGGCAATGGACGCAAAAAGTATATCAAGTAGATGATAGCCCCAGGTATGAAGGCTCGTCCACATGGGTGCACGTAGACGGAAAAAGTTACTGGGAAAACACCACCCCCGCTCCATTACCGCGTAGAGAATACACTACAAGAGGAGATTACAATTTAACTATGCGAGGCAACCGGCATGAGATTACCTCCTACGGTTGGGTACACGATCAGGATAATGACAAGATATTAAGAAAAAAAGGTGCAGAAGACGTACTCATAGCAAAAGAGAAAGGATACAACACCTATGTAAAAGTAGATGACTCCCGTTGTAGCGCTGCAGCTCAGTGGTGGAAAGACAACGACAAAAAATGGGATATTGTTCGTAACAAATGGGATGATGTATTTAACCGAAATACCGATTTGCACTTAGCGGAAAAAGTAGATAACAAAGTACTTTACAAGTATCTTTTTGATGATGATATTACCAAAAAGAAAGAAATTGAAAGAATAATAGAATCATTTGTACAAAACGAAGCCAATTGAAATCAAAATATAAAATTCTAACGCTTCTTATATTGTGCTTAGTAAGCTTGGCAAGTTTTATCAAACCCATTGAAACCACTAACTATAAATGTTTGATTCAGCTTACGAACTACACGGGTGAAGGCGCCTATATTGTGGTTTCTTTGTTAAATAACCAAGAAGAATATATAAAGACCCTTTACATACAAGGAGATGATAAAGAATGGTATAGAGATGTTGAACAATGGTGGAAGCAACTTTACGGAATAAAAAGGCCGGAAATTGATGCTATCGTTGGGGAAACCATAACCGGTGGACAACGTAAAATGACGGTCTTAGAAGTACCCATAGACAAAATTGACAAGGATTTTAAAATACGATTTGAATCTGCAGTTGAAGATCAAAAATATTATAAAGACGATGTTCTGTTTGATTTGACTTCAGAAAACTTAAAATCGAAAATAGAGGGTACCGGATATATACGCTACGTTCGGCTTTTACCCCAATAAAATATTTATTTTAAGCCCTAAAACAAGAAAGTTTTAGGGCTTTTTTTTTGATTGGACCGAGAAACAATTTGCCTTAAAATCCTCAATAGCATAATTATGGACCATCATTACCTTTTCATCATCCAAACTAAAAAACCTCACCCCCCTTAACTCTCTCACGATATTATACCTTCTTTTTAGGGCTGGGTTAAGCCAAGTACAAAATACTCTTTGAATTCACATGTTTAGAAATAAAAATTCTTCGACAAGAGGTGGTAACCAAAAAAAAATCCAACCCTTTTCTATTTAAACTAGAATAGGGTTGGATTTAACTAAAAATAAGCTTTAAATAGCTGCATTTAAAAGCTTACGCTTCGCAGCTAGCACAATCTTTTTTCTGCTTGAATTTTTGGGCCGCATTCATACTATGCTGATAGTAAAGTGATTTTAACCCTAGTTTCCAAGCGGTAACATGAATCTTATTGATTTCTTTTACCGGCATATCTGGATGCACTATTATGTTTACCGATTGACCTTGGTCAATATGATTTTGACGGTTTGCTGCTTGATAGATAATATCCATCTGGTCTATTTCAGAATAGGTTTGAAACACATCTTTTTCAAGTTCTGTCAAGAACTCCAGGTGCTGTACAGAACCATCGCGTTCACGAATACTGTGCCATACCTCTGTAGTGTTTTTTCCTTTTTCTTCTAACAATTCCAATAAAAACGGGTTCTTGATAGTCGTTTTTACTTTAGCAATATCCTTAACGTAAATATTTGACCAAATTGGCTCAATACCTTGAGATACCTGACCTAAAATGAAAGCAGAAGACGTTGTAGGAGCTACTGCATTTAAAGTTGCATTACGTCTACCATATCCTTTAAGAACGGCCGGCTCACCAAATTTAGCTGCCAACTCTTCTGACGCTTTATATGATTTTTCTTTTATACCCTTAAAAATCTCGCTATTAAGGTTAAAAGCTTCTTGACTATTGAAAGGCAATCTTTTTGATTGTAGTAAAGAATGCCATCCTAAAACACCAAGACCCAATGCACGGTTATCTTTTGCAAAATTATAAGCGCGTTCCATAAAAAGGAAAGTCTGTCTGTCCTCACGGGAATCAGAGTCGCGGTACCTTTCCAATTTCTCAATAAATTCAGTAATAACCGCATCTAAGAAGTATACCATAGTTTCAACGGCATCGGTATCTTTCCACTTATCGTAATGCAAAACGTTCACAGAAGACAATACACATACAAATGACCAATCATCGTTTGATGGCAACATTATTTCTGTACAAAGGTTACTTGCATATATAGGTAAATCTTTCTCTTTATATACGTCTGATGCGCCATTGTTAGCATTGTCCGTAAAGAATATGTATGGGTAACCCATCTCTCCCCTACGTTGCAATACTTTAGCCCAAATAGAGCGTTTATCCGTATCACCTTCAATCATTTCCTTCATCCAATTATCAGTTACCGTTACCCCATGGGTAAGCTCCTGAATAGGATTTCCTTCCGTACCAATTTCCAAGAACTCCATAATGTCTGGATGCTCAATAGGCAAGTATGGTGAGAAACGACCACGACGAACCGAGCCTTGACTAACAACATCTACCATAGATTCAAAAAGCTGCATGATATGCACAGCTCCTGAAGCTTGACCGTTGTTTTTCACTTCAGCCCCACGATGTCTTATTTTCCCAAAATAGCCAGACGTACCTCCACCCATTTTAGACATCATACCAACTTCTGATTGGGTATATAAAATATTACCCATGTCATCATCTATATGCGACCCAAAACAACTGATAGGCAATCCTCTTTCTTTTCCGAAGTTTGACCATACCGGTGATGCCAAAGAGAAAAACCCTTCTGACATATAACCGAAAAATTTATCGGAGAAACCTGGCATGTCTAACAACTGTTCTGCTCTATCCGCTATTTCGCGAATACGTTGCTCAGCAGTTACGCCTTTGGTTAAATATCCTGAATTTAAAAAGTTAAGACTGTGGTCCGTAAGCCACTTGAAACCGCCATTAGCTTCTTTTTTTGTGTTTTTAAGAGCCTCTTTTCTCGCGTTTACAAGTTGGTCTTGCCCTATAATTGTTTCTTCAATTGGTGTGGTGGTAGTGTTTAATTCGTTCATCTAAAAAAGGTCGTCACTAGTTATACTTTGGGTTCGTTTACTGTAATTGATAGAGCGTTTTACAAAGAAATCGCCATGTTTTGTTCCTATTATTTCATCATCAAACCATTCCGTTTCTGCCAATAGCTTTTCATCAACATTAAATATTTTATCAATTCCTATGCTACTTAAAGAACTATTGAATCGGTTTTTAATAAATTCATTTATAACTGTTTTTGGCAAGAAGTCCAGTTCACCTTGCTCAAAAATCCAATCTACTATTTCACTTTCTGCAATAAAAGCTTCATGGCACATGTCCTGTATCATGGTGTGATATTCTTCATCAAACCAATCTGGATTTTCATCCTTAATGATTTTGATAACATCAATACCAAAATCTCCGTGAATCTGTTCTTCCTTAGAGGTAGCTTCAACCACGTTAGAAATACCCTTAAACATATTTTTGTGCTTATTGAAAGCCATTATTATCAAAAACTGTGAGAAAAGGGAAACATGTTCAATGAACAAAGAGAACAACAAAATAGATTCTGCATACTCCTTATTATCTACACTTTTTGCATTCTTAAGCGCTGTTTCAAGATATTGCACACGCTTCATCATGACCGGCTTCTTCTTTAAATTTTTAAACTCTGCATTGAGTCCTAAAATTTCAAGTAAATGTGAATAAGCATCGGCATGACGCACTTCACTTTCCGCAAAAGTAGCTCCCACCGAACCAATTTCCGGCTTAGGCATTTTATGATAGATATCGCCCCAAAAACTTTTTACGGCTACTTCAATCTGAGAAATAGCCAGCATCGTATTTTTGATGGCACTTCTTTCCGATTCCTCAAGTCCCGTTTTGAAATCCTGAATATCACTAGTGAAATTAAATTCCGAATGTATCCAATAGGAATGACGAATGGCAGGTACGTATTCATACAACTGAGGATATTCGTATGGTTTTAAATTAATACGCTTCTCAAAGATATTTGATTTTCTTTTTTGAGCTTGCTCGTTACGGTACAATATGTATCCTTTGGCAACATCAAAAAAGCCAGCTTCCATGAGGTGGGTTTCAACAAAATCCTGCACTTCCTCTACGGTAGGCACATAGTTAACGTCTAGCGCATTTCTTTCCAAAAGCGAAGCGTGAACGTTGTTCGCAATACGCTCAGCATCTTGTGGACCTCCATGTGACGCAGCCTTCATGGCCTTTATTATAGCTTCGGTTATTTTGTATAACTGAAACGGTTTCTTAGTAAAATCTCTTTTTATAAGATGTGTTATTTGCATAGGAAATGGGTCTTAAAATTCTTCTAGAGAAGAAGTATAAAGGTCTTGATTATTACTCCGTTTTTACCTTGAACCAAACTAATGTTTTCACACTTTTATTAACAACGCGCAAAAAACTACAGAAGCAATTGTCTTCTAGAGAGTTGTCTCAAGAACAAAAAACAGATGTGAATAAATGGGTTAGATAGATAAAATACTACATGTAACAGATTATCATAATAACTCTAAAAAAAATGATTATCCCCTAATTATATTTAGTTAGTAACTCTTATTTGAAAAAATCAAAAAAAGCGTATATCAGTCTATGATAAAACCCAAACGAGTTAAAAACTGAAATCTAGAAGCTTTTTACACCCTTTAATAACAAACAACCTAATATTCTGCAGATTTAGGTAGCTCCCAAAATTTACGATGTGAAAAACGGGATGTGTCTGAAGAAATCCTAACAGAATATGGAAACTGCTATTCCTGGCTTTGTTACACCTAATTCAACGTTTATTAACTAATAGAACAAGGGACTGGACGATTCTTGGCATTTCAATACATACAAGTGTTGAATAACTCAACCCATTGGTCTGAAATTCATCAACCGAGGAAATATTACTCACTTCAGAATACACTCCTTTCGGTATAATATATTTAACTAATTAAAAGTCAATAAGTTACACGTAAACCCTTATTGATTTCTTTTATAGGCACACTCTTTGTCTCTAATACCGTTAACACAAGAAAGTTGGTCAATATTTCTGGAAATCAGACAGATATCACCTCAACCCTTCCGGTTAATTTCACTTCCCCACGCTAATATCTAGTGACTGATAGAGGAAAATGTAGAGCAAAAGAATCTAGGAGCTAATATAAATATGGAAATATGAATGCAATACAACCATTTTACCCCCACGAATCCGATAGTCATATCATGATGCAGAAAGATAAGGTAGAAGTAACTAGTTGGACGGATGATCTTGAATACATAAATGAAGAATTAGAATACCTCATAGATATTGAAGACCGGATACTGAACAACGTTCATCTGTATCAACAATTACATGAATTAAAGAATGAGAATCAATCCCGAATAAAAACATTACAAAGATATGGTAGTAACATGCGACATATAATAGAATGTGACACTGCGCAATGCGATGCTTTCTATCTACAAAAACATGAAAAAAATAGGATTGTTTACCTAGAGCACATTAAAAACTATAGACGTATAAAAACCAAGGTACTATCACAAATTCTTTTGAATATAAAAGTTTGAGTTTCGAGTCCCAACCTATAATTATGAGACTTATTTATTAAGGGAGAATACGGCATGCGAATAATCAGATTCAAAAAATTTAGCGAATAGGGCTAAATCCAAATTGGATATAAGAACATAATTAAAAACAACGATCATGGGGAAAAAGCTTCTATTACCAACGGATTTTTCAAAGAATTCATTAAACGCCATTGAATATGCTATGAAACTTTATGAAGATGAAGACTGTGATTTTTATATTCTAAATACTTACGCTAAAGATACACACGGGTTGGACAGCCTTACGCTTCTAGATCCAGATGAAGCATTCAACAAATTATCCGAAAAACGCTCAAAACAAGGTCTTGGCGATATTCTAACCCGCTTAACTTTTGAAAACAACAACCCAAAACATGCGTTTCATGTTCTTTCACGGTCCACACTTTTGTTAGATGCCATAAATGACCTAGTTGAATCTTTGCAGATAAACATGATCGTAATGGGCGCTAAGGGCATTACCAATAAACGAAAGGGGAATTATGGGAAGACCACATTATCCGTTATAGAAAATATTAGAAAGTGCCCGGTTCTTATAGTTCCGAAAAATGCAATTTTTAATTATCCGAAAGAAATTGTCCTGGCTACCAACTTTGAAGCCGACTTCAATTTTTTTGATATAAAACACTTAGCCGAAATAGCAAAACTCAGTAAATCCAGTATTCAAGTACTTAGTTTAGAAAGCGATGATGCATTGAATGCTAAGCAAAAAGAGAATAAAACAATGCTTATCAAATATTTTAAAAACATAGATTATAGTTTCAACATTGTCCATAATGCAAAGATGGATATAGCACTAAACTGCTTTGTTAAGATTAGACAAAGTAACATGGTAAGCTATATCAATAAAAAACGGACATTTTGGGAAAGGCTAGGGTTTGGAAAACATACATTGGGCCAATTGGGTTATTTTGAAAATATACCGGTGCTTGCTTTAAATGACAGATAAAAATATTATTCTTGAATCTAAAATACAGTCCCCTTTTCTGGAAACCAATATACCCCATATTGAAATAAACAGGCAGGGTTTCCGTCTGCACCCCAAAACCTATTAATTATTGCATCCATAACCATTTTTTGTTCTTCCTATGGTGTAATTTTGCAAAAGAAATATCTACAAGGAGATTCATGAAAGAGGGATTACACCGAATATTATACGATTATCTGTTAAAAACAGGAATAAGCGAGAGTCTCGCATCATATTTAAACTTACTGATTTTACTGGTTGCCGCTTTAATTTTGGCGTGGTTCCTAGATTTGATTATTTGGAAAGTTCTTCGCTCCATCTCTTTGAGATTTGCCCGGAAATCTAAAACTAACTTTGATAATTTTCTTGTAATAAACAAAGTGCCCCGTTATGTAGCTCATATTGTTCCGTTGCTAGTCCTGTTTGAGTTTCTTCCTTTTGCTTTCTTTCATTTTGAGTACGGTGGTCAGTTGGCCCTTAAAGTCCTCCAAATACTGTTTGTGGTCCTAACTCTTTTTATAGTCAAAAGTCTTTTCACAAGTACAAATGACTATTTAAAGACCAAGCCTAGGTTTCGTGACAAACCAATGGATAGTTACATTCAGGTTTTTATGATCTTTGCTTGGTTTATTGGTATTTTGACCATATTCGCTATAATCACGGATGTTCTCATCTGGAAATTTTTTACGGCACTGGGCGCGGGCTCTGCCGTAATTCTTCTCATATTCAAAGATTCTATCTTGGGTCTGGTTGCCAGTATACAGGTTAGTATAAATGACATGGTGCGCATAGGCGATTGGATTACATTTGAAAAATATGGTGCAGATGGTGATGTCATTGAAATTACCCTGGCCACTGTAAAAGTTCAAAATTTTGATAAGACCATTACCACCATTCCTACATACGCCTTAATTTCCGATTCCTTTAAAAACTGGAGAGGCATGGAAATTTCTGGCGGAAGACGTATTAAACGTGCTTTGATCATCAGTCAAAAAAGCATTCGTTTTCTTACCAATAAGGATATGGAATCGTTTGAAAAAATTCAACTTATACAGCCCTATCTCACTACAAGAAATGAGCAAATCAACTCATACAATACGACCAATGAAATAGATAAGAACCTAGCCATTAACGGAAGGAACCTGACCAATATTGGTGTATTTAGAAAATATGTGAACGATTACCTTCAAAATCATTCTGCGGTGAACAAGGGCATGACCTTAATGGTTCGGCAACTGGCACCAACAACGCAAGGTATTCCTTTAGAAATATATGCTTTTAGTGCGGATAAGCGCTGGGAAAATTACGAATACATCATGGCCGATATTTTTGATCATCTTTTAGCAGCGCTACCTTATTTTGATTTAGAGGTTTTTGAACTTCCTACTTCATTGAATACGTTAGCAACTAACTAAGCCTCGAACATCCCCAATACAAATACCGAATAGTGGTTATATTTTCTTTAAAAGGCACACCCAATCATTATGTGCCTCACCCACCACGGCAGGTGGATTTCCAAGAGCTTGAACGGCCCCTCCGGTAACGGTATCGACCGAGCCTTTTTGAAGTTCTCCCCCGTTTAGAGGGTCAAACCAAAATAGTTCAAATTCTCCGGATTCCCCAGAGAGATCAATTGTAGCCGCTTTTACCTCCGGAAGAAATAATGCATATACCTCACCTTCTGCTCTAAAACAATAAGCTTCTTTTATATTGATTAAGTTATGTTCAGGTTGCATTCTCCAGTACGGAAGATTTTCTTCAAAAAATACTCGTGCGTGATTGGATATTTGCCATAGACGGTCACGCTGGCGCCAGTCTTCAGAGTTTAAGTCATTATGTGGGTGTTTGGCTCCAAAGTACCACTCTACCCCTGCTCCACCGGAAAGTAATGTACCCCAAAGCACATACTTTCTTAAACTTTCATGAGTTGGGTCTTCACTATCAAGAACGGCACCTTGAAACCATTTGCCAATTTCATCCATAGTAATTAACCATTCATGTCCTGCCTCCTTAGCGTTTGTTCTCCATCTTTCAATTACCTCAGCGGTTTCTTTTCTTTCATCCTGTTGCAATGATAGACCGTCTACATATTTGTAGCCTACAATAGAATCCAAAATATCACTTCGCAAAGGGTCATGAGAATGTGTATGCAATAACACAGGATGATTATATGGATCTGTCTCTTTTATATACTTGGCCATTGCTTTTCTTTGTACATCGTTCTGACCAAGAGGCGACCAATCAGCAGGACCGTTCTCTTCTCCCAAATTCCAATTCAATGCTAAATGATGTCCAAAACGAGCTATTAATTCGTTCAAATAAAGTTTTCGCAAAAGCCCCGTATCACCATTATCCAACATAGTCTCGTTCTCCGTTTCTTGCAACACAACATGCAACAATATTCCTTTTGATTGCATATGTTTAAAAACAATTTCCCATTGCTCTAATTTGCTTACATCAAAACGGGTGAATTCATCAGGTTTAGCATAAGGCCACACATCTTTTCCATCGCCTAAAATATTCATGGTCAAGAAATAAACTGAATTCATTCCTGTAGATGCAAGGTAGTTTAGAGCGCCAATCAAACTTTTCCCTTTTCCATCTTTCCATATTGGGTCTCCAACTTTCCAGTCCTTTAAATGTGTTGGATAAGAATGAATTTCATCCGTTGTACTGGCTTCACCCTCTTTACTAGAAGAAGCCATCCGGTAGGTATCGTCAAAATCTACATAGCCCAATAAATTTTCCGGACTGTTCGCCCCCACTTTTAACCAATACATATCCGTATTCTGAAACTTGTAATACCCTTGGGAAGCTACAAGTCTACCCTTGGCCCTAAAATCTACACCTTCTCTATCTGACTCCGTTACTTTAAAAGCCCCCTTGTTGTTTAAAATTTGAACCTTATCCGCTTCTAAAATATCACCTTGTACAGCTATATTATTTTTACGATACAATTTTGCTGAATAGGTCCAATCCCCCAACAAATCCGGTGTAAACCGAACCCTCCAAATATTCCCTTTGTCCGCACTTGTTTCCGAAGCATTTCCATCGGCGGCATAAAACCCTCTGATGTTATAAGTAGTCTCTCCACTCGTAAACACTACATCTAGGCGATAGTTTAAAAATGGATTATCCTCTGCATCCTCCGAAGTTTCGGGACCTTCAAAATCAATTTCTACCGTGTGATATTGCTTATAAATTTGATTAGAAATGACATTATTAGAGTCCACAGACGATTCCCCAGTGGAGACAGGCCCAGATATTTCGCTTGTCTGTCCTGTCTTTGTTTTGGTCACATTACAGCTCGATACCAGAAAAAAAACTGATAGCGCTGGAAGAACGATACACTTTGAAACTGAAAAAAATATTCTAGGTAGAGGATGAATTTTCATTAATGTACTTATTTGGTTTGATTAATCAAGTAGACCTATTTTTTTGTACAAGACACGATACATATCGTAAATCTAATAGGCATTTGTTTACCCAATCAATCTTAGGGAAATCAGCAATAGCCGATTTTACCGCAAGCTCGAAAATAGAATAAGAAATTCATTTCTCCAACCCTATCACCTTAAATAGGCTACTAAAAAAAGCCATAAACTGAAATTAGTTTATGGCTGTTAAAATATCAAGAATCTACTTTACGGTAGATTACTATCCGGTAGTCCTTATTGTTTTTCGATTAGCTCTGCAAGGACCTGCTTAAAAGTCTCTACAGGCTGAGCACCTGTAAGTGCGCTCTTTTTATCGAACACAAACGTAGGTACTGAAGATACGCCAAGTCCCTGCCAATATTGCTCTTTAGAAGTAACTTCATAGCGCGCAGTATCATCATCTAACCGAGCCATAGCATCTTCTGAATTTAGGCCAACAGCTTTCAATTCTTCGGCTAAAACTTTTCTATCGGACACATCTTTTCTTTCACTAAAAAATGCCGAAACAAGTCGCATTTTTAGTTCGGTCTGTTTTCCTCTTTCATTTGCGTATTCTAGTAATACATGAGCATCACGGGTATTTGCCATTCTCATATCATCAAAATAATCGAAGGTAAAACCAAGGTCTTCACCAAACTCTGTCATACGCTGCTGAGACAATTTTTGCTCCTCAAGAGATGAACCGTATTTTTCGGCAATATGTTCTTGAACATTTTGTCCTTCTGCAGGCATAGTTGGGTTTAGTTCAAAAGGCTGCCATTCCAAATCAATCTTATCCTCAATACCCATTTCAGAAATAGCACGCTCTAAACGCTTGTAACCTATTACACACCAAGGACAAACCACATCTGAAACCAAATCTATCTTTATCTTTTCTGCCATAATTTATATCGTATCATTTTTAAACAAATAGAGAATCTACCCAAATCAATTAAGCAGATTCTCTATCTAAGACGATTTTCTCTACACAACCTTACTAATTTGAACTTGAGGTTTAGCATTTGTAAAATTAGGCAAATCTCCTAAGATTTTTTCGGCATTAGCACCAAACGATTCTTGGAACGACTCCAACGAATCAAAAAGTAAATTTGCAATTACCACATACGGAGCTGGATCAGCAGGAGTAGCTCTGGTAAGTCCAAAATTAATATCTGATCCCTTTATGGCATCCCCCATTAAGTCTACCAATAATTGACTGTGCTTTGTTGTGTAATACTCTTTATCGAACTTTAAATCTTTACTGTTCGGGTACATTACGGTTAACTTTATCATTTTTGCATTTTTAAAATTGTTGAATATTCTATCTATTCAGAAAAGTCTGCTAATACCACATTCTCAGAAAATCCTTGGTAAGCTCCTTCTACTTGCTTTGCCATTTCATCCGGAAATAAATGAAAATCTCCTGCTTTAAGAGAACTAACGATTCCTTCTGAAACTACTTCTGGTGTTGAGTCTGTATCAAAACCGGCAGTAGCTGCCATATCCGTATCAATTGGGCCTGGATGTACGCTTAATATGCTAACTCCTTTAGCACCCAATTCACTTCTTAACCCTTGGGTTAATGAGTAGGAAGCAGCTTTTGATGCCGAATAGGTAGAAAGGTGAGCAAAATTCTTTAGGGATGCAACTGAATTTAACTGTACCAATGCGCCTTTTTTCTCTTCTAATGTTTTTGCGAATGCATTAGCCACACGTAAAAGTCCAAAGGCATTTACCTCTAATTGAAATGCAAAATCTTTTTCTACATCATCTCCTAAAGTTCCATGTGGAGTTCCTACACCTGCGTTATTCACGACAATATCAACATCATTGGCCTTTTGAGCCAAATCATTAATAGACTTTGTATTGGATACATCAGCTTCTATAGTAACTACTTTATCACCATACTTAGCTTCTAGCTCTTTAGTAGAATCTACATTACGAACCGCTAAATACACTTTTTTAGCTCCGTGGTTTATAAAAGATTCCACAATAGCTTTACCAATACCTCTATTTGCTCCTGTTACTAAAGCGACTTTATTCTCTATTGAAATACTCATAGTTTATTTTTTATTTATTGAAATTCTATTTTAAGGCTTATTGTTTCCAATAGCTTTCTCATTTTTAAAAGGTCTTATTTCCTTTGCGGAAAAACCATCCCATTTAAAATTTTCTAGTTTTAACTGGTGTACGTAATCTGTAGCATCTCCATTTGGCTCTCCTAGTTGTGCGGATTGCAAAAAAGGGATTAAAATTCCGTCTATATTTCTGAAATCATCAAAAAGAATAGCACCATATAAAAATGCTGGGGTAGGCTTAAAATTATCTCGTGTTGTAAAGGTCAAAGCTTCTATAAGTCCACTTTCTTTTCCTATCCAAACTACATATTGATCGTATTCTTTTGTAGCTTCATTTCCCCAACTCACAAACACTTTCTCTACCTCTTCACCATTAAGGGAATCCACACCTGCATATCTAATAAAAGGAGCTTCCAATAGTCTATTGCCTATCTCAAAAAAATAATGAAATGCGGCCAATATAAAAGTGAGGCCGGCATCATCCTTAACATCCGTACTATACTTGCCGTTTACTTTTTCATAATAATCCCACGACTGTAATCCTGCCGTAAAACCTGCTTTGTTTCCCACAAGAACTGTAGCTTGTCCATCAAAGTCTCCAACGGTAAACTTTAGCCCTAGTTTATCTCCATTAACCGGCCATGGGTTACCCATCTTCCCTAAAAGTCCTTTCCAATGGTCCGTACCCGTTACCTCATAAGTTTGATGTTCTCCAATTTTGCTCAGCCCCTGTTTTATAGCCGCATTTTGAAGTATTGTTTTTGCGAACTTAATTTCAGTTTTGGTCTGAGTATCATTTTTTATTTCATCATTTCTTAAATCTGCCAGTACAAAAGAGCTAATTCCTACGAATACTAACACTACAGTCAAGATAGCGATGCTAAATGTTGTGGTTTTTTTCATGTTTTCTTAAGTTGAGGCGATTTTCTAAAGTAAATTAGTAGGTAGAAAATAGATTTAAGGTAATGCGAAACATCTCTTAGCGAAGTAAATAAGAATAAACCTTCCGCATAAAGCCGAAGGTTTATACATTGCCATCAAGCTTCATTAGCTTACAACATTAGGCAACTTCATTTTACTTTTTCCAAGCAAATTTTTCAAATGCTGCATCAACTGGAGTTTCTGCAATATGGTTCACATAGTTGCTGATCACTTTTTGAGAAAGACCCAAAATAATTTCCAACAATTGTCTCTCTTCATAACCCGCTGCATAAAATGCCTGAACATCTTTCGGTTCAATATATCCTCTGTTACGAACTATTTTCAAGGTAGTTTCATGAAGAACCTGCAATTTTTCAGAAGGTAATTGAGTTCCGTTTCTTAATGCTTCCGTAATAGCATCATCTACCTTCATCATTTTTGCGATTGCAGTATGTGCCGGTACACAATAATGACATTCGTGCTCTACGTTAATAGTTTGCCATACTACCGTAAGTTCATCATTATCAAATGAAGAGTTCACAAAAAGTTCATGTATAGATTGGTATGCCTCCAACAAGCCAGGTGCTCCGGCCAATACACCATGTAGATTAGGTATGTTACCATATGCTTTTATCGATTTTTCCAATAATGGCTTGCTATCTTCCGGTGCGGTCTCTAAAGTGTGAATTTTTAATGTGCTCATAGTTTCTATTTTTAATTTATTAATATATTTATTTCTAAGCAAATGCTTAGGTTAAGGGTAAAAAATTTTATATGTTCAAAAACGTAATTTCAATTGTATCGTTGAGTTGGCTTTGGTCGAAAACTTTTGATGAAACTGACAAACCCAACAAACTATTCATTAAATAATCTGATTGTCGTGTAGCTTCCTCTACTGTTCTTCCTTCTTCCTGCAAAAGATTATTAATGAACAATTGTTTAATACTGTTGGCAAATTCCATTAATTGCTCCATAATTAAAGGGTCTGTATCTTCTTTAATCTCGTTTACCGTATTGGTAACCAAACACCCTTTATTCTTATTATCTTCTTTTGCAAATTCTAAAAAATCATAGAAGTATTGCTTTATGCCTTCCTTTCCATTATTAGATTTAGAAAGCTTATCAGTTATAGAACGAATTCTCTTTCTGTACGCATTAATGCTTTCAAGAAATACGCCCTGCTTATTCCCAAAACTAGAATAAATTGAAAATTGGTTAATCCCCATTTCCTTTTCCAACATACGTACAGTAGTGGCCTCATAACCATTCTTCCAGAAAAGAGCTGTCGCCTTTTCTATTACCTCTTGTTCGTTATATTGCTTTTTTCTAGCCATTGTTTCTAAACTACGATACAAAACTAAGCACTTGCTTTGATTTCACCAAGAAATTAAGAATAATTTAGCTTTCGCGTATAAAAAAACAGCTCAAACGCATAACTCATAGCCCCATGAATTATATGTTTGAGCTGACTTGCAATTAAGGAATATGTTATTTTATCTATATGATACGGCAATCTTGGCAAGTTGGCCAACAATTTTAACCGAGTCTTTCATTGATAATTTGGAACCATCTGCATGAATCCATCGTTTTAAGGGTTGCTCACAAATAACGCGCTTAGCTTCTTCTTTACCGTAATGTTTTCTCATACGCATGAAAATTTCCACATCAAAAAGCCATTTGGTAATGAACTTTTTGTTAAACATGGTAGAAGCTATTTCACGGTCCATTATTTTGGCTCCACATTGAGTGTCCTTAAAGGGCATGCCCAAAATAGTCTGTATAATCATATTGATGGTCATACTTATCACTTTTCGAGCTGATTCCTTAGTAATGTTCGCTCCCATTCTACTGATTCTGGAACCACTCACAATTTTAAAATCGGAATTTTCAATAGTCTTTACCAAATCATCAAAATCCCTAAAGTCAGTTGAAAGATCGGCATCTAAATATCCGAGATAATCTAACTGTTCATCTTTTATCATGTGTAAGATTCCTTGTCTTACCGCTTCTGCCTTACCACCGTTCTTCTCACAATCATAAACACTTATGTTGGACTCATGTCCTTTTCGTAGTTCATGCAGTACTTCTAAAGTTTTGTCCGTACTTCCATCATTTACAAAACATAAATGGTAGCCTAAATTCTTGTGTGCAAACTCCTTGAATTCAGGACCGGACAAACGGTCTTCTTCATTATAGCAAGGAATTATTACACCCACGCAATTCTTTTGAAGCATACGTGCATTATCACTCGCTACCGTTTCTTTCTGAATATCAGGTGCTCCGATAATTCGTTTTATACGTGCCGCCATTTCGTCTAGGCTCACAGGCTTTTTCATGTAATCGTTAATTCCTAAATCAAAACCATCTACAATGATTTTTTCATCGGTATTACCTGACATGATCAGAATAGGTGTTTCGGATTTCTTTTCAACCCTTATATGTTCAACTACCCTAAGGCCTGACATGCCCGGCATATTTATATCTACCAAAACTAAATCTGGCTGAAAACTATCAAATACTTCTATGCCCTGCTCTCCAGAACTGGCCGTTTTAACCTCATAGCCTAATTCTAATAGTCTCTTTTCAACTGAAAGCAAAATCAATTGCTGGTCGTCTATGGTTAATATTTTCATGGTGGTATATTTTATTAAGAAGTGGGAACCTATTTTTTATGCTTTTACTTTTTCGTGGGTTAGTCCAATGGCGTTAACGTCTATAATCTGCCCTTTGGATTTTTGAACCTGAATAGCCTTAAAATAATCCAGATACATTTGGGTAATGGTACTCATAGGCAATGAACATGCAGCCGCATAATTGGTTTGGGCCAACTCCGTTCTATAGGCATCATCCGTGAGTATTTTTTCTATGGCGTCCGCTAATGAATTTTTGTCCTCGGGTAAAAAGAACTCGCCCCTATAACCTTCTTCCTTAACTAACACGCTCAAGTCTCCCAAATCAGGAAGAGCAACTGCTTTTCCGTAGCTTCCGGCTTGGTGCAATACACCCGAACTACCTGTAGTAGAGGTATACGGGAAGACCACTACCGCACTTTCTCCAAAAATAACGGGGACGTCCTCTTCGGCTACATAGCCTGTAAATCGTATTTGCGATACATGGCTGTATATTTCTTCCATCTTCTTAAGGTAGCCTGGTGTATTAGGACTATCCGTTCCGGCAATTACAATTTCTATATCTTCATTGCTCCTATTACGAATTACCTCTATTGCCTCAATAAGTACCTCAACCTTTTTATAGGTCCCGAACTTCCCGAAAGCCATTACCTGTTTTGGTCCAGCTGGAAGATTAAAATCCGGTTCTGGTGGAGTTTCAAAAGAACCGTGAGGAATTAATGCTATATTTTTTGCTTTATATTTCTTCTCAAGTATGGTTACGTATTTGCTGATGGTCACGGCCAAAATATCCGATGCAAGAACAAACTTGGTCAAGGTCGTACCTATAAAACCATATATGCTTTGTAGTATTTTGCTTTTGGTAAAACCGGCACTATCCAAATCTACCTGCTCTAAAATATTATGTAATAATGATATGGTAGGAATTCCTTTAAACTTGGTTGCATAAGGTAACATCAACCCTAAAGCCGCGGGTATTTTTTTATCACCAAATTTCAGGAACTGTAAATTATAAAGTACGGCGTCCGGTTTGTGGGTTTTAATAGCTTTGTTTACTGTAAGTAAATTAGAATAGCTATTGAACTCCCAGCATTCCGAAACGGTTATCTTACAACCTTCGCCTTCAAAAGAAAAATCCTTTGGTGCTGTTGTCTTATCTGTCATCAAAATAATTTCGGTGACTTCTTCTTGTAATCTAAAATGCTTTACAAGATAATATCCGTACTCCGTTAAGGTTACTTTACTGGGAGGATAGGCGGTTACAATGGCTAGTTTCATACTGTAGGTTTAATATTTTGGAACTATTTAGTAAGCAATTTATTTTTTGGTTTTGTTCTTTAACTTTCGATAAGATTCTTCTTTCGCAATTCCTTATTAGAAAAATATACCAACTGAACGACAAGCAATATAGACATGGCTATGAGCTGCATATGCACCACACTTTTTAAAGTATCATGATACAATACCACCAATAAAATTTGGGAAAGTCCCAATACACCGGATAAAATAACCGGTATATAATGGTCTAACGACAAAAAGTAATACGCGAAAATATTGGATATGGCGAACAATGAAGTAGCCAATGCATATTGCCACAGCAAACTGGACATTGCTATATAGGAATCGCCAAACATTAGCGTTATAATCAATTCAGGAAATAAGTAACATACTGTTACAATACCAGCGGAAAGCAACCCAATATAAGATACATATTTAAATAAGATCGGCGCTGTTGGCTCTCTGTCTTTTTGTTTCTGCACTACTACCGGAAGTAAGAGCATCACAAACATCCAGGCAACAAAATATACTACCCTTCCTATTAAAGCTAATGAGGCATAAAGTCCAGCTTCCATAGGTTCAAAGTAATGCTTTACCAAAAGTACATCGCTGTTGTTAATTATAATCTGTGTAAACTCATAACAGGCGGTTAACCAAATAAACTGTGAGACTCGTTTTGCATTCTCTGGAATTAATTTTCTAGATTCCTTAAAGGATATGGATATACTGTCCGATGGAAAAAGTCCAAAAAGAAAAGATAAAAAGATTCCCAAAGCCACTAGCGTTCCGGGTTCTATATCTAATAGGAATAGTAAAAGCATGGTCAATAACAACCGGCTCCACATTTCAGTCTGGTAAGTAATGGACAGTTTTCCAAATTCCTGCCTGCCTTGGTATGCTCCTCTATTTACACTCATAAAAAAGTAGACAGGTATACCCAGACCAAATATGATAAACATCCAATGACTTTCTGTGTTGAAAAGCGATTGCAGTTGATGGGAAAAAATAAGAATAAGTACGCCTATAATAAGACCTGCAATACTAGCCTGACGGTAACTTATATTTTTAAAAATATCCCATTCCTTACCGGAAAAAATAACTGCAAACTTTGCCGTTGCCAGTTGAAAGGTCATTCCCATAAAAGATAGAACCAATAATAGGGTAACTAAAAGTGCTGCTTCCGAAAATGCTGCGGGACCTAACAACCTACCTAATAAAAGATTATAAAGGTAGTTTCCACCATTTACCAAAAGCACGCTTCCCATGAACAACTGCTCCTGAGAAACTTTCTTAAACATTAACTTAATGGCAGTCATAGTTGGTGTGGTCTTAGTTTATGCTTTTATTCTGTTATTATGTACTTTCTTGAATCGTTTGGGATGTAAAATATGTGATAGCCTGGATTTCAAATATGTAGCGACAATTTTTAGTCAAAAAACCAAACATGATACCTAAACGGCATTTTGTAAGAATATTGTAGGATTTAACTTATAATCGATGAAATGTAGCATTTCATAGAATTATTTAGCATTTTAACGATTAAATATATAAGCCGGAGTCACTCCTTTATCTATCGTATGAGCATTAATTTCTTATTCCTCCGGTAACACCTTTTCCAAATTAACTACAAAAAACACAACAAGTAATTGAATACGAGCATTTTACAATATTTTATTGTTTCATAACAAGCGCGCCGAAGCTGATTTTCACAAACTAATTTCATCGCCTTTGCTTTGGTTTTAAACATTTAAAAGTTCACAAGAACATAACCATAGACAAGTGCCTCAAAGCAATAGATTAGCAATACCATCGGTGAAATACAATATTAACACCTTTATAATGTTATATTTTCTGACAATTATATAGGAATGCAACGTACCAATGTTTTATTAATCTTAGCACTGGTCATAGGTATCGCTTTTCATGGGTCTAGTATCTTCTTCACCCTAGAGACTACCTATGATGCTTTGATTCATCTATTTTTTGCGGACCATTACGCCAATAGTTGGTTTGAGCCTTGGGATTATAGATGGTATACGGGTTTTACGGTGCAAGCCTATCCTCCCCTTGTGCATCAATCCATAGGTATTCTATCCCATATTGGCGGACTCAAATTTGGAATGTTCAGCGTAGCCATGATAGGTATTGTACTATTCATAACAGGCGCTTATAGGTTTGGTCTTTTGATGACCGGAGACAGAAAAATAGCTGGATACACAGCTATACTTGCGGTGTTTTCTTCCACCTTTGTAGAAACCCTTCACATATTTGGTCAATTGCCCAGTATTATAGGCCTATCCGTACTTTTGCATTCCCTACCTGAAATATATCTCTGGGTAAAAACCGGAAAAATCAGATATATAGTCACCAGTCTTTCGCTGATTGCCGTAACGGTAACCTCTCACCATGTGACCCCTATTTTTGGAATGATATTCTTTATTTTTCCACTACTAGGTATGGCGGTTATGGATTCGGCCAGAGATCAGGTCAATAGTTTTAAGGAAGTACGTTTTGGCGTCTTTTTTAAGCAATTTAAAAAGTGTTTCTGGCGTATTGTCATTTTTGGATTCTCCTCATTATTTCTCATTGTTACTTGCATCCTACCCTATTGGATCAATTCAAAGAAAAACCCAATTACTCAAGTACCCATTCCCCATGGTTCTAGAGATAACTTTCTTGAGGTAACCTCATCCGGACTTGTATTTTTTGTGATTCCATGGGGGATTCTCACTTTTGTTTTACCATTTCTATTTTACCGTTTCTACAGCAGACGGTACATCTTTTTTGGGTTATCATTCTCTATGTTAACCCTTTTGGGAACTGGTGGCACTACGCCTCTACCCCTAATATTATTGGGCGAAACTGCTTTTAATATATTAACGTTAGACCGCTTTACACTTTGGGCCACCATTATGGCACTGCCTCTATTTGGTGAGTTCGCTTATCGTATGGTAGAGGGTGACCTTAAAGACCGTATTCAAGAAAATTGGGGCCGTGTGTACCACCGTATTCTTGGTGGTGTAATTGTAGGTGGTATTTTGTTCATGGTTATTTTCACAATGAGTCTAGGGTATTTTAGACCCTCTCAACCGCAGAAAATTAAGATGCAGCCCATCATTAACTTTCTCAGTCAAGATTCTCACGATCATTGGCGCTATTTACCATTGGGCTTTGGAGATCAAATGGCATGGTTATCCGCTCAGACGAAAGCTATGACCGTAGACGGCAATTATCACTCCGCGCGCCGTTTACCCGAGTTGACCACAAGAGCCATAGAGCGACTTGAAAATTCAAAATTTAGGGGTGTAGAAGGTATTGGTTCTTTACAGCAGTTTTTGACCGTACCCGAAAAATATAACCTGAAATACATTTTTTCCAACGATAAGTTCTATGACCCCATTCTC
The DNA here is from genome assembly GCF_009725985.1 of Zobellia amurskyensis. GTDB lineage: Bacteria > Bacteroidota > Bacteroidia > Flavobacteriales > Flavobacteriaceae > Zobellia > Zobellia amurskyensis. Next base: position 27,984 of record NZ_RCNR01000041.1, read on the forward strand.
TATTTCTGTGGATGGCAAAGGTTGCAACAATTAGAAAACGGAATAATGGTCTGGGAAAAATTGAACGTCCCGCCTTTTCCAACCATAATGCCCAAAGAAGATGTGCACGTGGCGTTAAAGGTCATGTGGGGCATCATACCCATATTAACCGTTCTCATTGCATTTATAATAAACATTCAATGGATATGGATCAGAGCATTGAAAGCAAAAAAACTCCCCCAAGGGGAGTTTATGAAGTATGCTATTGAGCACAAAAACTTTCCAAAAAAATTAGTGGTCATCAATCATATTTGGGCTTTTATAATTCTAATCGTTCTTGGCTACGGTATTTATCTGTTCTACATCAAAAACGTGGATCAGATTGCACCTACCAACGTGGTCCAAGCCTATTATGATGCTATCGATTTCAAAGAGTTCAATAAGGCACATTCGTTTTTAAATCCCGATAGCGGTAAAACCATTGCTCAATATATGTTAGAGGTTTCCGTAACGGATGGTATTCTTAGTTCTTATGCCAAATTAGATTCCCTTGGAATTGAATTTTTACAAGAGAATGATACCAGTGCCAGAGTAAAAGCAGCTACTAGATGGATCACGCCTTTGGAAAGTATCAATAAAGATTTTTACCACAGCCTTATCAAAAAGAAAGGCAAATGGTATATAGAACCATCAATGATAGATAATGATTTACCGCCCGATCAACTCTTTACCTCTAACAATACAACTTTCTTTAATCATGGTAGACGAAAGATTACCACCCAACAAACACATCATGAAGATGTTCTGAAACAACCAGTTCTAGAGGTACTGAAAGCTAAATTGGTCCAATATAACGGGAGTTATAGTATTATTGGTGAACTGCAAAACGTAGATCACGTTCCTGCAGATGTAGTTATAAAGGGTACACTTTATAATGACTTAAATAAAGAATTGGCAACCTATAACGCCAAAGATGTTGCCAAGCATAAACTGATGCCAAAAGAGACTACTACGTTTAGAATAGATTTTGAAGGTATAGCCTGGTCATCTACAAAAGATACTTTGCCCCCAACTTTTGACCCTGATCAGTTTACTCCTATGACGTTTGAGGAGCAACCTACTAAATTCAACTTACAGTGTGCAGGTAACGTTGCCAATACTGATTTATATAAACAAGTGAGTCTTCAGGAACTAGTTTTTGAGGACGATAAAATAAGTGGTTCCCTTTTTAATTCAGGTATACAGGAAGTAACCATACCACAGCTATTAATTTCTTATTATGATGAAAGTAAAAATCTTCTGTGGGTAGAACATGAGTTTTTAACCGATGGTGTTCGCATTCAGAGAAAACGATATTTTGAGTATGAACCGGCGTGCTTAACGGATATAAAGATTATAAATAGTAGCCTTAAAAACTGTTTCGTAAACGGAAGCCCTAACTCAGAAATTAGTGACAAGCTATTTCCTAACAGGGATAAATCACATGCCGAAGACCAGCTGCAGCCGTACTCCGGTAATGGTTTTGATTATTTAAAATTTGAGTTGAACAGTTATATTGGCAATCCTAAATGAAAATGCACATACTACATATCTGCATTATGCTATCCTTGCTTTTCTCTGGCTGTTCTAAGAAAACCGAAGTCAAGAAAGCATCTAACGTCAATTTTGAATTGCTCACATCAGAAGAAAATTTTACCGCCGGAGAACCTTTCTCTCTAAAATTTAGCGCTTCAGAGAAATCTAGTCCTGTCTTAGTATTTAGAAATGCGGTAGGTACAACAATACTTGAAACTTCTTATAGCGATGGAGCTGTTCAATTTGATGTACCTAAGAATTTTTATGAAAAATCTGGTATTTGTTATTGGTCTTTAGTTTCGGATGCTGAAGAGAAAATGAAGGGCACACTAAACATCCATGTAAATAACAAAAATGGCACTTTTTTAGAATCTTATTTAGGTCCTAGAAGTCTTACCGCCGGCCCTGAAGATTATGCCATGTTCGTAATGCTAGCAACCGATTTTTATGATAATCCATTAAACGATAGCACTTCTATAACAAGTAAAGTTCAGTTTCAGAAAAATCAATCAGAAGAAATACTACGTTCTAAAAACCTAATTGCCTGGACGCGGGTAAGAGCACCAGAAAAATCTGGCCGCATGCTAATTTCCGCGGCATGTAATGAAACGGACTCCAAAGAATTTACAACGATCATATATCCTGCTAATCCAATAGACTTTACTATTTCTTATGATCGAAATCACGAATATGCAGATGGTAACCAAGTTATAAAGTTCAAAACAGATATTATCAGAGACACCTATGGTAATATAGCAAGCGAGGGTACTTTAGTATATTTTATAATAACAGATAACCAAGGCGCAAGACTTAAAGCACAGGGCACTACGTTAAACGGTAAGGCAGAAGCCCGCCTTTTACACCCTGAACACCAAGCCTCGTGGTCTGTTGAAGCTTTTGTTACGGGTGCAGCAAGAAGTAAGCCTATTAAAGTTGCTTTTATAGCTTCCGTAACCGATTATGAGGTAACTTTCCTAGACGATAATAGAACTGTTTCTGTAGGCCCTTTAAAAAGTTTTATGAACCAATTAGTTCCTGACGGCATGCCTATTTCATTATCGGTAAAAGATGTAAATGGAGACGTGTTAGATGTACTAAGAACTTCATCTATGCAGGGTGAAGGTAAATTTGAATTATCTCCGGATTTCTTTCCGACCGGTAGCTACGAGTTAAAGATTAAGACCGCAGGGATAACGAAAACAAAATCAGTAGAACTAAAATGAAAATAAACAGAACCTTATATCGTATTTTTCTACTTGCGTCATTTTTGGCCTTGAACGGCCTAATCCTATTTGGTATTAGTAGTGCTTGGACGTATTTGAACACGGGAGCCGACCGTACCTCTATGCTTCATTTACATGAAGATATTTCCGCAACCTATTTACCAAAAGTACAATGGGAAATAGCCATGAACGAAGGTAGGCCCATGGAAGAACAAACTTTGGGCGAAATTGAACGGGATTACCTTAGTGCTTGGCAAGTACGTAATGCGGCTTACGCAAATAATGTACCCTACGGCATTGCTGACTATTATACCGATAGTATGCGTACAGAACTTTTTAAGATAACGAACCTCAACCTTAAAAATAATGTAACCCTAAAAACTACTACGCTAGAGCACCACCCTAAATTGGAATTCTATAGTACGGATGGCAAACTTGTTGTCTTTACGGATAAAAATGTTTCGGCTTACGAAGAAGTATATCAAAATAAAACTTTAATTACCAAGCGCAAACTGGTATCAGACTATAAAGTAATGCTGCTTTTAGAAGATGGTTTTTGGAGGATTCGCCAGTTGGTAGAAACTTCGTTACCAGAAGAAACTATTGTGGCCCAGACAAAGGTTCAAAATCTTGACGACTTTCATTTTAAGGGTATCAATTACTATCCACAGGATACACCTTGGGATATGTTCGGTAAGAAGTTTAATGACTCTATTATTGAACATGACTTTAAACTTATGGCTAAAATGGGTGTAAACAGCCTACGAATCTTTATTCCCTATGAATCTTTTGGCAAAGAATATGTAGACCAAGAAAAAATAGAAAAGGTAAAACTAACGCTAGATATAGCCGAAAGAAACGGATTGGATATCATGCTAACCCTGTTTGATTTTTACGGTAATTATAGCATTCATGATTGGACGATGACCAACCGTCATGTAGAACAAGTGGTAGAGGCTCTAAAAGACCACAAAGCCATTGTTGCTTGGGACGTAAAAAATGAACCGGATTTAGATTTTGAATCTCGCGGTAAAGAACGGGTACTAGCTTGGCTAGAGCAAACTGTAGAACGTATACGTAAAGTGGACCCAAAACATGCCATTACCATTGGATGGTCTAGCCCAGAAGCTGCGGTAAATCTAAGTGATAAATTGGAGTTAGTCTCTTTTCACTATTACCGTGGAGCTCCTGAGTTTGCAAGTGCTTTCAATACACTAAAAAATAAGATTACCGATAAACCATTACTCCTACAAGAATACGGATATTCCTCATATGACGGTATCTGGAACGGGTTCTCTGGTTCCGATGAAAAAGAAAAAGAATATATGGGAACGATTCAAAAGGTGGTAGAAAAGGAGAATCTATCTCATATGATATGGACTCTTTATGATTTTAGAAACATCCCTACTTCCGTAGTTGGGCGCTTACCATGGCGAAAAGTTCGTCAACGGCATTTTGGCCTACTGGATGACAAAGGTGAAAAAAAGCCGGTATACGATATCTTCTTCCATAATAAGCACTAAAATATTACGATAATTCCATTGTATTAACCAATGATCCTTCTGTACGGAATAAAAAAAACGTGTAAGAAAATTAGGCTTAATTACCCCCTAATATATAAGTAGAATTTATTTTTCGAAAAGATGAAAGGACATTCTCGTTGGCCTTTCCTAAAATTGTTATTTGCCGATTTTTTTTTACGGCATAATCATATAGTTGCCGCAATGCACTTGCTCCATTAACATCAATACTTTTTAGTCGTTCTAGGTTAATCACTACACGTCTATCCGAGCCTAAGTATCCTCCTATATGGCGGATGAGTATGTTTGCACTTTTACTGTTCAAAGTTCCATGAACACAAAATATTCCACGTGCTTCTGTAATTTGTAAAGGCATATCTTAAAATTTATCAGGTTAAGTATCACTTACATTACAATGCGAAATAGCGAGCAGACCTTAAGAAGTCAAAAGCATTGTTAATGGACATTAAATAACTGTAAATGAGCATATTTTATTGCATTTATCCTTAAAAAAGGTTGTTTAAATATTTATCCGATAAAATACCAATAAATCGGTTTAATGGGCGTTATACCCTTGTGGTAAAAACCTTACTTTAATGTTAAAACTAAATACACTCTGCTTATTCCTGTTCTTTTCACTTTACGGAATGGCACAAAGTCCGCTTCAGCCGGGATTTACCTTGTTGGAAAATGGGGATTTTGAACAAGCGGAGACCTTTTTTGAAGGTTATCTTGTTGATGACCCAACAAATAAAACTGCCTTATTATGTTATGGGCGTGCTGTAGGCCTAAGCGGTGAACCCGAAAAATCCACAGGAATGTTCGCAGATCTTTTAGACGATTATCCAGGTGATTTTGAAATACAGATAAACTACAACGAATCTTTCCTTTGGGGTAAAAAGTTTGAAGAAGCAGAACCTTTATATGCTAAACTCGTAAAAGAATATCCCAAAAATTTTGGAGCTGTTTTAGGGTACGCCAATACTTTAAGTAATTTAAAGAAGTATGAAAAAGCCCTAGAATGGGTAGAAAAATCTTTGGTAATACAACCTGATAACCTCAGTGCCAAAACTTCTAGAAAATACATGAGACTAGGCTATGCCAACGCCTATGTAAACAAACAAAACTATAAAAAGGGAGAAAGCCTATTAAAAGAAATATTTATAGATTTTCCTGAAGACAGAGATGCGCTATTAAATCTTGCAAACCTGTATCTAATTACAAAAAACACCAAAAGTGCGAAATCAACTTATCGTCGTTTAGCTACTTCTCAAAAAGATTCCATCACTGCGCTTAACGGCATTGCCCTTGCCGAACATATTGGGGAGAATGACAAACAAGCTTTAGCCGTGGCCATGACCGCAAAAGAAAAAGTGGATGTTCTTGATGATGAAACCTTAAAGGAACAGACGTATGACCGTTACGTACAAGCTTTAATATGGAACCGAAAGTATATTAAAGCCAAAACCGAAATAGCATTACTAGAAGCCAAATACACAAATCGTAATTGGATATATGCACTAAAGGCCATGCTTGGCCTCTATACAGGTTCTCCTAAGAAGAGTGTCGCTAATTATAACGCCATTCTAAAAAATGACAGCACATCCTTTGACGGAAACTTAGGGAAAGCCAACGCGCTTTTTGCCGCAGACCGAATAGTTCCTGCCTACAAGGCCGCGTTTGGAACCCTCAAAGTCTTTAAGGACCAAAAAGATGCACTTGGATTTATTGATAAGCTTAATATATCCTTTACACCAACACTAGAAGAACATCTTGCCTATACTTTTGACAATGGTAAAAACGTTGCTTTTTCAACCAATACAACTGCCACTGTTCCTTTATCTACAAAGTTAAGTACCAACCTATCCTATAACTTTAGGACTACTGAAAATACTATTACGGAGAACAAAGCAAGTTCGCATGTGCTTTCTGCAGGTTTAGATTATAAAATTCTTCCTAAGACAACATTTAAAGCCGTTCTAGGATTAAATAAATCCAGCTTCGACTCAGAGTCCTATACTCAACCGGTTATAGATGTAAAACTGTTACTACAACCTTTTAAACTTCAAAATCTTGAATTGGGTTACAAACGGGAAATTCAAAGTTTTAATGCGGACCTTATTGAACGGGAAATTATCATGAACCATTTTGGACTGAATTATAATCTAGGAACCAATTTTAATCTAGGTTGGTATACTCAAGCCATACACACCACCCAGAGTGATAATAACACCCGAAATCTTTTATTTACCTCATTATATTACAACGTAATGCGAAAACCAGCCCTAAAAGTGGGGCTTAACTATCAATACTTGTCTTTTGCGGAACAGATACCTACTATTTATTTTAGTCCGGAAAAATACCAAGCTGTAGAAATATTTGCAGATCTGAGAGGCGATATTTCAAAAAATACGCAGTATATGATGAGTGCCGCTACTGGTTTACAACAAGTAGAAGAAGACCCTAATACCGTAATATTTAGAGCCGAGGCAGGTGTAACCCATAAATTCTCAAAGCGCTTTAGCGGTAACCTCTATGGAAAATACAGCAATATTGCCTCTGCTACGGCTGCTGGATTTGAGTTTACGGAAATTGGGTTGAAGTTAAAATGGCTGATGAGCAAAAAGCCCTTGTTCTATAAGCAAATCGCTAAATAAAGTCATTATAACATATAAAAAAGACAACCTTTCAATTAAGCAAGATTGTCTTGAGACAAATTGTATTCTCACGAACCCAAATTAAAATGAGAATATTTTCTAGGAGCTCTTGCTCCTTTTTATGGATTTATGCCTTACAGGGTATGTAAGTAGATAAGTTGAAAAAGTGTTGTTCTTAGAGTAAAGTCTACTCTAGGTATCCTAATAATTCCAGATACTCATAACTGCCAACACAATACCGATAAGCACTGAAACAAGTACACCTATCAAACGTATAGCGGCTCCTTTGGAACTCAAAATGTATAAAAGATTTGCTTTCATGAGTAGATGGCTTTAATATTCTATACAAATTTACATCTGATATATAGAAATAAGAAAGTACTTACGTTGAATTACTTTAACCTATAGATGAATGGTAAAAAACTGAAGAAGTACGTTAAACTAAGTTTAATCGTCTCATGAGTTCGGGTCGATTTGATCGACTAATGGGAATAACCATTTTTCTGATAAGTACGCTATTATCCTCAATATCAATTATCTTAGAGAAATTAATAATGTACGACCTATGTATTTGAAGAAATATTTTATCCGGTAACTTATCTTTTATTTTCTTGAGTGTAGTATGTACGTGATATTCTTTGTTTTCTGTTGTAATATCAATATAATCACCTTGTGCCTTAACTACGAGTATTTCATTAAAGTGTAATTTTATCAACCTTTTATCTATGTTGATGTACAACTCTTGTAAGGCATCCGAACCAGAGCCGGATTGTTGATTAGAAACAGGGGTTCCCTTTTTATCCAACGCGCTTTTTACTTTCTGTATTGACTTCTTAAACCGCTCAGCCGTTAAAGGCTTAACCATATAATCTACAATAGCTTCATATTCATAAGCTGCGATCGCAAATTCAGTATCCGAAGTGGTCAAAACCACTTTTGGACAATTTTTTAAGGTTTGGACAAAATCTACTCCGCTAAAACCTGGCATATGTATGTCCAAAAACACGACATCTACGTCTTGTTGATTTAATAACTTAATAGCATCTATAGCATTATCAAATTCCGCAACAACCTTTAAGTCTGACACCATAGAACAGTGTTTTGCTACTATGGCGCGTGCCGTTGCTTCGTCATCTATGATAATACAGGTCATACTATTAAATGGTTTTTAGAAAATCGTTTATTCGGGTCAAAGTAATTCTGAAATCAGAATCCATGTCAGTTTTACCTGTACGTAATTGCTCTTCAAATTGAACTGCAAAACGATAAGTTTCTTCCATACTTAGAATATTGAACTTATGTTTTAGCTTATGAACAACATCAGCAGCTTCATTTGTTTCCTTGCTATCTATATGTTCTTTATAGGCCGCGATTTCCATTGGGAATTCGTCTTTCAATATAGAAATAAATTTCTGTTCAAACTCAATATCATCCCCGGATAATTCCTTAATGTATTTTAGGTTTGGCTGTTCCATAATGTTATTTTTTAATCGTAAACGAGAAATTGGCTCCCTTATTTTCTTTTGATTCCAGTTCTATAGAACCGTTGTATAATTTGACTATTTTTTTAACCAATGCCAGGCCTACACCTGCGGCACCACTATTGTTCTCTAACTTTTTAAACATTTCAAAAATTGAGATTTGGTGTTTGGTCGGAATTCCTTTTCCGTTGTCTATTACCGAGAATTTCCAAAATTGGTTATCTTCTTCAAAACCTATAGTGATTATGCCTTTTTTCAAATGTTTTGTAGCGGTAATTGCATTTGTTATCAAATAGGCAAAAATCTGCTCTATCAAATGTTTTTCAATATGTATTACAGGAAAACCAGACCCATAAGTCATTGTAACATTTTCAGGCAAGGGCACGTAACTTTCTATTTCTTTTAAAAGGATATTGACATCAACATTCATCTTGGACTCCATATTGATGCCTATTGTGGCATGTTCCAGAATTCCATTGATCAAATTATCCATTTTAACCAAATTCCCTGAAGCTAAATCAATGTTTTCCCTACTTTCTTCCGTAAGGCTATTTTCATTATCGTCCTGAATCCAACTTAACAAGGCATTTACGTTACGAATTGGTGACTTTAAATCGTGCGACACCATTTGCACATAATTATTAAGAGATTCGTTTCTGGCTTCCAAATCTTCTAAAAGAAGCTTTTTCTCTATGGAAATTTCCGTAACCTCTTTGGCCAAATGACTAATATGCTTAGCCAATTTTTCTACATCAAATGCTTTTTTCCCGTTACTTTTAAAATCTTCATCTGTATTTAAATTGGAGTTTAAACTATTCATTGTCAGTTCTAACGAAGCCAAAATTTTCTTCTGTCTTTCTGCCTCTTTAGTCAGCTCTCTATTTGCCTCAAACAATTCTTCTGAGCTAATAGCGGTAGCCCTTTGTATCATGCTCAGCTTTTCATCATAATTCTCGTATGACCTTTCCACGGCAGCAAAGAACTCCTGCATCTCTTGGTTTTCACTAAGATGTGCGGGTAAATTTTTCTTCAGCTGTCGTTTTAATAAAGAGTGCATTATTCGCTAAATAAGGTTAATGTCATGGTTTGGTTATGCAATTTACATGCATCTTGGCCTGCAAATGGGGCCATTTCTCCATAAGAATAAAATCCAGTAACCGCTGCATTAGTACCTATGACCGATATAACTTCTTCTACTTCTTCTTCCGTTCTTTGATCCATTACCAGTTTTCTACCCACACAACTTATTAAAATTGCCAATTCCGGTTCGTTAGTTCTATCCTTCATAGCATATTGTGCAGCAATACTTGCGCCACCTGCTATATCATCTACCGTAGACATCATTAACTGTACACGAGCCCCTTCCGGTACATCTCCTGCCAAGGTCATTGTTCCTACCTTCTCGTCTATGGTAAGAATGGTACGAACTAAAGGTTCTTCATTTTCGTTGATGCGCACATTAAGCGGATACAGCAAGGCCGATGTTGGTAGTTCTTTTGCCTTATCCCCTAAATATTTTTTATATAAATCCAAAGCTGGTTGCCTATCCAGTTCATGAAGTACGTTTTTCTTAGATTTGGTGATAATCCTTTCTGGACCAAATGGTGTCCAACCACCATAATTAGCACTTGTTATTTCTAGTGATTCACCATAAAAACCAATAGCTATGATTTCACCTTCTTTGGCACTCTTATTATATGAGGCAAGGGTGCGTTCAAAACGGTCATCATCGCCGCATAGCCCACCTGAAAGACTAATATTATTTATCCTAACTTCGCCAAACCCTTCTATTAGTGCACTGCCGTTAACTGAACTTCCTTCCGAAACTAAAAATATATGCTTTAATCCTTCTTTGGAGAACTCCCTAAAAAGAGTTTCCCCCAACAGTTGGTCATCATTAATTTCAGATATATTTTTTCTTTTTACTACAAAACTACATTTCTCAAATTCAATGGCTGTTAAAGATACTACACCTTCAAGCACGGAATCACCTATAATTTCACCCGCGGTACTGCCAAAAACAATATGTCCATCTGGAAAAAGTTGATTCACTTCAGCATAGAGATTATCGTCTTCAAGCGCATATCTATTTCCAAAAACCAAAACAAGAGGTTCTTTTAAATTATGGCTTTCTTTGGATAAAATCTTAAATGGTTGTTTAGCCTCCTTTACAGCTTGCATTATTTTCATGTTTAGCTATTAAGGTTGTTGATTTCTTTTTTAATGGTAAAGTGGAATTCCGTTCCCATATCTTTTTCACTCTCTACCCAAACTTCGCCTTCATAGCGATCAATTATCTTTTTAACAATGGAAAGCCCAATACCCGTGGATCTTTCATTTGCACCAATGGACTGAAAGATTTCGAATATTTTTTTGTGATATTCCTTTGGTATACCTACACCATTATCCTTGATTGAAAATTGCCAATGTGTTGTGTTTTCAATAAATAGCACCTCTACCAACCCTATCTCCTTTTCGATATGCACAACGGCATTTGACAGTATATTTTGAAATAATTGATGCATTTTTGTGCGATCCGCTACAATTGTAGGCAAGACTTCGGGTACGACCAAGGCTACATGATCTGGAATAAATATGCTTTCTTTAATCTTCTCTACAACCTCGTTTAAATCAACACTAGAATTATCTAACGTAGAATCGTTAGCCGTTGAATATTCTAATATACCGTGAATCAATTTATCCATTGACGCCACTTTCTCTTGCATCAATTCTAAGTTCTGTTGACCTGTCTCATCAAGAACGTCTTTATAATCATCTTGGATCCAAGTAGCCAAAGCACTTATACTTCGTAAAGGTGACTTCAAATCGTGGGATACAATGTGTGCATATTCTTGAAGCCCTTGATTGCTTTGTTCCAATTCTTTCACTAATTGTTCCTTTTGATGCTCAAGTAACTTTTGCTTGGTAACATCTAAATGTATGCCTACTGATCCAATTAAGTTTTTATTATTATCGTACCGAGGGGCGCCACTTACCAACCAGTGTTTCTTTTCTCCACTTTTATCAATAACCTCTAATTCGTATGAATCCGACTCACCTCGCATTCGTTTTTCATCTTCATTTTCTAAAACACTCCTATTCTGTACTTGGAGTATATCCGTTCCTTTTTTACCTAAAAGTTCTTCTTCCTTAAAGCCACTCATGTTACAAAAACTCTGGTTCACGAGTCGTATAATGTCTTCCGTATCTACCTCTACCAGGCCAAGATTCATATTAGCTATAATATTTGCATACTTTTTACGCTCATAATTTAATCTTTCTTCAGCTTCACGCTCCCTTGTAATATCCTCTATCATGGCTAAAAGGTATTTTAATTTGCCATCACCTCCCCTAACCGCACTTACGGATGTTTTGGCTATAAGACAACCGCCACCTTTTTTAAAATATCTTTTTATAACAACTGCCTTGTCCTTCTTTCCTTTTTTCATTTGAACGATAATATCGTCAGAAGGAGAGCCTTCTTCAACCTTTGAAAAATCGTTTAAAGCCATTGTTTTAAGTTCGCCTTCTGAATAACCTAGAAGTTCTGTAAAAGTATTGTTAGCTTTTATGATCTTACCCCCCACGCTTAAGACAATACCTAATGGAGAATTTTCTACAATGATATCTAACTGCCGGCGTTGATGCGCCAGTAACTCCTTAATCTCCATTTCTTGGGTGATGTCCCTAATAATACCTTGAGCCCCCATGGGTTCTTGCTTTGTATTATAAATGAGGCTACTGTTTATTTCTATCCATTTCTCATCTCCGCTCTTAACGTTTATTTTAGCCCTATAATTTTTGAGCGTACCTACCTCTAAAAGATACTTAAACGATTCTGCGGTGTATTGAAGGTAGTCTGCATGCACGAGACCTGTTAAGTTAACGTCCTCTTTTGTATTATCATACCCTAAGAACTCTTTAGCCGAAGTATTCATTTTGATTACATTGGCCTGTAAATCCATCACCACATAAGGATCAATAATATTTACAAAGACTCCATCTAATTCTGAAACTTTTTCGGTAAGTAAGTTCTCTAATGTACCATTGGCCTCTTTTAGTCGTTGGGCTGTTTCATAGAGCTCCGTAGATTTTTGCTCTAGAATTTTTTCAGCTTGTTGACGTGCTTTTTTCTGACGCTCTAAGGCCTTTTTGAGAAGTTCAATCTCTTTATCGCTATCCATTTTGAACAATATCAAATTTAACCTCGGTGCCATCTTCTTTTAAAAGATCGTACGTAATTGTAGCAGTACCTCCAAAATGTTCAAAAGCTTTTTCTATAAGACCGTGAGCTAAACGGTACAACCCTCTAGAAGAAGAGTATACCATAGATATTGAGGTATCTGTCTTATCTAAAACTTTAAATGAAGGCAGTTCTGCATCTGGATACAGCTTCTTGACGTGGACATGTATATGATCCTCTATACAATACAGAAGACCTAAGGGTGTATTGTAGTTTTTTATAACCTCCGGATGCGAATTGGCTAGACCCGCAAAGAGGTAGAGACCAAAAGCATAAATGAGGTCGCCAACCGGAATATTAGTTTCTTCACTCAGGTTGGTGATGAGTGTAACCATTTCATTAAAGTCATACGTTCCCACAGATGTATAAATACCCTCTGATGGCAATTGACCATTTTCTATAATATTATCTAGAGTCTCAAGACCGAACTTAGACTCTACCATTTCCAAAAACTCGGTAAATACAATGCCCTTCATATACTTCTATTTATAAAATAAAAGTAGGAAAAGTAGTATGTTTTAACGAATTTTTGTTGTGAAATCCAATATTTTGTTAGCCTTTGACTAATTGGTTGATATCCCAGTACTCAAGAACTTTATGGAGTTTTGATTGATACTCTTCATATTTTAGAGGCTTTATAACATAACCTGCTACTCCAATTTTATAGCATTCTAACAAATCCGCTCTATTTTCAGATGTTGTAAGAATGACTGTAGGAAGATATTTTAAAACATCGTCGGCCTTAAGAATACTTAAAAACTCAATGCCGTTCATTCTGGGCATATTAAGATCTAGTAAAATAATATCCGGCAATTTATTACCCGATTTCAATACTTCTAAAGCATCTTCACCATTCTTGGTTTCAATGATATTATGCTTCAGTTCCAATTTCTTTACCGTACGCTGTAATTTCATTACCTCAATAGCATCGTCCTCAATCAATAAAATATCCATAACTCAATTATTAATGTTGATTACAAAATTCTTAAATAAATAATACAATTCTTACGAGGTGTAGGCGAATGGTAGACAACTGTAGACGAATGGGAAATTGTATCGGTTAAAAGTTCTTTGTGGATAATTAAATCATACAGCAAATAGTTAATAAAAGTTCATATTTATCCTCCTATATAGGTTAAATACATTATTTTAGATAATTCTCCCCCAAAATTTGTTCAGATTATTGGACTTGCTACATCAGCAACTCAAAAACTCATTCTTTAATAAAATTTTGTTGAAAATTATGGCCAAAGCAATAACCGTCTGTTTCAAAAAACCAATTCAAAACGATATTTCAAAACTTGCTGAAAAAATCGCTAAACGTATAGAACCAAATAACGTTCAGGCCCAGCAACCATATATTTCAAAAAATAAAACTACAATCAGCTTAATTTATAATCCAGCATCGACTATTGTAAAAGATGGAATAAATTATTGCTTGGGTACCTGTGAGCATGACAATTCACTATTTAAATATGACGCTCCTTTACCCAATGGGAGTTATGCTTTATTCCGTATAGGAAATGATAGAGTCGAAATCGCATCGGATTATGCGGCATCAAGAACTTTATGGTACTACCATGATAATGACGTTTTTATGGCCTCTACCTCGCAGCGATTAATTATATCATTTCTAGGGGATTTTAAATTGAACAACAAAGCATGTAGCTGGTTTCTATGCACTGGTACCTTGGGACCCGGTCTTTCTTGGGATGAAAGAATAAAAATTGTTCCACCCAGAACCCGCTTGAAGTTAAATCGTGATAATTGGGAAGTTGAAATAGACCATAACCCAAATTTCAATTTTGATATAACCTATGATGAAGAAAAAACCGAATTATCACATGAAGCCCAATTAAAAAATGCCGTAGAAAAAACAATAAAAGGTCTTAAGATAGACACTTCAAAATGGACATTGGCTCTTTCAGGTGGAATGGACAGCAGAAGTCTTCTTTACCATTTAAAGGGAAAGAATCTTAACGCAGTTACATGGGGGCTAGGCAGAGCCTTGGGATTACCTACAAGTGATGCGTCTATTGCAAAGAATCTTGCGCAAAATTGCAATATGGAACATTCTTATGCAAAAATGGATTTTAGACCTGATAGTTTCCCTGTTCTTCTTGAGAGATTTTTAGCGGCTGGAGAGGGACGCCTGGACCATCTTGCCGCATATTTGGATGGTTTAGAACTGTGGGGGCAGCTATCTGCTTCTGGAAGAGGAGTCATTAGGGGCTATGACGCTTTTGGAAGAAAACCACCTGTCACCAATTCGTATCAAGTAAGACGCACTTGTAACCTTATGACAAGTTTCGATTACACATCTTCAGATATTCCCGACGATTTTCTGGTAAATTATGAAGATATTCCAGAACATTTACATCAGAAGGCAAACGAGTCTCTAGGGGATTGGAGATACAGGCTTTGGCTACAACATAGAACTCCAATTACAACAGCTGCTCTAGAAGATATAAAGCTCGCTTATGTAGAAGTTATCAACCCTTTACTTAGTCAAAAAATTATTGCTTCCGTACAACAGGTGCCAATTGAACTAAGAACAAATAAAAAGATATGGAGGTCTATTGTTTCTGAAATGTTTCCAAAAATTCCTTTTGC
>NZ_RCNR01000042.1 GCF_009725985.1 Zobellia amurskyensis
AAAAAGGAGTGGTATGCTGCGCAGACTACTGCCAATTGGTCTAATGTATTCCAATAATCATAGGTCATTCTGGGTTGTCCTTGATATCCCAAAGTGCCGTGGCGCGTTTTTACAGGGCCGTTATAATCAACATATTTGTAAGCAAACTCAGCGTGCCAAAGAATGAGCTCTATAAGGTCGGCTACTTTTTTATCACCCATTTCCGTTTTCCAGTTGTCAAATAGAGCTGGATTACTTGCGTATTGCAATATTTCAAAGATGGTTTCAAGTCCGTAAGCCCCACCATCCCGCGTTGGACCACCACCGTATACAGCAGCCATATCATAGGTGCTCAAATCATCGAATCCCCGTGCATCAACAAAAAAATCATAAGCTAGTTTTGAGGATGCCGTTTCCATAAGGTGGTCGGCCACAAAGAATGGTACCGAACTGCCGTGCCCATCAACTTTAATTACAAATTCGTCTTGAGTTTCTTTTGGCTCAAATTCTGAAAACCAACCTTCGTTATTCAACATTTTTCCTTCAAACACCACTTTGGATGTAGTGGTGTTTATAATATGGAAAGGTGTATCATTTTCAGCACCATAACATACAAAACGTTTGGATTCCCCTAAATTATAACCCAATTGGTTGACATAAGGTTCATACTTTTTTGAATCAATAGTTGTTTCCTGTGCGGTACAATAAGCAGAGGCGAATAATATGGCGGCTAGGAGTGTTTTTTTCATCAGTTTTTAATTACTTGTATTAGGAACTTTTATTCGTTTACCGCGTATTGAACTCTTAGTTTATTGAGCTCTTTTTTCATTTCCAAAATTTGCTTTGTCATGGTTGATGAGTTGTATATGTTATTCATTTCCGAAGGGTCTTTTTCCAAATCATAAAATTCCCATTCTTCCCCGTTTGGAACATCTTCCCCATAAAAGCGAATGAGTTTGTAACGTTTATTGGCAACCCCTTCATGACGGCGAACTGCATGTGCTCCAGGATATTCATAATAATGGTAGTACATAGATTTGCGCCAGTTTTTAGGTGCTTTCCCTTTCAAAAGGGGTACGACACTTTTACCCTGCATATCATCTGGAATAGGAGCATCGGCAAGGTCAAGAAAGGTTTCGGCAAAGTCTATGTTCTGTACCAAATCGGTATTTACGCTTCCCAGTTTAACGGTGCCGGGCCATTTTACAATAAGCGGCGTACGAAACGATTCTTCATACATAAAACGCTTATCGAACCAACCATGTTCACCCATGTAAAAACCCTGGTCAGAAGAGTAGATTACTATGGTGTTTTCGTCAAGCCCTTGCTCTTTAAGTGATTTCATTATTTCACCCACACTTCCATCTACAGACCAAATACAACGTAAGTAATCTTTCATGTATGTTTGGTATTTCCATTTAACAAGCGCTTCACCCCTAAGGTTGTCTTGGGCAAATTTTGCGTAACGTTCCTTATATCTTGGGTCGTTTGCATAACGTTCACCTTCGGCTTTTAAATCGGAATCAATTTTCATGCTTGTGGCAATGTCCATTTCTTGCTTATGAGCGGCCGTAGTACGTGTAGCATAATCGTCAAAAAAGTTATCCGGTTCAGGAATTTCTACATCCTCATATTTGTTCATGTAGCGTTCTGCCGGATCCCAATTACGGTGCGGAGCTTTGTGGTGTACCATCATCATAAAGGGCTTGTCTTGGTCGCGTTCGTTTTCTAACCAATTCAGCGCACGGTCGGTAATAACGTCGGTAACGTATTCGCCTTTGTAATTTGTATCGCCTTCTTCGGTTATAAAATCCGGGTTGTAATATTTTCCTTGTCCAGGAAGTACTTCCCAGTAATCAAAACCTTGCATTTTTCCCGGAAGGTGAATTTTCCCGATCATAGCAGTTTGATAACCGTTGGTACGCAGTATTTTTTGAAACTGCTGCTGGTCATGGTCAAAAACGGTTTTCTTGGTATTGTCCAGTTTCTTATGAAGATGGCTCATTTTACCTGTTAATAGGGTAGCTCTACTTGGTGCACAGATTGAGTTTTCTACATAAGCCTTATCAAAACGCATTCCTTCTGCGGCCAGTTGATCTATATTGGGAGTTGGGTTTAAGCTTTGTAGTCTGCCACCATAAGCTCCAATAGTTTGGTAAGAATGGTCATCAGAAAAAATCCAGACAATATTAGGTTTCTTTTCTTGTGCAATGGTGAGTAAGGGTAGCAGATAAGCAGCCAAACAGATTAGTTTATTCAGTTTCATATAGTGGTATTTATTAATTTTATTAGTTGAAGAATGATAAGGTGTTCTTTACAATTTACCAATCTGCCTATTTTCGGTTCCAGACTCAATACCTACATTTAAATCTCCCAGTTCTTTACGCGCTTTTTCTACAACTACCATTAATTCTTTTACTGTTTCCGGGTGATAGGCAATTACATTATATCGTTCTCCTGGATCACGCATCATATTGTAAAGTTCTGGCTGTTCTATAACAGTCTTTATTCTCTTTCCGCCATGCCCATCGTTGCCACTTTCTGTGTTATAACTGCTATAGGTATGGGGAAGCACAAGTTTATAATTACCTTTTCTAACTCCGTTTAAGTTGTTCTTTCCGTGATAATATAATATGGTGTTACGAGGCGTATCTGTAAACTGTCCTTTCCAAAGAGATGATATATCTACGCCGTCTATTTTGTTGTTGGATAGTTTTCCGTTGGTAATCGCCGCGAAAGTGGGAAGCAAATCTACCGCACAAGCCAGTTTATGAGAAACAGTCCCTTCTGGAGTATTTCCAGGCCACCGAATGATAAAAGGAACCCGTTGGCCGCCTTCCCAGCTAGTAGTCTTCCCTTCTCTTAATCCGCCCGAAGAACCTGCGTGGTTACCGTAGTTTAACCATGGTCCGTTGTCCGTTGTAAAAATAAAAATAGTGTTATCCGCAACACCATTTCGTTTTAAGGCTTTATCTATTTCTCCAACAGACCAATCAATTTCCATCATTACATCGCCATAAAGACCTTGCTCGCTCTTGCCTCTAAATTTGTCAGAAACTCCTAAAGGTATATGAGCCATGGTATGTGGCACGTAAAGGAAAAAGGGTTCGCTGGCATTTCGATCTATAAAATCTACTGCTTTTTCTGTATAAAGGGTGGTCAATTTATCTTGGTCTTTTAAGCTCTTAACGTACGCTATGGTTTCGTTTCCTTCTATAATTGGTAAATCAGGAAACTGAGCTCTGTTCTTCTCTGCAGAAAGATGTTCTCCGGTAGCGCTGTCATGCGGCCACATATCGTTGGAGTAGGGTAGGCCTACATATTCATCAAAACCATGTTGTAATGGCAAAAACTCTTTCTGCCATCCCAAGTGCCATTTTCCAAAACAAGCTGTTTTATAATCTTGTTCTTTGAACATTTCTGCAATAGTAAGTTCATCTTTGTTCAAGCCGATTTCATGTCGTGGAAATAGTGCACCGGAAAACCCGATTCTATTGGGATAACACCCTGTCAATATTCCCGCTCTTGAAGCACTGCATACAGGCTGTGCGGAGTAATAATTAGTAAAACGTGTTCCTTTGGCGGCCAGTTGATCAATGTTAGGAGTTTCAAATCCTGTAGCGCCATATACGCCCACATCACCATAACCCTCGTCATCAATAAAAACCAGAACTACATTGGGACGGTCTTTATCTTGGTTTTGGGCAATGGAAAAGTTAATGGAAAGCAACGCAATGAAAGCGAGAAAAATAGATGTGTTGTTCATGTAAACAGTGGTTTGGTAGTTTGTATTCTATGGAAAGGACTTTTCTGTGTAAAAGAGGATATATTAAGGCGCTATCCAACAAAAAAGTCCTTTGCTAAATTTAAGATAATAATTAGGTTTTTACCACTGTTTAACAACCAGACATTAGACTGTTATAATTCTATTTTAAGGTCTGTTTTATCTTCCTTCGGGGTTCTTATTTTGTTTGGGTGCCTGAGCAAAATAAACTTCAGGTTTGTGCCATACACCTGTTTTTTTATACGAAGGTTCATCAACGTCTAGGCTTAAGTCGCAATCAAATCTTGCCATAATGGAATATCCTTTTTTAGGAGTATTACTGGCATTGGTAAAATGGCAAAGCCCCCAAGAAACTCCTCTTCCATCACCTGAATCCGTAAAGGCATCTGCAGCAAAAGGAGCAGCTGCAGTAGGTGCTAATGATACCACAGAAGCAATTTCAAAATTAACACCGTCTTTTGCATATTGCATGGTGTACCTTTCGTTACCATCTTTTATCGCCAACGTTGCCACACCTTCTTTAAATGGGAAGTAAGTGGTTTCATGCCCAGAAGTCATAACGGGATTTAAAGGGTGTTTTTCAAATGGACCTAATGGGTCAGTGGCAATAGCAAGACCATGACCAACAGCATATTTATCGCGAATGTCAGGCCACTTATTGTAAGCGGCTTTATAGTAAAGGTGAATTTTTCCTTTGTAAACAATGGGTTGTGGGTCATGCGTAGCGTCTTGATCCCATTCTCCTTTTTTTCCAAAAGGAATTACAGAATCACCTCCATGTGTCCAAGGACCACTGGGCGAATCCGCATAGGAAACAGATACCGGACACCAGTCACCTCTTAGTCCGCTAGGCTCGTTAAATGCTTGATAGTATAAATAGTATTTTCCTTTCCAAATCAGAATATCCGGTGTGGCTACTGAACGCCATCCTGCTTTTGGTTTTTCGGGTCTTCCAATGGCTACACCTTCTTCTTTCCATGTGGTTCCGTCTTCGCTGGTAGCATACCAAATGTCGCATAAATCCCAATCCGTAGAGGGAATTTCATCCGTAGCTTCATTGGCACGGTCCCAACCAATTGGCGGTACTTTGGTATCTCTTTTAGTATAGTACAGATAGTATTTTCCATCCACTAAAATAGGTCTGGAAGGATCACGTCTAGAAACGGTTCCGTCCCCATTGTTGTAATCAAATCCCTTTAGTTCAGTGTATTTAAATTGAGAGAAAAGCTCATTGTCCTGAACGCGTGGCGTAGGGTAGTTGAACATACGTTCTGCTGCTGCACTTAATGGCATATCCGGTTTTTCGGAAGGCATTTTATGAGGAAAAACTTGGTGTTCCTTAGGTGTTGAATCTTCCGTTGAAGCCGACTTGGCTTCCGTTTTTTGGTCTGAACAAGCGATAAGCGAAGCTACCGCAAAAAGACTTAATGTGGACCGCTTTAAAAAAGAATGGACTTGCATAGATGTGATTTTATAGTTTGAACTGAGTTTGTTTTGTAGTACTAACTTTAGTTAGCTATTTTTTCAATTTTCAACGGGATTTGTATATTGAAAGATTCACGTATACCCTTGGCATCAAGTGTATCCGCAGCACATAGGAGCGCGATTGGTTCACCATTCTCCATGTACACTTGTGGTCGTTCTAAATGTTCAAATTGTTGTTTTCTCCCATTCTCCCATTCAACAATACGTTTTGAGATTTCAAAATTCTTAGCAGCATTCCAATGTATCCCATCTTCGGAATCATAATGTACCAAAGAGAATTCGCGAGTTTTACCTTCGTGTTTTATACGTTTTACAATAGCTCTGAATTTACCGTCCTGGTACCAAATATAAGGGTCTTCGGCAGGAAAGCGTTCGCCTTCAAAAGTAAAAACTGGATCAGGGTATTTCTTAAAAGGACCTGTAGGTGAATCTGCAATAGCCACCATATGAACAACAGGGCCACCTCCTGGAAGTGGGTCTTTTTTACCCACAGCCTTATACACCATTAAAATTTTACCATCTGGCATTTGACATACGGAAGGATTGGAAGTCATTAAAGCATCAAGGGCGTCTTCGTTAGGTGCAATATCTAACACAGGCTCATCAAATCGTTTCCATGGTCCGTTAGGTGAATCCGCTACAGCTACTCCTATACGTTGGTTGTTACGGTGTACCCAGTTAATCTTAGGTTTGCCGGGAACACTTACAATCTTTTTGTCTCCGGTGTTACCCATATAATACAAGTAGTATTTTCCGTTGAACTTATGCACAGTTGGGTTATGGGTCGTAGAACCATCCCAGAATTCTGCACCACGGTCCGGTAAGGCAAAGTCTTTATGCTCAAATGGACCAAAGGGCGATTCTGATACTGCATGGGCAATCACGGAATAGTTTACCCATTCCCAACCAATATTTTTAGGCCATTGGGAGTAAAACATGTGGTAAAGCCCGTCTTCACCTTTTACCATAGAACCGCCCCAAATACTAAGACTGTCATTCCGGAATACGGACTCTGGTGAAACTTTTCCGAATTCTATTTTGTAGTCTGGAACTGCTTTGGCGGTAGTCGCTTCATTTTTTGCTGATGCAGTAGTTTCTGTATCCGATTTTTTTTCACTTTTGCAGGAAAAGAGCAAGCAGACAGTTGCTAAGGCCGCGATTATATTCAGTTTTTTCATAGTTGTATTCTTTTTGTTGAACCGAGTTATGAAAGAGAAGCTCTTCACTCGCTATTTGTTTTACAGTTAATTTGAATTTTTAGAGTCGTTATCTATTAATATTTCTCAAAGTGTACACATACCTTGGTTTGGACCATTCACTTTCTCCTCTTTTTGTTTTTTTCATGATGCTCACAAAGTGTGGGTCATCGCCTTCAAAATTAATTACCGTCATTCCTTTTGTTCGTGTAGCGTTTTTGAAAGGAAGGTAACTGGCTCTAGTGCCATACCTTACCACGTAGTCCGTGTCATCTATTTCACCAGAATAGCCAACTACAAGCTTATCACCAACTATAAAAGCATCCCAGATTACAGGCGGAAGCTCTTTACCACTGGGGCTTCCGATTCGTGTTTCGGAAGGTTTACTTATACCTTTTTCATTTGTAGCAATAAGTTGAAAAATATATTCCTTTCCGTTTTTCAAGTTTTCAATTTCTAGGAAATTGGTTGTAGTCTTTTCGGATTTTACCAGTTCACCATTGGTGTTTTGATGGATGACATGATAAGTGTCCGCACCAAAAACAGGATTAAAATGAATCCGAACCGATGTATTTCCGGACTCTATTTGAGAAATAGAAGGCTGTTCAGGAACCGTAATGGCAACACTTTTATGAAACCGCTTATAACCATTAGGAGAAAGTAGGTTGATGTTTAAACTAGATATGTCACTTAAGTATGGTTTCCAGTTAATATTATTTTCTGTTGGACCAGCTCCCGGTTTTAATACCGGCATTTCTATACTATTTTGGGCCAGTGTGTCTCCTTTTGAATCATGGACAGACCATAATAAACGGTGATTTTTTAAAGTATAGCTAGGGTAGTCTCCTGAGTTTTTAGGAGTAATTGAAATCTTTGCATTTCCTTTTCTTGCATCTAAATCTGATACTTCAATTTGTTGAATAGGGCTATGTTCATTTTCTATTCGATTATATAATTTTCGCTTTTGGCGCCATGTGTTTACAAGTCCCCAAACTCGGTTTTCCTCTGGTGAGGTAGCAGCATAACCACTCCGGTAGTCGTTGAATGTCCATAATGAAGCTCCGATTACAAAAGGATTCTTGCCTCGTAAGCTGTTGTTCCACTCGGATATTTCAGGAATATCACCATCCAAAGAAGTAGTGGCCATAGGTTGTATTCCATATTCAGAAATGAAAACAGGTTTGTTTGGCCATTTAGAACGCAGGGTTTTAAATACTTCATCTGGCCTGCCTTGAAACGGATATAAATTGTGCATAATAATATCCACTAGCGTATTGGGGTCGTTCTGGGGAGTTGACGTATTGCGCCACCCGCTGTTACTCACGCAGGTAACTAAACGATAGGGGTCCAGTTCATTTTTGACATAATCAATCGTTAATTTGGCATAATCAAAATGGTCTTTAAGTTCGTTGCCAACACTCCACCCAATTATACTGGGGTGGTTAATATCTCTTTCAATCATCTCTTTCAACCATTGTTTGGCTAAAGGGTAATGTGGTGGTGTAAACTCAGGATTGGTAAGTTCACGTACGTTAACTTCCTCAAAAATTAAAATACCTTTTTCATCGCAACGTTCAATTAACTTTTTATTCTGTGTGCCGTGCATGATTCGCATAAAGTTGGCACCAGCGTTTTTCATTAGGTCCACATCTTTATTTATTAAATATTGTGGTTCAGAAGACCCCCAATACCTATGGTCGCTCACTCTATTAAAACCAGCTAAACGAACAGGTTCTCCATTTAGAATTAATTTAGAGTCCGTCAACTCTATTTTTCGGATACCGAACCGGTCTTTTCTTGTATCTAGAACATGGTCTTCTTCGGTTATGGATGTGGTAATATGATATAGGTGAGGAGTGTCAAAATGCCAAAGTCGCACATCATTTGCAGGTAGTGTAGTGGCCAGTTGTACCTCTTGCGTACTGTTAGGAGGTATGGAGACCATGTGCTGTAAATTGACGGGAGTGGAAGCTTCATCAATTTGTGTGGATAACAATACGGTTCTCTTTTGTGCCGATGAATTTTTAACGCGGATTTTGAGTTTCAAGTTGGCCGTACCCTTTTTCAGGTCTGGGTCTGCATGAACATATTGATAACTGATGCGGACATCATTGTTTTTGACCAGATGAACATCTCGAATAATTCCACCCCAATTCCATGTAGCACCAACTAATGCACTATTGTCCACTTCTACGGCCAACACATTGGGACCGTTAAAATGAAGTTTATCGGTCACGTCAAATTCAAAAGGGGTAAAACCACCTTGATGATTCCCTACCAGTTCTCCGTTTAAAAAAACTTTAGCAATGTGATAGACAGCATCAAATTTAAGTCGTACTCTTTCTTTGGAGTTCCCTTTCCAGTTTCGCGGAAGATTGAAATCTTTACGGTACCACCCTTTTCCTGTATAATTGGAAAATTCATTAAGCATATCCCAATGTCCCGGAACACTTAGGTCATTCCAGTTGGAATCATCAAAATCCGATTGAAAAATGTTTGCTTTTTCCGCCACCGATGTCTCCATTTTTTCTTTGGATACTGGCCTGAACATTACGGCATCGGCGGTTACGGTCCAAGCTGTAATAGCGGTTACTTCAATATAGCTATCTAAGGTTTTGTCAAAGCTGAAAATGCCCAAACTAAGCCATTGGTCGCAGCGATTTCGTTGGTTAAAATATGAAGCCGTAATCCCATTGGCATGTTTTACGTTCAATTCTGCCGTTAAATGTGATGCGAAAGGAAAGCGAACAAAAGCTTCGTAGAACCCTGATTCGGGCAATTCGGGACGATAACGGACATAATTTTGGTCAGACTCACCCGCTTTAAAATCTCGTTGTAAATAATTGGCCCCATAGAAACCGGACCCGCGCTCGCCCTCTGTCTTCGTTAGCCAATCGCCTTGTATCTTTACCAGTTCGGTATTGGTATTGTCTATTACAATATCCTCCGGTGTTTCAGAAATATCAATATAATTTGAGCCTTCACCGTAAATGGTGTGGAATTTCCAATTACCACTAAGCAAAAGTTGCTCCTCACCAGAGGAGTTCCCTTTTTCCGTTTGGGCATAACAAATTCCAAAGACAAGAAAGAGTATACGGAATGCCAAATACTTTAAATTCATAAATTTCTAATAGTTTTTCTTAATGAACGGATGTTTCACTTTTGATTTAGTTTCGCGAAAGACCCATGGTTTCCAAGCTTCATAGCGTTCCTTCCATTCTTGAAGTGTTCTAGTTGGATATTTTGAAGATAGTCCGCCTTCCCTAAACTCTTGGGAAACCCCTTCATCCTTTATAGATTTTCTCCAAACATACAATTCTTCCAAAAGTTTATCCTTAACGTCTCCGTAGTGTAAGTCGTTGGCAAGATTATTTAGTTCGTAAGGGTCTTTTTCAATATCGAAAAGCTCAAACTCAGGCTTTGTTGGCGCAAAGAATTTGGCTTGGTCTTCGTTGAGTTTTCCTTCCATATACATGATGTTCATCTCGGCCAACATAGGATACATGTCTTCTTTATAACCACTGTATTGCAACCAAGCACGCTCTGGTATTAAATTATGAATTAACTTATATTTATTGGAACGGATGGTACGCATGGCATCGTGAGTGCCGCCCATTCTACCTCTTGCTGCAAAAATGTATTCTCGGTTCTTTGATTCTTCTTCAAAGAGGTTTTTTCCTTGTAACTCATGTTTAGGTTTGGCCCCTGCAACGTCTAGAATAGTAGCGGTAATATCAATAGTCTGGACCATATCCGTATTTACTTGCCCGGAGGCGAATTTGCCAGGCCATTTTATAATCATTGGTACTTGAAGACCCGGGTCATATAAAAATTGTTTTCCACGAATATGACATCTACCATTATCACCAATTAGAAAAATCAAGGTGTTTTCGGCAAGGTCTTCTTTTTCTAATCGTTTTAGGATATCACCAATTTCGCGATCGCAGACTTGCATTTGTTCTAGGCCATTGGCCCAATCCCGTCTGGCAAAAGGTGTATCTGCGTAGTAGGGTGGAAGCTCTACTTTAGCAGGGTCAATAGGGTTTTTAGGGTCTCTGTTCCAAGCTCTGTGGGTTCCTCCTAATGTTATCTGAGCGAAAAAAGGTTGTCCTTTTTCACGTTCTTTCCAATCCTTACCCATAAAACCTAAATCGCCACTAAAATTGGCGTCAGTTTTGTCATGGATCATCAAAGCAGTGAAGTAGCCTGCTTCTTTTAATAATACGGGCATGGGTTCAATATCGTATGGCAAAGGTTTTTTGTCTTCTTTGGCCGTTCTATGCTGTTCGGCGCCAATGTAATTTTGGTGATAGCCGGTAAGCATGGCCGAGCGCGAAGTTGAACATACGGGAGAGGTGCAAAAAGCATTGGTGTAGCGTATGCCTTCTGAAGCTAATTTGTCCGTCACGGGCGTTTCTATTCCCGGAGTACCGTAACAGCCTAAGTCAAGACCCCAATCTTCCAACATGATCCAAACAATGTTAGGGCGGTCCGAAGCAGTACTCTGCGCCATGGAGTGGAACGGAATTAGGAGTACTGCTAAACAAAAGGTTTTAATGAGTTTCATATGCAAAGGTTCTAGTTTTGAGTTTTTACGCTATTCTTCAAGTTGTTTGGTTGTGGACCACTCTGTAACATCAGATTTTAATTTCACGAAAAAAGGCTCGGTTGTGGGCCATTTGATTTTGATGGCTCCTTTTAAATCGGAGGTAACTTCTTTCGTAAGATTTTCTTTGCTGTTACCATATTTAAAAGTGAAAATGGAATCTTTTTCACTCACGGTGTACCCTATGCCTACGCCATTATGGGTCTTGCCCAAAAATTCTATCACGGGGGAATTCGAGTTTTCTATAGGCGGATTTTTCAATTCTTTTGAAGAGGCGGTTTTAACTTCAATTTGCATGGGCGACCATAGGCCAACCTGAATCCGAGTGGTGTTGTATTCATTTTTGAAGTTGAATTTCAGCGCAACATCCCCAGGTTTTATGATTGGTAGTTCAATCCGTTCTTTTCCGATTGATTTGCCTTCAGCATCAAAAAGTTCGTACACTAGCGTATACTCTTTCATAATGTAAGCGGGAATATCTTGTTTGTTTCTTGGGTTTAGGGTAATCGCAATTGTGTTCTTATCAACTTCAGCTTTCAAACCTAGAACTGGCGCATAGATATCTTGAATCTGTTTGTGGGCTTTTTTCTTGTTTCGCCATACGTCTACAACACCCCAAGCCCTGTTTTCAGATGGAGGCGTAGCCTTATAATCACTTCGGTAATCGTTATAGGTCCAAAGCGATGAACCAACTACGTATGGTAGCGTTCTAATTTTATCGAGTTGCTCAATAAGTACATTGCTGAATTCGGCATCAGGAGTAAGACCTATTTGCTTGTCACCCAGCTCTGAAATAAAAATTGGTTTTCCCGGAAATTTTTCATGAACCTTCTCCAACTTTTCGTAGGTCTCCCCATAGGAGTTCATGCACAGTAAATCTAGTTTTTCATAGGGTTCGTTACCGGGTTTGGCCAAGGGCAGGTGTGATGTAAAGCTTACCACGGTTTTCAAACGTGTAGAGTCTAGAGTTGCCACATGGTCTAGCATATCGCTTACATAGTTATACTGACCGGGCGTCATGGTCATGTCTTGCCATTCGCCGTCAGGGTTGCCAATTTCGTTACCCATGCTCCAACCAACCACACTGGGGTGGTTAAAATCGCGAGTAATCATTTCGTCCAACCATTTTTTTGTTCTTGGATTATCGGGGATAGCATTTGGAGCGCCACGACCCCAAACCGGAATTTCTTCGATTAGCATATAGCCAATGCTGTCGCAAAACTGTAAAAGATTCTTGGATGCAGGTGCGTGCATAATCCTAGAGAAGTTACCGCCTAGGGCTTTGATGTCTAAAATATCGTTCTTGATGAGTTCACGGGGTTCCGTATTACCGTATAGGCGATGGTCGTACACACGATTAAAACCATTTAAGCGTACAGCTTCATTGTTGAGGTATAATTCCTCTCCAATAGCCTCCATTTTCCGGATACCGAATTTGTCTGAAACAGCATCTAGCTCTTGGTCGTTTGAAATAACACTACTATTTAAAACGTATAGATTGGGGCGGTCAAAATGCCATAATTCTACTTCTTTTAATTCCTTTTGAAAGGTCAAGACCTTGTTGGCGGTCTCGTTTGAAGCAACAGTCACTTCAAGGGTTTTAGGTTGCCATGATTCATTCTCGGGCCCAACAATTTTCGTGTTGATAGTAAGATTTTGCGCCTCAGCAGAATTGTTTTCAATTGTATAAGAAATGGTAAAATCCACTACACCTTCAATAAAATCGGGTACAGCGGAAATATGTTGACGGACTAGGCGAACATCGTTATGGGCTAGCAAGGAAACGTTTCGGCTTATACCACCCCAGGCCCACCAAGCGCCTCTTCTGAACGTATTATCGGCCATGACCAAAAGTGAATTTGGTTTTCCGGGCTGTATTTGGTCAGTAATATTGAATTCAAAAGGAGTGTAGCCGCCTTCATGTTCTCCCAATAATTTTCCGTTCAACCAAACTTTAGAGGTTTCGTAAACGGCATTAAATTTTATGTAAAACTGTTTTTTCTGCCAGTTTTCAGGAATGGTGAAATTACGTTGGTAATACCCTTTGCCCTTAAAATGGGCATATCTGTTTTCAATATCCCAATTTCCGGGAACGGTAAGGGTATCCCACTTTGTGTAATCTGTGGCCAAAATTTGCTCTTCACTTTCTTCGTTAGAAGCTAAAAAGTACCATTCCCCGTTAAGGGATATGGTTTCGTTTTCTTGAGCCGTTTCCGTTTTTTTGGTTGAACATGAGCTTAGAAAAACGATTGTAAAAAGCGCTATGGAAGCAAAATTTCTCATGAATACTCTTTATTTTTTGATAAACTTAATGGTAGCTCCACCGTGTTCGGCAAGCTGAATAGTTATCGTTTTATCTTTAGAAACTGTTTCGGTACGTTTTTTAAAAGGTACGGCCGTGTCCCATTGGCGTAGGTCAGCCTCTTTATTCAGTCCTTTTAAATCGATACGCTCGGCTTCGATATCGTCAGTAAAAATTTCTGCGGTGTACTCACCATCGCCTAAAAAACTACAATCGATAATCATTTCCTGGGTCGCTCCACTTCGTAGAACACCTAAACACCAATCGTTGCCGTCACGTCTAGCTATGGCTGCCAATTCTCCAATTTTACTTTGGGGCAGTACAAAGGTCTCATCCCAGACGGAAGGTACCGTCTGAATAAAATCCAACGCGGGTTGAATGCTTTTGTTTTTTAATAGAAATTGGGTATTCTCAGCAATACAGTTAAAAGGGGAGTAGAAAGTAACCAATGTAGCCAGTTGATGCGCCCATGTGGTTTCTCCTGGTTCAGTAAGGCCTAGGGGTGTATAATCACCATGACCTGTTACATATCTCGTAAAGGGTAAAGCCGCATTGTGTGAAGCGGTTAGGGGACCTTCTTTCATATGGTTTACCTCTAAACCTCGTATGCCTTCACGCGTAACTTCGTTGGGATAAGTGCGATATTCTCCGGAGCTTTGTTGGCAACCATGAAAATTGACCATCAATTGTCTTTCTGCCGCTTTTCTCAATAATGCTTCGTCAAAGGATATTATGCTTTTGCTCTGTCCATTCATAAAATCGACTTTTACCCCAACGGCACCTGTCTGTTTTACGCTATCCAAAAATTGACCCATTATGGTATAGTCGTCTTCAGGAAAATTGATTTCCTTGGAGTGCTTCCATATAAAAATGCCAATTCCTTTTTCCTTGGCATAGTTGGAGAGTTCCGTCACCTTGTTCCATTTATTAGGCCATCTTTCCCAACCATCATCAACCATATTATATGAAAAGTTCAGTTCTACGGCATCATCTACCATATCATGCTCTTCTTTATAATCCACATATTTTCCGGACCACCAGTGCCAAACAGATTTTCCTGGTTTAATCCAGTTGGTGTCCGTAAATAATTTGGGGTCGGGAGCAGGGTTTAACGATGCTACCATGGTATTGTTGGCCAAATCGTTTAAAGTGTCCGCTAATAAAATACAGCGCCATGGTGTGGTTACATCACCTGTAACATCAAAACCGGCATCACCTTCTTCAAAATTGGCTTTAAAGGTGTTGTTACCAACAGCTTCCAAGCGCATACCGCTATAATTATAAAGTGCAGCTTCGGCCAATAATGCATACCCTCCTTGTGGGAGTTCGCAAGTAAGGGTCAAGCCTTGAATAGGACCCATTTTAGAGACCGTAGGCATTTCGGAAATATCTGCAGAAAGCCATTCACCGGCGTGGGATTTTAATTTCCAGTCGCTATCGCGCTCAAAGTACCAAACTTTGGTTTGGCTTGGTATTTTAAAGCTACTTTCTTCACCCTGAACATGCTGTGTGCCTTGGCCCGAAACCACATAACGGTAGGCCACACCTTCATTGGAAAGTTGAAATTCTAATTTCCAGTAGGTTCCATCGGCTTCTGAAACTTTATAAGTGTGTAAGTCTCCTGTGTAGGAGGCTTCACTTTTAATTCCGTTAAGCGGATATTGAATCTGTATTTCTTTTTGCTCCAGAAGTGCTATTTCCACATTCTTCCCTAAATGTTTGTCATTTACTTTAAGGCCCAAGAGGGAAGTGTCTAGAACTATTTTTTGATTTTTAGTAACTTGAAATGCTAACTGACCGTTTGTAGCTGTAAACAAAGAAACTTCAGTAGTGCCATTAGTTAGGGTTTGATTTAGCTTATCATCTCCTGTACTAGTTTTACAGGAAAAAATCACGAACAAGAAACCAAAAAGTAAAGTGGATTTGTAGAATACATTTTTCATTTTATACTGATGTTTTCTTAGTTTTTTTTGATTGTTTCCGCTAGCCATGTTCTAATATTTTCTCGCTCTTTTAAATCATATAAAGTCCAAGTATTAGTATGATTCCTAACTGGGATATTCATAAAAGTAAAGTTTCCTTGAATACCTGATTGATGGAGGTAATTTTTACTTTTTGCTGTTTGCTGGCCTTCGGCACAAATAAATTGAGGTCTTCCGTTCAATCGTTTTAATCGTGCAAGGGCCGATGTTTTGTCGGAATTTGGATAGTCCCATGTTTTCAGACCGTCATAATGTGAGTTAATGATAAAGGCTTTCCATAGATGGGAGATTTCATCATCATGAAGCCCGATATAGTTAACGGCGATGGCTCCTCTTGAGAATCCAGCTAAAATAATGTTGGAAGCATCTCCCCCGAATTTAGCACATACTTCTTTAACCGTGTCTATACAGTATTTTTTGGTTGCTTCTATATCTCCCCACCACCATTTTTGGTTTTCGTTGCCATCAGCACTTATAAAAGGCATACTTATCCATATAAAATCTTTGCCTTCGCTAAGACCATATCCCAAATTACAGCCATCTACTTGGCCTGTTGAAACATCTCCAGAAGCACTTGTATATGGTCCGTTACCCGGATATTCTACAATAACCGGATATTTTTTGCCTTCTTTATAATTCGTAGGCAGGTAGACTAAGTGATAGACATCTGTGTTTAGGTATGAACCTAAAGTTTGTTTCACTCGTTTACCAGCTTCTGGCTTTCCTTCCTTTATTTCAGGAACAAAAAGGTCTTGATGAAAGTAACTGATATCAGGTAATTGGGTACTATCTTCTTTCTGGGCTACTACTTGTGCAGTGCCCAGAATTAGAAATATAGAAAGCCCAATTACATTCTTGATCATTTTATAGGGTTTAGTTATAAACTGATATTTTAAAAACAGAAACAGGTATATGCTCTTCTTTTTTGACGAACTCAAACGTTAGCTTGTCTGTTGAAATAGCCTTGTCTAGTTCAATAGTGTTTATAGCTTGATAATTACCTGTTACTTCTTTGATAATATTTCCAGAACCATCTTTTATTTTGTAATCGGCAACTACAAATGGAATAACGTCTTCCGGATGTCCCATAAGCGTTGTCTCCAAAGCATGGTCATAATCGCAATCAAAAAAGAGTTTTATGGTTTTAATATCAACTTTATCGTCCCATTTTAAATCAACCGTTGGGGTTTTATCGGAAATGTTGGCAACCCAAGCATTGGTACTTCCGTTTGAGTTAGGCCTAACTTCTCCGTTTTTAAGATTATCGACTTTAAAAATAGGAATGGGAGTAGACATTTTGAGGGCTATGTTTTTACCTTTTGGGCGTCTTTCTGGAGTCCAAAATTCAAAGCTGTCAACGTTTATTTCTGCAGGTGGGTCTTGCCTTCCAAAATTGGATACCGCTTTGTTTACCTTGTTCTCAACGGTCATCAATCCCGTTATACGCTCATCCGAAAGACGAACTTTTATCTTTTCATTTTTCATTAGACAGAAGAACGAGTAGTGGTCTTGCGCCTGTGTTTTAGTGGTTGTAAAAGTGATTTTTTGTTTCCCTTTCTGTAAATCGATTTCCTTTTTGTCAATAATTACGTCTGGCGTAAAATGGGTACATGCCGAACTGCTTTTAAGTTGAAGCTCTAAATTAGTAGCTTCCAAAGCATCTACTTCAAATTCAAAACTATACGTTTCGTTTGCTTTAAGAGGCACCATTTGAGCCAACCCGAACTTTAGTGTTTGCCAATCGTCTGCTGCCGCAAAACCGGTAAAAGCTAAGGTAGAACTAGCTTCAAAATTTGCGCTATTCGTTAAGTCGTCCGTATCTTCTAATGATAACCGAGGGATACTTTGTCCGTTTCTGTTAAGGGCCAGTTGTAGTTTTTCTATTTTTTCTTTGGACGCAATATCTCGCGGTAATAAACCTTCTTCTTTACAAATAACAGCTGCTTCGCCTACTGCTTGCGCTCCGTGAGCACAGGTAAGCATTACGCGAGAAGAGCCAAAGGCGACATGACTGGCGCTTATAATTCTTCCCGCAAGAAAAAGGTTGTCTATGTTTTTAGAATAATAACAACGGTAGGGAATGGAATATACGCCTTTACCATGCCACTGTGTACATGAATTGTGCTTGCTGTAAATACCGTCTGCAGGATGTAAATCCATGGCCCAACCGCCAAAAGAAACCGAATCATAATAATCGCGTTGCTCCACAATGTCTTTTTGGGTAAGCATGAAATCGCCTTCAAAGCGGCGACTTTCCCGTTTGCCGGGAATAGTCCCGACCCATTCTAAGGTAAGGTTTGCGGCTTCGGGATATTTACCGCTATTCTTTACGTAATCCCAAATGCCATACACCACTTTCCAAAGTTCAAATTTTATGTCTTCGGATTGATGTATCGTATCTAGTCGTCCACCGTGTTCTACCCACCACAATTTACAACCATGGTCACCCAATTGAAAGTTTTTGATACGGGGAAGTTCTTCTGCATTTTTTATGGCGAAAGAGGGAGGAGTATAGGTAATAGGTTTACCAATGTCTTTGGTGTAAAAGTAAAGTGAATGTCCTAAAAGGTTACCGTAATCTTCAAGATTGGGAGCGAAACCTTCATCAAACTCTTCTTTGGTTTCCGCACCCATCCGGAAAGAAGCTCCGGCCATAAAAGCAATTATACCATCACCGGAGGCATCACAGAAAAGGGGGGCACTAGCTATGTATGTCGTGGAATTCTGACTGCAAAAAGCAGTTGCTGTTTTAATTTTATTATCGTCTCCTTTTTCAACATCATAAACAGCTGTATTAAGGAGTAGGGTTATGTTTTTTTCTTCGTATACTTTTTCGAGCAGTACGGTGTCAAAAATTAACGGATTTCCTTCTTTGTTCCTTTTAAGGTTCTCTAAAAGAATTTCATTGATCAACCCGCCCTCACGGCTCCAGCGGTTATTATTACCCATGTGTGAGGTAGCACCCAAACTCCAAAGACGAACTTCGGACGAGGCGTTACCACCAAGTACCGGACGATCTTGTAGGAGTGTAACTTTTAGGCCCGAACGGGCTGCTGTAATTGCGGCGCAGACACCTGAAAGACCACCTCCAACTACGACAAGGTCACTTTGTAGCGGTACGGTTTTCGTGATTCTTTTTTTGGAACTATAGGCTTCTGAAATCATATAATGCAATTTGTACTTTAGTATTTAGACTTGGTGTTTTTTGAAACGTTATAAGTAAGAAGTGTTTGGGCTTAATTCTTATGAGTGGTTTTAAAGATGATATAGCCCCCAAGTAATAGGACCAACGTTCCCATGCCTCCCACTAAGAGTGCCCCGGTTTTAGCTATGAAGGATAATATTAAAATCATTAGGCCGGTTAGTGCTACCCCAATACCGATAACCCGAGTACCTCTTTTATTTCCGGTGGAAGCTTCTTCTTCCGTCTCGGAAACCTTTTCAGCTACTTTAAGTTGATAGTTGTTGTATTCTACAGTGGCCTTTTGTTGGGAGCGCGCGTATACCTCAAATGCTGCTAATAGCACTACGGGAATACCCATACCAAACCCCATTTCTTCGGCTCTGTCAAATGAAAAGTTGAGAAGGGTAGGGGCCAGAAACTTGAAAAATGCATTGATGGCCAGTGTAATGACTGTAACAATTAAAGCACTCTTGCCAGTTTGATATTTACTGAACAAAGCCCACATAGGCGGTAAGAACATGGCTCCACCGGTTATAGCCGCTAAGCTCATAACTACTTCCACGATACCACCCATATAAGGAACCAGTAATGCAATGAGTATGGTTAGTATACCGAGTAATATAGTAGCTGTCCTACCTACTTTTACCAATTTGTCCCCATCCGCGTTAGGTCTAAAGTGTTTATAAACATCATTGGCCAATACACCTGCAGAGATATTTAAAGTAGTGTTTACGGAGCTAGATGTTGCGAAAATCATTCCGCCCAACATTAGCCCCAACATGCCAACAGGCAGTACTTCTTTGCACATGAGGAGGTAGGCGCCTTCATCTGCCAAACCACCCAATTCAGGATTAAGAACTCTATAGATCATAGGAGGTAACATCCAGATTAACGGACTAACGAGATAGAGTCCGCCAAAAAGCCATCCTACTTTTTTTGCATCTTTTGGTGTGGCCACACTGGTGTAGCGTTGTACGTATGCCCAATTACCGGCAATAAAGAAAAGATTGTATAACCCGAAGGCAACCATAAAACCCCAAGTGTATGCTTCATTTACCAAATTGAAAAAATTCTCAGGAGCCTGTGATACAAAATTTTCGATACCACCAATTTTATCCAGCGAAAGCGGAACAACAATTAAAACGGCTGCGGTAAGTACCACAAATTGAAGAACATCTGTAACAATTACTGCCCAAAGACCACCAACTGCGGTATAGATTAAAATTAAGATACCCAGTACAATAATACTGGTACTTATAGGGAAACCTGTTGATACTTCAACAATTTTAGCTACGGGATATAAAAAAGCACCCGTGGTAAAGATGGATATCAACAAAAATAAATAAGTATAAATTTTTTGAGTGCTGTACCCTAAACGGTCCGTTATAAATTCGGCCGCGGTAAGCGCTTTTGTTTTTTGCCATTTAGGAGCAATGAAAAAACCGATTAGAACACCGGCAATGCACATTGTGGTTTGAATGGTAATGGCAACCCAACCACTAGAATATGCTATGGAACCCCATACTACAAAGGTACCTGCAGAAAAGAAACTCATAAAGAGAGAAAGGCCACTCATCCACCAGGGTAGTGCTCCACCCGCTGCAAAGAATGATTTCATGTTTTTGCCCGATTTAGAAAAGCTTAGTCCGCATACGAAGACAAGCAAAGTAAAAATCAGTATAACCGTAATGTCTATTGTGCCCATTCTTATGATGAATATACTATTAACTCTAATTTTCTGTAATTTAGAAATAGGGGGTAAACTAGAACCCCCTATTTGAAAAAACTAACAAAAACTAACAAACATTCTTAATACCCAGGGTTTTGAGTTACTACATTTTCCGTAGCGTCAATTTCTGCCTGTGGTATAGGCCATAAATAGTGTTTTCCGGCGTCAAAGGTTCTTTCTTCCAACTCTCTGTAATCTAAGTTGCCCATTTCAACTCTTGGTTGAGAAGGCGCGCCAGTGTAATCTATGTAGCCGTCATCATCAATATTAGGAACATAATTTAAACTTCCTATTTTACTGAATCCATTGGCAGGACCACCAAAAACAGTAGTATTCATAACCTTTTCGGCAACACCCCATCTTCTAATATCAAACAGGCGAAGTCCTTCATCTGCGAACTCTACTTTACGCTCTCTTCTTATAATTTTTCTCAACTCTGCTTGATCCGTTGTAGTAACTGCAGGAAAAGCGAAACCACTATTGTTATAAGCACGTTCACGTACATCGTTCAATGCATTTAGAACACTAGCGTCTATGGTACCAGCTTCAATTTTAGCTTCGGCATAATTTAGAAGTACTTCTGCATATCTCATTAAATAAATGGTCTGTTCAGACTGTAAAGGACTAGGACCTCCTGTTAACGACCCTAATAATCTAGGTGCATCTGAGAATTTTTTCCAGAAGTATCCAGTAAATGCAGTAAAACGATTCGCGCCTCCAGTTACATATTCAGTACCATCTACAGGGTCAATTATTTTTCGACCTGCTGGGTTTGCCGCATTAGGATTGAAAACACGTTCAACTTTAGCGCCATCTTCAATACGCCAGGTTGCTATACTATCACTATGTTGTTGAATGATATGTCCTGTCCAGATATTATTTGGTAAGGCAATGGAAGCGGCCAAACGAGGATCACGATTTTCAAACGGATTTGCAGGATCATAAGCAGGATCCTCATCAATAGGTAATCCGTTTACAGTTTCGTAACTATCTACTGTTTGCTGAGAAGGAACCAATTGGCACCATCCACCAAACCTACTACCTTGAACTTGTGAAAGACTATGTGTTTTTGTTCCGTTTATATAGGATATATCCAATAGCACCTCTGATGAACCTATACCGGCATCTGTAAATAAAGCTTCGTAATCAGGAAACAAACTGGGCGTTTCGGCAGAATTCATCACTTTAAGAGCGGCGCTTTCAGCCAATACATAATCTTCATTATACAATGCAATACGAGAAATCAGAGCATTAGCGGCATTAGCAGAGGCTCGCCCACGTTCATTTGCCGATTGTGTAGGAGGTAAAATACTAGCAGCCTCTTCCAAGTCAGCAATAATACTTGCAACGATTTCAGCTTTAGGCGTTCGGGATTTAATCTCCAGCTCTTCCAAGGAAGTTACTTCGGTCCTAAAAGGAACATCTCCGTAAAGTTCAGTCAGATAGCTGTAAAACATGGCTCTTAAGAACAGTGCTTCGGCTTTGATTTGCTCATAACGACCAGGGTCAGAAGCTTCTTCGGCCTTGGGCATATTGGTCAATAGGTTGTTCGCTCTTTGTATACCGGTATAAAAACTATCCCAGAAGCCGTTTATAATACCTTCGGTAGAGGTAACTCCACCTGTGGTTACGGCTACAGTTCCACCAACATTACCTCTATTATATGCGTAGTCTGTGGTGTGATCTAATAACTGAGGGAAAGGAACGCTTCTCACGTAATTCAAGGATTCGTAAACCCCTGTAAGAGCTACTTCCAATTGTGCTTCTGTTCTGAAGAATGTAGCATCAGTTGGGCTCCCAGGGTCTTCTAAGTTCAATACGTTGTCTTCACAGGCAGGAAATACCAGCAAGCTAAGACTTATTAAGATGATATATTTTATGTTTTTCATTGTAAAGAAATTATACGATTAGAATGTTACGTTAAGGCCCATAGTGAAAACTTTGGTAACAGGGTAAAAAGCACCACTGGAAAACTGTGGGGTTAACGGGTCTATACCTTCAGGCATGTTATCCCAAGTAGCTAAGTTTTGCCCAGACAGGTAAATACGAGCAGCTGAAATACTGAATTTATCCAATAAATCTCTAGGTATCTTATAGCCAAGAGTTATATTTCTTAGTCTTACATAAGAGGCATCATGCATCCAAGTTTCATTCACACGCCAGTTAGAGTGTGAACTTCCTGGAGTTAAACGCGGATATGCTGCACCTGTATTAGTAGGAGTCCAGTAATCCGTTTGCCATTCCTGAATTTTACCAGCGTTAAAAAAGGCCCAACCAGCATCACCTTGCAATACCACATCACGTCCTCCAGCTCCAAGTAATGATACTGAAAGGTCAAAACCTTTATAGGCAGAGAAAAGCTCTAGTCCCCAATTTTGAGTAGTAATGTCACTACCAATAATAGTACGGTCATCATTTGTTATTGCTCCGTCCGGAACTCCATCAGGACCAGAGATATCAGCATATTTTAAATCACCCGCTTGGATTGCTCCAAATCCTGGCGATGGTAATGAACTATTAAGATTACCGTCTACATCAAAATCGCTTTCTTGATAAAGTCCATCTACTTTTAGACCATAGATAGAACCAATTTCTTCGCCAACACGGTTAATTGTGTTACCTGGAGGTAATTGATCTAGACCGCCCAAGTCTTTGATTTCGTTGTCAAAACCAGAGTAGTTAAGGTTGATTCCGTAACGGAAATCTTCACCGATCATATCGTTCCAACCAATACTAATATCGTATCCTGTGTTCCAAACTTCACCAGCATTCTGAACTGGAGCTTCCAAACCTACGGATGTGGGTATGGTAACCCCTAAAAGAATATCTTTTGTTTTACGCACGTAATATTCTCCAGTGAAAGATAGCTTACTGTTAAAAAATTTAGCGTCCATGGCAACATTCTGGGTTTCGCCGGTTTCCCATTGTAATTGAGAATTGGCTAAAACTGATTGGGCACCACCAACTACTGGAGTACCGCCAATAACTGCATTGGCATTACCAAGACCGAAAAGTGAAGTATAAGGGAAGTTTACCTCTTGAGCCACAGCAGAACCATCTGAACCTTGAATTACATCTCCGTTATTATCGGTTCTGTTGGCAGCAAAAATGAACTGGTTTCCTAATTGTCCCCAAGAGGCTCTAAATTTTAGAAAGTTGATGGTTTCATTGTCCTGAAGGAACTTCTCTTCGGATACTACCCAACCCACTGAAAAGGATGGGAAAGTTGCAGAACGATAGCCTTCGGCAAAACGTGAAGAAGCATCTCTTCTAACATTTGCTTCAAAAAGATATTTGTTCTTGTACGTGTAGTTAATTCTTCCGAATAAAGACTCTAATCCGTTTAAGGTTGAATTACCAGAGTTTAGTTGTGTATCTGGTAAACCATTATCGAGACCTCTAAATTCGTCTAGAACAAATCCTCTTCTACTAGCAGACCATATTTCCGAATTGAATTTAAGAAATTCATAGCCTCCTAAAACCGAAATATTGTGGTCACCAAATTCTTTTCCCCAGTTAGCTACTGCGTTAAAGTTATCTTGAAACGTGGTAAAGGTTTCCTTAAAAAGCGAACTTTCTGAAATACCGCCACCTACAGTGCTTTGAGCAACACCGCCAGAACCTTCGTAATAGGTGTACCGCGCTCTAAAATCATCTTGGTCCCTGTCAAAAAATTGTGGTGCATACGTTGCAGCAATTGAGAAATTGTTGAATGGTCTGTAAGTTACTTTGGCCAAAGCTCTAAAGTAATTTGAAACGGTTTCATCTTTTGCAGTAGAATTAGCTAGTGCAACGGGATTACTACCACCAAAACCGGAACCATAGGTGCCATCATCATTAAAAGCTACAAAGAGTGGCTGTAGACGGTATGCCGAACGGGTAAGATCATTTAAACGCGCGGGCTGACTTTTAATTTCTCTTCTAAAGTTAAGGTCAAAAGCTAAGTCTAATTTTTTGCTTAAAGCATAATCTAGGTTAAACCTACCATTATATCTTTGGAATTTAAAGTTAGGAATGTTACCATCCTGATCGGTGAACGATATAGAACTGGCAACTTTCAATTTTTCAGAACCACCACGTACAGAAAGACTATGATATTGCTGTATAGCAGCTGAATTGAATAGAAGACCAACCCAATCCGAATCTGGTAAGGCCTCTGAACCTACTCCGTTACCCGAGCGGTATTGGTTAAGGACGTCGTCAGAAAATGCACCAGGCTCAGCAGAGTTAAATGCTTCCATATACCCTAAAGCATCTGCGAATTTTAGGTTTTGAGCAATGCTCTGTACCCCAACGTAAGTATTATAAGAGGTTGATATTTTACCTTCCTTACCTCTCTTTGTAGTAATAAGAATTACACCGTTAGCCGCACGAGAGCCATATATAGCCGAAGCCGAAGCATCTTTAAGTACGGAAATAGATTCAATATCACTAGGGTCTAAACCATTAATGTCATCAGGGATACCATCAACTAAAATAAGTGGATTGTTTTTGGCTCCGCTACCTAAAGTACCTACCCCACGGATACGAATGGCTGCACCATCTGAGCCGGGCTGGCCACTGGATTGTGTTGCGGTTAGACCGGGTACAAGGCCTGCTAAAGCTTGTGAAGCTTGTGCAACGGGTTGTTTTGCTAT
Organism: Zobellia amurskyensis; assembly: GCF_009725985.1. Lineage (GTDB taxonomy): Bacteria > Bacteroidota > Bacteroidia > Flavobacteriales > Flavobacteriaceae > Zobellia > Zobellia amurskyensis. The sequence goes on from NZ_RCNR01000042.1 coordinate 24,885, forward strand.
TTCCTCCGCTTTAACGGTTTCTACAGATCCGGTTAAATTAACTGCTTTTTGGGTTCCGTACCCAACCACGACTACTTCATCTAGTTGCGATGCTTCTTCAGCCATGGTAACATTTAATGTAGTTTGACCGTTTACGGCCTTTTCAACAGTTCCGTAACCAATAGAACTGAAGATTAAGGTAGTTCCTTCTGGAATTTCAATACTAAAATTTCCGTCAAAATCTGCTACAACTCCATTGGTTGTTCCTTTTTCAACAATGTTGGCAGCTGGTATGGGGATACCTTGTTCGTCGCTTACGGTACCTGATACCGTAATTTGTGCCGATATTTCGCAAAGCGCGAATATCGATAAAAGAAAAAATAAGACTGCTTTTTTCATAAGCTCTGGTTTAAGTTGAGAGGTGAATAGTGAGTTATTTAACGTTTGACTGTTCCAAATTATAAGTCTAGTCTGGTCTAGTCTGTTTAACAAATAAATAACATTATTACATATTTGCCAAATATTTTTTGCTAAATGTTGAATTTGAGGGGGTAACAATTGGTATTCTCTTAATTATCGTGGTGTTTCATAGGATTTTTCTTTCCAAAAATATTTGAACACAATACTTTTAAGCTGATTTTACCTAAATTAGAATCTGTAAAATCAATTATAATTTTAAGTGACTAGATTTATATTTTATAAATCGGCTACTTGATTCAACTGTAAAGCAGGTAATTTTGGTTTTAGTATTTTTGCGTTCGTCCCAAAATGGTTAAGAAAGAATAAATGGTAAAACTTAGTATCGAAAAGAACTCAAAGAAGCCTAAATATCTTCTGCTTGCAGATAGTATTACTTCCCAAATTGAACAAAAGCAATTAGTTCTTGATGAAAGGTTACCATCAGTAAACAAGCTCTCCGCTCATTTTAACTTTAGTCGTGAAACAGTTTTTAAAGCATTAAACTACCTAAGCGAAAAGGGAATTGTTAGGGCAGTGGACAAGATTGGTTATTTTGTGAACGACCTTTCCGTAGAAACGGAGTTTAAGGTGTTTTTCTTGCTGGATAAGTTTACTCCCTTTAAGGAAGATTTATATAATTCACTTATTTCAAGCTTGGGTGAAAATGTAAAGGTCCGCTTATATTTTCATCACCAAAACATTGAACTTTTTGCGTCTCTAATTTTAGATAATCTCAAAAATTACACACACTTTGTAGTTACCACATACATAGAGGATTCAAAATCGGTTCAGAAAGTGCTCAATAAAATACCACCGGAAAAATTGATTATTCTGGATAAATATGAGCCTAATGTCAACGATGGTTGTGGTATGGTTTTTCAAGATTTTGAGAATGACATTCTTAATCTACTAAAAGAAAATATTGATTTGGTTAACAAGTACGATAGGCTTGTACTTTTCAATCGTAAAAATGCACCACACGGCGATTTTGTACAAAAAGGTTTTGAACGATTTAGTGCGGAATACAACTTTAAGAGCGAGGTGTTTTATAACTTTTCTCCGGACTACTTTGAAAAAGGAACGCTTTACATAACCATTGATGCCTATGATAGAGATATGGTGGAGATTATAAAATTGGCTCGTAAATCTGAATGGGAGCTGGGTAAAGAGATTGGGCTAATTAGTTATAACGATACCAGTACTAAAGAGATTTTAGCCGGTGGTATATCAGTAATTAGTACCGATTTTAAGAAAATGGGCGAGGAAGCTGCCAAAATGATTTTAGAAGGCAGACGAGAACATAAAAGCAATGAAACCAAATTGATTCTAAGAAATTCGCTCTAAAATATTAATTACATTACCTGTACAAAAACCTTCTTTCGCTGTACGGCATAATACCAAAATAGCAACGAAATCAATATAGTGAGAATGGCACCTCCTATATAAGCCACGTTATTTTCCAATTCAAATCCTTCAGGTGCTATGAGAATGTATGTGGAGCATACCATAGTCATGAAAATGGCAGGAATTAGAGTAACCCAATACAATTTATTCTCATAAATTAAATACGCGGTAATCGTCCACAGCACTACGGTAGCCAAGGTTTGATTACTCCATGCAAAATAGCGCCATATCATTCCAAAATCCATCTGGGTAAGTGCAAAAGCAACTATAAATAGAGGAATACTTATATAAAGTCGATTTTTTATTTTCTTTTGGTCGGTCTTAAAAATATCCGATAATATAAGTCTTGCAGAACGGAAGGCGGTATCACCAGAAGTGATAGGAGCAGCCACAATACCCAATAAGGCAAGAACACCACCAACTTTACCCAACATGTTCAGCGATATTTCATTGGCAGCCCATGCTGCGTTATTTCCATTGGCCAACATGGCATCGTTAAGACCTCCCACATTACCAAAAAAGGTCATGGCTGCAGCGGCCCATATTAGAGCTACGACACCTTCGGTAATCATAGTTCCAAAGAAAATCTTTCTACCTAGTCTTTCGTTTTGCATACAACGTGCCATAAGGGGTGATTGTGTAGCATGGAAACCAGATATGGCTCCGCAGGCAATCGTAACAAAAAGTATGGGAAAGAGGGGTGTTGCTTCTGGGTCGGACGTCATGTTTACTAGATTGGAAGGAACCAATTCAGGGATGGTGTAATCGCCAAAAAATAAAGCAATTAGCAACCCGAGGGCCATAAGAAGCATGGCTACCCCGAATACGGGATAGATTTTACCAATCATTTTGTCAATGGGCAAGAGGGTAGATAGGATATAATAAGCCAGAATTATCCCCACCCAAATCCAAAGGTTCCACATATTACCGGTCATCCCATCTATAATTTTTGCAGGACCCATAAGGAATACGGTACCCACAAAAATCAAAAGTATAACAGTGAAGTAGCGCATAACATGTTTCATTCGTGGTCCCAAATAGATACCCACAATTTCGCTAATACTTAACCCGTTGTGGCGTACGGATAACATGCCTGAAAAATAATCGTGAACAGCTCCTGCAAAAATACTGCCCAACACAATCCATAAAAAAGCGGCAGGTCCAAACATTGCTCCGGCAATTGCCCCAAAAATAGGTCCTAGGCCAGCTATATTTAAGAACTGAATAAGAAAAATACGCCAAGCGGGTAGGGGCATAAAATCAATATCGTCCCGTAAACGTATGGCAGGCGTTTCTCTTTTTGTATCCACACCAAAAATGTTTTCCACTAGTTTTCCATAAGTGTAATAACCCAATACCAATACAAGAACAGAAATGATAAACGAAACCATAAAATGTGGATTTTAAAATGTCAGATTAGCTATTATCCTCTAAGAACTGAGTAACAAGATATGCATTCTTCTCTTTATTGGATGCGGAAAAATGCTCAAGGTTTTTTAATACTTCCGAGGAAATTGCTTTTTTACTTCCTAGGTGCTCTAAGTATTTAAGCAACTGATTTTTAGTAAGTACACTTAACTGCGTTGAAATATGCGCCACGGTAGCGTCAGAAGCAAAATCTATATGCTGCAGTAACAAACTTCGGGTATTGATATCAATATAGGGAAGTGCGTCCCAAAAAGGTTGCATAGCAGAGGGCGACTGCGAAAAAGAATCCGATAAGTTTTTAATAATGTAAGAACGAACTAAAGGAATACTTGATTTGAAGAGTTCCGATATTCTAGAAAAATTAGCTTTATACTGATTTTCATCAAAATTTTCTAAGGCATACATCTGATAATTGGTATGGCCGCTGTTCAGCATTTGCACCAACATAGCTTCGTCTTGTTGCTGAACGGTATAGGCCTTAATTTGCTCCTTAATTTTACCATGAACCAAATGCCAAGCTACATAACAGGAATAGAGCGCTCCCGAAACAACGGATTCTTTTACCTCTTTTACCGTGGCGCCGGATAGGGCATCTACACCTTCAATCTTTGAAGGTTTGGGTTTGGTGACCAACTCATCTATGGCTCTTCTCTTTAAGATTGAATTGTGGTCTCTTAACAAATCATGAAGCTTCCAATAATCCGAGAACAAAAACTCATCATGGTCATGTTTGGTTAATGGTTCTTGAACTGAACGGTCAAAACCCGCATAATCACCCAAAAGGGTCCAATACAGGGTAATGTGCATAAATTTGCAATCTCCATCTGCACAAACGGGCGTTATGATGTTGGAGGAATACAAAATAGGCGCTCCTTTTGCGTCCCGAAATAAGTTTACCTTTTGAGCACCCACAGAATCAGTAACGATTTCTAATGGGGTTTCTGAAATGTGGAGCGCTGTGTTGGGTTGCCAATCCAATATATAAAACTCTGGACTAGCTTCTAAAACGGTCTTCTCGTGACTATCGGAAAATGCGATAGGCGACCCAAACTGAGCGTTGCAAAGATGGGGCGCAAGTAAAAGGAAGACGAACGCAATTCGTATCATTTTTTAGAAGTAGGAATTTTTTCGTATTTCTGATCTTCTATCAAATTTAAATATTCATCTAAATATCCAGTGTAAATCTCACGCGGCATAACTTCATATTTTTTACAAAGTGAAGCGGCATAACCAACTGCAGCACCCATTTGACCCGTAGTAAGCATAACTCTAGGGCCTCCAAGGCCAGCATGCGAGCAACTGAAATTACGACCGGCCATAAACAAATTTTTAATATTCTTAGAGTACAAACTTCTGTATGGAATATAGTATTGTGGACCTCTGTAGAATAACGCTTCCGAAATAAAATCTGGATTGTTTTCATCTTCTAGAACGGTTTGGTAATGTACATCTACCGCTCTTGTTTCGATCACGACACCATCAGGAAATTTTGTTCCTTCCTTAGCGTCGTTGAAGGTAAAAATATGGTCGCCCACTAATCGTCTAGATTCACGTTTACCTACTAAATATGAAACCCATTCCAGTTTTCGGTTTTTATTGACGTCGTCTTTTTTAGCGTTGGAAAATGAGCCATAAATAGCACGAAGCATGTGGTCGCGTATTTCTTCGGCATCATCAATCTGACTCAAATCGTTACGGCTAAATTCCCACTGCCATTCGCCATTAACTTCGGCATAATCTTTAGATACAGGCATGGCCCAAGGTACTTCAGGAAAATTCTGAGGGCTATCCGTATCTTTGGATCCCCAAAGTACAGAAGAACCCATAACGGCATTATCCGCTTCTTTTGGACTCCATAGTTCACCATGCTCCTCCCAATGCTCTCCATAGGTATCAACACTTTCACGTCCGTACGAGAATTCCGCGCCAGCCCAGAAACCTATCCAGCCATCTCCTGTAGAATCTACAAAATAAGGAGCGGTAAACCGCTTTCTATCTCCCGTAAAAGTTTGTCTAGCATCTACATATTTTACACTATTTTCTTCGGAAACGGCATCGTAAGCACGCCAGTTTAGAAATAAATCAATATTGTCATAACTCTTAACATTTTCATCCCTTTTTTGCTGGTCTATTTTGGACTCGGCTGAACCGTTGGGGTAGTGCTTGGTATCTATTTTCTTTAATATTCGTTCAAAATTACCGTAGATACCTAAGGTGTGAACGCGAATTTCTTCACTGGCATTCCCTCCTAAAACGGGACGGTCATGAATTAAGGCGACTTTAAGTCCCTGTTCTGCTCCGGCTATGGCCGCTGCACAACCCGCTAGACCGCCACCTACAACTACCAAATCATAAGATTTTACTTTTTCAGGAGCATTAGGTTGGGCCGTAATTTCTTGACGCCAAGCTGCTAACTTTTTAGTGGATGAGGGAGGTGTATCTTTTTTAGTTGAAAAATAGATGGCATCACAACGCCCGTTAAAACCTGTAAGATCTTGTAGTTCAATATGCGTAGCTTGCTTTTTGTTGATTTTGGCCTCACCGGCATATTGCCATCCCCAACCAGAGCGGGTTCCTAAAACGGTATCTAATACCGTTTCGCCTACTTTTAATTGGAATCTTCCCGGAGCTTCCCATTCACCAGGAACCCAATTCATGGTGCGTACCCAGATATGATATGTACCCGATTTTTTAAAGTTTACCTCCGTTGAAGCATTTTCTACCGGCTTGCCCATGCCATGCGCATTTAGGTATGGCGAGCCCATTTGCTCTACAAACTGTGGGTCTACCAACCAACCTCCAGGGTTATCAAAACTTTCTGCCTCAACAAGTACGTCTTGCGATAGGCCGTAAAGCGTGCTGAAGATCACAAATAATAGGGAAAATACATTTTTCATAGCGGTAACATTAAATCTAGTACGGTCTAGTACGGTTTCGGTAAATATATAAAATTATTTTTAATCTAATTATTTAGCCTGTAATAAGTGATGTTAATATATTTTTGGGTTAGATTTTGAATATTTGTTAGTGAGGGTGGTTTTGAGCTGTTTATAAAAAAAAATCCCCAAGGCAATACCTGGGGGATTCATAGAATACTTGAGGCTATCTGTTTAATGCCATTCGCTCAGAATAAAACTATTGAGCCAAACTGCTTTTTCGCCACTTCCTTTAAATACGAAACTAACATTACTGTTCCCATCCGCTTCAAAGTATATCTCGGTGGGTTGAAAAGGTGTGGTCTGCATGGTTTCCCCTTCGGTTACGGTTATGTTCTCTAGGGTAGAGGAGCCATTTGCATCGTTTATAGTAGCACTAAGTTCTTTGGCATATGGAATCTTATAGATTTTATAAGTCGCCATTTTTTCTTGATTGGGATCCATGCTATCAGTATTGGTTCTTGGGGCATGATGAACTGTGTTCAACTTATATTTTCCCTTTTTCAATCCGGAAAATTCTAAGGTCAATCCTTCTTTTGACACACCCAGAACACCTTCACCATGAGCGAAACCGTATTTGCCAATAACATTTATTTCACCTAACCAACGGGTTGAGCTAGCATCACCATTACTTTGAACGGTAGCGGAGAAACCACCAAGCTCTTCAAATTCCTTTGTAGAGGCCGCATTGTCTTTGCCATTCCACGGAGTCCAATCAAACTGAACTAATTGTTCATCTCCTCCTAAATCTACCCAAAGCGTTTGAAAATCATAGATAGGCTTGGCGTTTGCAGCTATCACATCAAAATTAGCTTTTACGGTTGCAACCGTTGCGGAGGCAGATTTCAGACCTTTTGCTTTAGCTGTAATCGTAATCTCACCTGGAGAATTACCTGCACGGATTAAAACAGGAGCAACACCGTATTGTGAGGGCATGGGATTGGAACCAATACCTTCCTTATCGCCAATAATTTCTGCATCGCCCTTTATAGCGAATTCTACAGCTGTGTCCGTATCACCCAGTAGTGTGCCATTTCTATCTAGCACCTTTGCATAAACCACAAGAATGTCAGAACCATCCGCAACAAATTTTCTGCCTTCTGTATCAGGTTCTAGAACTATTTTATATGCCGATTCTGGAGTTTGCGTGGTTTCGGAAACAACAACTTTATTATCAAGCAGACCGTTTGCCGTCAGTTTTCCTTTTTCATAATGAGGAATAGAAAATACGAACGGCGCATGTTTTAAATATTTGTATTTATCTGCTTTTGAAGGATGTTGTGTTGCAATGGTTTTACCATTCACTTTTAGTTCCACTTTCTCAGAATTGCTGAACACAACCACTTCTTTAGTACCTTCTTTCCAATCGGTATTAATATGGAGATAAGGATAATCCGTTAGTTCGGCAGGATACCAAGCCAGATTTTCTTCGGGACGTGGGTAGCGGAAAGCTGTCATAAAACCACCTCGACTTCTATCTTTTGGCGTATCGGTAGGATGAAAAGTATAATAGGCATGTGCCGTCCACGATATAAGTCCCAATTTCATGGGGTCGTTCATATATTCATTAATAGCCTCAGGACCACGACGCCCTTCCATTGCCAGCATGGGTTCATCTCCACTCCAATAATAGGGGCCGTACACCATTTGCCCATAAATATCCGTTAAACCAGAGGTTTGCCAACCTGTCCATCTACTACTTTGAGAAGCGGTATATCTAAACGGGTCTTCTTGTTTAATTACATTGTGAGCCCTTGGAACATAACCCCTGTGATTGATACCAGCTCCCCAGACAAAAACGGAAGTGTGGTTTCTATGGTTTCTGACCATAGTTCTTGCCGCTTTTTCGAAATTAATGAACCAAGCTTCATTACCGATGGACATCCATGTTGGGGCCTCTTCATATACCAGCATACCGAGTTCGTCACAGGCCTCTAACAAAGTATTGTCATGCGGATAATGTGCCGTTCGGATTACATTCATTCCCAGTTTTTTTAATTGTAGGATATCTTTGTAATGTAAAGAATTGGGCATGGCATCACCTATAAAGCCATAGTGTTGGTGTAAATTGGTGCCAATGAGTTTTATAGGTTTTCCGTTCAGGACAATACCATCATGATTGTTCATTTCAATTTTCCTGAATCCCGTTTTAACTTCTACTTGGTCCACAGCTTTATCATCTTCCAGAACTATCGTATGTACTCGGTAGAGGTTAGGCTCATCTATAGACCAAAGTTTTAGATTATCCTCAATACTGCCAATGAGGTTAAATTGAACATCGGCTCCGGGAAGAATAGTTTTGGTCTGTTCTAATTTTAATACGACTAGACCTTTATCATCTATGACTTTACTTAAAACGGTAGTTTTTTTAGGCAGCGCATTTTCATTACGAACCGTAGTTTTAATGTTGATTGTAGCATTAAGATTTATGGGATCTACAGTTGGCGTAGTGATGTATTGACCTGCATTTTCGGCTTCCCAATTAAAAGTTATGTGTAGAGGGTTGGTCTCTACTAAATACACATCGCGATACAGGCCAGCGAACTTAATATAATCCATTGGACCTGGGTCTGGCGGAATATCATCACGTTTTCGGTTATCGGCTAAAACCGTTACGAGGTTCTTTTCGCCTCGATTTACAAAATCCGTAATATCAAAATGAAAAGGAGTGTAGCCTCCAACGGAGTGCTGACCATTGTGTTTACCATTTATCCAAACATCTGTAACCTGATGAACACCTTCAAACTCAAGAAAAACCTTGTTGTTCGTGTTTGAGGAAACCTGAATCTCTTTTCGATACCAACCTACTTTTCTCATGAATGTATCTTGGTACTTATCATCTTGAACCCCATTCAGGTCCATTGTGGTAAGTTCCAATCCGTGAGGCACGTTAACTGTTTCCCACTTGGAATCATCCGTATCTAACTTAAAGAAATCGGCATCGGGGTCACCCAAATGAAATTTCCATCCCTGGTTGATATTTAGTTTGGAACGGTCGGTCTTTGTAAAACCTTCTGGTAAAGTTGTATGCTGTCCCCAAGCTATTGCCGTAAGCAATAGTGTGCAGAGCATTAATCTGTAATGCTTCATTCTATAATGTTCTTTAATAAAAATTGTTTATTTGCTCTTTTCAAGCTCTTCAATGGTCCAATAATCTTCACGACCTTCTTGTTCTTTTCTAACTTTACTGACTTGCCATCCGCCAACACCTTTTTCGTTGTTCAAGTGCATTCGGATATAAGTGACCACGCTGGCAATGTAATCATCGTCCTGTTGTTTCATACCCGCCATAACACCGGAATATTCTTTACCGTCAACAGGTCCGGTAAGTCCATTTAAAAGAATTTTCACTGTAATATTCCAATCTTTAGCGGTAACCCTAGGGGAGCCTACCAATGACGGAGCCATTCCTTCAATACCCGTACCGTTCATGCCGTGACAAGCAGCGCAGAGGTTTTTGAAATTGTTGTAGCCCTCCACAATTCTCTTTCTTGTATTACTGTTTTGTAAAACGTACTGTTTCTTAATTTTCTCTATTTCTAAAGGAACTTCCTTTAAGCTTTCTTCACCAATAGTTGCAATGGCTTCATTACTAGGATTGGCCGCCATAATTTCAGAAATGGTTTCTTTTCCCATTTTGTCTTTAGCTGAATTCAAAGAAAGGACTACTTGCTGTAAAACCTCAGGGTCTTTATCACTCTTCAAAGCCTGAACTGCTTCAAAAACACTGGCATCTCCTGATTTTAAAAAGGGCTCACTTACGCGTAAGGCTGCCGCACGTACACGGGCATCTTCGTCTTGTAAAGCAGCTAGAACAAGAGGTTTGTCTATGGCATCAAGACCATCTAGCGTCCAGATAGCATGAAGCCTACCTAAAGCATAATCAGTATCACCTAACATAGAACCTATAAAAGGCGTTCCACCAGTGACCATATCTTTCAAATCGGATACGGTACTCTTATCTTGTTTTAGTACCAATACTTTCTGTGCTGTAAGACGGTACCAACCGTTAGGGTGATGTAGGTATTCTAATAGCTCATTATTAGTTTTGTGCAATAAGTCTTCTTGTTTTGAAGGTGCTATTTCCTCATGAACTATTCTATAAATTCTACCTTTTCCAACATTTTTATCAAAACCTTTTCTTTCTACTACGGGGCGCAAAAAACTACCTTTTCTAACCCAGTTACCCTCTTGGATAATACCGCGATACATGTCAACTACGTACAGACAACCGTCAGGACCAGTCTGTGTATCCACAGGTCTAAAGTTGGTATCTGTAGATGCCAAGAATTCCGTTTCGCCATAAGGATTGGACAATACTTTTTTTCCGTTTACCAAGTTCACTTTCGCACGGCGAATTAAACGCCCAACAGGTTCTGGAATAAAAAGGTCTCCGTACATAGATAGTTTATCTCCCAAGAATATAGACTGCCCACAGCTGGCCGTAAAATGATTTAGCGTTCCATCTTCACGAAGACGGCCAAAACCACCTTGAACATCCGGTGTTCCAATAATAGGCCATACTTTTTCAAAGCCTTCTTCCCATTTTCCTTCCATTTCCAAAGTACCATAGTAGGGGTGTTGTTGGTAGCCCAGCGCGGGAGTTTCTCCACCGGCACTGGAATAGTAAAGTTGACCAATTTCATCTTGTGTCATACCCCATTGACCCGAAGGCGCATCTCTTAGAGTGTCAATTTCCATTTCGCCTCTGGTAAAACGGTATCGTAAAGAACCGTTGGATAAATAGAGGTAGTTATCCAATCCCCATATCATTGTAGCAGATTGGTGCTCTAGATTTGCATTGTCTCTTTTGTTATTTTCAAGTACTAATTTCTTTTCGTCAGCAACGTTATCGCCATCTGTATCTCTGTAGGTATAAAGACTACGGTTATAGGTCTCGCCAATTAGGATGCGGTCATCTAACGGAAGTATAATCCTTGGAAGAATCAGGCTATCAACAAAAACGGTGCTTTTGTCCATTTTTCCATCACCATCAGTATCTTCAAGAACAGAAACCCTGCTCCAAGGCTCATTTTCATTAGTACCGTCAATATCCTGCATATATGTGAGCATTTCAGCAACATAAAGTTTACCATCAGGACCCCAAGCAATTGTTACGGGTTCATTGATCATAGGTTCACTAGCCACTAGTTCCATATGATAACCCTCAGGAAGATGCATGGTTTTCATACTCTCTTCTGGAGACATAAAAACAACAGGTGGGTCTTTTACGAGTGTTGGTTTGGTATAAATAACATCTGCGTAGACCGGTTTTTCTTTTTTGCAACTGCCAAGCGCTAATAGTATAAGGGCAGAAGTAACAAAGAGACTTTTTTGTGTCGTAGAACGATTTGGTAACTGGTAAAATGATTGATTCATATTCGGTTTTTGGCGTTTGTTTGTTGTTCGTTTTTGGTTAAAACTGCAATATTGGTTGGTAAGAGTGATTGTTCGTAAAAATAATCATAGCACCCTATTGAAGTTGTTACAAATGATCATATGCCTATATCATATGTGCTTTTTGATGATTTCTAATTTTCTAAACCGAAATGACACAGCAATTGGTTTTGAGAATTGTTTAAAATTATTTTTAAACCGTTGCCCGATGTATCTTTTTTTCATAATTGAGATTCTTATAAAATGAATTCCTTTCTCCATATTGAAAAAAGAAAATTTAGTTTTAGAAAAGTGTTGTTTCTCTGTTATTGGATAGCTCTAGATAGGTTTTTTGCATTCTTTGAATACGTTCCGCTTGAACCGAGCTTATGAATTAAGTTTTTGTTTTTCTTTTCTTGAAATGTTTTAATCCTTAGTGTTCGCTTGCAGAAAGTTTAGAATACGCTATTATCAACTTACCTTCGTTTGTTTTTCCAAGTAATTTCCCTGCAAAATTGAGAGCTGTAATGCCGTTTCCAGAGCCGTCAAATTCCACGATGAGGTCTTTTCCTTTTTTCTTGGTTTTAGAAACTTTAGAACCTTTTCCAAAATCGACTTCCTCAGAAGCACCAAATCGTAAAGAAGCAAGGTCAATATCTTTTTGAGCATCAAAACCTGCTTCTGAAAGCACTAGAATTTTAATCTTTTTTGTGGTTGAATCTATCTTCTTTTTATTCAACATCTTAATGCGTTTATGCACAGTAAGGGGAACAACAATATTTTTGGAACTATGTTTGTCTCTAGCCAAATCATCTGCCTTTGGGACATCTATTACGGCAAGGGAAAGATGTGTGGCTCTACCATACTCGTCCTGTAAAACATGGGGGCGCTCTAATTTATACCAATGTGTGCGGGTCCCATCTTCATAAGAAGTATTGTCAGGCGTATAGGCCGTACCGGGGTTGAATTTCCAATGGATGCCGTCGGGTGAACGTAGGTAAATTGCCCGATAATCCCAGAATGCGTTAATCATCATATGATACTGTACTTCATCTTTCCAAAGTACCGGATCTTCGTAATTGGAGTTTCTATATTTTTCGGGAATAATGGGGTTGTAGCGGATCTGGTCGGTCAGCACGGTATAGGGCCCCAGTGGGTCGTCTGTGGAACTGCGCATCATTTCCCCGGCCTTGGTTACAAATAGAAACCGACCATCTTCTAACTGAACGCCTGATAAGTTGCGGTAATACCGGTATGAAAGTTTTTCGTCTTCATTGGTGCTTTTCCAATCGACGGTCATGGTTCCCAAACGATTCCATGGGCCGTTCATGGTTTTGGAGGTGAACAAGGTAGCTTCCCAGTCTACGAGGGAGTAAAGCATATATGTACCATCATTCAATAAAATTATATCAGGATTATGGCCCAATCCATTATGAAAACCATAGGCCGTATCTTTTTTTACCTTGTACGGTCCCGTTGGTGCTTCGGAGACCACATGCGCTACAGTTGAATTTGGCCATTCCCAATGGCCCTTGGTAGCGTTTGCTGGCCACCTAGTTACCAACATATGGTATTTGTTGTCCTGATCTTTTACTGGTCTGCCACCCCAATAGCTCCACTCGGGATCTTCTATACCGTTATCAGGGTCACGGGGCAAAACGCCTTCCGCTCCCCAAAGATCGGTTCGCAATTGCTTATGGATGGGCATGGGTAAGATAAGGTCGCTAAACGAAGTGCCGGATACCGCTTTTACTTTGGCCCTTACCAGTTGTGAGGCCTTACTCTTATTTCCTGAATGATCGTGGGCGAAGAGCACATATGAGTTATAGTCTTCTTTTTTCGGGGTAAAATCAACATATTGGGTGCTTGTAAGGTCATGGGCGATCTGGCGAAGGTGATTTCCATTGGCATCCCCTCTATACACCGAGTAACTGGCCACATCAACATCGATACTTTTGTTCCACTCCAGTTTAATTTCAGTTTGAAGGGCCTCGATTTTTAGTGTAGAAGGAGGGGCAGGGGCCTCACTGTCTAATTTTTTAAGAAGCACCTTGTTCGATCCCACAGACTCTGAAGTATCGAGGCGGGTTACGACATAGCTATATGCCATACCGTTGATAAGGTTTGTATCCGTAAAAACAGAGTCAGGGGTAGTAGTCAGTTTTTTATACTCCCCATTTTTACTTTTGCTCCTGTATACCGAAAACTTGCCGCCTGAATTCGCTTTTTTATCCGTCCAATCCAAACGGATACCGTCGGCCACTATTTTTCCCGAAAGGGTTGGACCTTCTTTTTCAGGAGCTTTTACGCTAAGGTTGACATATTCTAGAAAAACTTTTACATCTTCATTTGAATAAAACGAGACACGAATATGTGGTGTTCCGGCAGCGACATCTTCTTTCGTAATCGTATAGCTTCCTGAAAAATGCTCAACAGTCTTGTCAGAGCCAATTAGTTTCACTTTTTCAGCTAAGATGCGCTCCTGTTCACCAAAAAATAGATGTAAGGAAAGGGAGCCGTTACTTATGTATTCCAAATCGGCACCAAGGCTCCAGTTCAATTCATCACCTGGTTTTAAGTTTTGATAATCAGAATTGATGTTCAAAGGTTTGGAATCGATATAGGCATAATCAAAAGAACTAAAATATCGTCCTGTAACCAAGCCCATAGAGTGACCTTCTTTCTGTGGTTCGTTAGAGGGCGTCCAGAATGGGGATTGCAATCCAAGGCGCCAAGAACCGGCCTGTATCAAATTAAAATCACCATCGTTTACATTGGGGTAGGGGGCGTTGTCCCCAAGGAGAACACTTTGTGCCGATAAACTCAAGTGGCAAAAAAGAAGCAATACAATTGATAGAAAAGTATATGCAGGGGTACTTTTTTCTTTTTGCCGAGGGTAATTTAAATGCATCATTTTCTGAGTAACTATAGTATTGTTATATGACTTAATAGAGAAATTTTAACGACGCTCGATTTTTAAAACATAAGCGAAATCGCACGGTTTTTCTTTGGGAAATTGAACAACAAGACCTTCCGTTTTCTGCTCCCATTTGATGCTTTCACTACTTCCCAACATTGAAATGCTTTTGATATCGTTGGGATAGAGCTTTCCTTTGCTACCTAATGTTCTAATGGTAATTTGTTCTCCCGGCCATTCCATACAAATGGCATACAGATTTTTACCGTTTTGAGTAAACCGAATATCTTCTGAAGTGTATTTTGGAATCAATTCTCCGCGCTCTTTTCCTTGTCCGTGATGGCCTGGGTTAGTTACTTCCGTAGGGCCTTCACCATAAAATATCCACGGCATGGTATTGTAAATAGCTTCACCGTTGATCTTTAACCAATCGCCCATGGCATATAGTTCTTTCTTTGTTTCCTCTGGAAAACTACCATCGGCCTTAGGGGGTACATTTAGGAGCATTCTGCCGTTCTTGCTGGTCATATCGACCAACATATCGATTAATGTACCGGCATCCTTTACCTTGTTCACAGGGTTATAAAACCATGTACTAGGCCATTCAAAGTGGCGTTGCATATTGATGTCGGCCATCCATGGGTCGTATTGCATTCCCAATAGGTTTCCGTCTTCGATATCACGAATTCCTATTCCCGGTGGAATATCATGGGTCTTATAAAATACTTCTACTTCCTTTCCTAGTTCTTGCCCCTTATTGAAATAATCACTGATCAATTTTTGTTGATAGCTTTCCGGTACACTGATCAGCTCATTATCTCCCTCAGGTAAAAGGCGGCCACGGTCTGTGTACTTTTTTAATTCACCCTTTACGGTTCCGCCAAAGCCGGTGTCGAACCAGATCATATCCGGTTCGTATTTATCGATAGCTTCTGAAATACGGTCAAACCAAGCTTTAAAAATAGCCTCTGCTATACGGCCTTCATTGGCAGTGGCGTACTTTGAGTTGTCTTCATAAGGGTTAAGGTAAGTTAGGTCTTCTTTGGATAATTGGCCCCACATACGACTCCAAAAGTCTCCTGTATGGAAAGAGGATATTATGGGCATATTACGTTTGCGAAGTTCTTTTGCCAAACTCCCGTATATATCTACTTTAGGTCCTTTGTTTACGGAATTCCAATCGGTAATATCACTGTCCCAATTTACAACTCCGCTACCATGCCATGCTACGGGTCCGCCAAATTGAGCACCTGCGTTCTGCATCAAATCGACCCACTTTTTGGCATCGAAATTTTCGCCTTTCCATGCGTCAATAGCTTCTAGAACGGTCATTTCGGGGTTTTTGGAAGCTACTTGTACAGTTTGCGGTCCCCAATGAAAATAGATTCCGAATTTCATTCCATAAAGCCAATCGGGCGTAGTATGCTTTTGCAATGAGGACCAATCTGCTTGGTATGGTTTTGCCGCTTTTTCACTTGTCGTTGCTGAATTTTGAGCAAAACTTAGCGTAACGGTCAAAAAAAATAGAATACACGTGTTTAACTTAAAAGGGATGGCTTTGGTTGGATTTTTCATTTAGTTCTTTGGTTTTAAATTCCGAATGATAAGAATGGCGTCGGCTTCATGGCGCCATGGACGAAAATCCCAAAAGCCAAGTTCTACCATTTTGTATTTCTCTTCAGGTGTGAATTCTCCGGTGATGGTATTAAACCATTGTTGCGTTGCATTTTCGTAATTGAACTCTTTTGAGATTTGAACTTTAGCAGACGTATAGTGATTCTCTTTTGGAGTATACATCATAATGATGCCGTCCTTTTTATTGGTCAGATTATAACCACTGCCATTATAGGGAGCATTAGGTTCAAAGTTTTCAAAAGGGACCGTATCAAAAAGTTTTCGCATGTGGGTGAAATATTCAAAATGGGGTTTTTTAAAATCTTCAGGTTGTTCAAAAGGATTGTGGATCAGTGCGTTCCATGAAGTGCCTTGCCAATAATAAGTGGTATATCCGCCTGCGAACAGACACATATAGTTTCTTCGTAAACACACTTCGGCATTTACGTATGCGCCGGGAAAAACTACATAGGGCGATTCTTCATATCCCCCGTGTTCGATATTGAAAATAGGTTTATTGGGGAAGTCGTTACGGGCATTCAACATATTCTGGTACAGGGTGTGTTGCCAGTTTTGCATCGAAATAAAATCGACTTCATCGGCATGGTTTCTACAGAAACCGTAATCGTGAACGGATACCAGCCTATCATAAGAATCCAGATTTCTAGTTCGTTCAATACGTTCCGAAATATAGCCGGCAGTCGCCCTTGTTTTGTGAAGCGCTTCTTTTGAAACGTCCCAAACTATATTCGGAAAAGCTTGGTAGCGTTTTATGACATAATCATAATATCTATTGTCTGCCTCAGATTCCATTTCTGGCCAAGACACTAGTTTGTTCCAAACGTAAATCATGAGGTGACTAACGATTTCTTGATTGTGCATTTCTGAGATGACCTTGTCAAAATGCTTAAAAAAGTCAATGTTTAAGGAACTATAGTCCGGTTTGGAGTTGGACCCTAGAAAAGGAAAAATATCTTCACGACCACCATATTCATGTTCAGGATGCTCGGCCAGACGCTTGTCTTTTGGCCAAGAAACGTCGTATGAATACATGTTCATGACCACCTGATTGAAGCGATATTCGTTTAATAGCGATAAGAGGTGCTTAGTCTTGTCTATATCTTTCTCTCCATAATCTAATGCAAAGAGCCAATCGCACTCAAAAGCTAAATTGAAGTAATGGGAACCGTCTTCATAAAACAAATGTTGAGGATTGTCTTCATTAAGTACGATACCTCCGTGACGTTCTGTTTTTTGGTTTTCTGTGATTGAAATCTTCCCTTTTTTACCATTTAAGCCCTTGAGTTCAGAAGTTATTACGAAAGATTTTTCGCCTATGCTAGCGCTAGAATATCGTAAAACCCATGTGCCGTTGTCATTATAGAAAAGAGGAATTTGTTGCGATTCTTTACCGTTGGTAACTTCAGCAGTGGCAGTAATTTCAAAAGGAGCCTTTACCTTTTTATTTACAGGAAAGATTAAATCAATTACTTCCCATTGCTGACATTCTATGACCGTATTTGCCTTTGGATTCTCAAATTTTTTGGACTGTGAACTGCCTATTATCGGAAGCAAAATAGCAAAGTAGAATGTATAAAGCGCTTTTACGTATGTTTTCATTGTATTCTCGTTTTAACTATTATTCTGCCCAACCTTCTGTTACTCCGTTTAAGTAGCTTATAAACCAACCACTGCCCCAAGCGGCGCACCAGAGTACATCTTTGTTGTAGGGGTCAGGTCTAACGTCTACGATTTTATCTGGTTGGCCTAAACCTTTATTGATTTTTTTCCAGCTGTCTCCTCCATTTTGGCTCAAGTAAATACCTGGATTCATGAATTCGCCGGACATGCTCACTTGTTGACCCGCGGCACTGATTACAATTAGTTCCGAATCAACGGGAGAAGTTTCTGCTTGCCAGACAAAAGGAGCCTTGAATATTTGTTGCCAAGTTTTACCCTTGTCCGTGCTGCGCCAAACACCGCCTTCTTCATAAGAGCCACCGCGTTGCCCGGTAGAAATTAATATATCCTTGGTGTTGCGGTCAACAAATACATTGTTCACCGAATTAATAACTGATGGAATAGTCATTTTCTCCCAGTTACTTCCTTTATT
>NZ_RCNR01000043.1 GCF_009725985.1 Zobellia amurskyensis
ACCGGAAACTTAGAGGAGTTTAAACAATGGTTGGGAGAGAATGATGTCTATGTCTTTACAATGAACGGTTTTCCGTATGGTAACTTTCATAATGAACGTGTTAAAGATGATGTTCATGCGCCCGATTGGACTACTTCAGAGCGTTTAACCTATACCAAACGTTTATTTAATCAGTTAGAGGCTTTGCTTCCTGAAGGCATTTCGGGTGGAATCTCAACTTCTCCCGTAAGTTATAAATATTGGCATGCTACGGAAGAGGCTACAAAATCAGCTTTTGAAACTGGAGCAAAAAATATGGTGGAAGTCGCCATACATTTACAAAAAATAGAAGAGGAGACGGGAAAATACCTACACTTGGATATTGAGCCGGAGCCAGATGGTATGTTGGAAAACAGTGACGAAGTGCTTCATTTCTTTACGGATTACCTTATGCCGATAGGCACGTCCGTAATTAGTGAAAAACTTGGTTTAGATGCTGCTGCCGCGGAAAAAATAATACACCGGTATCTTACGGTCTGTTATGATATTTGTCACTTTTCATTAGCCTACGAGGAGCCAACGGAAACTTTTGAGAAATTTGCAAAAGCGGGAATAGCTATTGGAAAAATTCAAGTTAGTGCCGCTTTAAAAATTCTGTCAAATCCTTCTGGAAATGATAAAATATGGGAAGCCTTGACTCTTTTTGATGAGCCTACATATCTTCACCAAGTTACTGAAAAGATAGATGGAAAGGTGAAAACCTATAATGACTTACCAATTGTTCTAGAGAATAAAAGAGAGTTTGAAGAGTTGAGAGCACATTTTCATGTGCCCATATTTTTAGAACGGTTTGGTGCGTTAGATTCTACGCAAGACCATATTCTAAAAGTGATGAAATATTTGAAAGACAACCCTGTTTCTGAACATCTAGAAATTGAAACTTATACTTGGGATGTTCTTCCTTCTGCTTTAAAAAGAGACCTTTCGGAGTCTATTGTTAGAGAGATTGAGTGGTTTGTACAAAAGTTTTAGAAGATGAAGAAAACGCTAGTGATTAATGTTGTGGGCTTGACCCAACGTCTTATAGGAGAGCATACTCCATTTATTGAATCTTTCTTGAAAAAGGGTAAATCGGCTTACATAAATCCTGTTTTACCGGCAGTAACATGTTCCGCTCAGTCTACCTACCTAACAGGAAAAACACCTGACGAGCATGGAATTGTGGGTAATGGATGGTATTTTAAAGATGAATGCGAAGTAAAATTCTGGCGTCAGTCCAATAAGTTGGTCGAGAGTGAAAAACTTTGGGACGAACTTAAAAAGGAAGATGAGCGTTTTACATGCGCCAATCACTTTTGGTGGTATAATATGTATTCTAATGTAGATTACAGTTTAACACCGAGGCCTAATTATTTGGCCGATGGCCGAAAAATTCCGGATGTGTATTCATATCCTCCTGAATTAAGGGATACGTTACAAGATGAATTGGGTACTTTTCCGCTCTTTCAGTTTTGGGGCCCAAAAACCTCAATTAAATCTAGTAAGTGGATTGCGGATGCGGCCATACGTACAGATGAGATGCACAACCCAACTTTATCTCTCGTTTATCTTCCGCATTTAGATTACAATTTACAGCGCCACGGTCTGGATTTTAGTAAAGTAAAGAAAGATTTAAAAGAGATAGACACGGTTGTTGAGCAGTTGGTGACCCATTTTCAACAACGTGATGCCCGAATTATATTGCTATCTGAATATGGTATTACAGATGTTAATAATCCTATTCATTTAAATAGAATTTTACGTTCTAAGGGATACATTGCCATTAGGGAAGAACGTGGATTAGAGCTTTTAGATGCCGGTCAGAGTAAGGCTTTTGCCGTAGCGGATCATCAAATAGCACATGTGTATTTAAACGATCCTTCTATAAAATTGGAGGTTAAGGCTTTGTTGGAGACTATTTCTGGGGTGGAAAAGGTGTTAACGGGTGAGGAGCTGGAAAAGGCTAAATTGAAGCATGAGAGATGCGGAGATCTAGTTGTGGTTGCAGATGCCGATTCATGGTTTACCTATTATTTCTGGTTGGATGATGCCAAGGCGCCAGATTATGCGCGTATGGTTGATATTCATAAAAAACCAGGGTATGATCCCGTGGAAATGCTAACAGACCCCAAGGATAAATTGGTAATGGCTAAGGTCGTTGCTAAGCTTCTTAAGAAAAAAATGGGGTTCAGAACGGTAATGAATATAATTCCATTAAATGCGACACTTGTAAAAGGTTCACATGGTAGAACTCCGGAAGATAAAGCAGATTTTCCTATTTTGATTACAGATCAAATAAATGCATCTTTTGCCGATGATATTGAAGCTACAGATGTATATAGTATCCTTAAAAAGCACATAACCGAATAAACATGAAGTCTTTATTGAAAATAGTGGGTGTTATTTTTGCAATCCTTTTTGCATGGGCCGCCTATCTTCAATACAATGATCCAGATGCTACAACATGGTATATTATTTATGGACTGGCGGCGCTAGCCTCCGCATTGTTTGTAATAAACCGTTTACCTTTTTTTGTGGCCATTTCTTTTTTCCTCTTGGCTATAATCGGTACGTATAGTCAATGGCCAGAGCAATTTCAAGGTTTTACTATTGGTGAAGGAGATATTGTAAATATTGAACGGGGTAGGGAAGCTGGCGGTTTGCTAATTATAGCGGTGGTAATGCTGGTTTATGCTTTGCGAATCCGTTATGAGAAACGAATTAAAGGTCTAGATCAAAAGTTTTTCTAAGTAAATCTATAGCTGGATTTTTCTCCCTTAGCTTTTCATATTTTTCCTCAGGTGTAAACGCGAATTTTTTAGCTATTTTTTCGTTTACGGTAATCTTAAGCTCAATAAAATAATTATTGAGGTTTTTTCTTAAGTGCTCCATAAGGCCGTATTGTTCACGCTCAATTTCCTTTTTCATGGTTTCGTTTGGCAACTCAATCCATATGGTGCGTTCTTGAACTAGCTTGGGTATATCTACGCTTAGGTTTGACGCTAATATTTTCTTCCCGTCCAAATCTATTTTATTGACAAAATCCGTCCAATGTTTTTGCATGGCCTCTTCGGTAAAAGGTTCTTTAGGAAGCTTACTTTCGTCAATGGTATCGTCCTTTCGGCTAAGTTCATGTTCTTTTTTTGCCTTGAGACTGGAAATAGATAGTCCTGAAACTCTTTTTCCTCCACCAATATTAATTTTATTTACTGGAGGGGCTTCAGTTTTTTCCGGTTGTGGACTTTGTTCTATTTTAGATTCTGCTACGGCTATTGAACGAGGTGCCTGAGTATTATTTTCTGTCTGATATTCTTGGGCATCCTGTTTTTTATTGTCTGTAACGGGTGTGGGAGCTACGGGTCTTTCTTGTTCTGGAGTTGAATTTTCAGTAGTTGTTTCCGCTGGAGACTTTTTAAGGGGACCATTTCCTTTAAAAAAGGAAGCGGGAGCTATAAAATCTATGGTAGAACCGTCTAAGACGTCAGATTCAGAATTTTTTTTTTCGGCCTCAAATCCAATTGAAGCTAGTTTCATTAAGGTAAGTTCTACCAGCAACCGTTGATTTTTACTGGTCTTATACTTTAGGTCACAGTCGTTGGCAATATTTAAAGCCTGTAGAAGAAACTGCATAGAGGTCTTCTTTGATTGCTCTAAATAGTTCTGTTTGGCCACGTCACCAACTTCCAATAGGTTAATAGTGTCTTGATGTTGACAAACCATTAAGTCCCTAAAATGGGAAGCTAAACCGCTAATAAAGTGATGTCCGTCAAAACCTAGAGATAAGGTTTTGTTGAATAAAAGGAGTAATTGTGGAATATTATGCTCCAGAATTAAATCGGTAGCTGAGAAATAGGTGTCGTAATCTAAAACGTTTAAGTTTTCGGTAACGGCTTTTCTTGTAAGTTCTTTTCCAGAAAAACTAACGACCCTATCAAAAATAGAGAGAGCATCTCTCATGGCGCCATCAGCTTTTTGAGCTATGATATGTAAAGCATCATCATCTGCAACTATACCTTGGTTTTCTGCAATATATTTTAAATATTCGGCAGCATCTTTAACCGTAATTCTTTTGAAATCAAATATTTGACAACGAGAAAGTATTGTTGGTATGATTTTATGTTTTTCAGTAGTGGCCAAGATAAAAATGGCATGCTTTGGCGGTTCTTCAAGCGTTTTTAGAAAAGCGTTGAAGGCCGATTGTGAGAGCATGTGCACCTCATCTATAATATATACTTTGTATTTGCCAACTTGTGGTGGTATCCGTACTTGATCAATAAGATTACGAATATCGTCTACCGAGTTGTTAGAAGCCGCATCGAGCTCAAAAATGTTGAATGCAAAATCTTCACCTTCGCGTTCCGTTCCATCAGAATTTATCTGTTTGGCAAGAATTCGTGCGCAAGTAGTCTTACCAACTCCCCTTGGGCCACAGAATAAAAGGGCTTGTGCCAAATGATTGTGTTCAATGGCATTGGTTAGGGTATTGGTAATGGCCTGTTGCCCCACAACATCTCTAAATGTTTGAGGTCTATACTTACGTGCCGATACAATAAAAGGTTCCAAAAAAAACTGTGGTTTAGAATTTACATCAATTCAATGATGCAAATATAAAAATAGGAATGGTAAGAGTGTTTTATTTCGATGGTATAAAGTCTTTATTTATCAACAATTGTACTAATTTAGCGCGTTGAGCAGGTCGCCTTATCGCTGCCGTGAAAACGGGAGAGGAAAGTCCGGACACCATAGTGCAGCATAGCGGGTAACGCCCGTCGTCCGTTTAACGGAACAGGACAAGTGCAGCAGAAAGTATGTACAGGTAATGCTGTAGTGAAACCAGGTAAACTCTATGCGGTGAAACGTCATGTAAATCGGTGCTTGAGGGCTGCACGCCCGAGCCGAAGGGTAGGCGGTTTGAGCCTAACAGTAATGTTAGTACTAGATAAATGATAGGGAAGCCCTTAGGGGCTTAACAGAATCCGGCTTATGGCCTGCTTTATTTTTTTAACTCCGTAGAACTTGTCCTAATTTGGGTCAGGATTTTCGAAAAAACTGAATATACTACCTCCATATTTTCGTTTTTCAACAAAATTGTCTAGATGAGATAGGTCCATTTGGCTAGCGTGCTCTATAATGAGTAGGCCATTTTCCAGTAACAAATCGTTTTTAAAAACCAGTTCCGGTATTTTTTCGAATGATTCCAAAGGTATGTCGTACGGTGGGTCGGCAAATATAATGGTTGCTTTTTCCTTTGATTTTTCAAGATAGCCAAAAACATCGCTCTTGTAAGCGGCAATACCCATCTCAAGGGCAGCGGAAGTTTCGTTAATAAACCTTATACATCCATAATCTGCATCAACGGCACTTATTTGTTCTGTTCCTCTAGAAGCAAACTCGTAACTGATGTTTCCTGTTCCAGCAAATAAATCAAGTACAATAAGTTCGTCAAAATAATAGCGATTGTTCAAAATATTGAACAAAGCTTCTTTGGCCATATCCGTTGTTGGACGAACCGGTAATTTTTTTGGAGCTGTTAGTCGCTTTCCCTTGTGTATACCTGAAATGATGCGCATTAAAAAGCGTTTATTACGGTGAAATCAATTGTCTCTTCTGGCCTATCTATGCCAGGGTGTTCGGTAAAGGATGGGTAGAAGATAGAAACATCCTTTACATAGTTATAGCATAGGTCATAAATATCATCACCTTTTTCAATATCACCAAAGAGTTTTATTGAAACAGATTCCGTGTTAAGTTCTAACTGTTCTAGGGTAAATAGAAGGTAGTAAAGAAAATCTTCTTTGGTAACAAAATTAAAACTATTGAATAGCAAGAGCTTTTTTGATGCGATAACAGTGACATCCATTTGTCGTTGAGATGTGTGTATGTAGCAAACAGCTTCTTTAGTGGTGGCGTGGTTGTTCATTAATGATTCTACCATTACAGTGCCATTGTGCTTAAAGGTAAATTCACCAAAGAGGTCGTAAATGTAATTGTTGATGTTTACAAATGGAACGTACACATTGTTAATATCAAAGCTTTCTAGCTCATCATGGGCCAAATGATCATTGGCCAATATTTTAGTGTTGAACTTTAAATAGTTGGCCAGTTCATCTTCATTGAACAGAGCTTTAGGTACAAGGCTAAAGAGGTTGTTGCGGTGAACCACTACAATTTCTGAAAATTGCTCTTCTTCTATTTTATGTGAAGAAAAAAGAAGCTTTAATCGCTTCAATATTTCATAGGGGGTAAGCTCTTTGGCAAAAACAACCTTTTCTGAGTTCAAGATTGTATTTGCTACGGTGTCAAATACGCAAAAAGAAAGTCCATTCAAGCTAACTTGAATGGACAGTTTTTTAAAATTCTCCACTGGTATTCCAGTATTATTTTTTGTCTCCTTTTTTGTCATATATAGGGGGCCAGTTCCCGCTGGTGCTAACTTCATCAAGAGAACCTACTTTTATGAATGGTCCGTTTACTTCTTCAACACCAATCTCTGCTTTTTCTTTCTTAAGAAGTGTAGGTTGCTGATCGTATAGAACAACAGACTTGTCTACTTTAGCTTCAAAAACCGGAGCTTTATAATTTCCTTTAGAAAGGATGTCAGCTTTCATTTCAAATTTCTCTCCGCCTTGAGCAAAAGGAACTTCCATAAGCGTTTTATAGCGGTTGTCATTCTTGAAAAGAGAATCTTTTATAGAAACTGTTCCTAAAGTATCAATAATCTTCACCTCTTTCAAAAGGTCAATTTGGTAAGTTTTATCAAACTCCATGTATGAAGAATCACGTTGCTGCGTAATAGTGTATTCAGCGGTGTCGATAAACTTAATCAAGCTGTTGAAATCTTTAGCATATTTTCTGTTGACCGTTTTATAGGCCTCTTGTGCGTTTCTAATATCCTTCAGTTTGGCGATAACCTGCCCGAAACGTTCTTCCTTTACTTTGTTGAACTCGATAGGTCCCGTAACTGATTGGTATATAAGGTATGCCAAACCTACACAAGCAACCCACAGTACAATTTGAATTATGGTCTTCATTTCTTAAGTGTTAAATATATTTTAGTGGTTGAGACAAATCTACAATTTTTTTTCAATCGCAAAAGTTTTTCCCCAAAAAATCCTGTTTATCTTTGATACCTATGACAACGTTGAACGATGCATCTTTTTACAAAATCTTAAAGGAAAAATTTCCACACGACCCCACACTAAAGCAGTCAATAGCATTACAAAAACTTGCTACGTACATACTTTCTGACAGGAAGGATGATGTTTTTTTACTAAAAGGATTTGCCGGTACAGGTAAGACAACCCTAGTGGGTACCTTGGTTAGTAGCTTATGGAAGACAACTATGAAAGCTGTTTTGATGGCCCCTACAGGTAGGGCAGCTAAGGTTATGTCTAATTATGCGAATACACAATCTTTCACTATTCACAGAAAAATTTACTTTCCTAAAAAACAAAGCGGAGGAGGTATTCAATTTATTTTGGCGCCCAATAAACATAGAAATACCATTTTTATAGTGGATGAGGCTTCTATGATACCTGATGCCCCAACGGATTCTAAGCTTTTTGGTAATGGTTCACTTTTAGATGATTTAATTCAATACGTATATTCTGGTCATAATTGTAAACTGATTTTAATTGGGGATACCGCTCAATTACCCCCGGTACACTTAGATTTAAGCCCGGCATTAGATCCAGATAAATTGTCTCTAAATTATGATAAGGAAGTAGTTCGCTTAGAGTTGGACGAAGTAGTGCGTCAGGCCGAGGATTCAGGTATATTAGTAAATGCAACGTTACTTCGGGAGCAGTTGCAGAGTAGTTTTATTGATGAATTTAAATTTCATCTAAGCAACTTTAAAGACATAGTAAGACTTGTAGACGGGTATGAGATACAAGAAGCAATAGATAGTAGCTATTCCGAAAACGGCAAGGAAGAAACTGCTTTTATTGTACGATCTAACAAAAGGGCCAACTTATATAATGAGAATATACGCAGCCGAATCCTATTTTTAGAGAATGAGATTGCAGTGGGGGATTATATGATGGTGGTAAAGAACAATTATTTTTGGTTGTCCCCTAACACCGAGGCTGGTTTTATTGCCAATGGGGATATTATTGAAGTGCTGGAACTGTTTGCTATAAAGGAATTATACGGTTTTAGATTTGCGGAAGTTAAAGTGCAGATGGTAGATTACCCCAATCAGAAGCCCTTTGAGACGGTATTGTTATTGGATACTATAAAAGCGGAAACTCCATCGTTACCTTATGAGGAAGGTAATAGGCTCTATCAAGAAGTGATGAAGGATTTTGTGAATGAAACCTCAAAATACAAGAAATTTTTGGGTGTTAAGAACAATAAGTACTTCAACGCCCTGCAAGTGAAGTTTTCGTATGCCATAACCTGTCATAAATCCCAAGGAGGGCAATGGAATACCGTTTTCGTGGAACAGCCTTATTTACCCAACGGAGTAGATAAAGAATACCTACGCTGGCTGTACACTGCGGTTACAAGGGCCAAAAAGCAATTGTATCTTATTGGGTTTAAGGACGATTTTTTTGTTGGTGAGGAATAGGCTAAATTGCATCTTTGCAAAAAGTTAATTTTAAATGGGTTAATTTCCTTCAAGGAAAATATACTTTTTTAATCGTATTCCGACCGGAAATAATGTAGTAATAAGATGACTTCAGAGACTATTATAAGTATTTTTTTGGGTATTGGTCTTGCTGCTTCGGTAGGTTTTCGTGTATTCCTGCCGCTATTTGCATTGAGTTTAGCGTCGTATACCGGAGTTTGGGAGCTTAACGAAAGCTGGCAGTGGATTGGAAGTTTTGCAGCGGTAATAGCTTTGGGAGTTGCTACCCTAGTTGAAATTTTCGCCTATTTTATACCTTTGGTAGACAATCTTTTAGATAGCTTTGCAGTGCCTTTGGCGGCAATAGCCGGTACGGCTGTAATGGTTTCCACTATTGCAGATTTAGACCCCGTAGTAACTTGGTCGTTGGCAATTATTGCAGGTGGCGGAACGGCCACGGCAATAAAAGGGGCAGGGGCAACAGGTAGGTTGGCGTCTACGGCATCAACAGGCGGTTTAGCTAATCCTGTAGTTTCAACTGTGGAAACAGGTACGGCGGTAGTTGTTACGGCAGCTTCTATATTCGCTCCGGTACTTGCTGTAATTTTGGTCATTTTTATTTTGGTTTTTATTTTTCGTATTTATAGAAAATTAAGGCCTAAAAGAAAGGACTAGATATAATAAATTGGTTTACGAGGCCTGTATTTTACTTCGAGAACCCTTTATGAAAAAATAGAATAGTAAACGATAATTAGTATATAAGGTGAAAATAATAGCTATGATACCGGCCCGTTATGCGGCATCCAGATTTCCAGCTAAATTAATGCAAGATCTATCGGGAAAACCCGTTATACTGCGTACTTATGAAGCGGCGGTAGGAACTAAGTTGTTTGATCAGGTGTACGTGGTGACAGATAGTGATGTTATCTTCAGTACAATAACCAATGCGGGAGGCAAAGCACTAATGAGTCAAAAAGAGCATGACTGTGGAAGTGACCGTATTGCGGAGGCAGTTGCCGATATGGATGTTGATATTATAGTGAACGTTCAAGGAGACGAACCTTTTACTGATAGGGAAAGTTTGGCAGGCGTTTTAGAAGTATTTAAAAACGACCCGGAGAAAGAAATAGATTTGGCTTCTTTGATGGTCAGGATTACGGATGAAGAAGAAATAAACAATCCCAACACCGTAAAAGTCATTGTGGATAACCGTAATTTTGCGTTGTATTTTTCCCGTTCGCCCATTCCATATCCCCGAAATAAAGAGATTGAAAGCATCTATTATAAACACAAAGGGATCTATGCCTTTAGAAAAAGTGCTTTAATGGATTTTCAAAGACTTCCCATGTTGCCTTTGGAGGCTATAGAGAAAATTGAGGCAATCCGGTATCTAGAATACGGAAAGAAAATTAAAATGGTTGAAACTACCGTTTCAGGAATAGAGATAGATACTCCTGAGGATTTAAAAAGGGCCCAGCAAGCATGGAGGTAGATTACAGTAAGATTACAGTAGTTGGCTTTGATGCCGATGATACTTTGTGGGTAAACGAAACCTATTTTAGAGAAGCCGAGCAAAAATTTGCTAAGCTTTTAGAAGGGTACGAAACCATGAACACAATTGACCAAGAGTTGTTTAAAATGGAAATTAAGAACCTTGAGTTGTATGGTTATGGAGTAAAAGGTTTTATGTTATCTATGGTAGAATCTGCCCTACAACTTTCAAATAATAAGGTTTCTCAAGCAACGATTGGGGAAATTTTGAATCTAGGTAAGGATATGTTGCGTCAACCAGTAGAATTATTGGATGGTGTAAAGGAAGTTTTACGTGAATTAAGTAAAAATTACCGTTTAATTGTATTGACGAAAGGAGATCTTTTGGATCAGGAACGAAAGCTTGAAAGGTCTGGACTGTCGGAGTTTTTTCATCATGTAGAGGTTTTGAGCGATAAAAAGGAAGAAAACTATATACATTTGTTGAATCATTTAGAGATTGATGTAAATGAGTTTCTAATGATAGGAAATTCTTTAAAATCAGATGTGTTGCCTTTAATTGAAATAGGCGCACAAGCCGTACACGTACCTTTTCATACTACATGGCAGCATGAAGAAGTTAAGATTGAGGATGGTGATTATACGTATCTGAAAATAAATAAATTATCAGATATAGTTGAGTATTTGAAATAGCTTATGGAGGTAAAGAAAGATATGCAAGTAAAACAAGTGGCTGTAGATAAAAAACCGGAATTCAAGAATTTTCCGATGGTACCTAGAGTTGTTTTTGGCAAAGGAAGCTTTAATCAATTGGGAGACATATTAATGCCCAAACGGAAACATTCCGAAGCACCTTTCATTTTTTTGGTTGACGATGTTTTTGAAAATACCGAATTAGCGCAAAGGGTTCCTTTAATTTTTAATGACCAAATTATTTTTATTTCTGCGGAAGAAGAACCCAAAACAGATCAGGTAGATGCCTTGGTCAGCAAAATTAAAAGTGAATACCAAGACTTACCTTCTGGTATAGTTGGTATTGGCGGCGGTACTTTATTGGATCTAGCTAAGGCTGTTGCAATTTTACTGACCAATAAAGGAGGCTCTTCGGAATATCAAGGGTGGGACTTGGTTCAAAAACCATCAATTTTTCATGTAGGTATACCTACAATAAGTGGCACAGGGGCTGAGGTTTCTAGAACTGCGGTCTTATTGGGACCTGAGAAAAAACTGGGTATTAATTCTGATTATACCACTTTTGGACAAGTACTTTTGGATCCGGATTTAACCCAAGGTGTATCAAAAGAACAATGGTTCTATACGGGCATGGATTGTTATATTCATTGTATTGAATCACTTACTGGAACATATTTGAATGCTTTTAGCCAGAGTTATGGAGAGAAGGCATTAGAGTTATGTAAAGAGGTCTACTTAGGTGATATATCCGAAGAAGATTCAAGAGATAAGTTAATGATGGCGTCATGGCACGGGGGTATGAGTATTGCATATTCTCAGGTAGGAGTAGCACATGCTATGAGTTATGGTCTTGGTTATTTACTAGGTGTTAAGCATGGTATTGGTAATTGTTTGGTTTTTCAACATTTGGAAGAGTTCTATCCGGAAGGTGTTGCACTTTTTAATAAAATGAAGGAAAAACATGGCATTAAATTGCCAACCGGTATTTGCTCCAATCTAAGTGAAAGAGAATTTGAGACTATGATCTTTGTAGCAATGAACATGGTTCCGCTTTGGGAAAATGCACTGGGAAAAAACTGGCGAGATACTATTACTCCAGAAAAATTAGAGTCTATCTATAGAAAAATATAGGTTTTATATTTATACCGTAAAAGATTTGCTTCCCATAGTTGGAAGCACCAATTTTACTTTTGTAAAATTCTACATAGTCCTATGCAAAAACTAGCTCATTTTATTTATTTCAAGGTAATGGGCTGGAAAATGGTGGGCAAATTTCCTGGTAATTTAGACAAGTTTGTAATTGCTGTGGTACCCCATACAAGTTATATTGATTTTTTTCTCGGACTCCTTATCAGAAAAGTTTGGAACGAACAAATCAACTTTGTTGGTAAAAAGAGTCTCTTTGCTTTTCCTTTTGGGTTGATCTTTAGAAAGTTAGGAGGAGAACCTATAGATCGTAGCAAAAACAATGACATGGTTTCCGCAACGGTAAAGGTTTTCGAAAGACGTAAAAAATTTCGTTTGACTATTGCTCCGGAGGGTACTCGTAAGAAAGTGGAGAAATGGAAAACGGGATTTTATTATATAGCCAAAGGAGCTGAAGTACCTATTGTTTTAATCGCCTTCGATTTTGGTAAAAAACAGGTCAAGATTTCCGAACCTATGTACGCAACCGATGATAAAGAAGCTGATTTTAAAATCTACGAAGGTTTCTTTAGAGGTGTAATAGGCAGGATTCCCAGGAAATAACCTTCTTTTTTTATTTATCTAATTCATTGTCTGTCTTTAGATTACTCTACGGATTAAATTTTAACATTTTTTTTAAAACCACTTTGTTCGTTCTACGTAGGTATGGTAAATAAAACACGCACAGATGAAAAAAAATGTAATACAACTCAGTTTAGCAATCGCGCTAGGTTCTTTCTTAATGGTTTCATGTGATAAAGACGATGATGATACTATAGATATGGAACAGCAAGATGAGCAGGTAAAATTATTTGCTTCTAACAATAGTAATGGTAATATTACTGTTTACGATATGGCAAGTGGGGAGACAAGCACCTTAACAACCACTTCAACAGCTGCGGAAGGTATTTACTATGATGATGATACAGATGAAATTATTCAGGCATCAAGATCTTCCAATCAATTGAATGCGTTTGCTAATATTTCTACTTTTTTGGTCGATGCAACCCTTACGGTTTCAATTTCAAGTTCAGCAGATTTAGAAAGCCCAAGGGATATAGCGGTGAACGATGACTTTATTGTAGTTGCCGATAATGCCGATGCAGATGGAAATGCAGACACACCTGATGGAAGGTTGTTTGTTTACACTAGAAGTAATGGTGAAATCACTTTGCGTAATATAGTAACCACAGACTTTGCGCTTTGGGGAATAGAAATGGTTGAGAACGATTTATATGCTGTAGTAGATAAAACGAACGAATTAGCCGTGTTTACGGACTTTACGGCAACGAACACTACAAATACCACTATAAGTGCGTCAAAACGTATAGCAATAGAAGGGATTGTGCGCACGCATGGTTTGGCTTATGATGACGGAACCATGATTTTGACGGATGTTGGTGATGCTGCATCCGATTCTGACGGAGCATTCCATATCATCTCTAATTTTGATTCTAAATTTAATGGAGTAGCAAACGGAGAGATTATGGCTGTTGCCAATAATCAAATTAGAGTATCTGGGGCTAGTACCTTCTTAGGTAATCCTGTTTCCGCTGAATATGACGCTGATTCAAAAATGGTATTTATAGCAGAAGCGGCTAATGGGGGAGGACGAGTTCTAGCTTTTTCAAATGCGGATGCTGGTGGTGATATAGCACCAAGTGTAAACAACAGTTTAGCTTCGGCTTCTTCACTTTACTTTTATTCTAACTAATTAGAAGGAAATTTTAAGCATAAAAAAAGCGATCTGAATTTCAGGTCGCTTTTTTTGTTTTATGGATGCAGGAATAAATTACTCTTGCATTGTATGATATACGTT
Source organism: Zobellia amurskyensis (assembly GCF_009725985.1). Classification (GTDB taxonomy): domain Bacteria; phylum Bacteroidota; class Bacteroidia; order Flavobacteriales; family Flavobacteriaceae; genus Zobellia; species Zobellia amurskyensis. Next base: position 13,779 of record NZ_RCNR01000043.1, read on the forward strand.
CTGTACATCATCATCTTCTTCAATTTTTTCAAGAAGTTTTTCAACATCTGCAGCTTCTTCTTCAGTAAGTTCCTTAGTTACCTGTGGTATACGCTCAAATCCTGAAGATAGAATTTCAATCTCTCTGTTCTCCAATTCTTTTTGAATAGCTCCAAAGCTCTCAAAAGGACCATAAATCAAGATTCCATCGTCATCAACAAAAACCTCTTCCGCACCAAAATCAATCAGTTCCAATTCTAATTCTTCTGGATCTATGCCTTCAGCAGGAATTCTGAAATTACAGGTGTGGTCAAACATGAATTCTACAGAACCAGATGTTCCTAAACTACCATCACATTTATTAAAGTAGCTGCGAACATTTGCCACTGTTCTTGTGTTGTTATCTGTTGCAGTTTCTACTAATATAGCAATACCGTGCGGTGCGTAACCTTCAAAAAGAACTTCTTTGTAATCACCCAGACTTTTGTCGGAAGCTCTTTTAATGGCACGTTCCACATTATCTTTGGGCATGTTTACAGATTTTGCATTCTGTATAACTGCTCTTAATTTTGCGTTTGAGTCCGGGTCTGGTCCGCCTTCCTTTACGGCCATTACAATATCTTTACCAATACGCGTAAAGGCTTTAGACATTGCTGACCATCGCTTCATTTTACGTGCTTTTCTAAATTCAAAAGCTCTTCCCATAATCTGTAACTAAATATTTGTTGAACGTAGCAAATTTAATAAAAATGGTAACTGTTGCAAGTAACTGAGCATCACCAATTCAAAAGAACTTTAATTAGAGTCGGTTTTGACTTAATTAGAAAAATCTCTTGCTTCTAATTTATTCGCTTTCTATTATCTCTTCAATACTGTGTGCCAGCTTAAAATCTTTTTCCGTAACACCTTCTGCATCATGAGTATTAAGTCTAATGTTCAGGGAATTGTATACGTTGCTCCATTCTGGGTGGTGTTCTTGAGCCTCGCATTCAAAGGCTATGCGGGTCATAACCGAGAAAGCATCTTTAAAATTTTTAAACTCAAAAGAAGTTTCAATAGCGCCATCTACATACTCCCAACCACTTAGTTTAGTAAGCTGGTTTTCTATTTCTTGTTCCGATAATTTTCTCATAGTATTCAAATTATTTTTGTTCGTGTTTATAAGTGCCTTGAAATTAATCAATTCAATATAAAGAAGAGTATTATTCCAGGCTAACGCATTACATGATGGTCAATTATCTCTTGATATCCGTATTGTAAATTTTTGGGTAATTTATTATCCTTTGGTAGCACCGCAAGATAACGCTCCTCATTGGTAGTGAACACCCGTTTGTAAATAGGGCTAAATTCTCCAATGCGTTCTACTACTTCCTTCATGAAATCTTCATGGTGTACGAGATCATTACTTCCCAAATGAAAGATTCCTGTTTTATCCCTGTTAATGAGGTAATGTATTTGTTGTGTAAGTTTATCGTCATTGGTTACGTTTAAAACCAGGTTAGGGAAAACTTCAACAGGGGCATTGTCCCAAATATTTTTTTTTATATCCTTTACCCGAGGAGAGCTATTGCCAAAAACCATAGGTATGCGTAATATGCCCATTTTTTTCTGGGGCAATCTAAGCAGCATATTCTCTATTTTTATTTTCAGCCTACCGTATACACTTTCAGAAAGGGTCTTATCATGTTCGTAAGAAGGATATTTCCTGTAGGCATCAAATACATTGGCGGAAGAAAGAAAATAGAGTCGGCATTCATTTTCCTTTAGGTATTCAACAAGATGTTGATGCGCGAGTATTTGAGCTGCAAAATTACCCCGAACCGCTGAAACGATTACCTGAGGACGTACCTTGTTTAAAATCTCATGTACGTCATCCTCTTCCATATCGTATTTGAAGAACTGTTGGTTTCCTTCAAACGAACGCCTAGCTGAATTGTACGTGCCGTACGTGTCAAAATAGTTGCACAGTTCTTTGTATATGGCATTGCCCAAAAAACCACTGGCCCCTAAAATGAGAATTTTTTTACTTCCGTCGTCCATCTTTCCCCTGCTCTTACTCATGTGCGTTGTTTACCCCTTGTAAAAAGGCGGTTTTACAACAGTAGCCGATACTGCATTTTTTCTAATTTGAATATGTATTTTACTACCTGCTTCGGCAAAAACGGAAGGTACGTAACCAAGACCTATACCTTTTCCTAATGAAGGGGACATGGTGCCTGAGGTAACTACACCTATTTTGTGTCCTTGTCCATCTACAATGTCGTAGCCTTGTCTGGGTATGCCTCTAGCGTCTAGTTCAAAACCAATGAGCTTGCGTTCAGGAGCATGTGCTTTTATTTTGGCTAAAGCTTCACTGTTTACGAAATCTTTAGTGAATTTAGTAATCCAACCTAGACCAGCTTCAAAAGGAGATGTGCTGTCATCAATGTCATTTCCGTAAAGACAATACCCCATTTCTAGACGTAGTGTATCACGAGCGGCAAGGCCAATAGGTTTAATGTCATAAGCTGCACCTGCTTCAAATACTTTGTCCCAAACTTGCTGAACTTCACTGTTCTTACAGTAAATTTCAAAACCGCCAGAACCAGTGTAGCCGGTGGCAGAAATAATAACATGTTCAATTCCCGCAAAATCGGCAACAACAAAATTATAGAACTTTATACTCGCTAGATTTACAGAGGTTATGGATTGCATAGCTTCAACGGCTTTGGGCCCTTGAATTGCAAGAAGCGAGAATCCGTCAGAAATATTACGCATAGTAGCGCCTATTTCTTCATTGTATCTTGAAATATGTGTCCAATCTTTATCAATATTGGACGCGTTTACTACCAAAAGATAGGTTTCTTCTTTTATATAATATATAATAAGGTCATCAACAATACCGCCCGTTTCATTGGGGAGACAGCTGTACTGAGCTTTTCCAATGGTAAGTTTTGAAGCATCGTTAGAAGATACTTTTTGAATCAACTCCAAAGCATTGGGGCCTTCTATCAAGAATTCCCCCATATGAGAGACATCAAAAACGCCTACGCCGTTACGTACCGTCTCGTGTTCTACATTTATACCTTCGTAAGAAACAGGCATATTATACCCTGCAAAGGGCACCATTTTGGCTCCTAGTGCTTCATGGGTCTGGGTTAATGCAGTATTTTTCATTGTACTTATTGTATTTAGGTTTACAAAGCTATTGAAATATTTAACTATAGTATAATTGCGCTTTGTTATGTTTTACATAATCTTTGTAAATTACCTAAACCAAAAACAAATTATTAAAACAAACATAATGGTGAGAATTCTTTATTTACTGGTAGCGTTATTGTTGGCCCCTTTAACGAACATAGCGCAAGATGGACCCACGGATTTTCTTTCGGCAGATTTTCATAAGGGTAGAAGAGAGGCTGTTAGAGAAATGATGCCTGCTAATAGTGTGGCCGTATTTTTTGCTAATGCCGTAAGGAACCGTGCAAATGATGTGGATTATATATATCACCAAGCCCCCAATTTTTATTATCTGACAGGGTATAATGAGCCAAATGCAGTTTTGGTTCTATTTTCCGAAAATCAGCAAATAGATGGAGTTAATAATAACGAGGTGTTGTACGTTCAAGAAAAAGACCCAAGGGCCGAGCAATGGAACGGAAAACGGTTGGGTATAGAAGGTGTTAAAGATAAATTAGGTTTTAAGACGGCATTTAACGGTAGTGCATTTAAGCAAGCCGGAATCAATTTTCAGGAATTTGATAAAGTGTTGTTTTTTGATTTTGAAAACGATTTTCGTGATTCAAGTGATGAAGCGGATCTTTTCGATTTAATTCAATCCTTTAAAACGAAAGCCAATTATCCCGCGGATTACGATAGTTCAAAAGATAGGTTCTATTCTATGATTACGTCTACGGATGTGGAGAATAGTGCCAATGTCGCACAAATATTAGGTAGATATTTGAGTAGAGATGAAAAACTAAAAGAAGACGAACTTATAAATGGCTTTGTAAATGCCGAAGATGACAAACTAAGAAGTGAAATTAAACAGAAAGTAACATTGAAATTGGATGCGAATAATTTGAATTCCTCAATGTTGAACGAAATTATGGCGACGCTAAGGGAGACCAAATCAGCTGAAGAAATGGTGCTCTTGAAAAAGGCTGTAGAAATTTCTGCCGTAGGTCAGGTTGAGGTAATGAAAGCCATGCATCCAAATATGTCCGAAACCGAGATTCAAGGAGTACACGAGTACGTCTATAAAAAATACGGGGCGGAATATGAAGGCTATCCTTCTATTGTAGGCGGAGGTAACAACGGTTGTATTTTACATTATATAGAAAATAATAAAACTAAAGTAGGTAATGATTTAGTTTTGATGGATTTGGGTGCTGAGTATCATGGGTACACTGCGGATGTTACCAGAACCATTCCTGCCAACGGAAAGTTTTCTAAAGAACAAAAGCTGATTTATGACATTGTGTACAACGCACAGGAAGCCGGTATTGAAGCTAGTGTGGTAGGAGCTCCTTTTCAAGCACCAGGTGAGGCTGCCAGTAAGGTAGTTACAGAAGGACTTTTGGCATTGGGAATTATTACAAAAGAGGCAGACGCTCGTATTTACTTCCCTCATGGTACATCTCATTACTTAGGCTTAGATGTTCATGATCAAGGAACCTATAGACCTTTTCAGGAGAATACGGTAATTACTGTAGAACCTGGTATTTACATTCCTGAGGGAAGTGATTGTGACAAAAAATGGTGGGGTATTGCGGTACGAATAGAAGATGATATCCTAATCACAAAAGAAGGTCCTATAAATTTATCGGCAATGGCGCCAAGAAAAGCAGAAGAAATAGAGGAAGTAATGAAGCAGCCAAGTCCTCTGGACAAGTTTGAACTTCCTACTTTAAACTAATAAAAAAGCCCCTAAAGAATTTTCTTTAGGGGCTTTTTAAATTTTATCTGTTTAACAAGTACTGTTTCAGTTCGTCGTATTCCTTTATTGAAATGGACTTCTTTTCTTTGTCCATTACCTTTTTGATTTGTTCAGGAATTTCAACTGTCTTGCCTATGGTGTCTTCTACCACGTCTAAAAACTTCACGGGATGAGCAGTTTCTAGAAAGATTCCATAAGTATCAGGATGTGCTTTTTGATATTTTTTCAATCCTAAATAACCAACAGCACCATGTGGGTCGGCAATGTAACCACTGTCACTGTATATCTTCTTCATGGTCTCTCTAGTCTCGGTATCCGAAAAAGAATAAGAAGAAAGATTTTCTTTTAGTTTGTCAAAATTGTCTTGATACAAATGTCTGATACGAATAAAATTACTAGGGTCACCCACATCCATTGCATTTGATATTGTTGCCGTAGACGGTTTTGGGGTGTATTCCTCGGTTTTCATGAACTGAGGAACGGTATCATTAACATTTGTGGAAGCCACAAAATGCTTTACAGGCATACCCAGGCGTTGGGCTACCATACCGGCACATACGTTTCCAAAGTTTCCGCTAGGTATGGAAAATACAATTTCCTTTCCTTTTGATTTTGCCTGTTTGTAAGCAAACAGAAAATAGAATAATTGGGGCAACCAACGCGCCACATTAATAGAGTTAGCGGATGTTAATTGCATTTTGTCCAAAAGAGCTTCATCTAAAAATGCAGTTTTGACCATTTTTTGACAATCATCAAAAGTGCCGTCAACTTTAAGAGCCGTTATATTTTTCCCTAAAGTGGTTAGTTGTCTTTCTTGAATATCACTCACTTTTCCGTTCGGATATAAAATAACCACACGAACACCTTCTACTCCTAAAAATCCATTGGCAACGGCACCACCGGTATCGCCAGAAGTGGCTACTAATACAGTTACATCTTGTTTTTCTCCTTCTGAAAAATAGCCAAGGCAGTTTGCCATAAAGCGAGCGCCCACATCTTTAAAGGCCATGGTAGGACCGTGAAAAAGCTCTAAAGTAGCTACGTTTTCCTCAATTTCTACAACAGGAAAATCAAAGTCAAGAACCTTGGCAATAATCTCACGAAGTCTGTCATTTGGAATTTCCTTAGCCACAAACTGATGAATGGCATTAAAAGCTATTTCGTGATCTGTTAAATCTTCTATATGCTCAAAGAATCGCGCGGGAAGTGGCTCTATCTGCTCAGGAAAATACAACCCTTTATCAGGAGCAATTCCTTTGATTACGGCATCTTTAAATGAAACTTCAGGTGCTTTTTTATTTAAACTGTAAAAATTCATTACTGTATGGTCTTAATTCCTTCACTATTAATTTTAGATACATGAACATCATAATCAATACCAATGTTCTTGTATACTTCTTTCATTGCCGTTGCAACTTTATTTGCAGTGTCTATACCTTTGCTGAATGCAAAAATAGAAGGCCCTGAGCCTGAGATGCCACATCCTAAAGCACCTGCCTTTAGAGCTTCGCTTTTAACTTGATCAAAACCAGGTATAAGAATGGAACGTATGGGTTCTACAATGTGGTCTTCCAAAGATCGACCAATTAGGTCATAATCTTCCGTAAATAGACCGGCAACGAGTCCGCCTACATTTCCCCATTGTTTAATACCGTCTGCCAAGGTAATATTGGTTTTAAGTATTTTTCTTGAATCCGATGTTTTAACTTCTATTTGTGGATGGATTACAGTTGCGTGTAAATCACTAGGTGTGTGGATTGGAATGATGTCCAAAGGGTCATAACTACGTACTAACGTAAAACCGCCAAATAGGGCAGGAGCTACGTTATCTGCATGGGCGACCCCACTTGCTAATCGTTCCCCCTCCATAGCAAATTGAACCAATTCTAGTGTGGTAAATGGTTTTTCTAAAAGCTCGTTCATAGCCCAAACAGCGCCTGTTGAACTTGCCGCACTACTTCCTATTCCACTCCCGGCTTTGATTTTTTTGTAAATTTCAATTTCAAATCCGCCTGTGTAATCGGTTTTTTCTAAAAGAGCCAAACCTGCCACGCCTGCCACATTTTGAAGCGTTTCCATAGGTAAATCTTGACCCTCAAGTTTAGTGATTCGTATGCCTTTTTCTTGGGTTTTACGAACAACCATTGTGTCGCCTACATTATCAAGGGCGACCCCTAGGACGTCAAATCCACATGAAACATTTGCTATAGTGGCGGGGCAAAAAACTTTGATTTCCTCCATAATTAGAAATTTCCGATTCTGATGATATCAGCAAAAATACCTGATGCTGTAACATCTGCACCTGCGCCTGCTCCTTTTATGATCATGGGCTGGTTAGGGTAACGCTCTGTGTAGAATAACACGATGTTGTCACTTCCTTCCAAGTTATAAAAATCATGACCTTTTGGTATAGCTTGCAGGCCTACGCTTGCTTTTCCGTCTTCAAACTGGGCAACATATTTTAGCTTACTGTTGGCGTCGTTAGCTTCTTTATACATGGCTTGAAAATCATCTTCATGTTTTATAAGCGTAGCAAAAAAATCTTCGTTATTATTGGTATCCAAACTTTCTTGAGGTAAGAAAGATTTGTTAGCGATATCTGTAATCTCCAATTGATTTCCACTTTCTCTTGCCAAAATCAGAATCTTTCGCATTACATCAACACCGCTCAGGTCAATCTTAGGGTCGGGTTCGGTATAGCCTTCTTGCTGGGCTTGTTTCACGATGTCATGAAAAGTAGTCTTGTCATTAAAGTTGTTAAAGACAAAGTTTAGACTTCCTGAAAGGACCGCTTGAATTTTAAGAATTTTGTCACCCGAAGCAATCAAGTGCTTCAAGGTGTCTATTATTGGTAAGCCTGCGCCTACATTAGTCTCAAACAAAAATGGAGCATTGTAGGTTCTAGCAAGAGATTTTAATTCTTGGTAATTTTCAAAAGCAGAAGAACAAGCGATTTTATTACATGTTACTACAGAAATGCTATTACCTAAATAAGTGTTGTATGTTTTTGAAACCTCTTCACTAGCTGTATTATCAACAAAAATGCTGTTACGGAAATTAAGTTCGTTCACCTTTTTCATGAATTCAACCTTATCCGCTTTTTGGCCACCGGCTAAAGCTTCTTCCCAGTTTTTTAGAGAAATTCCATTTTCTTCAAAAACCATGGTTCGTGAGTTGGACATACCGATCACTCGGATGTTCAATTTTAAGTTCTCCTTCAAAAACTTCTTTTGTTGATAAACTTGATTCAAAAATTTTGAACCCACGTTACCAACACCCATTACAAATAGGTTTAACTGTTTTATATTTTCCTCAAAAAATTCTTCATGTAGCGCATTCAGAGCTTTTTTGACATCTTCTTTTTTGATGACGGCCGATATGTTTCGCTCGGATGCTCCTTGCGCAATAACGCGAAGGTTTACATTGTTCTTCCCTAAGGTGCTGAACATTTTACCGCTCAAACCCTGGTGGCTTTTCATATTATCGCCAACTAGAGCAATAATGGCCAATTCTTTTTCGGCTATTACAGGTTTTATTTTTCCGCGTTCAATTTCATATTCAAAAGCAGCATTCACAACTTCGGTAGCTTTGTCAATGTCATCTGCAGAAATACCTACACAGATTGAATGTTCAGAAGAAGCTTGAGTAATTAGTACAACACTTATTTCTGATTGCGAAAGTACCTCAAAAAATCGTTTTGATGTTCCTGGTATACCTACCATTCCAGGTCCTTCTAGAGATAAAAGTGCAATATTCTCAACGTGGCTTATACCGCGTACCGTCTTGCCTTTTTCGTTTTTGTTCTTGGTAATTAAAGTACCTGCGTTTTCAGGTTCAAAAGTATTTTTTATTACGATTGAAATGCCTTTAGCCAGTACAGGCTGAATAGTTGGAGGGTATAAAACCTTAGCGCCAAAATGAGAAAGCTCCATAGCTTCTTCGTAGGATATGTGCGGAATGGCTTTGGCCTGCTTCACTAATCTAGGATTGGCAGTATACATGCCGCTAACATCTGTCCAGATTTCTAGAAATTCGGCGTTGATGGCTGCTGCAACGATAGCCGCTGTATAATCAGAACCTCCGCGTCCTAAAGTAGTAGAGTTTCCATTTTCGGAAGAGGCAATAAAACCTCCCATAACAATGATTTGGTGCTCGTCTGCATTGAAAAAATTTAAGCAATTTGCATTGGTCAAATCAAAATTCACGGCAGCCTTACCGTTAATGTTATTTGTTTTTATGAGCTCTCTGCTATCTACATAACTAGCATTTAATTTTTCTTGAGAGAAATATTCGCTAATGATATAAGATGATAAAAGTTCGCCATAGCTAACAATTTTATCCGAAAGTCTAGGTGTAATTTCGCCTATTAAAAAGGCGCCCTCCAATAAGGTTTCCAAAGTGTTCAATTCACTCTTCACTTTACTTAGTACCTTACTTTGTGCACTAACGTGAATAAGAGCCTTTGCCGTATCTAAGTGTCTATCTTCAATCTCTTTTAAGATTGACTTGTACCCTTGGCTTTGTCTTGAAGCTAGATGTGCCGCATTTAACAAGAGGTCTGTGACACCACCAAAAGCTGATACCACCACTATGGTTTTCTTAGCTTTTGTGTTAGCAACAATATTTTTTACTAATGATATGTTAGAGGCGTTGGCAACAGAAGTGCCGCCGAATTTTAAAACTTTCATGTTAGATGAAATTAACTCTTAAAAATAGATTGGATGCGAAATAACGCGATAACGAACTGATATGTTTTTGTCTACCCCAAAGGGGTGGTGGTGCCAAACGTGTTGATTGAACCATTGGTCGTGAAGAAAAATTCAGTTGATATGTTTGCGATATGCTGGTACATTGTAAAAATGAAAGCATCAAAAGTAGTACTTTTGGATTCTTAATCAAATTTTTGTTGTTAGTTATTGAGCGATAATGTTAATTACTTACATTATTCAGATTTTTGTGAGATTTTCGCAAAAATTTAAATGACTTAGGTCTGTTATTTCAGCCTGTGACTAACTATTCGTAACCAGGTACATACTTAAGAACCAGATAATTCTACAATTTTATACATGAAAATATTCTCTGCAGAACAAATTTATGAAGCCGATAAGGCAACAATTAAAAAGAATAGTATTTCTAGTGATCAATTAATGGAGGGTGTTGCCGTTCAACTTTTTAATTGGTTGCATCTAAGGATTCAAGGTGCCCCGGTGAAGATTCATTTATTCTGCGGTATAGGTAATAATGGGGGAGACGGCATTGCGTTGGCTCGGCATTTACAAGAACATGGCTATAATATAGCGGTGTACGTTGTAAATTATAGTAAGAAGCGATCGGACGATTTCTTAGTGAACTTAGATCGACTAAAAGACCGAAAAATATGGCCGGAATTTTTAGATGAAAGCTCGGTTTTACCGGAAATAGGACGCGATGATATTATTGTAGATGCCATTTTTGGTATTGGTTTGAACCGCGCGCCCGATGCGTGGGTGGTGAATTTATTTGAACATATTCAAAAAGCCCAAGCCTTTGTACTTTCTGTGGATATTCCATCCGGTTTGTATACGGATAAGGTGCAGAGAGATGAGAAGTCGGTTGTAAAAGCGAACCACACCCTTAGTTTTCAGGTGCCTAAATTGGTTTTTTTCTTGCCTGAAACCGGAATTTTTACGGAACAATGGGAGGTTTTGGAAATTGGTCTGGATCCTGAATTTTTAGTGAATACAGAAACGGATTATGAACTGATCGGTAAAAACGAAATGCTTCCGGTTTATATTCCTAGAGAGAAGTTCTCGCATAAAGGTACGCATGGTCATGGTTTGATTATTGGAGGTAGTTATGGTAAGATGGGAGCCGTTCATTTAGCTTCAAAAGCATGTTTACATGCGGGTAGTGGCTTGGTTACTGCATTTGTGCCTAAGTGTGGATACACACCGCTTCAGACTAATTTTCCTGAAGCCATGGTCTTGACCGATACAGATGAAAACCATATTACTAAAATCGATTTTACCATTGACCCTACCGTTATAGGTATTGGTGTTGGATTAGGAAAAGAGGCAAGTACGGTAAAAGCCTTGGATGAGTTTTTGAGTGCTAATAAGAAACCTCTGGTTATTGATGCGGATGCGCTTAATATCCTGTCTGAAAACAAAGAGTTGCTTAAAAAAATCCCGGCCCAGACTGTACTTACGCCGCACCCAAAAGAACTAGAACGTCTTATAGGAAAATGGAAAGATGATTTTGATAAACTGAAAAAAGCCAAAGCATTTTCAAAAGAATATGATTGTGTATTGGTTATAAAAGGTTCTCATACCATCACTATATATGATGATAAAGGGTATGTGAACACTACAGGTAACCCAGGAATGGGTACGGGTGGTACTGGTGATGTTTTAACCGGCATGATAACGGGTCTGATAGCTCAGGGCTACAATCCGCTTAACGCTGCTGTTTTTGGTGTTTATTTGCACGGAAGAGCGGGAGATATAGCGGTGGAAAAAACCGGTTATCAGGCACTTACCGCATCTCATGTGGTTGATGCAATTGGTTTGGCATTCATGGATTTGTTCGCGCAACCGAAAAATAGACCCGACCAGGGTGAGAGTGGAGCGTCACCGGAATGATTTGGTTAGCTGAAAGACGAAAAAAACCCTCAAGATTCTAGAGTCTTGAGGGTTTTTTCTTGTTGTTTCATAGAAAACCGGTGTGTTCTATTTTGCCTTTACGCGTCGTTTAACCCACGTAACGGCATTATCAAATTCAATAAAGAATTTCATTGGTTTTTTATAGAATAATTTTTCAATTTTAAAGTTGTGCATATCTATTTCCTTTACGGAAACAATAGCTAAGGCTTTAAGGTTGTCTAATTGTCTCAAATAGGTGTAAATGGTAGGGTCTACGGCATAGGAGTTTTTTCTTAGGCTTATGTAACCGAAGTTTTTGTCCCTAAAATGAATTTCTGAAATTCCTATGATTTGGTATACTCTTTCTAATGTAAGTGTTGCCCCTTCATCGAACAGCGAAACCATATAGTTTTCGTAAACCTGTATTTTTCCAACATCTAATTGATACTCCCTGACTATGACAGTCTTTTTCGGTCGTCTCACTTTCATCTTAAATATATTATAATGTCCTGAGGCGAATGTAGATGTATCGTAATCTATTGTGAAAAATAATAGATTAAAAGCGTAAATATCGTTTATAGTGCTATTGCTGGAAAATAATTGTGTAGTGTTTCTTACTTTGTAAATTTAACATAAGAAAAAAGGGAGTCAATTAAATTGACTCCCTTTGCTAACATTTCCTACGTTAAGTTTATGTATTAGAAGATTTTTCTGCTTTTTTGATCTCTATGGTGAGTTCTTCTTTCTTCTCGTCTAAGTCCATCATTATAGTATCCCCTTCTTCAAGTTTAGAGTTTACTATTTCCTCGGCAAGAGCATCTTCAATATACTTCTGAATAGCCCTTTTTAAAGGTCTAGCACCATATTGCTTGTCAAAACCTTTGTCTGCAATATAGTCTTTGGCCTTGTCCGTAAGGTTTAAATCGTAACCAATATCTTTAATTCTAGCGAATAATTTACGAAGTTCAATATCTATGATTTTGTGAATGTCTTCTCTTTCTAAAGCGTTGAAAACAATAACATCATCAATTCTGTTTAGGAACTCAGGAGCGAATGCCTTTTTAAGAGCACCTTCGATAACACTTTTTTGGTGACTATCTTCCTGAGATTTCATAGCTGAAGTCCCAAAACCGATACCTTGGCCAAAATCTTTCAATTTTCTGGCACCAATGTTAGAGGTCATAATGATAATAGAATTTCTAAAATCTATTTTTCGGCCTAGACTATCGGTAAGGTAACCATCATCTAAAACCTGTAGCAGCATATTAAATACGTCTGGATGCGCTTTTTCAACTTCATCCAATAAGATTACAGAGTAAGGTTTGCGTCTTACTTTTTCTGTCAACTGGCCTCCTTCTTCGTAACCTACGTATCCCGGAGGTGCACCTACTAATCTAGAAATGGCGAATTTTTCCATGTATTCGCTCATATCAATACGTATTAACGCATCTTCCGAATCAAAAAGTTCTTGAGCCAATACTTTGGCCAATTGGGTTTTACCGACACCTGTCTGACCTAGGAAAATAAATGAACCAATAGGCTTGTTCGGGTCTTTTAATCCAGCTCGGTTTCTTTGGATTGCTTTAGAAACCTTTGCAACCGCATCATCTTGACCAATTACTTTTGATTTTATAAGATTCGGAAGTTCGGCTAATTTATTGCTTTCTGTCTGCGCTATTCTGTTTACGGGTATACCGCTCATCATAGAAACTACATCTGCAACATTGTCCTCACTAACGATTTCTTTATGAAGCTTGCTATCTTCTTCCCACTTTTCTTGTGCCGTGGCCAAGTCTTTTTCAAGACGTTTCTCGTCATCGCGCAATTTAGCGGCTTCTTCGTATTTCTGTTTTTTAACTACACTGTTTTTAAGCTCTCTAACATCTTCAAGCTGTTTTTCTAGCTCTAGAATCTGTTTTGGAACATCCATATTTACAATATGTACACGAGAACCAGCTTCATCAAGCGCATCAATAGCTTTGTCCGGTAAGAAACGGTCCGTCATATAACGGTTCGTTAACTTTACACAGGCAATAATGGCCTCATCAGTATAATTTACATTGTGGTGATCTTCGTATTTTCCTTTGATGTTATGAAGAATCTCAATAGTTTCTTCAACGGTCGTAGGTTCTACGATTACTTTTTGAAAACGTCTTTCTAAAGCACCATCTTTTTCTATGTACTGACGGTATTCGTCTAACGTAGTAGCTCCAATACATTGAATCTCGCCCCTAGCTAAAGCAGGTTTGAACATATTTGAGGCATCTAAGCTTCCAGTAGCGCCACCAGCACCTACAATAGTATGTATCTCATCTATAAAAAGAATAACGTCATCATTCTTTTCAAGTTCGTTCATGACCGCTTTCATGCGTTCCTCAAACTGACCACGATACTTAGTACCAGCTACCAAAGAGGCAAGGTCTAGAGTTACAACTCTTTTATTATATAAGATACGTGAAACTTTTTTGTTTATGATACGCAGTGCCAAACCTTCGGCAATAGCACTTTTACCAACACCTGGTTCACCTATTAATAAAGGATTGTTTTTCTTTCTTCTGCTCAAAATTTGCGATACACGCTCAATTTCCTTTTCTCTACCAACAACAGGGTCAAGTTTGTTCTCCTCTGCCATAAGCGTCAGGTCACGACCAAAGTTGTCCAGTACAGGAGTTTTCGATTTTTTATTGCCTTTTTGTCCGGCTGTAGTTCCAAAACTTCCTTCTTTTCCGTCGTTATCATCATTATCGCTCGGAAACGATTCGGAAGTTGGTGCGTCTACAATATCATCGTCGCTTGTAATCATAAATTTAAACTGTTCCTTAACACCATCGTAATCTACTTTTAGTTTGTGAAGTAGTTTCGTGGTAGGGTCATTTTCATTTCTCAAAATACATAATAGTAAATGTGCAGTATTGATCGAGGAGCTTTGGAAAAGCTTAGCCTCTAAAAAAGTAGTTTTTAGGGCGCGCTCTGCCTGCCTCGTCAAATGCAGGTTCTTTTTATCTTTTTGTAACGTGTTCGGGTTTGGATTGGAAGGGCTAAGAATTTCGACCTTTCGCCTAAGATGATCTAAATCGACCTCCATAGCGTCAAGAATACTAATTGCTTTGCCGTTACCATCTCGTAAAAGCCCCAACATTAGATGCTCGGTACCAATGAAATCATGGCCTAACCGCAGCGCCTCTTCTTTACTATAAGCAATTACGTCTTTTACTCTCGGTGAAAAATTATCATCCATAAATTTATCCTTTCATCTATAAAATTAGTAAAACTATACCAATCTAACGCAAATAGTGTACCTAATATTAGATAAAGTATGCTGAAATAATGAAAAAGGAATAGGTATAAAAGAGAACCGACAAATGAAGCGACGGTTTTTGATCTTTAAAAAGTGTTGATAAATTGTTTAATAAAGAAAGCGGTATGTGCTTTAAAGGCTATCATTTTACGTATATTGGCATGTTTTTTAACTAAAATAATTCTAGGATTTAAAAATGGCAGAAGGAGAAAAATTGATTCCGATTAACATTGAAGAGGAAATGAAATCTGCTTACATCGACTATTCGATGTCAGTCATTGTGTCACGTGCTTTACCTGATGTCAGGGACGGTCTAAAACCGGTTCACAGGAGGGTGTTGTACGGTATGTATGAGCTGGGAGTTCGTTCTACTAGTTCTCACAAGAAATCTGCGCGTATCGTTGGTGAGGTTTTAGGTAAGTACCACCCGCATGGAGATACGTCGGTTTATGATTCCATGGTGCGTATGGCGCAAGAGTGGAGTTTACGGTACATGCTGGTAGATGGGCAAGGTAACTTTGGGTCTGTGGATGGCGATAGCCCTGCGGCTATGCGTTATACAGAGGCTAGAATGCGTAAGATTGCCGATGACATGTTGGCGGATATAGATAAAGATACCGTAGATCATCAATTGAATTTTGATGATTCGTTGAAAGAACCTACCGTTCTTCCTACTCGTGTACCTAATTTGTTGATAAACGGCGCTTCTGGTATTGCTGTAGGTATGGCTACCAATATGCCTCCGCACAACTTAACAGAGGTAGTGAACGGTACTATTGCCTATATTGAGAATAATGATATAGAGATCGATGAAATCATGACCCATATTAAGGCTCCTGATTTTCCAACAGGAGGTACTATATATGGTTATGACGGAGTTAAAGAAGCCTTCCATACCGGAAGAGGTAGGGTTAAAATAAGAGCTAAGGCTATTATTGAAGAGGTGCAGGGTAGAGAGTGTATCATAGTTACTGAGATTCCTTACCAGGTGAACAAGGCAGATATGATCAAGAAAACTGCCGATCTTGTCAATGAAAAGAAAATAGAAGGTATATCTAGTATCCGTGATGAATCGGATAGGAACGGAATGCGTATCGTTTATATTTTAAAACGAGATGCCATACCTAACATTGTTCTTAATACTTTATATAAGTATACGGCATTACAAAATTCTTTTAGTGTTAATAACATTGCGTTGGTGAATGGTCGCCCGCAGTTATTGAATGTAAAAGAGATGATACATTACTTTGTGGAACATCGTCACGAAGTAGTTGTAAGACGTACGGAGTTTGAGCTTAAGAAAGCTGAGGCTCGTGCCCATATTTTAGAAGGATTGATTATTGCTTCTGATAATATAGATGAAGTAATTGCTATTATCAGGGCTTCATCTAATGCGGATGAGGCTCGGGAAAACTTGATGGAACGCTTTAAGCTGACGGAAATTCAAGCTAAAGCGATAGTTGAAATGAGACTTCGTCAATTGACCGGTCTGGAGCAAGATAAACTTCGTGCTGAATACGATGAAATTATCTTAACTATAGCGGACCTTAAAGATATCTTGGCTAGAAAAGAGCGAAGAATGGATATCATTAAGGAAGAGCTGGAAGAGATTAGGGAAAAATACGGAGACGAACGTCGTTCTGAAATCAATTTGGCCGGAGGCGATTTGAGTATTGAAGATATGATTCCTGATGAGCAAGTGGTAATTACTATTTCGCATGCAGGATATATCAAAAGAACGCCTGTTTCGGAATATAAAACACAAAACCGCGGTGGTGTTGGTCAAAAAGCATCATCCACTAGAAATGAAGATTTCTTAGAATATTTGTTCGTAGGAACTAACCACCAGTACATGCTCTTCTTTACGCAAAAAGGAAAATGTTTCTGGATGCGGGTTTACGAAATACCTGAAGGTAGTAGAACCTCAAAAGGAAGGGCTATTCAGAATCTTATAAATATTGAGCAGGATGATAACGTTAAGGCGTTTATCTGTACTCAAGACCTTAAAGATGAGGAATATGTAAATAGTCATTACGTTATTATGGCCACCAAAAAAGGTGTGGTCAAGAAAACGAGCTTGGAGCAATATTCACGTCCACGTCAAAATGGTATTAATGCCATAGGTATACGTGAGGATGATGAATTGCTAGAAGCAAAGTTAACTACAGGTACCAGTCAGATATTCTTAGGTTTGAAATCTGGTAAGGCCATTCGCTTTGAAGAAAGCAAGACACGACCAATGGGGAGAAATGCTTCTGGTGTTCGTGGTATAACCTTGGCGGACGATAATGATGAAGTAATTGGTATGGTGTCCGTTCATGATATGGAGGATAACCTTTTGGTGGTTTCTGAAAACGGTTATGGTAAGCGTTCTAATATTGATGATTACCGTATAACCAATAGAGGTGGTAAAGGGGTTAAAACTATTTCCATTACGGATAAAACAGGAGGTCTTGTAGCTATTAAGAATGTTTCGGATTCAGATGATTTGATGATTATAAACAAATCTGGTATCGCCATTCGTATGAGTGTAGAAGATCTTCGTGTCATGGGACGGGCCACTCAAGGGGTGCGTCTGATTAATTTGAAGGGTAACGATTCTATTGCGGCTGTAGCTAAGGTTATGAAAGATGAAGACGAATTGGCGGAAGCTGATGTGTTGGATATTGACGTGAAGCCTGAAGAAGATGGCACGGCTCTTGATAATAATGATCCGGAAGGAACTGAAGAAGAATAAATTTGAACTGTAATTATAACGCTAATATTTAATTAATTGAAAATGAAACGTAGATTTTTAATAGTTGCGAGCCTTTGCTTTTGCATGGTGGGATTCGCACAGAAGAACGAAATAAAAGCAGCCGAAAAGGCTATGAAAGCCGGAGATGCGGCATCTGCTAGTAGTGCATTAGAGGCCGTTTCTGGTTCTATTTCCGGGGCTGATCCCAAATTACAGGCACAATACTATTTCGTAAGCGGTAAAGCTTACGCAGACTTGGCAAAGAAAGGCGATGCAAGCGCTTTTCAAAAAGCAGCTGATGCTTTCCAAAAAGTAATTTCAGTAGAAGATGCAAGCGGAAAGAAAAAGTATTCTGATGAGACTACTCAACATATGTCTGCATTAAGTGCTGATTTGGTAAACTCTGCTGTAGAGGATAACGGTAACAAAAAGTTTAAAGAAGCTGCAGAGAAGTTATATACAAGCTATAAAATTAGCCCAAAAGATACTTCTTACCTTTATTATGCGGCTAGTAGTGCTGTAAATGGCGGTCATTATGAAGAAGCATTGACCTATTATAACGAACTTCAAGAAATTGGTTATGATGGTAGCGGTGTTGTCTATAAGGCTACTAATGTTGAGACTGGTGAAGAAGAAGAGATGGACAAAACTCAAAGAGATTTGATGGTTAAGTCGGGAACTTACAAAGATCCTAAAGATGAGAAGTCTCCTTCTAAAACAGCTGAAATCGTTAAGAATACAGCTCTAATTTACACTCAGTTGGGTCAAGATGACAAAGCTTTAGAGGCTTACAAAGCAGCAAGAGTGAATGATCCTAAGGATGTTAACTTAATCCTGAACGAAGCCAATTTGTATTACAAAATGGGTGATAAGGATAAATTTAAGGAGTTGATGGCAGAAGCAGCATCTGTTGCGCCAGATAATCCAGATCTACATTACAACATTGGTGTAATTAATATGGAGCAAGGTAACTTAGAGGATGCAAGAGCTTCATACAAAAGAGCTTTGGAAATCAACCCAGGGTATACTAACGCACAATTAAACCTTTCTACTACTTATGTAAACGAAGGTAATAGTCTAATTGACGAGATGAACTCTTTGGGTAACTCTAAAAAGGATATTGCTCGTTACGATGAGTTGAAGGAAAAGAAAGATGACCTTTTTACACAAGGAGCAACAGTGTTGGAAGATGCGTTGAAATTAAATCCTGATAACCAAGGTATCTTAACTCAATTAAAGAATATCTATGGCGCAATGGGCGACAATGATAATTTTATGAGAGTAAAAAAGCTGTTAGGAGAGTAATCTAGCAAGAACATATTTATAATAAAAATCCCCTAGGAATTTCCTAGGGGATTTTTTGTTTTTTTCAAACTGGGTTGTTAAGCAATCTTTTTAATAACCCTTAGTTTATGGGTGTAGTTTCCTATTTCGGTATTGAAAATCCCGGTATGGTCAATACGGTCTATTCGTACTTTTCCATCTACATGAATTATGTAGTTGTTTTCCATTATAATACCAACGTGGTATATCTCACCATCATTATTGTCAAAAAAAGCTAAATCACCAGCTTCGGTTTCTTCAATAAAACTTAGGGCAGAACCTTGGGAAGATTGTTCGGCAGCTTTTCTAAGTAGTCTATACCCATTAATTTTATAGACCATTTGTGTAAAACCGGCCGCGTCTATACCAAAAGGAGTTTTTCCTCCCCATAGATAGGGAGCGTTTAAATAAAGCAGAGCCGTTTGTATAAGTTGTTTTTTATCTTTTTTGTGTCCATTGCACTTCCCGTCAAATTTATGCGAGAGCACTGAGCAATTGCATGTGGACGAACCTAAAATAACAGGTAGGAGTACAGAGTTCTCTGTTTCAACAAAAGAAATGAGGTCAGACGAATAGCCTCTGTTTTTAGAAGATTCAATAGAGTTGTAAACCTCTTCTGGTATTAAGGTCATTTGATGGTTGTTAACCCATCCTTCAAACTTATCAAAAGCAACGCGAATGCGGCTCCAGGCCTTTCTGCGCTCTAAAACTTTAAAGTGTTCGCCATATACCAATTGTGAAACCATTTCTGAAGTTTCATCGGCATTTACACGAACGGAAACTATACTTAAGGGACAAATTCCGTATTGCATAAGTTTGGTTGAGTGAAGGTGATCTTTATCGTTCTACAATTATTGCAGAAGCGCCACCTCCGCCATTACATATTGCGGCTGCCCCTATTTTCCCATTATTTTGTTCTAAGACATTGAGAAGCGTAATAAGAATACGCGCACCTGAACAACCTAAAGGGTGTCCTAATGACACGGCGCCACCGTTTACGTTTACATTGGCGTCTGTTAGTCCTAGTAATTTCATGTTAGCTAGCCCAACCACAGAAAAAGCTTCGTTAAACTCAAAGAAATCTATGTCGTCTATAGAAATACCTGCTTTGGCAATTGCTTTTGGAAGTGCTTTGGCCGGTGCGGTGGTAAACCATTTTGGTTCTTGCGCCGCATCTGCGTAACTTCTTATTGTGGCTAAAGGTTTTAAGCCTAATTCTTCCGCTTTTTCCGCGCTCATTAGTACTAAAGCAGCTGCACCGTCATTAATGGTGGAGGCATTAGCAGCGGTAACGGTACCATCTTTTGAAAATGCCGGACGTAACGCTGGAATTTTATCCATTCTAACGTTTTTGAATTCTTCGTCTTCAGAAACGACGACAGGTTCACCGCGACGTTGAGGTACTTCAACGGGAGTAACCTCATTAGCGAACTTTCCGTTTTTCCATGCTTCGGCTGATCGGTTATAGGATTGTATGGCAAATTTATCTTGGTCTTCTCTGGAAAATTTGTGTTCCGTTGCACAGGCATCGGCACAAACCCCCATGGCTTGCTGGTCATAAACATCTACGAGTCCGTCTTTTTGCATACCGTCCTCTAGGGTAGCTGGACCAAATTTTTGTCCATTTCTCATATGGACATAATGAGGAATGAGGCTCATATTCTCCATACCTCCAGCAACTGCAATTGAAATATCTCCCAAGGCAATAGCTTGAGCGGCCTGCATAACGGCCTTCATTCCAGAGGCGCAAACTTTATTTATGGTAGTACATGGTACGCTGTCAGGAATTCCTGCAAAAATAGCAGCTTGTCTAGCAGGTGCCTGGCCGGTTCCCGCTTGAACAACGTTGCCCATTAATACTTCTTCTACCAAATTAGGATCAAGATTTATTTTGGCAAGTGCCGCTTTTATAGCAGCAGCTCCAAGTTTAGGTGCTGGAATTGTGGACAAGGCTCCCATAAAACTCCCTATAGGAGTCCTTGTGGCAGATACTATAACTACATTTTTCATATTAAAGAATGGATTTCTCGTATTACAAAACTAAGAAATTAATAGGCAATACATTTCCTTGTTTTCATAAAAGCCCGTAGTAAGTTTATAATTTTCTATTTTTGACTCAGATACCTAGCTCATGCGCAATTTTTTGGATAAAATTTTTAAAAACCAATCGCTTCTTTATAAGTATTTTTTATACTTGGTATCGGTTGTTTGCATTGTTTTTTTCTTTCCCAAAGGAGGGAAGTTTAAATATGAGTTCCAAAAGGGGAAACCTTGGCAGTACGAGAATTTATATGCTCCTTTTGATTTTTCGATTCAAAAAAGCAATGATGATATTATAAAGGAAAAGGCAGAACTCCTAAACAACCAAATAGATTATTTTAGGCTAGACCCTTCGGTACAGGGTGTAGTTAGCCAGGAATATGAACAGAAATTCGCTACGGTATTTACAGGTGAGAGGTTTAGTCCAAGTGCAATAGAAGCTTTGGATTCTGCGGGCGACGATATTCTTGAGCAACTTTATAAAAACGGAATCCTCGCTAAAACGAACAAGAAAGGGGTAAAAGAACAACTCTATCTTGTAAAAGATAATCAGGCGGAGACTGTTCCAATTAGTAGCCTTATACGAATTCAAAATTTAAGGGAAGTACTTCAGAAAATAATTAAGGAGAAGGACCTGGTCATATACACCCAAGAATACCAAGACCTTTTTCTGGATATTGTTAAGCCGAATATAACTTATGATAAAGAGTTATCCGAAAGAGCTTTAAACGAAGCACTTTCTGGTTTATCACATACAAGAGGAGCAGTTGACGAGGGAAAACTTATCATAGCTAAAGGAGAGGTGGTTGAGGCTGATAATTTCAATATTCTCAACTCGCTTAAAACCGAGTATGAGTCCGAGTTATGGACCGCTAACAACTATTATTTTATTTTATTCGGTTACACGGTTCTGGTGGCATTGGTATTAATGATGCTCTTTCTTTTTCTTAAAAAATATAGAAAAGAGAATTTTGAAAACAATACTAAGGTTACATTTATCTTCTTTAATATTCTTTTTATGGTATTCGTTACCACTATGGTGGTAAAGTATGATGAATCTTTTGTGTTTGTAGTCCCCATTTGTATTTTGCCATTGGTGCTCAAAACGTTTTTTGATGCTAGGTTAGGACTTTTTGTACATGTTTTGACGGTACTTATATTAGGTTTTGTAGTGCCAAACAGCTTTGAATATATCTTTTTGCAGATAATAGTGGGTATCGTTACCATTCTAACAGTCTCTGAGCTTTATAAAAGAGCAAACCTGTTTATATCCGTAGGTCAGATAACATTAATTTATGTAGTGGGATATTTGGCTTTTCATATTATACATGAGGGCAACTTGGACAACATACAATGGTTCACATTGGGGCTCTTCTTTTTAAATGGAATGATAACTCTATTTGTACAACCCTTGATATATGTGTATGAAAAGGTCTTTGGGCTGGTTTCTGACGTTTCTCTGCTAGAGTTGTCGGATACCAACTCCAAGCTGTTAAAAGTGCTGTCAAACAAGGCTCCGGGAACATTTCATCATTCTTTACAGGTGGCAAACTTGGCGGAAGCTGCAGCTAATGAAATAGGAGCTAATGCCATGCTGGTTAGGGTAGGGGCATTGTACCATGATATTGGTAAAATGAACCACCCAACTTATTTTACGGAGAACCAAATAACAAATGTAAATCCGCATGATGAACTGTCGCCAAAGGATAGTGGTAAAATAATAATCAACCATGTTATTGATGGTATTGAGCTAGCTAGGAAAAATAAACTTCCAGACCGAGTAATTGATTTTATTAGATCTCATCATGGTACATCTTTGGTCTACTACTTTTATAAAAAACAACAAGAATTGGAAGAGGATGTTGATGAAGCAAATTTTAGATATCCCGGACCAATACCATTTTCAAAAGAAACAGCAATTCTTATGATGGCCGATTCTGTTGAAGCAGCTTCAAAAAGTTTAAAAAACCCTACTTCGGGTATTATTGACGAGTTCGTTGATAAAATTGTGGCCGGTCAAATGGCCGCTGGACAATTTTTAAATGCCAATATTACGTTTAAAGAGATAGAGGCTATAAAAAAGATTTTCAAACAAAAATTGATAAACATTTACCACCTACGAGTGGAATATCCTGAATAATAAGCGAGTAGGTTTGGAGAAAAGTTGAGGTTTTTATATTTTTTAAATATCGATTTCAAATAGTTTCAAACTTATTAAAAAAAATAAAGAAAATAGTTGCGAACTTGAATACTAAAACATACATTTGCAACCGCAATTTTAACCACCCAACGGTGCTAAAATTAAGTTCTTTGAAGAGATTACTGGAGAGGTGCCTGAGTGGCCGAAAGGAACGGTTTGCTAAATCGTCGTAGGTGGAAACACTTACCCAGGGTTCGAATCCCTGTCTCTCCGCAATAGCTGTCAAAGCAAATTGCGAGGGCAGAAAAGATTTCTCAAGTTTTGAAATTAAAGAAGATAACTATTCGGGGTGTAGCGTAGCCCGGTTATCGCGCCGCGTTTGGGACGCGGAGGTCGCAGGTTCGAATCCTGCCACCCCGACTTTTACTAAAAAAAGCCTGTAAATATTTATTTACAGGCTTTTTTTTTTTTAATGACTTTTTAATTTTAGGTACTTACAAGCTGGTCAACAAGGTTGGCCGGATCGTCTTAATAAATATTTTTTTAAGATAATTTGATTTCTTTTTATAGCAACATGCGGTTAATTAAAAGACGAAATCATAAAATTTCTACAACATTCTTCAGTATTCTATTCTAAACCTATTTTTTCAGGGTAAAGGAAATTTAAGTCACGTTTTATACTATAATCACCGCCAAAAAAACGGATTGACATCAGTTTAAAACATAAAGTTTTGATATTTCCGTATAAGTAATCTTG
Source organism: Zobellia amurskyensis (assembly GCF_009725985.1). GTDB lineage: Bacteria > Bacteroidota > Bacteroidia > Flavobacteriales > Flavobacteriaceae > Zobellia > Zobellia amurskyensis. The sequence goes on from NZ_RCNR01000043.1 coordinate 37,591, forward strand.
GTAACACTTAGACGGTCCTGTACAAACTGGAATATTCTAAGCACATTTTAAAAATTGCAAAAAATCTTTTGATTTTAATATCATAAAGCATGGTTAGGTATTGACTTTGATAAAACACCCCGTACGTCAATTAGAAAAACGCTTTATGAATTAGATTATTTATTAGGTTTGTATGGAGCAGGTTGTTTTGAGGAATATTCACATGATTTATTTCTAGATAATTATGATAAAAACTACGACATAGCCTTGGCTCTCTCTTGAGAATTTACAGAAGGCAGTAAACCCTCTTGAAATTGAAGCTATACGCTGCTGAATATTCATTTTTATAGCATCTAGCTTTTCTTTTCTTGGAGTTAGGCTTGAGTCACCATATTACGCAAGAATACAGATGTAATTTTTTTACAGGGGAAATGGAGAAGTGATGTCTCCAGGGATTTCTATTAATTGAATTTAGGTCACTATGGATTTTAAGGGTAAAGTAGCCATTGTTACTGGAGCAGGACAAGGGATAGGTTTGGAGATTTGCAAACAATTAGTGGCCAAAGGAGCCAATGTTATCTTGAATGATTTAGATGCCTCTTTAACAAGAGACGCTGTGGCAGGAATGGAAGGTGAAAAAGGAAAATGTATTGGGCTTGCAGGGGATTCAAGCGAAATGCCAGTTATAGAGGAAATGGTAAATACGGCAGTTACAACCTTTGGTAAGCTAGATGTAGTAGTTGCCAATGCTGGGATTACCCTTTTTGGAGAATTTTTGACCTATACCCCAGATTCATTCTTTGAAGTTATGAAAGTAAATTTAGGCGGGAGTTTCTTTTTGGCACAGGCCTCGGCCAATCAAATGAAAAAACAAGGTTTGGGAGGGGCTATTCTTTTTATGTCATCGGTAACAGGACATCAAGCCCATGAGAATTTAGCGGCATATGGAATGACCAAGGCCGCATTGGAAATGCTGGCCAAAAAATTGGTAATAGAGCTATCGCCCTATAAAATAAATGTGAATACCGTGGCACCCGGAGCTACTTTAACGGAGCGGACCTTGAGGGATAAGGAATATTTTGGCACTTGGGAAAAAATCACTCCCATGGGCAGTCCGGCGTCGGTCAATGATATAGCTCAGGCCGTATTGTTTATGGTTTCCGATAATGCAAAGCATATTACAGGACAGAGTTTGGTAATTGATGGAGGTTGGACATCTGTTAGTCCTTCACCTTATAAGAAATAACCACTAGCCTAATTTTTAATGAAATTTGATATGACTTCAATTGGTCTAAAATATAGTTGCAATCTTTAGAACGTAAAGCGTGTTGTAATATCTTCATATTACTCTAATAAATTCAAAAAATAATACTTGTCGAAATTGAAATCTGTTATGACACACAGTACAGGACAGGTAATTTTAATTATAGTTTTAAATTCGCTATGCAGCTAGGAGAAACGATAAGGAAACTCATTGTTTATCTTATGCAGATTCCTGTGGTTTTACAACTAAATCTATAATATGAATAAATATATGTTATCAATTAGAAGCATAGTGTCTATTAGTATGGTATTTACTGTTCTAATTAGCTGCCAAAGTAAAACCGAGGAAAAAGCGGTTGCTACACCACCAGAAATACAATTTCCGGAAAGACCTAATATTTTATGGTTGGTAACAGAAGATATGGGTCCTTACATTCCATCCTTTGGAGACTCTACTATAGTAACTCCTAATTTGAGTCGTTTGGCTAAAGAGGGTGTGATATATCCAAATTTATATTCAACATCGGGAGTTTGTGCCCCTAGTAGGGCAGCCATTACCACTGGAATGTATCCTACGAGTTTTGGTGCCAATGGTATGCGAACTACTTCGTATACAGAGGTTACCGGTTTGCCCTCTTATGGGGCGGTTCCTCCACCAGAAGCTCGTATGGTAAGTGAATTACTGCGGATGAATGGATATTACTGTTCCAATAATGATAAAGAAGACTATCAATTTAAAGCTCCTAAAACTGCTTGGGATGAAAGTAGCCCATATGCACATTGGAGAAATAGAGCCAATAATCAACCATTTTTCTCGGTCTTCAATTTTACCGAAACACACGAGTCTGGTTTATTTGAACCCTATGGTTTTAAAAATATAGAAACCAGACATTATCAAGCAGGGGATACATCCTATACTTGGGCAGGAGGACGTATGTTAGAGGAGGAAACACCCATACACTTATCCAAAGATACAGAGTTTTCTATTCCTCCTTATTTACCGGACACACCCATAGTAAGGCGCGATATGTGGAAGTTATACAACAATATTGCTGAAATGGATAAGCAAGTTGGGGCAGTATTGAAACAGTTGGAGGAAGATGGACTTTTGGAAAATACGATTATTTTTTTCTACGGAGATCACGGAGGACCGTTACCTAGGGAGAAGCGTTTGGTTTATGATTCAGGGTTAAATACTCCTATGATTATTAGATTTCCAAATAAGCAACATGCTGAGACCAAAGATGATGAACTACTCAGTTTTGTAGATTTTGCTCCTACACTTCTTTCTTTGGTAGGGATTGAACCACCAGCATATATGCAGGGACAAGCTTTTTTAGGGAAGTATAAAATTAAAAAGGAGCGAAAATATATTCATGGCGCTGCAGACCGTTTTGATGGATTTACAGATGCTATTCGTGCTGTACGTGATGACCAATTTAAGTATATACGAAACTACAGACCTAACCAAGGATATTATTTGCCAGTTGAATACAGAGAAAGAATACCAACTATGCAAGAGCTGTTGCGTTTAAGTGATGAAGGTGGTTTAGATAGCATACAATCTCTTTGGTTTAGAGAAAGTAAACAGCCTGAGGAATTATACGATTGTAAGACAGATCCATACGAAGTAAACAATTTGGCCCAAGATCCTGCTTACGATAAAAAAATAGAGAAATTACGAACAGAAATGGATCGTTGGCTTAGTGAGATAGGAGACGAACCCAGTCTTCCAGAAAGAGATTTGATTACCAAGTTATGGAACGGTGCGGACAGCCAGCCTATAACGTCCGAACCAAAAATTGAATCTAAAGATAACTTGATTACAATGAGTTGCTCTACCGAAGGCGCATCTTTAGGTTATAAAATTATTGATAAAGAAGGAACCAAAACAAAAGTATGGAACGTTTATCAAAAGCCTCTCAAAATTCCCGTAGGAAGTAAAGTTGTAGCTCAGGCATATAGAATAGGCTATACGCCTAGTAAAATAGTTGAGAAAGAATTGTAATGTCCTCAAAAAGGAGAGTTTACAAACGGAAGTAGCAAAGTTAGGTGTTAATAGAGAACTTAGTTAAAACACTCGATTGAAAATTAACAGATAAAGCAATACCAAAATCCTTGGTGCGTTATAGTTCGGATAACGACCCAGATTTAAAAATAACTTTACCTGTCCCTATGAAAAATACAAAGCTAGTTTTCCATTTTTTTTTGATTCTTTTTATTGTCTCATGTTCTAATGACATAGATTCTGTCCTTGATGAAAATACAGTGGAAGATCAAGAGATTATTGAAGATGAAGAATCTGTAGATGATGAAGTTATTGATGAGGAGGAAATTGAAG
>NZ_RCNR01000044.1 GCF_009725985.1 Zobellia amurskyensis
CTAGTTGGATAAGGGCTTCTTTTTGACCCTAATTTCAAGACTCCTTAGAGCGTTTTTAAATATTCAATTAAAGCGGTACGTTGCGTTTCGCTTAGGTCGTCACCAAAAGTATGGCCGCCATTTCCATATCCTTTTATAGTGGTGTCATACGTTTCTTTATCTACTTTGGAGCTCTCTTCAGTATAGTTCCATCCCAGATTCTCTTTATCATAATCCGTGCTGCTGAAGTTTCGGCTCCAATATTTAGGACGTTCTGAGCTGTTTAATACTTCGGCTATAGTTGCAACGGAGCCGTTGTGAAAATAAGGGGCAGTTGCCCAAATACCGTCTAGGGGAGGAGCAATATATCCTCCTTCGGCATTAAATTCCAGTCCGGTCGCACCTGTACCGAACCAACCTGTATTGAACCAATCCAGAAAATAATCGTTTAGTTCTGCTGGTTCCGTGTAAAGGTTTGATAATTCTGGGTCGGTCCCTATTGTTGCAAGGGAAACCAAAAGGTTGGGGTATTCTTCATTGTCCCCGTAGGAGCCATGACATTTTACACAATTTTCTTCAAAAACGGGTTTGCCTTGAGCGGCAAGATTTGCATCAATTTCAAAAGGATATTCGGGTGCTTCTATGCTGTAGATATACGCCAGTACATCTGGCATTTTTGGATCTATTTCTTCCGCTTTAGTTTTGTCGTCCAAAGTTAAAAGACTGGAACCGATAAACGATTTGCAAAAATCTTTACGCCCAATAGCGTGGTAGAACATGGCATTTTTCTTTTTCAATAGCCACCAAGCAGGAACATCTGTTGGAATCACTTCATCCGGTACACCAACATTAGGTTCATCTGTCCATTCTAAAGTATTCTTATCCCTGTAGGCTGCTAGAACTCTAGTAATTTTATCGGCTGGATTTGCGCCTCGGGTTTCGGTTAAGGTTTTCGGGCCAATGGCTTCTATACTTTTTCTAAATTGATCAAAAGCCTCCCATTCATCGCTATCTTGTCCGCCGTAAAGAAATGAAATACCTGAGCTTACCAAACCCATGTTAAGGGCTCTGTTTACCGTAAAATCCGCCGCATGGCTACCCAATCCCACTACAAATTCATCGTTTACAAAACCGGCATGACAGGACATGCAATTGGGGGATACTATTCTAACCCCATTGGATGCCGTAATTGCCGTATACTCATATGGTATATTGGCATTATCTCCGTTTCGTTCCAGTAAGTTTCTGTCATCTGCTCCAAAGCCCTGTATAAATGCATCGTAGGGTACGCCAGAACTCATATAGTCTCCGGCAATTAGATACTCATATCCTTTAGCGGCATCACCAATTCTCTGTGCGGAAGCCGGTATGGCATCTAATTCTAGAATGGGTTCCGGTTCTGGCTCTGGCTCAGGTTGCGGGGTAGGTGTTTCTTGGTCCGGTACAGGCTCATATTCATTACTGTCACTGGAACAAGCGTAACTTAGTAGCAATAGGCCAACTATCGTAAGGGTTTTAAAGTGCTTTTTCAAAACATAAGATTTTATTCGCCTGTAGGAGAATGATTTAAAATTGAGGTAAGATACTAATAATGGCTTTTAAAGTAATTTTTAGCTTCTAAAAAATATGGAAACTCGTTTAACCGAAATAAGCAATCTCTAAATCAAATTAAGCTGTTTGCTTTCAAATTGAAACTTCATAATATGACGTCTCTGTCGTCCTTAATTCAGAATGACCTAGAAATACTTCGGTAAAAGCAAGTAAAAAGTGTGTTTTAAATTAGATAATAACTAGTGTAAAGTAATGTTATGTAGGTTCTTACGACTAAGTTATAGAGGTAAATGGGCATTGCTTACTTAGCCCATTTCTTTACATTGAAACTCGGATAAAATCAAAATAATTTCGTACCTTATCCTCCTAATTTTAAAACAAGAAAAATACCGAATGGCTAAATCGCAGCAAACCTATAATAAGACTGAAAAAGAGAAGAAGCGTTTGAAAAAACGTGAAGAAAAAGCTAAGAAAAAAAATGCGCGTAAGGCTGCTTCAAAAGACAACGATGAAGGAATTCCTTTCGCTTATGTTGACTTTAACGGCAACCTTGTAGATACTCCACCAGATCCATCACAAAAGGTTCAGGTAGATGCTGAAGATATTGTTTTGGGTATTCCTAAAAGAGAAGAGGGAGATCAAGAAGAATTTGATCCGGTTCGCAACGGTAAAGTGTCTTATTTTGATTTCTCTAAAGGCTTCGGTTTTATTATCGATTCTGAAAATCAAGAAAAATACTTTGTTCACGTAAGTGGCCTTATCGACGAAATTAACGAGAACGATAAAGTTTCTTTTGAGCTTGAAAAAGGTATGAAGGGCATGAATGCCGTTCGAGTGAAGAAAATATAGCATTACTACTGCTTATCAATTTTCGAATTGTATCTTTTTAAATAGGACATAGCGTTTGTCCGTTTTATATAATTTATGAAAAAATTCCTTTTAGTTTTTTCAGTGTCTTTTGTTGCCCTATGGTCATGTGCTCCTAAGACAACAAGTCTATTTAACGGTAAAGACTTAAATGGTTGGCATATAGATGTGCCAGCAATGGACAGTACGGACGCAAGAAACCCTTTCATTATTAGAGATGGCATGTTGGTAAGCTTAGGCACACCAGCAGGCCATATTATTACAGATGCCACATACGAAGACTTTCGTTTGGATATAGAGTACCGTTTTGCCGGCAAACCCGGTAATTGTGGGGTGTTGGTTTTTGCTTCTACACCACGTTCCCTTTACAAAATGTTTCCAAAATCTATTGAAGTGCAAATGATGCACGAGAACGCAGGAGATTTTTGGTGCATTGTAGAAGATATTAAAGTGGATGATATGGTTGAGCGCCGCGGACCTAAAGAGGAATGGGGCATTACCGAAGGTAAAAAACGTAGAATCCTAAATCTGACCGACGACTCTGAAAAACCGGTAGGTGAGTGGAACCATATGGTTATTGAGTGCCTAAAGAATGAAATTAAAGTTTGGGTGAACGGTGATATGGTCAACCATGGTTATGATGCTACAGCTCAAACCGGGCAAATTGCTCTACAAGCTGAAGGCTCGGAAGTAGAGTTTCGTAAAGTAGAGCTTCTTCCTATTAGCAAGCTAACAGAGTAAATTAAGTTTATTTACTTATTCCAAATTCAATTCTGCAGGTAAATTCGGGAAATCAATCACGTCAGACGGATTCATTCCTTTAAGTGTAACGGTTCCTATACGTACCCGTACCAAGCGTAACGTAGGAAAACCTACTACGGCCGTCATCTTGCGCACTTGTCTAAACTTCCCTTCTGTTAATGTAACGGACAACCAAGAGTTAGGCCTGTGTGTGCCTACGCGCAGCAAATGATGCGGTTCCGGAAAATTCAGTTCTTCCGTAATCAGTTTAGCTTGGCAAGGTTTGGTCAAATACTTTTTTCCTTCAATACCAATTTCAACCCCTTTTTCTAATTTTTCTATGGCTTCGGGGGTAATGACACCATCTAATTGGGCGTAATATTCTTTTTCAATTCCCGAGCGGTTAACCGTATCACTCAGTTTTCCATCGGTAGTCATTAAGAGAAGTCCTTCAGACTTTAAATCCAATCGCCCTATGGCCATAACGTCATCATCAAAAGGATGTAGCTCACTTATAAAACGCTTAGATCGTTTTTCCTTTATATTATTGGAACCCATTTGACTTATGAATCCAAAGGGTTTATACATTTTGTAATGTTGATGGGCCATTCAAAAAAATTATGCGACAAAGGTAGTGAAGACTCACGCTTAAAACCTAGGTCTTGTTTGACTATACGCACGGAAACGTTTCTGGGTTAAAAATGAATTATTCTGCATCAAGCTACGGTACGTATTTGCCCTAAATTCGTAGTAACTAAAAAATGATGAAATGGAAAATGTATTAGTAGCTGGTGCCAATGGTACTACAGGAAAAAAAATAGTAACACTTTTAAATCAATCTCAATATTTCACGCCTATAGCAATGGTTCGTAAAGAATCTCAAAAGGAGCAGTTTGAGAAAGATAATATCACCACGGTTATGGGTGATTTGGAAGAAGACATATCGCATACCGTAAAAAATATAGATAAGGTAATTTTTGCTGCAGGTTCCGGTGGCAAAAAAGTTAAGGAAGTAGACCAAGAAGGCGCTAAAAAAATGGTAGATGCTGCAAAAGCCGGTCATTTAAAGAAATTTGTAATGCTAAGCTCTATGGGAGCGGACAACCCCGAACAGGCAGGCGATTTAAAGGATTACCTGAAAGCAAAACATAATGCGGATGTCTATCTAAAGGATAGTAATCTAAACTACGCCATTGTTCGTCCAGGTTCTTTGACCAACGATAAGGGAACGGGAAAAATTAAGGCTGCATGCAGCCTGGAGAATTCAGGTACTATTAGTAGGGATGATGTAGCGCAGACTTTAGTACGCTCTTTACATGATGATGCCGTTAAGAACGCTACTTTTGAAATTTTAGAAGGGGAAACTTTAATTGGTGAAGCCATAGACTCGGTTTCATAAATTGGAGATATTTTCGTTCGTACCAAAAGATTGTAATATCTTAGGGTTTGCTTTTAAGCAAACCCTTTTTTTTTGTCCAATTTTGAAACTTCCGTTAGGATATATGCATAGAAGAGATTTTATAAAACAGAGTAGTTTGGCTTCGGCTGCAACCTTACTGCCAGTTACCGGTTTTACTTTAGATAACAAGCCAAAGTTTAAAATGGGACTGCAACTTTTTACCATTCGTGATGCCATGAAAGCGGACCCATTGGGGAGCCTTAAAAAGGCAAAGGTAATGGGCTATCAAGACCTAGAGATTTATGGTTTTGACCCGGAGACCATTGGCTACTATGGTTATAAGGCAAAAGAATTTAAACTGATTTTAGATGATTTAAACCTTACGACTACCAGTGGTCATTATGATTTCTCGTCTTATTTTAATAAGCCGAAAGATGAACTTAGGAGATACCTAGATACCTGTATTCAAGGAGCTCATATCCTGAACAAACCTTATATTACTTGGCCTTGGTTGGCACCTGAGTTTAGAACAATTGAAAACTTTAAAGCGCTTAGCGGCAAACTGAATTGGATGTCGGAGCAAGTAAATTCCGCTGGACTTGGTTTTGCCTATCACAACCATGATTTTGAATTTACGGACCATAACGGGCAAACCGGGTATGATATCATTTTAAAAGAAACCAATCCGGAGTTAGTAAAGCTGCAGATGGACATGTATTGGGTAATGCATTCTTCTAAACAAACCCCTCAAGAACTTATTGCCGATCAGCCCGGACGTTACGTTATGTGGCATATAAAGGATATGGACAAGGTTACGGGTGATTATACGGAACTAGGTAACGGTTCAATAGATTACGCAGAAATGCTTTCTCAAATAGATACGGATGCTCTGCAGTATTATTATATAGAACAAGGAAGTAATTTTGCCCAAGATTCCATGAAAAGCATAGCGGATAGCGCAGAATTCTTCAAGAAAAATTTAAGACAATACCTCTAACATAACAAACACATGAAAAACTATACACTAAAGACATTTTTGATTGCAATGACGCTTGTGGGTTTTACGGCCTGTAACGAGAAGAAGCAAAAGGTTGAAGAAAAGGAACCCATGGTTACTTATGACGAACCTGAATCTAAATTGCCCATAGACCGACTGAAATTACCGAACGGATTTAAAATTGAAGTTTTTGCGGATAGTATTGATGGCGCTCGTTCCATGGCTATGGGAGATGACGGTACTTTGTTCGTGGGCACTAGAAATGAGAAGAAAGTATATGCCATTCAAGACCGTGATAAGGATTTTAAAGCGGATAGAGTAATTGAACTAGATACGAGTTTACAGTCTCCAAACGGAATAGCTTTTAGAAACGGGTCGCTTTACGTGGCAGATGTAAGCACACTTTTTAGATATGATGATATTGAGGCTAATTTGGATAGCGTACCCGAACCTAAGGTGGTGTATGACGATTTTCCAGAGGCGTTTCACCATGGGTGGAAATACATTGCTTTTGGCCCTGATGATAAATTATATGTGCCCGTAGGCGCACCTTGTAATATTTGCGATTCTACAGTAGTAGATGAGCGTTTTGCCTCTATTTCCCGTATGGACCCAGACGGAAGCAACCGTGAGATTTATGCAAGGGGAGTTCGTAATACCGTAGGTTTTGATTGGCACCCAGAGACCAAAGAAATGTATTTTACGGATAACGGTAGAGATATGATGGGCGATGATATTCCGCCCTGTGAGTTAAACCGAGTTACGGAAGCCGGACAACACTTTGGGTACCCGTTTTGCCATGGAGGAACAATCAAGGACCCGGAGTTTGGAGACCAACGTCCTTGCTCAGATTTTGTAGCGCCTGTTCAGACCTTGGGTGCACATGTGGCTCCCTTGGGAATGAAATTTTATACAGGAAATATGTTTCCAGAAAAATATAAGCAGCAGGCCTTTATAGCCGAGCATGGTTCTTGGAACCGTTCAAAAAAATCTGGTTATAGAATTTCTTTGGTTAAAATTGAGAATAATGAAGCAGTGTCTTATGAGACTTTTATAGATGGTTGGTTAGACGAAGAAAGTCAAGAAGCTTTTGGTAGACCGGTAGATGTACTGTTGCTTAAAGATGGCTCGCTATTAATTTCAGATGATTTTGGTGATGCTATTTATAGGGTGAGTTATGATGATGGGGAAAGCCAAGTGGCGAGTGTGGAGTAAGGAAATAATATTCGAACGATTAAACACAAGCCATGAAAATGTGAAAATCATTTACTGTTATTAATAAAAGTAGAAATGGAAAACTTAGAAGATTTAAATGTACTTATCAATTACTATGTTGACGTTGGTAATTCTATTTCTGGAAAAAAAGTAAAAGGTCAAGAGGGGATAAAATATGCAGAATCTATTTCTAAAAAAACATTTTTACACATTTGTACATCTTACTCATTGTGTCAGCGACAGAAATTTGACTTAATAGATGGTTCTTACTTTGAAGTAATTGATTATTCGTCGATTGCAGTTCTAATAAGAGCAGCTTTGGAGTCATATCTAGTGTTTAATCATGTGTTTGTTGCCCCTGAAGACCATGATGAAAAACTTTATCGATACCATTGTTGGGACTTAGCTGGCTACATAGAAAGACAAGACCTACAAGCCACTTCGCAAGAATCTTTGGCAATTAAGAATCAAGAAAAAATTCTAATTGGCAAAAAAATAAGTATTATTAGAGAATTTGAATATCATGTAGCACTTTCAGCTAAGCAGAAGAAGCAAATGGAGAAAGGTAATTGGAAATCTAATTTAACTTGGACAGATTTAGCTGAAAATGCAGGTTTTGAAAGAGGTTTTTTTGGAGATTTATATTCTTATTTATGTAGTTATTCCCATACGGGTAGGTTAAGTGTTCTTCAGATAACGAAATCAAAAAAAATTGAGGAACAAGAAAAATTTGGAAAAGATCTCTTGCAATATGCATTAATTATTTTGTCAAAAAATTTATATGACTATGTCGAATTGATTCCCCAGCTCAAACCTGTTTATGAAAAAGATGTTAGAGGTAAGAGAACAGTGGAGTTGTGGAAAGAAGTAGGTGAGAAATTAAAAAAACAGGAGAATTAGTTTAATTGCGTAATAATAACGAGACCATTGGGAAGAACCTCCAAATGACAGTTGGGTTTAAGTAATTTCCTTTATACATAACAGGCCAGAATTTAATCAGTCTGTTGTGTCTAAGTATTGTCAGTTTTTATAGTTGTATTTTTCAAAGAAAATATATGAAAATAACCACAAGCACGCTCAACGATATTCCAGAAATATTTAGGCTGTATAAATTAGCTACGGATTTTCAAAAAGTAAAATTCCCCGATAACCAATGGCCTGAATTTGACAAAGAATTCATAACAACAGAAGTTCTTGAAAACCGACAATTTAAGCTGTTAATAGATGATAAAATAGCTTGTGTTTGGGCCATAACCTATACTGACCCCCAAATTTGGGAAGAGAAAGATAATGATTCATCCATCTACATTCACCGTATAGCCACCAATCCTGAGTTTAGAGGTAAGAATTTTGTACAAGCCATTGTAGCTTGGTCTAAAGACTTCGCGGCAAAGGAGAGCAAACAGTACGTTAGAATGGATACCTGTGGCAAGAATGATAAGCTAATTAATCATTATAAAAACTGTGGTTTTGATTTCTTGGGCATGAAGAAATTAAAAAATACTTCAGATTTGCCATCTCACTATCATAACGCAGATGTGTGCTTTTTTGAAATCGATTTAAAGTAAAACAAAAGAGTTATACAAACCAGTATACTTATCCTTCAAACTAAACCAAATGAAACAAAGCGCAAACCATATCCTTATTTTGTTCACCCTTTTTATTTCTATTTCTGCCTTTGCACAGGATTCCGTTTTTTCGGAATACAAGGTAAAAGAATTTGTATTTCAAGGACATGATGCCAAGGTGGTTTTTCCGAACAAAGCGAACTCCAATAATTATTGGATTTGGAGAGCTCGCTTTTGGGGTGCTGAGCCACAAGTAGATAAAGCCCTTTTGAAAAAAGGTTTTCATGTGGTGTATGTAGATGTCGCCAATTTATTCGGGAATGATGAAGCGGTGCAGCTATGGAATGACTTTTATAAATTTTGTGTTTCGGAATACGGACTTAATCAGAAAGTGGTATTAGAAGGATTGAGCCGTGGCGGATTGATTATTTATAATTGGGCGTCACAAAATACTGATAAGGTTTTCAGTATTTATGCCGATGCGCCCGTATGTGATATTAAAAGTTGGCCAGGTGGAATGTTCAGGGGAGAGGGAAATCCCAAAGCGTGGAAACTTTGTTTAGCGGCGTATGGGCTGGACTCCGTTTCGGTTAAAAGCTTTGAGGGGATACCTATTAATACGAGTCTAAAGGTTGCAAAAGCAGGCATTCCTGTAATCCACGTTTATGGCGATGCGGATGTAGTTGTTCCTTTTGAAGAAAACACGGCATTACTTAAAGAAAACTTTGAAAAAGCGGGAGGCACCATAAAGCTTATCGGTAAAGAAGGAGTGGGGCACCATCCTCATAGTTTGGAAGATCCTACGCCCATAGTAGACTTTATTTTGAAAAGTGTAAATTATACGGAATAACGGGGGTTACTACTTGCGTCCGGTTAAAAACAAAATCTTGAAAACTGAAATCAATATCATTTGGGAAGACCTCCATGAAGAACTTTTTAAGTTTATTTCAGGGAAAATTAAAGATGAGCATCTAGCTAAAGATATTCATCAAGAAGTTTTTATCAAGATTCAAACAAACATACATCAGCTTAAACACACTTCTAAAATAACCTCCTGGGTATATCAAATTACTAGAAATACCATTATTGATTATTTCCGAAAAACGAAAATTAAAAACATAGCCATAGGTGATTTAGATATTCCTGAAACAGAAAGCAACAATTTTGAATATGCGAACTTAACCAACTGCATCAATTCAAAAATAGATAGTCTTTCCGCGGAACATAAGGAAGCAATTGTTTTGACTTCTTTTAAAAACTATTCTCAAAAGGAACTTGCTCAACATCTAAAAATCTCTTATTCGGGAACAAAGTCCAGAGTTCAAAAAGCCCGGGAAATTTTGAAAGATAATATTTTGGACTGCCCCAATGTTGACTCCGATAGTTCTGGAAAAATAATCGATTTTGAAAATAACGAAGGTTAGCTACGTCTTTTTCTATTTCATTACGTCTATAAGTTGTAACCCAATAAATAGATGCAATGGAGATTTCAAAAAAGAAAATAACCGTACAGATTCTTAATGCCTTTGCCGAAAATGGAAAAGGAGGAAACCCAGCAGGAGTAGTGCTAAAAGCCGATGCGCTTACTGCAGAGAATAAACTAGAAATAGCCAAAAAAGTAGGCCTGTCAGAAACCGCATTCGTTTCAAAATCTAAAACAGAAGATTTTAAGTTGGACTTCTTTACGCCTAACAAGCAAATAGCTCATTGTGGGCACGCCACCGTAGCTACGTTTTCATACTTAAAACAGATAGGTGCTTTGAAGAACAGCAGTTCTTCCAAAGAAACCATTGATGGAAAACGAAAAATTGAGCTGATTGGAGACCTAGCTTTTATGGAATAATTGGCTCCAAAATATACAGACGTTAGTCACAGAGAAGCTGTTATTTTAAAATCCCTAGGATTAAATAAGGCTGACCTTTTGCCGAATGCGCCAATACAATTAGTGGACACGGGAAACTCGTTTATACTAATTCCGGTAAGGAGCAAAGAGATACTAAAAAGCATAGTTCCAGATTTAAATCTTATAGCCGAAGTCAGCAGAGAATTTGATTTGATTGGGTATTACGTGTTTTCAACTGACACAGAAAGTACAGCATATGATGCTACTTCAAGAATGTTCGCTCCCAGTTATGGAATTGAAGAAGAAGCGGGTACAGGAATGGCTGCCGGGCCGCTTGCCGGTTATCTGTTTGACGTTTTGAAAATGGAGCAGCGCAGTTTTGAAATCCAACAAGGAAAATATATGAAAGTGCCTTCGCCCAGCTTAATTGTCGTAAATCTACAGATTGAAAAAGACAAGATAATGGGTTTGATGGCTGGAGGAGTAGGGTTGCTTCAACGTGAAATAGAGATTGATATTTAATAACTAAACCACCTTACATTTCTAGTGTAGGGTGGTTTAATTGTAAATACTCTAAAGTTTTACGCGATAGTCGAGATTAAATGCTCCGAGGTAGTTTACTTCGTTGTTATTTCGCCCATTTGGATGACTTCAAAATTGTTTAGGGTAACATTTCTTAATGCTCTAAGGTCGTCATTATCCCAGTTGTCATCTGGTGCACCGGATATAAACATGTTTGACCCAACATCTGCCAGTATCAACCCGTATTTTTTCAATGCTTGAAGAATTATTTTATTTGTTTCAGAAAAATCACTGGTATCAAATGTCGATTTAAGTCTTAAAACAGCTCCAAAAGGTAATAATTGATCATTTGTATTGCCAGAAACTAAATGACGTGCCGGATGTATATACCCCTCATAGATTTTAGATCTAGGAATGGTAAACCTAATGGGATGGTCTATTTCTCCTTTTTCAATTTCACTATACCTAACCAATAAAGGGAAAATTGGTAAACCCGCCGCATCTGCTGATGTCCATCCATCTGGCCTAAAGGTATTTTCATTTAAATCAAATACAGCTGCACTTGAAACTTCAAAACCAGTACCAACTTGTTTTGAATTGAATAATTCATACAACATACCGTTTTCTACATCTACAGAAATAACATGACTATCTCCTTTTCCATTACCTTCAATTGGTGCATCTAGGGGAATAGGAAAAGGCCCCTTATCACTTTCTGAAGGATAACCGTTTTCATTAAAAGTAATAGGCACATTTGGTTGGCTACCATCAACTACGGTATAAGGTATACCAATGGGAGCATCATTGTATAGACCACTACCAAAATCAGCAAAAAGCCCAGAATTTAAACCTATATTTTCTAGTATGATATCTGAATGAGAATCTACAGGGCTATTGGTAACCTCTTTATTTAATGGATGATTTGCTGGAAAAATCTGAATATTTTCCGCACTAGACCGTTCAACTGATTCACTAGATAGTTCATTTGATTCACTCTCATCAAGTAGAATAGTATCTGACTCCGAAGAACAAGAAGTAGAAAGTATTACTATTGGTACAATAAAAAGACGTTTTAGGTTAAGTAAATTTATCATGATTATGGGTTTTATGTACTACAATGAATATGTGGTAATTATTAATAAGGCAACGAGAAATACAAATGTAATTTTGCCAACTAAAAGTCTTTCTCCTTGAATATAACTGGTGATGACGTTAGTTGAAAACAGTTTTCCTTAATCATTATTGTTATATGATTCAAAAAAATAGAGTAAGCAAAACGTATTTATCCAGTATTAATAGAACTTCTAGAGACCTCATATTTTTTGGTGATCTTATTTAGAGAAATCTATTTATAAAAGTTCGTAAATTTTCAGTTCAAAAAAAGCATAGCACAAAAAATCATTAAATGGGTAATCAGCTTAGAAAACATATAGAGGAAGTAGTTGCTTTAAGTGATGATGAATATACCTTTGTCCTGTCTCATTTCTCAAAAGAAGCTTTTGGCAAGAATGATTTTCTGATTCAAAAAAGAGAATCTGTAAACCATTGCTACTATGTAATCTCCGGACTTTTAAAATTGGTTTATGATGATGCAGATGGAAAGAAACATATAACTTCCTTTGCTATGGAAAATTGGTGGGAAAGTGATTTTGCTGCTTTTTTCACCCAAACAGAGGCTCAGATGTCATTGCAATGTATTGAGGAAACTCATGTGCTTAGCATTAGTTTAAATAATTATAACAAACTGGCCGCAAACTTTCCTAAAATGGAATATTTCTTTTTGAAGAAATCCAACGCGGGTCATATAGCTTCCCAGAGAAGAATTTTATCCTTTTTAACTTCAAGTGCTAAAGAAAGGTATGAACAACTGTTGGAACAATATCCAGTACTATTTCAACGAGTTCCTAAAATGCTTTTGGCTTCCTACTTGGGTGTATCCCGAGAAACACTCAGTAGGTTATCCCATTAAATATTTTAAGCGATAATCGAGATTAAATGCCCGGAGGTAGTTTACTTTTTTCATAATTGTGATGTTTGTCACGCAATAGTGAATACCAAAGTTCAAATCTTTGTAAGACACCTAATAATTGAATAGTTGACTTATAAAAAAGGAATTTTAGTAATCGCGTTAGTGACCGCACGTCGGTATTCGCACAACATCAAAATCAAATGAACAAAAGAATAGTTAACCCATGGAAATGGCAAAACGAAAGGAGTTATGTACAAGCTGTTGAAGTGACCAATACAGAAGGAACCCTTTATATATCTGGCCAGACCGCGATTGATGCAGATGGAAAATCTAGCACGGAGGATATGAAGCCGCAGTTGATAAAGGCTATTGAAAATCTTGAAAAGGTTATAGAAGAAGCCGATTATGAATGTAGAAATATAGTGAGGTTAGACGTCTACACGACATCTACCGAAGAATTTTTTAGCTGCTTTGATGTGTTTCAAAATTGGACAAAGGAGAATAACGTGCAACAAGCCAGTACGGTTTTAGAAGTGAAAGGCTTATTTGAAACTTTAAAAATTGAGTTAGAAGCGATTGTAGTTAAGTAGGGCTGTAATAGCTTCATGAGGAAGATATAAAATAAAAAAGCTTACCGGCAAAACCGATAAGCTTTTTGAAAAACTGGGGGAACTACAATTAGTTTAAACTAGCCAAAAGCTTTTCGGCTACCAGTTCAGATGAGGCAGGGTTTTGACCTGTAATCAGATTGCCGTCCTGCAAAGCATAGGCAGCCCAATCTTCACCTTTAGAGTAGATACCTCCATTTTCTTTCAATGCATTCTCAACTAAGAAAGGAACAACGTCCGTAAGTTGAACTGCATCTTCTTCTGTATTTGTGAATCCGGTTACTTTTTTACCTTTCACCAAGAATTCTCCGTCTTTTCCTTTTACGCTTTTTAAAGCAGCAGGAGCGTGACATACAAAAGCAATAGGTTTTTTCTGCTCGTTGAATTTTTCGATCAGCGCTATAGAGTTGGCGTCATTTGCCAAATCCCACAACGGACCGTGTCCTCCAGGGTAGAAAACCGCATCAAAATCATCGGCGTTCATATCTGCCAATACTTTGGTGTTTTTGATTTTTTCCTGAGCAACGTCGTCTTTTTCAAAACGTTCCGTATCTGCAGTACTTGCATCTGGAGTGTTACTACTCGGGTCAATTGGAGCAGCTCCACCTTTTGGTGTCGCTAAAGTAATATCAGCACCTTTGTCCAACAATGTATAATATGGATTTGCAAATTCTTCTACCCAAAATCCAGTTTTTTTACCTGTATCTCCCAATTTATCATGAGAGGTTAAAACGAATAATATTTTCATCTTTTAAGTTTTTAAAGTTCTTATTATTAATACGCCATTTTCACAATCTTCTCAGCATCCTGAGGCGTTAAAGCTTGGCGCTCGCCAAGACCTTTCCAGCCACGATCGGTAAAACGTTGTGCAATTTTTTCAGCCGTACCTTCGTAATCCGAAGTGTAATCAGAAAGTTTGGTGTCAATACCCAATTCTTTAAAGAAAGCTTCCGTTCTTTCAATAGCAGCGTATGCCTTATCATCAACATTACCTTCGGTTATGTTCCAAACACGCTCGCCATATTGAGCCAATTTTTCTTTCTTCGCTTCAAAATTGTATTTGTAATGACTTGGAGCAACTACCGCTAGAGTTCTAGCATGATCAATTCCGTACATTGCCGTTAGCTCATGGCCCATCATATGTACTGCCCAGTCTCCAGGAACACCTTGTTGAATAAGTCCGTTTAGTGCCATGGTGCAACTCCACATAAAGTTGGCTGCAGCCTCATAATCACTAGGGTCTTTAATTACTCTTGGAGCAATCTCAATAAGGGTCTGTAAGATACCTTCGGCAAAACGGTCCTGTAAAAATCCGCCTGCAGGATACGTCATGTACTGTTCAAGAACATGGGTAAAAGCATCAGTAATACCGTTTACCAATTGTCTTTCTGGAATAGAGGTAATTACCTGTGGATCCAAAACCGAAAACTGTGGGAATAGGGCAGGACCTCCAAAAGCCAATTTTTCTTGCGTTTCTTTTCTAGAGATAACCGTTCCCGAGTTCATTTCTGAACCTGTTGCCGGTAACGTTAGAACTGTTCCAAAAGGCATTCCTTTTTTAATAGGTTCTCTCTTTTTTACAAAATCCCACGGCTCATCACCTTCATATACCGCTGCAGCCGATAAAAATTTAGTTCCGTCAATGACTGAACCACCACCAACAGCTAGTAGATAGGTAATCTTTTCTTCTTTAATAATCTTTAGGGCATCCATTAAAACCGCGTATTCCGGGTTGGCAGGTATGCCACCAAACTCAACTAAATCAGCATTTTTCAAAGCCGCTTTTACTTGGTCGTATACACCGTTCTTTTTGATACTTCCGCCACCATATAGCATTAATATTTTGGCGTCAGAAGGGATTTCTTCTATTATTTTCTTGATGGTATCTTTCCCAAATATAATTTTGGTAGGATTCTTAAATTCAAAATTTGTCATAGTTTCTTTTCTTTTTTGTTTCGGTCATTAAATTTTAACGACCATTTTTCCTTTGTTTTTTCCATCGAATAAATCGATAAAAGCTTGAGGGATATTTTCAAATCCTTCAACAACGGTTTCGCTATAGGTTAATTTACCTTCAGCCAACCAAGTGGATAAATGTTTCATTGCTTCAGGGAATTTTTCGCTGTAATTTGAAACAATAAATCCTTGCATTAGTGCGCTATTTTTAACCAAAAATGGTTGTACGCTAACACTTTTAGGTAGCTCAGTGTTGTTGTATACTGAAATGGCACCGCAGATAATCATCCTTGCAAAGTGATTGATATTGAATAATACCGCATCCGATATAGGACCACCCACGTTATCAAAATAAACATCAACTCCGTTTGGAGCAGCTTTGGCAATTGCCGCAGTCATGTCTTCCGTAGTATTGTAATTAATGCCTTCATCAAAACCGAATTTTGATTTAAGCATATCTACTTTTTCATCGCTACCGGCAATACCAATAACACGAAGTCCAAGTATTTTACCGATTTGGCCAACCACGCTACCTACCGCACCGGCTGCACCGGAAACTACTAGAGTTTCCCCTTTTTTAGGCTTCCCAATTTCAGTAAGTCCCAAATAGGCAGTTAAACCGGTCATTCCTAAAATTCCCAGATATGTACTTAAAGGCGCTTTTTCACCATCAACTTTGGTAAGACCTTCTCCATTGGAAATCTGTTGAGTACTCCAATCTAACATCCCGGCAAGGTAGTCTCCTTCTTTATGCTCAGTGTGCTTAGATGCTATAACTTTTGCAACTATACCTGAATGAACAGGTTTGTCTAACTCAAAGGGAGCTACATATGATTTGGCATCGCTCATTCTTCCTCTTAAATAAGGATCTACAGAAACATAAGTCGTTTCCAAAAGCAATTCTCCATCTTTAATTTCTAAAGGAGAATCGTTCTCTACAAATTCAAAATCAGAGACTGATGGTCTTCCTTTAGGTCTATTCTTTAATAATATAGTTTTCATAGTAATTTTCTTTTTGTAATTAGTCCATTACGGTTACTAGGTCTTCAGTGCTTTTTCTCACTTTAACCAAATTTGCCAACCAATCCTCTTCTGTTTTTCTGTAGCCAATTGGTAACAATACACAGCTACGCAAACCTTTTGCTCTTAGGCCAAGAATTTCGTCTACTGCATCTGGATCAAAACCTTCCATTGGCGTAGAATCTACACCCTCAAAAGCGGCAGCGGTAAGGGCTTCGGCAAATGCTATGTATGCTTGTCTAGCGGCATGCTCAAAGTTTACTTGTGGGTCACGCTGTGGGTACATTCCCAATAATTGTTGTCTGTAGTTTTCCCAACCTTCGTTTTTAAAACCACGAATTTCATTGGTCAGGTCAAACATTTTATTAATACGTTCTTCAGTATAGTTGTCCCAAGCCGCGAAAACCAATAAGTGAGAAGAATCTGTTACCACAGACTGGTTCCAAGCTACAGGCTTAATTTTTTCCTTTAATTCTTGATTGGTCACCACTATAATTTCAAAAGGCTGCAATCCGCTAGAAGTAGGGGCAAGGCGCGCAGCTTCTAAAATACGGTCCACTTTTTCCTGTGGTACGGTTTCGCCGTTCATTGCTTTAGTAGCGTATCTCCAATTTAATTTATCAAGTAATTCCATTTGTATGTAATATTTAAAATAATTGTGTTTATATTTTTATACTGCTCCAAGCAGACTGGTATGCTTCCTCAAGGTGATCTTCATTTAATTGAAAACGTCCCCTTTTTTGTGTGATCATTAAAAAAGATAACGGGTTGATAGCATAGGCGTATAATATATAATCCGATAGCGGCTTTATCTTACCTTCCTTTTTACCACGCTCCCACAAGTCCAACAAAGGCTGTAAATGCTTAATGCCTTCTTCTCTGCTTTGTTCGTCAATCATAGGTGTATTATCGCACTGTGCTAAAAACATAGCTTCTTCACATTCCTTTAATTTAAAATCGGCAATACGTTTCCATATAACTTCAAAACCTTCGGCGACTTCCATATTTGGATCGTAAGTAGCAAATGCATATTCCGTAAAAGATGCCTTCACTTCTATATAGACTTTGTTCACCAAATCCTGTTTATTCTCAAAATACAGATAAATAGTTGCAGGCGATACGTTAGCTATCTTAGCTATTTTCGACATAGGAGCTGCGTGAAAGCCACTGTTGTTTACCAACTCTATTGTGGCCTTAACCAATGCTCTTCTCTTAATTTGACTCTTTGTTAATTCTGCCATGATTTCTAATTCTGGTACAAAGATATGTATAAAAATGAACGTTCATTCTTTTTTAACAAAGGTTTAGTTTTTCAGTTGAATCAGGTTAGGAGTAACTATGGAATACTTTAGTAAATTTGTTTGGAAAGACTGCCGTATAATCAGGCAGTCATTAAGAATTACAAACCATCAATTTAGCAAACATAAAATTATGAGTGATACAAAAGGATTAACTGTAGCTAGCATTTTAGCAGAATTGGAACAACCAAATGTAGATTGGCAGCAATTATTGGAAAGTGTTATCACCAGTTTTGATTGTAGCACGGGAACACTTCATTTTTTAAACCAAGAAACAGAATTACTACAGATACAAGCTCATAAGGGAATCCCTCCTTTTTTAATCCCAAAACTATCTACAATTCCAATAGGCAAAGGCATGGCAGGTATAGCTGCAGAGCGTAAACAGGCCGTGGAAATGTGTAACCTACAAACAGATGATTCTGGAGTGGCCCGCCCTGCTGCCAAAGAAACTAAAGTGGAAGGTTCTATTGCCGTACCTATGTTGCTGGATGGAAAACTGTACGGAACATTAGGGATAGCTAAACCTGTACCTTATGATTTTACGGAAGAAGAGCGTAGGAACCTTCTTGAAATTGGCGAGGCTATGAGCAAGGCTTTATTGGCCTAATTTTCTTTTTTTAGAGGGAAAACGTAAGTCCTAGTTTTAAGTTGGAAGAACGGTCACTTTCGGTAGAAGTTGAAAAGCTGCTATAGGAATAATTGTACAGCGCAGAAACGCTTAGATGGCCCGTTAACGGCATTTCTGCTTTTAACTGACTTAGTACCCGGTGGTTGGCTATATAGCGGTACAACGGTTGAAAATATATAGTTCCCGTAAAATCTAACCGCGTTTTTGGAAAAGCATATGTTGCAGATAGGTAACTACTGTTCCTGTGGTTGTTAAACTGTTCTTCCGTGTCTTTTTGTATTTCAATCTCGTACATATAAGCATTACCAAAATAGACCTTTGCATTTTCTTCCGAAACCAATTTTAAACGTACGCCGGCACCCACCAGGCTTCTGTTCCGAATAGAAAGTAAGGTGTTGTTCTGGTTTTGAATAAAACCTTCAAATCTAAAAAGGTCGGTTAGTTTTTGATTGTACCTTAAATGGAAAAAATAGGAGTTTTGAAAGTCTTCGTCCTTACTTCTTATGAGGTTGTAATTACCAATAAAAAAGAAGATTTTCTTTAAATCTTTGGATTTTATTTGAGTGGTAATGTTTGAGCCAATTTGAAGAATGTAAGCTCCATTGTTATCCGTATAATTAAAAAGTAAGTCGCTTTTTAAGGCAAAACGCACGGAGTCCTTCTGCATACGTTTGGATTCAATATTCACTAATTGAGCATTCGCATTGTAAAAAAAAATTAAGGTAATAGCAATGGATAATAGTAATTTCATTCAGAAAGCGATTTTAAAACTGCAAAACTATCCAATTTCTTTTTTAAATGGAGTTTTGAGACACAGTAAACTTATTCATGTTCTTATTTCTGAAAAAAAAGGGTATCCCTGAAAAAAATAAGAAGTAAAATTGTATTATTGAAGTAATCGGGTTATTATTCAATAATCGTTTGTTCGCCGTAACTCTTCGTGAGAACCAAGTTAGAGTAATATAAGTTTATTTTTAGAGTAAATATCACATGGAAATAGTAGGCGTTTTACAGAAAGATATAGAGGATATTCAATCCATAAGCATAGTTCCTACCATTTTAGACGTGGTCTGTAGGGCAACGGGTATGGGCTTTGCAGCTATCGCTAGGGTTACGGAAGAAACATGGGTAACATGTGGCGTTTTAGACGCTATTCCTTTTGGGCTTTCCGTGGGTGATGAGTTAGAAATAGAGACCACTTTTTGCAAACAGGTTCGCGAAAGTGATCGCTTGGTTGTCATAGACCATGTGGATACAGATAAGGTGTATCACAATCATCCAATACCCCAACAATACGGTTTTCAAAGTTATATTTCTGTACCGATAGTTCGTAAAAACGGAGAATTTTTTGGGACACTTTGCGCATTGGACCCAAAGCCTAACAAAGTAAACACCCCGGAAATAGTTGCTATGTTTTCTATGTTTACCGAGTTGATAGCATTTCATTTAGATGCTATAGAAACCATGCGTAGGCAAGATACTGCATTGAAAAAGAAAGATATGGAGCTGGCTACTTATGATTTTATTTCAAGTCATGATTTGCAGGAGCCATTGCGGAAAATCCAGATTCTTACGAGTGCCTTAGAAAAGAAGGAGGATAAGAACCTTTCCGAAAAGGGTAAGAAGTATTTTAAATCTATAAAAAAGGCAGCTACGCGAATGCGTATTATTTTAAATGACCTTCTCACTTATTCCGAAACGGAGTTTACTCCTAAAAATTTTAAAGAGCAGGATCTAAAGGTTCTTGTTGAACGCGCAAAAATAAGACTTGAGCAACAGTTCAGAAAAAGCAACGCCACTCTAAAAGTAGATGACTTGTGTAAATTGAACATAGTGCCAATACAAATTGAACAGCTTTTTTATAACCTTTTTACGAACAGTTTAAATTTCAAAAGCGACAAAAGACCTCTTACTATTGAAGTTAGTAGTGTACAAGGTCTGGGGTCAACCTTTGATTTTCAGAACCTTGATGCTAAGGTTATGTATTGCGAAATTACGGTTAAAGACAACGGAATAGGTTTTGACCCGCAGTACAGCGAGAAAATATTTGATATTTTTCAGCGCCTGAGAACAGAGGACAGTGATAAGTCTACAGGAATAGGACTGTCTATCGTTAAGCGAATTGTTGAAAATCATAGCGGAAAAATCAGGGCCATTGGCAAACCTGACGATTCCGCCACATTTAAAATTTATTTGCCGTCATAAGTAAAGCTGTTCTTAAGCAAGAACAGACGCTGTACCACGAATTGAAAATGCCAATTTTTCAATTTCATCCAACAGTTCAAGAAAATCGTTTTTTGAGGTCAGCGGGTTCATTATAGAACAGCGCAAGGTACGTTTATTGTTTATCGTGGTCTGTACAATGTAGAATTTTCCGGAAGCTATGAGTTGTTTTCGTATTTGACCATTTAACTCGTTCAGCTCGGCGCCATTCATATTAGCATTAGGAATGTATCTAAAATTTACGATGTTGGATTGTGGCTCGTGTACCAGTTCAAATTCTGGTTTAGCTTGGATTAGTTGTGATAAAAGTTGAGCCGAATCATATAGCTGATCTACATTTTTCTCAAAGATATCACTACCATGGGTCTTTAGAATAAGATACACTTTTGCCGACAAAAAGGGCTTACTACATTCAAAAGTTCTTTTGGCCGAGTTGTACCATTCTTCAGTCTCAGGTGAATCCCACAAGTATTGCGCTCTTTGGGCAAACGTTCTGTAAATTTTGTTCCCCTGTTTGAACAATAGGGCAGTACTAAGAACAGGGGTCATCAACATTTTATGAAAATCGATGACTACGGAATCAGCTTTTTCCATTCCTTGGGTAAGCCTTTTATACTTCTCGGAAAACACAACGGCACCGCCATGCGCTCCGTCTACGTGCAACCAAATGTTGTTCTCGGTGCTAAATTTTGCCAAGGCCTCCAAATCGTCATAAGACCCTGTAGCGGTAGAGCCTGCACAACCAATGATGCAAAAAACATGAAGTCCTTTTTCTTTCGCTTTTTTCAGATAATGGGGAAGTAGATCTGTGCGTATCTTAAAATTTTCGTCTACAGGTACTTTTATAATTCCATTGTCGCCCAGTCCCAAAATTCGGGCTGCTCGGTCAATACAGTAATGGGCTTCTTCGGAAACCAGAACCGCTAGTTTCTCATTATGGCCTTCTTCCCAAACATTTTGCGGAGCCTTATCTTTCCTGGCCGCTAACAAGGCCGTAAGGTTCGCCAAGCTTCCGCCCGAAGTCATAAGGCCGGATGCCTGCTCTCCGTAACCTATCTTTTTTGCGGTAAAATCTGTTACAACACGTTCCATAGCATTAGAGACAGGGCCCATTTCGTATACTCCTGTGCTGTTGTTGACCAAGTCCGTTACCAAGCCAGTTAAGGCAGAAATAGGAGCGGGAACTGCTGTTTGATGTCCCATATATTTTGGATGTTGGGTTTGTTGGGATCGGTTAAGTAGGGTTGTTAAAGTTTGTATAGGGTCTGAGTGTTGTTTAAAATCATTTTCCCAGAATTGTAGTTCATCTTCAGGAGCGTTATTGGGGTAAACTGTTTTGGTTTCCTGACTTTGAAGATTTCCCAAATGATTGGCAAGAACATCGATCAGTTCTTTTCCTATTGCCCTAAATTGTTCTGCATCGTAAACTTCAGTTAATCTTTGATTATTGGTCATAATGAATCTCATTCAGGTTTAACATCATCCTAATTCATCACAAAGCTAGATATCTTTACTTATAATAATAAATACTTAATTTTGATAAACTAATAACAAATACGTATTACTGAAATGGATTTACAACACATACGTAGTGCCGTACTACTTTCCAAAAAATTAAATTTTACCAAAACGGCAGAGGCGCTGCACATTGTCCAGCCCGCTTTAAGTCGGAAAATTAAACAACTAGAAGAAGCAATTAACACCCCGTTGTTCAAGAGGAATAAGCGTAATGTGGAGTTGACCAATGCGGGGAACTATTTTATTCCCGAAATGGAAAAACTATTGCTGCAGTATGAATTCATCATTAAACGAACCAATCAAATTCATAAGGGAGAAGTGGGAGAACTAAAAATAGGGTTCACTCATTCGGTAATGCAATCCATTTTGCCTGAAATTCTTATTAGTATTCGGGAAAATCTACCTGGTATGAAGACTATTTTAAAAGAGCTGAACAACCGGGATCAATATGTTCGTTTGCAATCTGGTGAGTTGGATATTGGTTTTGCGACCAATCCATTAGTTCCTGTGGGTTTAAAGAGCAAAGTCCTTCATATAGATAATTACGCCGTATTGGTTCCTAAAGGATTTGATATGATTCGGCTACAAAAAGAAGGGTTCAGTACATTTGCAAAAGAGCCTTTTATATTTCCATCAAAAACAGACGGACCTAATTATGTAAACATCATAGAATCTATTTGTACCAATGCAGGTTTTATTCCAAATGTGGTTCATGAAACGGATTCGGTGAGTACAAGTATCCGTTTAATCGAGGCAGGAATGGGGGTTTCCTTGGAGCCAATTTCTTCGCTTCGGGGGTTGAATTTGCCGATTGATTTTTTCGAATTAAAGAATACGCCCCAAAAGGCACAATTAACAATGATCTGGAACCCAAAATTGGAAGTTGAGCACCCAAAATTATTTACACTTTTGCATAATACCAAGGAGCTTTTATAAGGAAAAACGCTAATTATTCACTCAAACTTGTACGGTTTTTAGTAATTTTTGTGAGAAAATATTTGCACAAACTGACGTTTTTATGCAACTTATTGCTCAAATCAATTGGTTGTGGTGTTAAATTATTGTAGGATTCCGCCATTTTGTCACAATATTTTATATATTTCTCCTGTATATTGTTATTTCTAACTTCTTTAGCTATTTTAAACTTCATAATTTTTTCTAAACTTAGTATTAAAAAAGGATTTTTAAACCTGTTTTGTTACTATATCAATAAAAAGTATACCATATCTCCTCAATTTACCCTTGTAACATAGCATAGCATACCGAAAAATCTCAGGAAAAACCTCTATTTATACATGAAGTCCCTATAATTATACTTAATTTAATAGTAGAATTTAGCGGTATTTTACTGTTAAAAATAAATCAGTGTAAATGATTTAAGAGTATAATTCATAGAAATAGAATTAGAAAAGTGGCGGACACATATCAAAATTTAAAATCAATTTTATTTGAGAAAAGGTAAGGTTTATTATTTATGGATTATAGTTAAAGAACTCTCATTACAAGATTTTGAAGAATTATTTAAAAACTTAATTGAAAAATCTGGCCATATTAAATGCTGGTCCTTTTTTCAGTTTGAGTTTAGGAGTTTTGGAAATAATACTAACGGATGTCCAGTCCCCTAACAATGAAACCATGGCTTTTGTATTGTCAAGCATGATGGAATTGGGGAAGAAAGCCCCAGACTTTAAATTGCTCGATACTGTTTCGGGTAAGAGTTTAACATTAAGTCAGTTGAAATCTGACGTGGCAACTGTCATATTTTTTATCTGCAATAATTGTGCGTTTGTACATCATATTAATCCAAAACTTGTTGAATTAGCCAATAAGTATCAAGCTCTTGGTATGCAATTCGTAGGGATTAGTAGTAACGACATTAAGCAATTCCCTCAAGATGCACCCGTCTTCATGACCCAAATGGCGAAGTATCAAAAATATCCTTTTCCCTATTTATATGATGAATATCAAGAAGCTGCAATTGACTATGGGGCGGAATGTAATCTTGACTTTTTTGTTTTTGACAAGAATCTGGCGTGTGTTTACACAGGCCGTTTTGATATGACTAGGCCTAGTATTCAACCGGCTACAGGAACCGACCTCTCTGCTGCTTTAGATTCTATATTGGCAGGAGAGAATGTTGATTCAAATCAATACCCCAGTATGGGTTCTAGTATAGCATGGAAACGTGGTGTGCCTAGAAAGAACTTTGAAATGTATTATTGATTGCAGCTTAGGCTTCAGCTGTAGTAGTACAAGCACTACGTTTTAATAACATGTATTCTCCATTATTTTTAAACTGGCGTAAAGAAATGCCCGAGTAACGTTTAAAGGTTTTGGATAAATGACTTACATCTGTAAAACCCAAGTCGTCTGCTATTTGGGTAAGGGTAAAGTCCGAATTTAATAATCTAATTTCCACAAGCTTCAACTTTCCTTTAATAATATACTCCCTTAAGGACATGCTAACCTGTTTTTTGAAAAACTCACTTACATAAGTGGGAGACATCATAAATACTTCAGCTAAATTTTCAACCTTTAATAGATCCGGCTTGTCTATGTGTTCATTAATATAGGTAAGCATTTTAGTAATTCGGTCATCAGTGTTATTCTGTGGGACTTCGTAAAAGTTTCCTTTCTTTATGTTTCTGATAAGTATTTCCATAATACAGTTCATCAAACTTTTAATAAGTGTAATGGACTCATTTCCATAATTTCTGGATTCTTGTAAAATCATAGAAGTCAGGTTAGACAAATGTTCCCTGTCCATTTCATTCTTAATAATATCACCAGGCAATTGGTTGTAATTACTAAGGATATACGAAGCTTCTTTAAACCATTCATTTTTTTCCTCTGAGTTACGTTTTTCACTCTTAAAAAATGAATCGGTAAACTTTAGAAACACGAATTTTGTAGGTTGCTCTATGGTAAATGAATGGCATTTTAATGGAGGCAGTAAGAACATACTACCCTTGCTATAACTATGGTGATTGTAATTTATACACTGTGTGCCTTCACCATTTTTAATTAAGACCAACTCAAAAAAATTGTTTTTAACAGGGCGTTGTTTCCAATCCGTTAACTCAATTTCTTGTATTTCAAAAGGTTTGTAAGCTTCCAATATCTGCATATCCTAGCGTTTATTATACAATAATACGAAAATTGTGCGCACACGATGCTGTTTTGGCACTATTAAAACCTTGTTAAATACATTAACTTCCTTCTTATGTACCTTGTTTGTGTTGCGTTTTGTTCGGACCTTTGTAATACTTTAAAAGGATTTATTTCTTCAATATATATATAGAACATGGACTATTGGAGAACCTGTTTTTAAAGTGAAAAAGGAACCAAAAAAACTCAGAAAATGAAAAAAGTAAACATAGGAAATACCGATTTAGAAGTAGCTAGAATCAATTTTGGAGGAAATGTATTTGGATGGACATTAGACGAAAAACAGTCTTTTGAAATCCTAGATGCATTTGTGGATGCAGGTTTTAACTTTTTAGATACGGCAGATACCTACAGTTGGTGGGTAAATGGCGTGGGTGGACAGTCTGAAGCTATAATTGGTAAATGGATGAAGTCCCGCAGCAACAGAAATCAATTGGTTGTTGCTACCAAAGTGGGTTCTGAAACTAAGGAGCACCCAAATGATATTAGCAAAAAGCATATTTTAAAGTCCGTAGATGAGTCGTTGCAACGATTGCAAACAGACCATATAGATTTATATTACACTCATTTTGATGATGATGTTACGCCTGTAGAGGAAACATTATCTGCTTATGATGAAATTATAAAAGCGGGTAAGGTGCGTCATATTGCTGTGTCAAACTTATCGCCAGAAAGGTTGTTGGAATCATTTAAAATTTCTGAAGAAAACAATCTGCCTAAATATGTGGCATTACAGCCGCATTATAATTTGGTTGAGCGTGGTAATTATGAATCGCAATATGCGGATTTGGTAGATAGCCACGGTTTAAGTGTTATGCCGTATTATTCACTCGCAAGTGGATTTCTAACGGGTAAATATCGTTCTGAGGACGATTTGAATAAAAGTGTACGTGGTGAAGGCGTAAGAAAATATTTGAACGAGAAAGGATTCAATATAATTAAGGCATTGGATACCATTTCGGAAAAACATAGCAGCAAACCGGCAACGATATCTTTAGCTTGGTTAATGGCAAAACCACACATTGCGGCGCCAATTGTAAGTGCTACTAGTAAAAGTCAATTACAAACGTTGTTTGATGCTCCAAAGTTGAATTTAGATAGAGAGGATTTAGAAATATTAGAAATAGCTAGTAAGTAATTTTTAAAAGAAACAAAACATGGATTTAAGAATTAAAGATAAGATTGCCTTTGTTAGCGGTTCTACCGCGGGCATTGGTTACGCCACTGCAGAACGTTTTTTAAACGAAGGAGCTACGGTTATTATAAATGGCAGAACAGAGGAAAGTGTAAATGCAGCTGTAGCTAAATTAAAAGAGAGTACTAAAAATGAGAATGTTTCTGGTATAGCTGCTGATTTTTCTAAAGTAGAGGATATTAACCGATTACTTAAGGAAGTTCCGCAAGTAGATATTTTAGTAAATAACACCGGTATTTTTGAACCTAAAGCTTTTGTT
Organism: Zobellia amurskyensis; assembly: GCF_009725985.1. GTDB lineage: Bacteria > Bacteroidota > Bacteroidia > Flavobacteriales > Flavobacteriaceae > Zobellia > Zobellia amurskyensis. Next base: position 26,528 of record NZ_RCNR01000044.1, read on the forward strand.
GATATTCCAGATGAGGATTGGTTTCGCTTTTTTGAAGTCAATGTCATGAGCGGAATCCGTTTGGCGCGACATTATTTTCCTAAAATGCTGAAGAAAAACTGGGGACGCATAATTTTTATTTCCAGTGAATCTGCAGTGTTTATTCCGGATGAAATGATTCATTATGGCATGACAAAAACAGCGCAATTGGCAGTTAGTAGAGGATTGGCAGAATTAACTAAAGGCACTAATGTCACTGTAAATTCTATTCTACCAGGACCAACAAAATCAAAAGGCGTAAGTGGTTTTATTCAAGATTTGGCCAAAGCCGATAATGTTTCTGAGGAAGTCGTGGAAGAGAATTTCTTCAAAAATATGCGTCCGACTTCGTTAATCGAACGCTTTGCTTCGGTTGATGAAGTGGCAAATACCATAGTATACTATTCTAGTGAATTGGCATCGGCTACAAACGGAGCGGCTGTTAGAGTGGATGGGGGATTGATTCGTTCTATTCTATAAAGTATACGGTAACATAAAAGCTGCTGGTGACTTGAGTTTTGGTCCGATTTAAATACTAATGATTAAGAGGAAAAAGAGATGGATTTATTTAATCAGGCGGACTTATTTTCAACAAACGAAGTCCTTAAAATAGAATTTGATTTACCAGGAGCTGATGTTACTTTATTCGAGAATTTCTTCAGTTTAGAAGAAAGCAATAAGCTGTATAATAGCTTATTACATAACACCCCATGGCAACAAGAGCAAATTACCATTCACGGTAAAGATGTAGACTTCCCTAGATTGACAGCTTGGTATGGAGATGTTACCAAGGATATTAAATACACGAATACAAAAAGTAAAATGCATTTATGGAATGCAGATTTACTTTTTATTAAAGAGCGAATAGAGCAGGAGGTCAATATAAAATTTACACGCTGCTTGCTTAATTATTATAGGGACGGAAAAGACAGTGTAGATTGGCACCAAGACTATAAAGGTGACCAACGAAAAAATACTGTTATTGCGTCGGTAACTTTTGGAGAGACCAGGCCTTTTCAATTAAAACATACTACCCGGAAAGATTTAAAACGTGTAGATATTCCCTTAGCTCACGGAAGCCTACTTCTAATGAAAGGCGCTACCCAAGATAACTGGAAACATAAAATACAAAAAACGGCAAAGGAAATTCAACCTAGAATCAACTTGACTTTTAGATGGGTCGGGTAAATTTATATTGGTAACATTAAAGGATAAATCAATTACTATGGGCTTAATATCCGTTTAAAATTCGGGTACAAACCTATTTTTGGTCCTATTCCTATAAGATTCCTCTTAAAAACCTCTATTTGTACATGTATCTCCTTTTTTTATACTATAAAAAAGGTATGTACTGGTTTTACATTTGTATCAAATTAATAAAACAACATTTCAAAATATAATAATGAGTACACCAAACATCGCAAAAGAAGAAATCATCAACGCTTTTAACTTTAGACATGCTACAAAGGAATTTGATGCTACTAAAACTATCTCTGATGATGACATGAAATTCATCTTAGAAGCAGCACATTTATCACCTAGTTCATTTGGTTTTGAACCATGGCATTTTATAGTAGTTCAGGATAAAGAATTACGGGAGTTATTAAAACCTGTAGCTTGGGGAGCACCGTTAAAATTAGATACTGCTAGCCATTTTGTATTAGGTTTAAGTATGAAAGCGCCAATGGTAAAACATGATTCAGAATATATCATGCATATGATGAAAGACGTAAAGCAACTACCTGCTGAAGTAATTGAAATGTATTCTAAGTTTTATAGAGAATTTCAAGAGCGTGATTTTGATTTGGATACGGACAAAAAATTGTTCGACTGGTCAGCTAAGCAAACGTACATCGCTTTAGGGAACATGATGACAGCAGCTGCTTTAACAGGAATTGATTCTTGTCCTATTGAAGGTTTTCATCAAGAAAAAGCAGAAGCTTTATTGAAGGAGAAATTTGGTGTAGATACAGATAAATATGGTCTATCGTTTATGACTGCTTTCGGTTATAGAAAAGCAAATCCAGAATTTGGTAAATCTAGAAGAAACTTTGATGATATCGTTACTTGGAAGTAATCATATCATTCTAAAAAACAACATAAAATGAAAGCAATAGGATACAAGGAGAATCTTCCAATAGAGAATGTAAAATCTCTACAAGACGTAGAATTAGGAATGCCAAAAGCAATTGGCAAGGACATTTTAGTAGAGATAAAAGCAATTTCTGTAAACCCAGCAGATTATAAAGTAAGAGCAGGAATGCCTGTTGAAGGCGATGATTGGAAAATTATTGGTTGGGATGCTACTGGGATTGTAAAAGAAGTTGGAGAAGATGTTACGCTTTTTAAAGTTGGTGACGAAGTTTGGTATGCGGGCGATTTCATAAGACAAGGAAGCTATGCTCAGTATCAAGTGGTGGATGAGCGTATTGTGGGCAAGAAACCATCTAGCTTATCTTATGCAGAAGCAGCCGCATTACCGTTAACTTCTCTTACGGCTTGGGAAATGTTGTTTGATAGATTAGAAGTTGCAACCGATGATGCAAGTAAGTCAATTCTAGTCATTGGTGCTGCAGGTGGTGTTGGTTCTATTTTGGTACAATTAGCCAAGAAGCTTACAAAACTGAACATTATAGGAACGGCTTCCCGTGAAGAAACTACAGATTGGTTAAAAGAATTGGGTGTAGACTCGGTTATTAATCACCGAAATATACTGAGTGAGGAATTTGAGAAATATAAGCTTTCTGCTCCTGATTATATCGTGAGTTTAAATGCTACCGAGCAACATGCGGATGAGATTGTAAAGGTGATAAAGCCACAAGGTAAATTCGGTTTCATTGATGACCCTCAGTCATTTAATGTCATGCCATTTAAAGGTAAAGCTGTGTCTACTCATATTGAGTTGATGTTCACTCGTTCTATGTTCCAAACGGAAGATATGATTGAACAGCACAACATATTAAACGAGGTTTCTAAGTTGATAGACAACGGAACAATTAAAACCACTTTAGGGGAAAATTTCGGAACTATTAACGCAGCAAATATGCGTAAAGCCCATGCTTTCCTAGAAACTGGAAAAGCCAAAGGTAAAATTGTTTTAGAAGGATTTTAGACACAATGAGTCAAATAATTTAAATAGAAAATGAAAACAACACTTAAAATATTTCTTATAGCAGCAATTTTTGCTGGCGCTACGGCTAATGCACAGGTAAATACGATTGATTCCGTGGCGACCTCAAAAGTGCAGCATTTCAATTTTGATGAAATGGAATCGGAAACTATTGGCGAAGGTATTCAGCGTAAATGGTTTCATGGAGAAAAAGGTCAAATGACCATTTTCAATTTGGAGAAAGGTGCACATATTCCATGGCATCAACATCCTAATGAGCAGATTACCTATATCATGTCCGGTAAGGTTAAAATCAAGACTATGATTGATGGCAAAGAGGAGTTTGTTATTGTTTCTGGTGGAGAGGTAATTGTATTTCCAGAAAACATACCTCATGAGTTTTGGGCTTTAGAAAAAACGGTGGATTTAGATGTTCACGTTCCGGTTCGTCAAGATTGGTTGTCGAAAGAGTTGCCTGATTATTTAAAGAAGAGCGAATAAATAGAAAACTAATAGGATGACATCAATCAAAATGAAACATAACTTTTTAATTGCATTAGCACTAACTGTAAGTATTTTTTTAAATGCACAAACACCAACAACAGACAATATTAAGTCTGTAAACGAAGTAGTTACCGCAGATAATGTAGAATGGGGTTGGTTAAATCCATTACGAGGAGATAAGAGTCCGGCTGCAGGTAAACTTTGGGGAGACCGTACAAAAAACGAACCAGCAGGGTTTTTAGTGAAATTCAAAAAAGGTTTTTCATCACCTCCACACATTCACAACATAACCTATAGAGGTGTTGTAATTAAAGGTTTGTTGCACAATGATGATGAAAATGCCGAAAAACAATGGCTTCCGGCAGGTTCTTATTGGCAACAGCCAGCAGGCGAAGCACATATTACAGCTGCAGATGGTGAAGATAATATGGCGTTTTTAGATATTCAAGAAGGACCGTATTTAGTAAAATCAACATCTGAAGCTTTTGATAATGGCGAAAGACCTGTAAATGTTGACAAAACAAACTTGGTTTGGTTAAATGCTAACGACATCCAATGGGTTTCTGAAAAGAGTAAGGTAGAAACTGCATTTTTATGGGGAAGCCATAAAGAAAAGCAACTACGAGCAACGCTTTTAAAATTACCAGCAAATTTTAACGGAAGGATTAAAAACCTGAGTCCAAACTTTAGAGCTGTTGTTATTTCTGGTAGCCTAATGCATCAGTTTTCTAAGAAAGAAGCTAAAAATAAATTAGATGCTCCATCTTATTTTGGAGCCGAAAAAAATGCGACTTCAATAATTTCCACAGCTAAAGAAACAGTTATTTACATTAGAAGTAACGGTGATTTTGATATCAAGTAATTATGAAAAGGATAAGTATACTATTGAGTTTAATTACTTCAGTTACGGCAACTCAAGCACAAAAGACCGTAACTAAAGCAGAAGTTTTTGCAACTGTAGACCAAGCTGTGGGGAATATTGCTTTCACCAATGACGGCGATTTGGTATACAGTCATCATCCATTTTTTGGTCCAGAAATTAGAGTGGTCAAGTTTGATAAAAAAACAAATACAACCACACCTTTTCCAAATTTGGAATGGAATACACCAAGAGCTACGGATGATAATTATTTGAGTAATGTTCTAGGTATTCGTAATGATGAAAACGGAATTATCTGGATGCTAGACATGGCACAACGTGATAACGTAACACCAAAAATAGTGGGCTGGAACACTCAAACTAATTCATTAGAACGTATTTATTACTTACCAAAATCAGTAGTGCCAGCAATCTCACAACCTAATGATATGGTGGTAGATACCAAAAACGGTTATTTTATTATAGCGGATGAAGGCATTGGTAATGGAGGTGATGGTAGTAAAGCGGCTTTTGTTATTGTTGATATGAAAACTGGTAAAGCACGTCGTGTTTTAGAAGGCACGCGCACTACCTTACCAGAAAACACGCCAACGGTAATTGATGGAAAGCATTTAGCCGTAAACGGTAAAGATTTATTGATTGGTAATGACGGAATTACTGCTGATGCTAATTTTGAATATATTTATTACGGTCCTTTAAACGGCACTAAAATCTACAGAGTTAAAACATTAGACCTTGTAGACGAGACTATGACCGAAGCAGTGTTGGACAGCAAAATTGAAACCTATTCAGAAAAACCCAACAATGGCGGAATGTCTATTGATAAAGAGGGCAATCTATATTTAACAGCTTTAGAAACGAAGAGTGTAGCTGTAGTTCTAGCAAAAGACAGAAGTGTTCACACCATGATAAAAGATGATAACTTGGTCTGGCCCGATGGTGTTAGTTACAACCATGTAGATGGGTATATGTATGTGTCTGCCGCACAGCTGAACAGAGGTGCCGCTTTTAACAATGGCAAAAGCATTGCGACTAAACCTTTTTATATTTTCAGATTTAAACCTATAGTAGAAGGGGTTTCTTTTAGATAAGGCTTAGTTAAATTCTTGATGACATTCTAAAAGCCACTTTTTTAAGTGGCTAAAACACCCATTACAATTGACCAACTTTAGGGTGAAAACATTTTTTTGGAGTAACATATTAATATCTCTGTGAGGAATATCTGGCAAAGGATATCGTTTATGAAAATAGAAAGGAATTGTTTCGGAAAGCCTTTCTATACATTAGTAATAAATTATTGAAGGTATTACCTTTGCAAACTCCAGAAAAAGATATCATGCAAGAGCCCCTATTTGAATTACAGGAAAAGAAAACGGATAAAGAACTTTATAGCTACCAGCAAGGTGCCATTAATCAAATATTTGAGAAGTTCGATAATGAAAGAGAAGATTACCACCTGTTATATCAATTACCTACTGGTGGTGGAAAGACCGTAATATTTTCTGAAATGGTCCGGCAATACCTTAAAAATCACTCAAAAAAGGTCTTGGTCATGACACACCGTGTAGAGCTCTGCAACCAGACTTCTAAGATGCTCACCAGTTTTGGAGTGGTCAATAAAGTGGTCAATAGCAAAGCCAATTTAGACGATCATGAAAACTACAACTGTTATGTAGCCATGGTAGAAACACTGAATAATAGGCTTAATGATGGTGTATTGGATATCTCAGACGTTGGTTTGGTCATTGTAGATGAGGCCCATTATAATTCCTTTACAAAATTGTTTAAATTTTTCGAAAATTCTTTTATTCTGGGGGTTACTGCTACGCCTTTAAGTTCCAATAAGGAGCTGCCCATGAACAGCAACTATGATGAGTTGATTCCTGGTGAATCCATAGAGAATTTAATTGAAAACGATTTTTTGGCCAGAGCCGAAACTTATCAGTATGATATGGGTCTGACTTCTTTGGAGGTAGGTTCCAATGGGGATTATACGGTTAAATCTTCCTCGGACTTGTACACGAGTCCGTCCATGTTGAATAAATTACTGGAAGCTTACACGTTACATTCCAAGGGTAAAAAGACATTGATATTCAATAATGGTATAGAAACTTCGATCCAGGTATATCATACCTTTAGAAATGCGGAGTTGCCCATTATGCATTTGGATAATACGGCTACCAAAAAACAACGAAAACAAATATTAAAGTGGTTTCATGAAACTCCGGACGCGATACTAACATCTGTAAGTATTTTAACAACTGGTTTTGATGAACCTACTATAGATACTATTATTCTTAACAGGGCTACAAAGTCCTTGACCCTTTACTACCAAATGATTGGTAGGGGTTCTAGGGTGTTGAACAACAAATCTAAATTTACCGTAATAGATCTTGGCAATAATATCTATCGTTTTGGTCCTTGGGGTGCAGATTTAGATTGGGAGGCCATTTTTAAATCTCCTAATTTCTACATAGACCGTATCAAGGACGATGAAGATATTGAAAGTACCTTTAAACATGAGTTAGCCGATGACATTCGGTCAGAATTTTCAAAATCAAAGGAAACTTATCTGGATATTAATGCTGTATATAAGGATGCCACTTTTTCCGGGGAATCCTCTAAAGTGGTGTTGGAGAAATCTATTGAACAGCATGCCTATATCTGTATAGAAAATAGTGAAGATTTGTATGATGCCCTTGCGTTGGCAAAATTACTTAAGGAAGACATTGATAATAGGATTCAAGTTTATGGCAAGTGTATAAGTAAAAGCACCTATAATTTCATAAGCTGGCTAAAACTGGATTATCAGAAAAAGCTTAACGCCTATCTTCGTGAAAATTTTGAGGCCGTTTTTGAACAAATTCATGGTCATCCGCCAGAAGATTAATCAAGTCTTATAATCCAGGAATTAGATTGATTTTTTGCAAAGTACTTTCAACTAAATTTGCAATATGAGAAAGGTTTTGGTTTTGTTTTCGCATCCTAAGTTTGAAAAATCTAGGGCGAATGCCATTTTAGTTGATAAGATTAAAGATAAAGAAGGGGTAACGTTTCATGATTTATATCAGCGTTACCCTGATTTTAATATAGATGTAGATGCTGAAAAAGCATTGATGAGTGCCCATGATATTATTATTTTCCACCACCCATTTTATTGGTATAGTTGTCCGCCTTTAATGAAACAGTGGATAGATATGGTGTTGGAGTTTGGTTGGGCCTACGGACCAAACGGAACGGCTTTACATGCTAAAAAATGCTTAAACGTAATTACTACGGGCGGCTCCAGGGCATTGTACTGTGAGCAAGGAACCAACAGCTTTTCGGTGAAAGAGTTTTTACGCCCCTTTGAGCAAACGGCAAATTTATGTGGAATGCAATATTTTCCGCCTTTCGCCGTGATGGGGACCCATAAAATTGAGGATAAAGAATTACATGACTATGCGCATCAATATGATAAGCTGATTGATTTACTTCAACAAGATATAGCTCTTCTTGCGGTTAACGACTTTTCTTTTTTAAATGACATTCCACAACTAAATACAGAGATATGACGGGTAGTATTCTTTTTGAAGCCATAGTCTTTTTATTAGGCGCCATTATTTGTGTATCTATTGCCAAACGTCTAGGGTTAAGCTCGGTGTTGGGGTATTTAATTGCTGGTGTATTAATAGGGCCTTATGTACTAGGTTTTATTGGTAATGAAGGAGAGGATATTCTCCATTTTGCAGAATTTGGCGTAGTTATGATGCTGTTTTTGATCGGCTTGGAAATTGAACCTGAAAATTTCTGGAAAATGCGGAAAACCATCGTGGGAATGGGCGGTATTCAGGTTGCCGGCACCGTGTTACTCTCATATTTCCTATTCATTCTATTTGGTTTTGATTGGAAAGTTGCCTTGACTTTTTCTATGGCAGTGGCATTATCCTCTACGGCAATAGCATTACAGACCATAAAGGAAAAAGGTTTGTTGAATACCACTTTTGGTCAATCGTCATTTTCCATATTATTGTTTCAGGATACCATTGTTATTTTCATGCTTGGGGCCTTGCCGCTCTTGGCCTCTACGGATAAACCTACGGTAGAAAATTCTGGTGATCATGTTAATTTACTTCAGAATTTACCATTGGGCTTACAAACCTTAGCTATTTTGGTGTCGGTTGTCGCTATAGTGGTAGCGGGTAAGTACTTAATAGTTCCCATGTTACGCAAAGTTGCAAAAACCGGGGTAAGGGAATTACTGATTGCTGCGGCTTTGCTTATAGTTTTCGGGATTTCATTCTTAATGGAATTGGTAGGCTTAAGCCCTGCTTTGGGAGCTTTCTTAGGAGGTGTGGTTTTATCCAATAGCGAGTTTAAGCACGAGTTGGAAAGTACCCTGGAGCCTTTTAAAAATTTACTGTTAGGCTTGTTCTTTATGGCCGTTGGTGCCTCCATAAACTTTATAGTCATTGCTAAGAGTCCGCTAACTATTGGCGGTATTTTAGTTGCCGTAATTGTATTAAAAGCCCTAATTCTATTTATTACAGGTTCTGTTTTTAAATTAAAATTAAATCAAAAACTACTCTTAACGTTTAGTTTGGCACAAGTAGGGGAGTTCGCATTTGTTTTGTTATCATTCGCTTTTTCGCTGAATATTTTAGAGCAAAACCAAATGGATATTATGTTGGTGGTAACGGCACTGACCATGACGGTTACTCCCATTATTGGAATGATAAACGAACGTGTTTTATTACCGCGTTTGGGAACCAAAGAATCTATAAACAGGCCAATGGACCATATTGCTAAAGCACAAAAAGTGATTTTAGTTGGTTTTGGGCATTTTGGAAGTACAATTGGGCGCTTTCTAAGAACACACGGAGTGGAAGCTACTATTTTGGACCATGATGCAAATCGTGTGGATTTTCTTCGTAAAATGGGCTTTGATGTCTATTATGGAGATGCAACAAGAACGGATTTATTGGAATCGGCTGGCATAGCGGAGGCAAATATTTTAATTTGTGCTATGGATAATCCTGAAGTCATAAAGCAATTGGCCAAGACGGTAAAAAGTAACTATCCGCAAGTAAAATTAATGGTCAGGGCCAAAAATAGATATGCGGCCTATGAGTTCTTAAATATGGAAATAGATCATATTTATAGGGAATCTCTTGAAACGTCTTTAAAATTGGCCAGTGAAGTTCTTAGTCAAATGGGTTTCAGAAAATATACACTACAGCGTCAAGTACAGAACTTTATTAAGTATGACGAGGATAGTTTAAGACGTTTGGCAAAAGAGGATAAAATTGGTGATGAAAACTACATCTTTAAAGCGCGTAAAGAACTTGAACAGCAAGAAAAACTTCTTGAGCAAGACTTTAAACGGGGAATTGTGGAGTTCGATAGTCATTGGGATAGCGAACAGATAAGGATTGCTCTGGACGACGTAAAATTATAGGGGAACATAGGGTTGTGTTAGAAATTGTATAGTTGTTTCCTTTGCTTGTCAAGTTTTTGATGTGTTATTTCTAGGTACTCAGCATAGTACAATCTATATCTTGGCGGTACCAAACATAGAAGATGTACCTCCTGAAAAATCTTATTAAAATAACGGTTATAACCATCTGCTTCTTTTGTATTGCTTGCAAAAGCGAATCACAGTCCGAACCGGAAATAGAACAAATAGAAAAGAAACTTCCAAACGAAGAAGAGTTAACGCCGTCCGAACCTTCCGAGGAGGTAAATGGACAAGAGAAAACACCGGACAACGTAATCTATGATTACAGTGGAAAAACACCTCCTATTGCACCAGAAGGGATGGAGTGGGAATTGGTTGACGAACTCACGGATGAATTCAATGTGTCTTTTGATACGGATAAATGGTCAAAATCTCTTTGGAACTACGGTGTGCCAGTGCAAATGAAAGCTGAGAATTCCGGTGTAAACGATGGAAATTTATGGATCAAAGCAACTTTGGCCGAAGGTGAAGAACGTTGGTTTCAATCGTCTCGCATAATGTCCAAAACGCAAATAAACTACCCCATGTATACGGTTAGCCGCATAAAAGGGGCGCACATATCGGCATATAATACATTTTGGTTGAACAACGGTAACATCTCCAACCGAAACGAGATCGATGTGATTGAGAATAATTCCAACCCCTCATGTGATTGCCAGCCAGACTTTCCATGGCAAATGAACTCCCAGTATTTTCATGTTGTTGATGATGATACCAAACGTAACAAGGGCAATTTTGATAATAGGAAGTTATCCGATGACAATCCTCTTAAAGGCGTTTCTTGGAATGAAGAATATCACACCTTTGGAGTATGGTGGAAAGATGCTACCCACATTCAGTTTTACTTAGATGGAGAACCGGCAGGAAGCGTGGTTTCCGCAAGAGATTTTACGCGTGACCTAAATATTATTTGGGATTTATGGACTGTAGATGCCGACTGGCTAGGTGGACTAGCTAAAAAGGAGCATCTGCAGGATAATACTATGAACACCATGAAAGTAGATTGGATACATACCTATCAATTAGTGGAAAAGAAATAATTGAAAATGTTGAGTTGTTAGTTTAGTAGGAATAGGGCATAACCACTTGGTTTTTGCCCTATTTTTTTATGTATCGCCCAGTATTGTAGTTTGGTGTGTGAAAGAGTTGTTTGTATTGAGTCGCATAATTTGGAGTATTTCCTGTTTCAATTTTCAAACTAATAATCGGGAAATATTGAATGTCTTATAGATCCCTTATTTATAAATCCCTTATTTAGAGTGGGGTGTTAATTAGTGGCACATCACATTTTTCAACCTTTACATATAAGCTAAAATCAATTTTGATTGAAGCATTTAACCCTTTTTGCCTTCCTTAACTTCACGAACTAGACTGGTAAAGATGAACAGTCTTACTTAGAATTTTAAAGAAGGAAATATGAAAGAACAAAATATTTTAAAGCCTTATATTTTAGGCAATATAGAA
>NZ_RCNR01000045.1 GCF_009725985.1 Zobellia amurskyensis
TTTTAATAACATGGCATCCGGATATTTTTGCCGGACTTCTTTAAATTTTCTTTCAGCATCCATTTTGTTTTGAAATCTTCCAACTCTTACTCTGTAAGTGGGGGAGTCAAAATCTATTTTAGAAGGAAGGTCCGGGAAATCTTGCTCTACGTTAGCTTGAATATTTTGAGCTTTACTATAGGATCCAAAGCCTACTTGAATGCGATAATAATCCGAACTTTCATTCGAGGTCTTGTATATTTCGATTAAATCTGTGATTTTTTCGTCTTGTTCAATCTTGATTTGGCCTTGTTGAGCGTATCCAAATGTTAAAGACGCCATGGTGAAACTAAGTACAAAAATTGTCTTCATTGTAGTGAAATAATTGGGTTTTAATATTTTATATAAAAGTAGTTCATTCGTAGGCAATGAACATAGTCACGCTTTATTTAGAATAATTATAAATTGAGAATTATAGATCCGTTAACATTTTCAAAATAAAGTCTATTGCGTATTTTTGCCTTCGATTTTGGCACTGATAAAAACAATATAAGTATTTCTATAAATGAAATTATCGTGCCAAGATGTCGATAGAAATAAGATTCATATGAAAAAGGTTCCGTACCGCCATTCGATTTCTAAGGTTTTAGGTGTAACTCTATTTGTTTTCCTGTTATTTTCCATTTCTATATCTGCTCAAGACAGCGGTTCTACGGACGAAGCTGCTACTGAAGCTGCGGGTTCTGGTGATGCAGCGGGAGATCCTGCAAAGGGTAAGGCGTTGTTTAATCAGAATTGTGCTGCTTGTCACTCTTTGACTCGTAAGATGACAGGGCCGGCTTTAGCTAACGTGGAGACTAGGTTGTCAGATGATGAAGGCTTGGATCGTGATTGGTTGCACAGATGGATTAAAAACAGTCCTGGTCTGATTGCTTCGGGAGATGCGTACGCCAACAAGGTGTATGCTGAATACAATCAGGCGGCAATGACTCCGTTCCCAACGTTGTCCGATGAGGATATTAATAATATTTTGGCCTATACGGCTGCAAAGCCAAAAACAGCTGCTCCGGCCGCTGCTGGTGCTGATGCTGCGGCAGGTGCTTCAGGGGGTTCTGGTTCTGGTGGTGTGTCTAATGAGATTGTGTTGGGTGCCTTGGTGCTTGTCTTTGGTCTTTTGGTTGTAATGTTGTTCTTGGTGAACAAAACGCTTAGAAGAATCGCGGAGGCCAACGGTGTTGTTTTGGAGAGTGAAGTTTCTGAAAAAAGACTGCCTTTGTGGAAAGCGTTTGCTAAGAATCAATTTTTGGTTTTGGTAACTGTTGTCTTCATGTTGTTGGGTAGTGCCTATTTTGCATATGGTTGGATGATGCAGGTTGGTGTTGATCAAGGATATCAGCCAATACAGCCAATTCATTATTCTCACCGTATCCATGCAGGTGATAATAAGATAGAGTGTAGGTATTGTCACTCTTCTGCCAGGGTGTCAAAGACTTCAGGGATACCTTCTCTTAATGTATGTATGAACTGTCATAAATCAATTTATCAAGTTGCTGATGAAACCTTGGAAGAAGGTAAGCGTGAGTATGGTGTTGATTATAACAAAGAGATTAAGAAATTGTACGCAGCTGTTGGTTGGGACGAGGAAAATCAAAAATACACAGGAGAGAGTCAGCCGGTAGAATGGGTGCGTATTCATAACTTACCTGATTTTGCGTACTTCAACCACTCTCAACATGTTAGTGTTGCGGGAATTGAATGTCAGCAGTGCCATGGTCCTGTAGAGGAGATGGAAATAATGTATCAGTATGCTCCTTTAACTATGGGGTGGTGTGTTAATTGTCACCGTGATACAAATATTAAAGTAGAGGGTAACGCTTATTACGAAAAAATTCATACCGAACTTTCCAAGAAATATGGTGTTGAAAAATTGACGGCCGCACAAATGGGTGGGCTTGAATGTGGAAAGTGTCATTATTAATCGAACAAGAAAGTAGCTAATTACATAAAAACGTATGGCATCAAACAAAAAATATTGGAAAAACGAGGCGGAATTAAATCCGAACGATTCCATTGTTGAGACGCTAAGACAGAACGAATTTGTTGAGCAAATTCCAGTAGATGATTTTTTGGGTGATAAGGAAAGTCTATCCGCTACATCTACTAATAGGAGAGATTTTCTCAAGTACGTTGGTTTTAGTACCGCGGCGGCTTCATTGGCTGCTTGTGAAGGACCTGTGCATAAATCTATTCCTTATGTTATTCAGCCTGAAAATATCGTTCCTGGTGTTGCAAATTACTATGCTACTACCATAGCAAATGGTTTTGACTTTGCGAGTATCCTTATAAAAACAAGGGAAGGTCGTCCTATTAAAGTTGAAAATAATAAAGATGCTAAAGTTGCAGGTTCTGCAAACGCAAGAGTTCAGGCATCTGTGCTTTCTTTATATGATAGTACTCGTTTACAGGGTCCTATGGCAAATGGAGAGCCTACTGAATGGTCTGTTTTAGATGCGGCGGTAAAAGCAAAATTTGGTAGTCTTAAGAATTCAGGTCAGCAAATTGCTTTATTGACTCAGACATATGCGAGTCCTTCTACGGAGAGATTGGTGAATGATTTGAAAGCTGAATATGGCAATGTGAATCACGTGGTGTACGATGCTATTTCGGAAGATGCTGCGGTTAGCGCTTTTGAGGCAAAATATGGTGAACGTGCATTAGCTGATTACGATTTTGAAAAAGCTGAGCTTATAGTTTCTTTTGGTGCGGATTTCTTAGGAGATTGGCAAGGTGGTAGCTATGATGGTGGTTATGCTAAAGGTAGGGTTCCTAAAAATGGGAAAATGTCCCGTCACGTACAGTTTGAGGCGAACATGACCTTGAGTGGTGCTAATGCGGATAAGCGTGTGCCCTTAACGCCAATGCAGCAGAAAATAGCTTTGGCGCAGTTGTATGCTAAGCTAAATGGAACTAGTGTTGGTGGTGAGCTTTCTGAGAATGTTCAGAAAACTATAGATGATGTAGCTGCTCAAATTAGAAAAAATAAAAGTGGAGCCGTAGTTGTTACGGGTCTTGATGATATAAATGCCCAAACCGTTGTACTTGCTATTAACGAAATGTTGGGAAGTAAAGCTTTCGATGCTGCTTCACCTCGGTATGTTAGGCAAGGAAATGCTAAGGCGGTGCAGAAGTTGATTTCTGACATGAAGGCGGGCAAGGTTGGCGCGTTACTAGTTGATGGGGTTAACCCAATGTATACTTTACCTAATGCGGCAGATTTTAAAGAAGGTATTGAGAAAGTTGGTCTTTCGGTTGTGTTTTCTAATAACTGGAACGAAACTGCTGAAGTTGCTCAGTATACGGCAGCTGCTAACCATTTCTTAGAATCTTGGGGTGATACTCAGATTAAGAAGGGGCAATACAGTTTAATGCAGCCTACTATTAAGGAACTTTTTGATACTAGACAATTTCAAACAGCGTTGTTGAAATGGTTGGGTAGTGATAAGACCTATTACGAGTACGTAAAAGAGACTTGGACTCAGTCAATTTTAACAGGCAACGATTGGAACAAGGCGCTTCATGATGGTGTGTATTCTGGAGCAGGTGTGAGCTTGGCTTCGGTTAATGATGCTGATCCAGAGAATAGTGTTTCTTCTGAAAGTGACAAAGAAGTTGTTGGTGCTGATGTTGTTGAAGAGGTTGTTGTTCAGGCAGGGATTCCTATTGCTACGGCAATTAATAGTTTAGTTAATGCTACAAGCGGTGGTGGTGTTGAGCTTACTTTGTATCCTAAAACGGGTATGGGAGCTGGACAGCAGGCAAACAACCCTTGGTTGCAAGAGTTTCCTGATCCTATTACAAGAGTTTCCTGGGATAATTACGTTACAGTTTCCAAAGCAGATGCGGAACGTTTAGGTTTTATAAACGAGCATGTGGCTAACGGAGGATTGGATGGTAGTTATGCTAATGTAACCGTGAATGGTGTTGTAGTTAACAACGTTCCGGTAATCATTCAGCCTGGTCAGGCTATTGGCTCTATCGGTCTTTCTTTCGGTTATGGAAGAAAGGTAGGTATGAAGACTGAGATGCAGACAGGTGTTAATGCATATCCTTTATATCAAGACTTTAATAGCGTACAAGCTGCTACCATAGAGAAGGCTTCTGGAATGCATGAGTTTGCATGTATTCAGTTGCAAAAGACTTTAATGGGTAGGGGAGATATTATTAAGGAGACTACCTTAGAGATATTCAATACTAGAGATCATTCTGAGTGGAATGAAGTACCGGTGGTTTCATTAGACCATCAAGAGGTACCTGCTACTTCTGTGGATTTATGGGATAGTTTTGATCGCACAATCGGTCATCACTTTAACATGTCAATAGACTTGAATGCCTGTACTGGTTGTGGTGCATGTGTTATTGCTTGTCACGCAGAGAACAATGTTCCTGTGGTAGGTAAGGAAGAAGTTAGAAAAAGTAGGGATATGCACTGGTTGCGTATCGATAGATATTATTCTTCGGAAAATACTTTTGAGGGTGATAATGTCAAGAAGGATGAATTTGATGGTTTAACAGGAGATAAAGGTTCTTTAAGTGGTTTTGGTGAGTTGGAGCATCCGGCAGCTAATCCGCAAGTTGCTTTTCAACCTGTAATGTGTCAGCACTGTAATCATGCACCGTGTGAAACGGTTTGTCCTGTTGCTGCAACATCGCATAGCCGTCAAGGTCAGAATCATATGGCTTATAACCGTTGTGTTGGTACAAGATATTGTGCTAACAACTGTCCGTACAAAGTTCGTAGGTTTAACTGGTTCTTGTATAACAACAATGACGAGTTTGATTACCACATGAACAATGACTTGGGCAAGATGGTATTGAATCCTGATGTAAATGTTCGTTCAAGAGGGGTTATAGAAAAATGTTCAATGTGTATTCAGATGACTCAAAAGTCTATCTTAGATGCTAAGAGAGATGGACGTCTTGTAAAAGATGAAGAGTTTCAAACAGCTTGTTCATCTGCATGTGGTACAGGGGCTATAATCTTTGGAGATGTCAATGATAAGGAAAGTGAAGTTTCCGAATTGGTAGAAAGTAACCGTATGTACCATTTGTTGGAGCATGTAGGAACTAAACCAAATGTGTTCTATCATGTTAAGGTTAGAAACACGAACGAAGCATAAAAGCATATTTAAGTAAACAACTATAATAGAATTATATGGCGTCGCATTACGAAGCACCTATACGAAAGCCCTTAGTTGTCGGGGATAAAGGCTACCACGATGTTAGTGTGGATATTGCCGCTCCGGTTGAGGGTAGGGCCAATAAACATTGGTGGATTGTGTTTTCCATTGCCTTAGTGGCATTTCTTTGGGGTGTTGGTTGTATTGTTTATACAGTCTCTACCGGTATTGGAACTTGGGGTTTGAACAAGACTGTTAACTGGGCTTGGGATATTACTAACTTTGTTTGGTGGGTAGGTATCGGTCACGCCGGTACTCTGATTTCCGCGGTACTTTTATTGTTTCGTCAGAAATGGAGAATGGCAATTAACCGTTCTGCAGAAGCCATGACCATCTTTTCTGTTATTCAGGCAGGTCTATTTCCAATTATTCACATGGGTCGTCCTTGGTTGGCGTACTGGGTGTTGCCAATTCCTAACCAATTTGGTTCGCTTTGGGTGAACTTCAACTCTCCGTTACTTTGGGATGTATTTGCAATTTCAACCTATCTTTCGGTATCATTGGTTTTCTGGTGGACAGGTTTACTTCCTGATTTTGCAATGTTACGTGACAGGGCAATACTACCATTTCAAAAGAAGATATACAGTCTTTTAAGTTTTGGATGGAGTGGTCGTGCAAAAGATTGGCAACGTTTTGAAGAGGTATCATTGGTATTGGCCGGTTTGGCAACACCACTTGTACTTTCTGTGCATACAATTGTATCTTTTGACTTTGCTACTTCGGTTATACCGGGATGGCATACAACTATATTTCCTCCATACTTTGTTGCAGGGGCTATTTTCTCTGGTTTTGCCATGGTGAATACGCTTTTGATTATCATGCGTAAAGTATGTCATTTAGAAGATTATATTACGGTACAACATATTGAATTAATGAACATCGTTATCATGTTAACGGGGTCTATTGTAGGTTGTGCTTATATAACAGAATTGTTTATGGCTTGGTATTCAGGTGTGGAATATGAGCAATATGCATTCTTGAACAGAGCAACTGGACCTTACTGGTGGGCTTATTGGTCAATGATGACCTGTAATGTGTTCTCTCCGCAGTTCATGTGGTTCAAGAAATTGAGAACTAGTATTATGTTTTCATTTGCAATTTCAATTGTAGTGAACATAGGAATGTGGTTTGAGCGTTTCGTAATTATTGTAACGTCATTACACAGAGATTATCTTCCATCTTCATGGACAATGTTCTCGCCAACGTTTGTTGATATAGGTATATTTATTGGTACGATAGGATTCTTCTTTGTGTTGTTCCTGCTATACGCTAGAACATTCCCTGTAATCGCTCAGGCAGAGGTTAAATCTATATTGAAATCTTCTGGAAGTAAGTATAAGAAATTAAGGGATGCCGGTCAGCCATTGTACCAGATTACTAAACTAACTGCTACTGAAACTAAAGAAGAAGTTATTACTGATGATGTTTTGATGGGCGAGGTTGTTCCACAACAGGATACGAGTGAAAATGTATCTGCGCTTTTAAGTACTATCGGTAAATTTGATGCTACCAAAGAAACGGCTGATGATCTTAAGAAGATTAAAGGTGTTGGACCGCAAATGGAAGCTACTCTTAATGAAATTGGAATATTCACTTTTGCTCAAGTTGGCAGAATGACCAATAGAGAGTATGATTTACTTGATTCAATAACTGAATCATTCCCAGGTAGAGCACAAAGAGACGATTGGGCCGGTCAGGCAAGATTATTAAATAATAAGAAACAATAGCTATGGCATCTAAAGCGATACATGCATATTATGATGATGATGACGTGCTAATGCTTGCCGTTAAAAGGGTAAAGGCAGCCAAGCATCACATCGAAGAAGTATATTGTCCATTTCCTGTTCATGGTCTAGACAAAGCCATGGGTCTGGCACCTACACGTATTGCAATTACGTCGTTTATATACGGCTGTATTGGTCTTACTGTGGCTACAGTGATGATGAATTACATTATGATCGAGGATTGGCCTCAGGATATTGGTGGTAAACCAAGTTTCAGTTATATTGAGAATATGCCAGCGTTCGTGCCTATTATGTTCGAATTAACGGTTTTCTTTGCGGCTCACTTAATGGTGATAACATTTTATATGAGAAGCCGTCTGTGGCCTTTTAAGGAAGCGGAGAATCCGGATGTACGTACAACCGACGACCATTTCTTAATGGAAATAGATATTCACGGTAACGAGAAAGAATTGAAAGATCTGTTGTTGGATACAGGGGCAGTAGAGATAAATATAGTTGAAAAAAACAGTCATTAAATATGAACAGTTTTAGCAAAATAGGAATCGTTTTTGGGTTGCTACTGTGCGTTACGGCTTGTGCCGATAAGAACAGTCCCAACTATCAATATATGCCTAACATGTACGAGCCGGTAGGTTACGAGGCTTACGGAAAGGTAGATTTTCTTCCAAACGGTATGGAGGCAATGGTTCCGCCAGAAAATACCGTTTCTCGTGGATGGATTCCTTACGGTTATGAAAATACTCCGGAAGGAAAAGAATTAGCTAGAATTCAAAAGAGTCCTTTGGATTCTTTGAATATAGAAGAGGATTTGATTGTAGGTGCTCAGTTGTATACAATTTACTGTGCTATTTGTCACGGTGATAAGGGTGATGGTCAGGGTACACTTGTGAAAAGAGAGAAGATTTTAGGAGTTCCAACTTATTCGGATGCAGCTAGAAATATCACTGTGGGTACAGCTTATCATACCATTCATTACGGATTGAACTCTATGGGTTCGTATGCTTCTCAGATGAACACAAAGGAAATGTGGCAAGTTTCTGAGTACGTGATGAAATTGAAACAAGACTTAACGAAATAATACTTAGAAAGGGATATGTATAAGTTTTCAAACAAATTAAAGATAGGTTCCTTTATTTTAATGGCCCTTGGGATACTTGGTATTGCTATCGGTTTTATATCGGCGCCTAGTACTGTAGAAGAGGCTAAAGCTATCGTAGCTAGTCATGGTGACGGTCACGGAGATGCACATGGTGCTGCTGATGCTCATGAAGTAGCTGCATCAGGTCATGGTGAAGCTGTTGAATCTCACGGAGAGGCACATGATTCTTCTCATGATGAGCATTTGTTACATCAATTACAGAATAAGCCATGGGCTGCATTATATGTAGCAGCATTCTTTTTCTTTATGATTGCTTTGGGTGTACTTGCCTTTTATGCCATACAACGTGCAGCGCAAGCAGGTTGGTCTCCATTGTTGTTTAGGGTAATGGAAGGTATTACGGCATATTTAGTTCCTGGTGGAGTTATCGTTTTCGTGATATTGTTGTTGTCAGTTTTACATATGAACCATTTATTTGTATGGATGGATGCGGATGTAGTTGCGCATGACAAACTTCTGCAAGGAAAAGCTGGGTATTTGAACCCTACTTTCTTTTTAATTAGAGCGGCTATATTTTTGGCCGGTTGGATATTTTATAGAGAGTACTCTAGAAAACTATCTTTAAGACAAGATGAGTCTGATGACAATTCTAATTTTAAATTGAATTTTAGATGGTCTGCCGGTTTCTTGGTATTCTATTTGGTTTCTGAGTCTATTATGTCTTGGGATTGGATTATGAGTGTTGATCCGCACTGGTTCAGTACACTTTTCGGATGGTATGTATTTGCAAGTATGTTTGTGTCTGGTATCACTGTAATTGCAATGGTAACTGTATACTTAAAATCTAGAGGGTATTTGCCAGATGTAAACAACAGCCATATACACGATTTGGCTAAGTTTATGTTCGGTATCAGTATATTTTGGACATACCTATGGTTCTCTCAATTCATGCTTATATGGTATTCCAATATTCCTGAGGAGGTTACTTACTATGTAACGCGTATTGCAGATTACAGATTGCCATTCTTTGGAATGATAGTAATGAACTTTTTGTTCCCTGTGTTGCTTTTAATGAATAGCGATTTCAAACGTATGAACTGGTTTGTGATTTTGACGGGTATCGTTATCTTAGCTGGGCACTACATGGATATTTTCAATATGATTATGCCATCAACTGTTGGAGATCAATGGTTTATAGGTATTCCGGAAATTGGAGCTGTTCTTTTCTTTGCAGGTTTGTTTATTTTCTGGATATTCCGTGCTTTGACAACTGCGCCTTTACAGCCTAAGCGTAACCCGTTTATTGAGGAAAGCAGACATTTTCATTATTAGTATTTTTAACGTATAATAGTAGAACATACGATGACTACATTATTGACTTTAGTGGTTTTAGCCCTGGTGGCAATTGCGATATGGCAGATGACGAAGATATTCGAATTGTCTCAGCTCAAGGCCGAAAATTCCCAAATAGCCAACGATTCGGATAACAAGACGAATGGATACCTTCTGTTCGCTTTTCTTATCTTTATCTACGGAATTACAATTTTCAGTTTTTGGAAATATTCAAAGTTTTTACTCCCTGAAGCGGCTTCGGCGCACGGTGCAGAGTATGATTCTTTAATGTTAGTGTCGTTCATAATTATTTTCATAGTACAAACGCTTACACAAGCTTTGTTACACTATTTTGGTTACAAATATCGCGGAGTAGAGGGGCAAAGAGCTCTTTTCTTTGCAGATAGCGATCGTCTTGAATTTATTTGGACTATCATTCCTGTGATTGTTTTATCGGGTCTTATCCTATGGGGATTGTATACCTGGACAACTATTATGGATGTTAATGATGAGGATGACCCATTAATTGTAGAGCTTTATGCGCAGCAATTTAACTGGACTGCTAGATACGGTGGTGAGGACAACGTTTTAGGTAAGGCTAACGTTAGAATGATCGATATTAATAAAGCTAATGTACTTGGTTTGGATGAGTCTGATACTTACGCAGCAGATGATATTATCGTAAAAGAATTACACTTGCCAGTGGGTAGAAAAGTAAACTTTAAAATGCGTTCACAAGATGTATTGCACTCTGCATACATGCCACATTTTAGAGCTCAAATGAACTGTGTACCTGGTATGATTACTGAATTTTCTTTCACACCAATTTATACTACTGAAGAAATGCGCCAGAATCCTGATGTGGCGGATAAAGTAAAACGTACAAATGAAATTAGGTCAGAGAGAGCAGCCAATGGTGAAGAAAATTCTGACCCATGGGAGTTCGATTATATTTTGCTTTGTAATAAAATTTGTGGAAAGTCGCATTACAATATGCAAATGAAGATTATTGTAGAGACTCAGGAAGAGTATGATGCATGGATAGCCGAACAAAAAACCTTTGGGCAGAATGTAATGGGCCAAGCATCTACAGATGAATTCAAGAACATTGAAACAGCTACAGCTAGTCATTAATACGAATTAGGGTATTCGTATTATATAGTCAAAGAGAGCTTTAAAGGAAAATTTAAAATTAAAGAATAACAAATATGTCTGTTACTGCAAATGCACAGGTAGATGACCATGCCCATGACGATCATGAGCATCACCACAAACAAACTTTTGTAACCAAATATATATTTAGTCAAGATCATAAAATGATCTCTAGACAGTATTTGATTACTGGTTTGATAATGGGCGCGTTAGGTATCGCAATGTCAATTATGTTCCGTATGCAATTGGCATGGCCGGGGGAATCTTTTGGAATATTTGAAGCTTTCTTAGGAAAGTGGGCGCCAGAAGGAGTTATGGATGCAGATGTATATTTGGCATTGGTAACGATTCACGGTACGTTAATGGTATTTTTTGTACTTACTCAGGGCTTGAGTGGTACGTTCAGTAACTTACTTATTCCATTGCAGATTGGGGCACGTGATATGGCTTCAGGCTTTTTGAACATGGTTTCATATTGGTTGTTCTTTTTGTCTTCTATAATAATGATTTCTTCATTATTTGTTGAGGCGGGACCAGCAGCTGCAGGATGGACAATTTATCCGCCATTAAGTGCATTGCCAATGGCTCAGCCAGGTTCAGGTATGGGTATGACATTATGGTTGGTATCTATGGCCATATTCATTGCTTCTTCTCTTATGGGGTCATTGAATTACGTGGTAACTGTAATCAACCTTCGTACAAAAGGTATGTCTATGACAAGATTGCCGTTAACTATTTGGGCATTCTTTGTAACCGCTATCATTGGTATTATATCGTTTCCAGTATTATTATCTGCAGCATTGTTGTTAATAATGGATAGAAGTTTCGGAACATCGTTCTTCTTGTCCGATATTTTTATACAAGGAGAAGTATTGCACTATCAAGGTGGGTCTCCAGTATTATATGAGCACCTTTTTTGGTTCTTGGGTCACCCAGAGGTATATATTGTAATTTTACCGGCAATGGGTATTGTATCCGAGGTAATGGCAGTAAATGCTAGAAAACCTATTTTTGGTTACCGTGCCATGATTGCTTCTATTTTAGCAATTGCTTTCTTGTCAACAATCGTTTGGGGTCACCACATGTTTATTTCTGGTATGAACCCGTTCCTAGGTTCGGTATTTACATTTACAACTCTTTTAATTGCTATTCCATCTGCAGTAAAAGCGTTTAACTGGATTACTACACTTTGGAAAGGTAACCTCCAATTGAATCCTGCAATGTTGTATTCAATAGGTATGGTATCTACCTTTATTACTGGTGGTCTTACAGGTATTATTTTAGGAGATAGTACGTTGGATATTAACGTTCATGATACGTACTTTGTAATTGCTCACTTCCACTTGGTAATGGGTATCTCTGCTCTATATGGTATGTTTGCTGGTATTTATCACTGGTTCCCTACTATGTTCGAAGGAAAGATGATGAACAAGAACTTAGGGTATGTCCATTTCTGGATTACTGCTGTTGGTTCATACGGTATTTTCTTCCCAATGCATTTTGTAGGTATGGCTGGTGTACCAAGAAGGTACTACGAGAATACGGCTTTCCCAATGTTTGATGAATTAACTGATATTCAAGTGTTGATGACGGTGTTTGCCATTATCACAGCAGGTGCACAACTTATATTTGTATTCAACTTTGTTAGAAGTATTTTCTACGGTAAGATAGGTCCTAAGAATCCATGGAAAGCCACTACTTTGGAGTGGACTACGCCACAGGAACACATTCATGGTAACTGGCCAGGAGCTATTCCTGAAGTTCACCGTTGGGCATATGATTATAGTAAAGTAGATGAGAACGACGAGTACATTATACCTGGGCAGGATTTTGTGCCACAGACAGTACCGTTGCAAAAAGATGAAGAAGAGCTTCAGCATTAATTTACTGGACTAACTCAAATAAAAATGCCCAACTTTAATAGTTGGGCATTTTTTTTGATACTTTTATTTAACATTCTTATTGGATAAGAACAATATAGGATACATTTGCAAATTATAAAAGATGGGTCTAATTAACTGATATCAAAGGTGCTATAGTATGAGGAATTTAGTTTTTTTATTTGCTTTATTGTTTACTTTTCAGGCTTTTGCGCAACGTAAGCCTAAAATAAAAGGGAACAAGGCGGTGATAGATGTATATCAAGAATTACCTCCTTTTCATGCTATTGAATTGCGTGATGACCTTGAGATTAAACTACATGACTCAACAGAAGAAGGTATAGCAATTACGGCTGATGATAATTTAATTGATGTCTTAAGGTTTAAGGTTCAAGATAGTGTATTACAGATTAGTTCGTTTTACAATATCACCCGAAAAAAGAAGTTGGAAATTACGGTTAACTATATTTATTTAGAGGCCATTACAATGTTTGATGGTGAGATTGATATGGATGGAGCTGTAAATGCCAAGGACCTTTATGTAGATATGCATGAATCTGCAAAGTTGAATTTGAATGCCGATGCTGAAGTCTTCAATATTAATATGGAAGGGAACAGTTCAGGAGAATTCAATTTAAAGGGCCAAGAGATAAACTTAGTACTGAAAGATAGGGTTGATGTAAAAATATTCGGGACGAGTGATTTGAGTAACATCAAGATGTATAAAAACGCTACGGCCATCCTGGAAGGAACAACCTTTGAATTATATGCCAACCTATTCGAAAATTCAAATTTGAAAGGCGAAAAGTTAGAATCCGAAGCTGTTTATCTTACCATAGAAGAATCTGCCACTGCCGATGTAAACAGTACCAAGACCATACAACTTTCATCAAGTGGTAATGCTAGAACCCATTTATATGGAGAAGGCAAGGTAGAGGTAATCGATTTTCTTGATACTTCTGAGTTACATAAAGAGAAATAGTGCGCTAAGTTCAATGGGCGAATAGGGTGATCTAGTTAGCTATAGGTGCGCTCATACAATGTTCAGGTATTCCAAAACCATCTACCAAGACACCAATATGAGGTCTCAGTTCACTGGAAAGGCGTTCTACACGTTGCCGTATTGCCTTGGATTTCGTTCCTCCAATATAACCTTGTTCTAGATACCATTCCGCATCTTGTCTTATAGTATGAAGCGCATGTAGCGTTCCTAGTTTCTGAAACAGAGCTCTGTTTTTAGTGTCGGGTATCGTTTCCGCAAAATCACTGTAGGTGTTATAAGCTAGTTCGTTGCTGTAGGCTTTGCCCAAAGCTAGTAAATGACTTTGCACTTTCAGAAAGGCCTGGTAAGACGGCACACCTGTTTTAATGTAGTCCCTAATGCGCATGGCCAATGTGTATGTTAAGCGTCTGGTACGATATTCAAAGGCATGTTTATGGAACTTGGGGTTGTACAAGTGGTCCTTATCTACTTTATTACTGTATATAGGGTTTATTGTAGTTAATTTATCATTGATTTGTATACCCAGTATTTTTAGTACGGCGGAAAATCCTGCACTATTAAACTCCGATTTAAAGTCAGATAGAACTCCTTTCGCAGCCAATAATAACAACACGGTATTATCTCCTTCAAAAGTGGTGAAGATATCTACATCGCCTTTTAGATCGGCTATTCGGTTTTCTAAAAGGTATCCTTTTCCGCCACAAGCCTCACGACATTCCTGAATAGTATCGTTAGCGTACCATGTTATTATAGATTTTAAGCCAGCAACTTGGGTTTCTACTTTTCGTTTGTCGGGTTGGGATGGGTCGCAATACTGTTCCATCATCTTATCCAAAGTTACATGGTATACATAGGCACTGGCTACTAAAGGTGTTAGGCGCAACTGGTGTGTTGGGTAATCCATTAAAAGGTCTTCCTGGATTTTTATGCTATCATTGAATTGTCTTCGCTTTAATGCATGTTTAATGGCTACTGCCAAAGCAAATTTGGCTCCTCCAAGGCCTGCTCTTGCAACGCAAATCCTTCCGCCAACCAAAGTGCCGAGCATGGTAAAGAAACGTTTATTCGGGTTTTTTATGTCCGAATGGTAGGTGCCGTCTTCCTTAATGTCCCCGTATTTATTCAGTAGGTTTTCTCTCGGTACGGCAACCTGATTAAACCATATTTTTCCATTATCAACTCCGTTAAGGCCTAGTTTGTAACCGTTATCCTCTACTGTTACTCCAGGTAAAAGATCATGCTTCTCATTCCTAAGTGGAACAAGGATGGCATGTACGCCTTCGTTTTTTCCATTAACAATCAGTTGTGCAAATACAGATGCCATCTTTGAATGCAGCGCATTACCAATATATTCCTTATTGTCATTTTTGCCTGGGGTGTGAATAACAAGTTGGTCAGTTTCATTGTTGTACGTTGCGGTGGTCTTAATACCCCGGACGTTAGATCCGTGACCGGTTTCGGTCATGGCAAAACAACCTAAAAGTTCGGCCTTACCTGTTTTGGATAGATAGAGGTCGTGATGTTTTTTGGTGCCTAGTTTTTGTATGCTCCCGCCAAAGAGCCCAAATTGGACACCGAATTTTATAGATAAGCTACCATCGGTAAACATCATATTTTCGAACATATAGGCGTAACCTTCCATGTCATTCGTTCCTCCATATGCTTCTGGGTATGCCATGGCACCATAACCTTTACCGGCTAAAAATTTTACTTGGTTCAAAACAACATTTCTGAAATCTTCTTTGTTCCGATGCACTTCCCATTTAAAAATGGGATCGGCCAATACTTTTCTGAAATTACCAACAACCTTTGCATGCTTTCCTTTTAAAATAATATCGATTTCATGACTATTATAAAAATCAGAAGTAGTTTCGTGGTCAACTTGAACATCAAAGAGATGATTGTAATGGTTGGGTTGGATGCCTAATTGAATTTCAATATGTTTCAATTGTTCGTTAAAAGGGCATTCGTCTTTATAATGGCATACGACCTTTTGGCTAAAGGTTGTTAATGGATATGTTTCACTTTCAACCAGTTTTGCTGCCGAGTTGGAAATCATTTGTTTCCATTTTTTTAATTCTGAATTGGGCGGTGGATTATTCGTGTCAAGCCATGCGAGCAAATGTGCCCTACTTTTTTCAGATAGAGTTTTGTCTGCATCTATGGCATTTTGTACAACATTTATTTCTGATGCTGTGAGCAAGTCGTCAGACCAAATGACATAATAAAAAGGAATATATTGGAGTATTTCTGAGGAGTAAGTGGAGTCTTGCATAGAATGAAATTACGAAAATTATCTTCAAAGTAATACAGCTTCTGGCCATATAGAAAACGGTAGATTAGGGTTGTTAAGTATAGTGGGCTTGTTTCTTTTTCTGCTATCTTTGTTTTGATATGAATGAGTACTTAGACGCCGAGGGAGAGAATTTTACACCTGAGGAATTTGATATAGAAAGAGCTTTGCGCCCCATAAGTTTTGATGACTTTACGGGCCAAGAGCAAGTATTGGAGAATTTAAAGGTTTTTGTGGAAGCCGCCAATCAGAGAGG
This sequence comes from Zobellia amurskyensis, assembly GCF_009725985.1. Taxonomy (GTDB): domain Bacteria; phylum Bacteroidota; class Bacteroidia; order Flavobacteriales; family Flavobacteriaceae; genus Zobellia; species Zobellia amurskyensis. The sequence continues at coordinate 15,977 of NZ_RCNR01000045.1, forward strand.
CGAGGCATTAGATCACACCTTGTTTCACGGCCCTCCAGGACTGGGTAAAACTACTTTGGCCCATATTCTGGCCAGTGAGCTGGGCGTGAGCATTAAAATTACCTCCGGGCCTGTTTTGGATAAACCGGGCGATCTTGCCGGTCTGCTTACAAATTTGGATGAGCGCGATGTGCTTTTTATTGATGAAATACACCGCTTGAGCCCAATTGTAGAGGAGTACCTGTATTCCGCTATGGAAGATTATAAAATTGATATCATGATCGAGTCGGGTCCTAATGCTCGATCAGTACAGATAAATCTGAATCCTTTTACACTTATAGGAGCTACTACCCGATCAGGTTTGTTGACGGCGCCTATGCGTGCACGATTTGGTATTCAGAGCCGTTTACAATATTATTCTACGGAATTACTATCAACAATTGTTGAGCGTAGTGCAGAAATATTAAAGGTGCCCATTACGCAAGATGCAGCAATTGAAATTGCGGGAAGGAGTAGGGGCACGCCTAGAATCTGTAATGCTCTTTTGCGGAGAGTACGAGATTTTGCTCAGATTAAGGGAAATGGAAGTATAGATATGGAAATTTCAAAATTCAGTCTAAAGGCATTAAATGTTGATGCTCATGGATTGGATGAAATGGATAACAAGATTCTTACTACCATTATAGATAAATTTAAAGGGGGGCCAGTTGGTATAACTACTTTGGCTACTGCGGTTTCTGAAAGTGCGGAAACCATAGAAGAAGTATATGAGCCTTTTTTGATACAACAAGGTTTTATCATGCGCACACCGCGGGGCCGTGAGGTAACGGATTTGGCGTATAAGCACTTGGGGAGGCTCAAAGGAGGAGTGCAACCAGGATTGTTTTAATATGAATTCCAAAGGGAAATATTCAGAACTCATAAAAACCGAAGCCAAACGCCTCGGTTTTTTGTCATGTGGTATTTCCAAAGCAGATTTTTTAGAAGAAGAAGCACCTCGACTTGAAAAATGGCTTAATAATAATATGCATGGCGAAATGTCGTACATGGCCAATCATTTTGACAAAAGACTCGATCCTCGTCTTTTAGTAGACGGTGCTAAATCTGTTATTTCTTTGTTACTCAATTATTATCCTGAAGAAACACAAGAAGAAGACACTTATAAAATATCTAAGTACGCTTATGGACATGATTATCACCACGTCATAAAATCTAAATTGCGTGAGCTGCAAAACTTCATTTCTGAAAATATTGGCGAGGTAGGAGGTAGGGCATTTGTAGATTCCGCTCCTGTTTTGGATAAGGCTTGGGCGGCAAAAAGTGGTTTAGGTTGGATAGGTAAGCACAGTAATCTACTTACTCAGAAAGTAGGCTCCTTTTATTTTATTGCTGAACTCATTGTTGATTTGGACTTGGAATATGATTCTAGAGTTACAGATCATTGTGGAACTTGCACTGCTTGTATAGATGCATGCCCTACGGAAGCCATTGTTGAGCCTTATGTAGTTGATGGTAGTAAGTGTATTTCATACTTCACCATAGAGCTTAAGAATGAAATTCCAACAGAGTTTGAAGGCAAGTTTGATGATTGGGCTTTTGGGTGCGATGTATGTCAGGATGTGTGTCCTTGGAACCGTTTTTCAAAACCTCATAAAGAACCTTTGTTTAACCCGCATCCGGAACTTCTATCCATGTCCAAAAAGGATTGGGAAGAAATAACCGAAGATGTTTTTAGAAAGGTTTTTCAAAAATCTGCTGTAAAACGGACTAAATTTTCAGGTTTACACAGAAATATCAAGTTTTTAAAATAACCTTGAGACCAACGAAAACGTTGGAGTTTGCTAACTTTTAATTTTTCCTGTAAAGTTCTTTCAGGTGGAAGATATATTGTCCTATCTTGTTAGGTAGTTTTAGACCAAAACCAACTTCAAATGAACTTTATTAAAAAACCTAGTTTAAGTTTTTGGCAGATTTTCAATATGAATGTTGGCTTTTTGGGCATTCAGTTTAGTTTTGGACTTCAGCAAACTGCAATCAACCCTGTGTTTCTGTTTTTAGGAGCTTCAGAAGATATGCTTCCCATTTTAAACATAGCCGGACCGGTAACGGGTTTGGTAATTCAGCCTATAATTGGTGCTATTTCAGATAAAACATGGTCGCCTCGTTTTGGTAGGCGAAAACCCTTTTTCTTAATAGGGGCCATTATTGGAAGTCTCTGTTTATTTGCTTTCCCATTAAGTCCTGCATTATGGTTCGCGGTAGGTCTGCTATGGATTTTAGATGTGGGAAACAACATGGCCATGGAGCCTTATCGTGCTTTTGTTGGAGATAAATTACCGGAAAAACAATTGAGCCTTGGATATCAAATGCAAAGTTTATTTGTTGGGGCAGGTATTGTTTTAGCTAATGCTTCTATTTTCTTGTTTCAAGATTGGTTCAGTGTAGATGATGTTGTAGATGTAGCTGGTTCAATTCCAAAATGGCTATACTATTCCTTTTTTATAGGAGCATTTTTATCTGTTGCCACTATTCTTTGGTCAGTATTGAAGACACCTGAGATTCCACCATCGGAAGAAGAACTTGAAGAAATTAAAGTTCATAAATCTTTGTCATTTGGTCGACGGTTCAATATGCCGTTCTTGGAAATAACAAAAGCAATTAAGGAAATGCCTTCTTTTATGTGGAAGCTCTCCGCGGTCTATCTCTTTCAATGGTACGCACTTTTTGTGTATTGGCAGTTTATAACACCTTTGTTCATGAGTACAATGGGTTTTGACCTTTCGGGAGCTGCAGCACAATCGGCAAAAATGAGTACGACCTACAATATCACAACCATGGTAGTAGCTCTGGCATTGGTGCCATTAGCCCTTAAATTTGGAAGTAAGAAAGTCTATGCAGCAAGTTTATTTGGTACCGGCTTTGCACTCTTTGCCATTCCGTATATCTCAGATCCTATTTATGTATTGTTCCCAATGGTGCTGTTCGGTATAGGGTGGGCGGCTATGATGGGTATTCCTTATACAATGGTATCTAAAATTGTACCGCAAGACAGACGAGGGGTTTATATGGGAATACTAAACATGATGATAGTTATTCCTATGGGTATTGAGACGCTTACGTTCGGACCTATTTTTAAAAACTTGCTTGGTGGTAATGCCGTTAATGCCATCTTGTTTGCGGGCGTGTTTTTTATTCTTGCCGCTGTCTTTTCTTTGCGGTTAAACGTTAAGGCGGCAAAAGAAGAGGAAATAGGCTAATTTGAGGTAATTTATTCTTGAAAACAGAATGATGTCGTAGAAATTTATACGCTAAACGCACTACACATATCCGAAGAATACCCTTAAATTTGTTTTCTTAAAATCTAATAATCCTATGGCCAATCAAAAACTGAGAAGGGAAGCGTTGATATATCATGCTAAGCCGCAGCCTGGTAAAATAAAAATAGTTCCTACTAAACCATACTCTACACAACGTGATTTGGCTTTAGCCTATTCGCCTGGTGTAGCAGAACCTTGTCTGGAAATTGCCAAGGACAAGGAGAATGTTTATAAATATACTTCTAAGGGTAACCTCGTTGCCATTATATCTAACGGTACCGCTGTTTTAGGTCTTGGTAATATAGGCCCTGAAGCCTCTAAGCCTGTCATGGAAGGTAAAGGTTTGTTATTTAAGATTTTTGCTGATATAGATGGAATAGATATAGAGGTAGATACGGAAGATGTAGATAAATTTGTAGAGACCGTAAAAATGATAGCCCCTACTTTTGGAGGTATCAATTTGGAGGATATCAAGGCTCCGGAAGCTTTTGAAATAGAGAGAAGGCTTAAAGAAGAGCTGGATATTCCGGTAATGCATGATGATCAACATGGTACGGCTATTATTTCTGCCGCTGCTTTGTTGAATGCTCTTGAGTTGTCCGAAAAGAAAATAGAAGATGTGCGTATTGTTATAAGTGGTGCTGGTGCTGCCGCTGTTTCATGTACAAAATTGTATAAAGCTTTTGGTGCGAAAGCCGAAAATATTGTCATGTTAGACAGTAAAGGGGTGATTAGGAAGGATGCCGAAAACTTATCTGCTTCTAAAGCAGAATTTGCCACCGATAGAAAAATTGATACGCTTGCGGAAGCAATGGTAGATTCCGATGTATTTGTTGGTCTTTCCATTGCCGATATCGTTTCGGCCGAAATGTTGACATCAATGGCGAAAAACCCTATTGTTTTTGCCATGGCCAACCCTAACCCTGAGGTCGATTATGATTTGGCTGTTAGGACACGTAAGGATATTATAATGGCTACTGGGCGTTCTGATCATCCTAACCAAGTAAACAATGTACTTGGCTTTCCTTTTATTTTTAGGGGGGCTTTAGATGTTCGTGCAACAACAATTAACGAAGAAATGAAAATGGCCGCAGTTAAAGCGTTGGCCGATCTTACCAAACAACCGGTACCTGAGCAAGTAAATATTGCCTATGGGGAAACGAGGTTAACATTTGGTAAGGAATATATAATTCCAAAACCTTTTGATCAGCGTCTTATTTCTGAAATTCCGCCAGCTGTAGCAAAAGCAGCAATGGATAGCGGAGTAGCTAAAAACCCTATTGAAGATTGGGGCCGTTATAAGGAAGAACTTTTACAGCGTTCTGGGAATGATAATAAGGTGGTGCGTTTGTTGCATAACCGGGCCAAAATGAATAAAAAGCGTATTGTTTTTGCGGAGGCAGATCATCTAGATGTGCTCAAGGCTGCGCAAATTGTTCATGAAGAAGGCATTGCGGAACCAATTCTTTTAGGTCGAAAAGAGATTATTTTAGAATTGAAAAAAGAACTGGATTTTGATGCTGAGATAGAAATCTTAGACCCAACTTCCAAAGAGTTTGATGAAAAACACATACGTTACGCTACCAAATTCTGGGAAAGCAGAAAACGTAGTGGAACTACACTTTATAGTGCTAAAATAAGAATGCGTGAGCGTAACTATTTTGGTGCCATGATGGTACTTGAAGGTGATGCGGATGGAATGATTTCCGGTTACTCAAGAGCATATCCAACAGTGGTAAAGCCAATTCTAGAGGTCATCGGTAGGGCTTCAAATGTAAAAAAGGTGTCTACGGTAAATATTATGATTACGGAGAGAGGACCTTTGTTCTTGGCCGATACCTCCATTAATATAGATCCAAACGCCGATGAGATAGCTGAAATAGCTCAGAATGCTGCTAATGTAGCGTCTACTTTTGGTTTTGAGCCTGTACTGGCTCTGTTGTCTTACGCCAACTTTGGGTCGTCTAGTCACCCTCACGCGAAAAAGGTAAGGGAAGCGGTTCATATTTTACACGAAAACAACCCTAACTTAATAGTTGATGGCGAAATTCAAATGGATTTTGCGATTAACAAAGAGTTACTTCAAAGTCAGTTTCCATTTTCTAAATTAGCTGGGAAAAAGGTGAATACCTTAATTTTTCCAAATCTAGAATCTGCGAACATCACTTATAAATTATTGAAAGAATTGAACCAAGCAGATAGTATAGGTCCTATTATGGTTGGTTTAAGAAGGTCTGTTCACATTCTTCAATTAGGAGCAAGTGTAGATGAAATGGTAAATATGGCGGCAGTGGCAGTAATAGATGCCCAAGAAAGAGAAAAGAGAAAAAAGGCCAAAACAGAGGTCAAATAACAACTATTTTCCGGCTTTAATGACCGGACAGAGTAACCCCCAAAATACCCCGAACATGATAACCCACCTTAAAGGAAAACTTGTAGAAAAGAATCCAACGTATGTAGTAATAGAATGCGCTGGGGTGGGTTATTTTGTCAATATTTCTTTGAATACCTTTTCCAAAGTTGGTGACTCAGAGAGTATCGGTCTATTTACTCATCTTCAAGTGAAAGAGGATTCTCACACGTTGTTCGGGTTTGTAGAAAAATCTGAGCGTGAAATTTTTCGCTTATTGTTATCGGTTTCGGGTATAGGTGCCAGTACCGCAAGAACCATGCTTTCCTCATTGGAGCCTATTCAAATTAGGGATGCCATTGCTAATGGAGACGTGGCCACTATTCAGTCAATTAAAGGTATCGGTGTCAAAACTGCACAGCGCGTTATTTTAGACTTGCGCGACAAGATTTTAAAAGTATACGATATAGGTGAAGTTTCCGCTCCTACGAACAATACAAATAAAGAAGAAGCGTTATCTGCTTTAGAGGTTCTTGGCTTTGTAAGAAGATCCGCCGAAAAGGTAGTTGACAAAGTACTTATCCAAGACCCCTCGCTCAGCGTAGAGAACATTATTAAACTTGCGCTTAAAAATTTATAACAAGTTTGAAAACAGGGGCCAAACTATTTCTTAAATCACCATTTAAGCTTACACTCCTATTTTTATTTTTGCTCGTTTCCTCCGGTGTATCGTATGCCCAAGAAACAGAAAATGAAGATAGGGAAGAGCAAGAAGTGGATTCCGTAAAGACCGGTTTTTCTTTGGGTAAGCTCAAAATGGAAAACCCGGAAAGTATTGTCTCTAAATACGACTATGACCCAAATCTTAATATGTACATCTATTCTGAGAAGGTAGGTGATTTTGATATTGGGTATCCTGTTATATTGACTCCCGATCAGTATTATGAGTTGGTTCGCCAAGAGGGAATAAAAGGCTATTTTAAAGAAAAATCCGATGCTTACGCAGGTAAGAAGGAAGGTAGCGAAGAAGCTCGAAAAAATCTACTCCCTAATTTTTATGTCAACAAAGATTGGTTTCAATCTATTTTTGGCGGTAATAATATAGAGGTCATTCCACAGGGATCCGTTGCAATGGATCTTGGTGTTATTTGGCAGAAGAATGACAATCCTTCATTGTCCCCACGAAACCGAACAAATTTATCTTTTGATTTTGATCAGCGTATCAGTTTAAGTATGTTGGGTAAAATTGGAGAAAGATTACAAGTGACCGCAAACTACGATACAGAAGCCACTTTTGATTTTCAGAATATTGTAAAATTAGATTACACACCTACGGAAGATGATATTATCCGTTCAATAGAAGTAGGTAACGTAAATATGCCCCTCAACAGTTCTTTAATAACTGGGGCGCAAAGTCTTTTTGGTGTAAAAACACAGCTTCAGTTTGGTAAAACTACCGTAACAGCAGTCTTTTCGGAGCAACGCTCACAAAATAATACCGTTGTAGCACAAGGTGGTGGCACGGTTAATGAATTTTCCGTTTCTGCACTACAGTATGATGAGGATAAGCATTTCTTCCTGGCACAATATTTTAGGGACAATTATGATGCGGCTTTAGTAAATTACCCTTACATCAGAAGTCAAGTGCAAATTACCCGTTTGGAAGTTTGGGTTACGAACCGTAGTCAACAAACTTTAAACGTGCGTAATGTAGTAGGTATTCAGGATTTAGGGGAATACGACCCTCTAGTGGCGGGACAAGCAAAAACTAGAATTTCTCAAAATGCACCAGGAGCTTTTTTTAATACAAATTCAGGACAGCCTAATGAGTTGCCACGTAACAACGCGAATGATTATGATCCAGCTTTAATTGGTCAAGGTGGTGCACTTACGCAAAGCATTCGTGATGTAGCTACTATTGAACAGGGTTTTAATGTTACCGGTTACCTACCTAATCAAGGTTTTGACTATGCCTATCTTGAAAATGCAAGAAAATTGGAGCAGAGTAGGGATTTTCAATTTAACTCTCAGTTGGGGTATATCTCATTGAACCAACGTTTGAGTAATGATGAGGTTTTGGCGGTTGCATTTCAGTATACCTATAACGGTAAGGTCTATCAAGTTGGTGAATTTGCTAATGGTGGGCTAGATGCAACTACAGTTTCAGGGGCTATTGATAATCCCATAATTGAAAATAATACGCTGGTCCTTAAGTTGCTGAAAAGTAATATAACCAACGTTTCAGATCCTATCTGGGATTTGATGATGAAGAACATTTATGCTACAGGTGCTTTTAGGCTAAGTGAAGAAGATTTTAAAATGAATATTCTTTATTCTAACCCAACACCTAGAAACTATATTACTCCGGTAGAAGATTTTCCGAACCAAACAGATGGTGGCAAGCCATTGCAAGAGCGCATACTTTTGGATGTCTTTAACTTTGATAGGCTTAATGCGTATAACGATGTGCAACCAGGTGGGGATGGATTTTTTGATTTTGTGCCAGGTATAACTGTGGATACACAGAACGGACAAATTATATTCACTAAAGTGGAACCTTTTGGCGAGTATCTTTTTGAGCGTTTGGGTGGAGGGGATTACTCCACTGAAACCGGATATAACGCTAACCAGCAGAAATATGTATTTAGGGATATGTATGAGCTTACGAAATCTGCGGCGCTACAGAATCCTGAAAAAGATAAGTTCTTATTAAAAGGTAGATATAAGTCCGAGGGAAGTAACGGTATTCCCATCGGAGCTTTCAATGTGCCAAGAGGTTCGGTACGTGTTACGGCAGGAGGAAGACAATTACAGGAAGGAATAGACTATACGGTAAATTATCAGGCGGGAACGGTTCAGATTTTGGATCCAAGTTTAGAGGCATCTAATACCCCAATTAATATTTCGGTAGAGAACAATGCCGTATTTGGTCAGCAAACCCGTCGTTTTACAGGTGTAAATGTGGAGCATCAATTCAATAAGAATTTTGTTTTGGGTGCCACTTTGTTGAACTTGAACGAAAGACCGCTAACTCAGAAGTCTAATTTTGGAGTGGAGCCGGTAAACAATACCGTATTTGGTTTTAATGGAAATTTCTCAACAGAAGTTCCTTTTTTCACCCGCTTGGTTAATAAGCTTCCTAATATAGATACAGATGTGCCGTCTAATCTTTCGGTTCGTGGTGAAGTAGCATGGTTAAAGCCTAATTCGCCTAAGAATGCAGATTTTCAAGGAGAGACAACTACGTATTTGGATGACTTTGAAGGGGCTCAGGCCCTAATCGATATCCGTTCTTCTTTAGGTTGGGCATTGGCAAGTACGCCTGTGGAATTTTTAGATACACCAACTCAAAAAGGCCTGGAAACTGGTTTTGGTAGAGCAAAAACGGCTTGGTATACGATTGATCCTGTATTCTATACCAACCAAAGACCTTCTAGTATTAGTGATAATGATATTTCAACTAATGCCACAAGAAGGATATTTATAGATGAGGTATTCCCTCAAGTTGAGGTGGCTCAAGGGCAGACACGTCAACAGACCACATTGGATTTAGCGTATTATCCTGAGCTAAAAGGGCCCTATAATGCAAATGGTAATTTTGATACGGATTCGCCTAATGACAAATGGGGTGGTATCATGCGGTCATTGAGCAGCACCAACTTTGAGCAAGCAAATGTTGAGTTTGTACAGTTCTGGGTAATGGATCCTTATTTAGAGGGAACCGCTACGAGTGAAGGAGAGTTGGTTTTTAACCTAGGTAATATTTCTGAGGATATTTTATCTGATGGCCTTAAACAATATGAGAACGGACTGCCGGTTAATGGAGAGGGAAGTGTAAAGCCGGAAAACCCAATTTGGGGACCTGTGCCTGCAACCCAAGCTTTGGTATATGCCTTTGATGTAAATGAAGGTAGTCGTACACAGCAAGATGTTGGTTTTGATGGTTTAGATGATGCTGAAGAAGCCTTTATCTATGGGAATGATAATCCAGAAGATCCGGCATTGGATAACTATGAGTACTTTTTGCAACGCGATGGAGGGATACTTAATAGGTACTTAAATTTTAATAACCCACAGGGGAACTCTCCTGTTGAGGTAACTAATGATAATAGAGGGTCTACAACTTTACCGGATGTTGAGGATATAGATCGTGATTTGACCATGAATACGGTAAACAGTTATTATGAATACCGTATTCCTATTAGGTCAAACACGACTATTAATGATAAATATGTAACTGATATTCGCGATTCATTGGTGCTTTCGGGAAATAGAATCCCTAATGAGAGTACAGTGCGTACACGGTGGATTCAGTATAAAATTCCATTAAGCGATTTTACCGATGCCGTTGGGGGAATCAATGATTTTCGCTCTATAAGTTCACTGCGTATGTACATGACAGGTTTTTCTAGCGATGTACTTTTACGTTTTGCTACGCTTGATTTAGTAAGAGGTGATTGGAGAACCTACACCAAGTCTCTTGATGTAGATGACCCTAATACGGCAGATGATGCTACAACCTTAGATGTGAACGCGGTTAATATACAGGAAAACGAAAGTAGAAGTCCTATTCCGTATGTTTTGCCCCCAGGTGTACTTCGTGAGCAATTAAATAATAACAATACAATTATTCAACAGAACGAACAATCACTTTCATTGGTTGTGGAAAACTTGGAACCTCAGGATTCAAGAGGTGTTTTCAAGAGTTTGGATATAGATGTGCGTCAGTATGAAAAATTAAAAATGTTCATACACGCCGAGAAAATTTTAGAAACTGATATTTATACGGTTGATGAGCCTTTGGTGGGTTTCCTTAGAATAGGAACCGATTTCTCAGAAAATTTCTACCAACTTGAAATTCCGTTGGAGTTTACGCCTTTCGGTTCAAGTTCAGAAGAGGCAGTTTGGCCAGATAATAACCAGATGGAAATTGTTCTAGCGGACCTTAATAAGGTGAAATCGGTTTGGATTGCCGGAACAGATTTAAGTGAGATTAGATATTTTGAGGTGATAAATGGAGAGGTCGTATCGGTAGATGCTCTTTCTGCTAGAACCCCGGGTAGGTTGCGCATTGGTATCCAAGGTAATCCTTCTTTGGGTAGTATAAGGAGTATGATGGTGGGTGTTAAAAATGTTAGCAGGACTCCGGCAAGAGGTGAGGTTTGGTTCAATGAGCTTCGTTTAGCAGGTTTGGATAATGAAGGCGGATGGGCCGCTTTGGCTGCCGTAGATGCCAACTTTGCAGATTTTGCTAATGTTTCTGCAACGGGTAGTACCAGTACCTCTGGTTTTGGTGCAATTGATCAGATGCCTAATGAACGTGCCCGTGAAGATGCACTTTCTTATGATTTGGTAACTAATGTTAATCTTGGACAATTGCTTCCGAATAAATGGGGAATTCAACTTCCGTTCAACTATGGTATATCGGAACAAATGATTACGCCGGAGTTTGATCCGGTATATGACGATTTAAAATTACAAGATAGAATTGATGCTGCGGATAACCCTGAGGATGCAAAAGCTATAGAGCAACAAGCAGAGGATTATACAAAAAGAACCAGCATTAACTTTATAGGTGTCCGTAAGGATAGAGGTGAAGAAGCCGATGCCAATTTTTACGATGTAGAGAATTTCACTTTTAATTATTCCTACAACGAAACCAACCATAGAGATTTTGAGATTGCCTCTTTAGAAGATAAGAACGTTGCTGCAGGTTTTGTTTACAATCATAACTTTAAACCAGTAGAGGTGGCACCGTTTATGAAAAACGACTCGCTGTTTACTAGCCGTTATTGGAGGTGGTTAAAAGAGTTAAATCTTAGTTTGTTGCCTACAAGCGTATCGGTTAACTCAAATATAGATCGCCAGTTTAACCAGCAGCGTTTCAGAGATGTTGTAGAAGAAGGGGTAGATAAATTAGAGTTGCCAACATTGCAACAAAGAAATTATCAATTTAACTGGCAATATGCGGTAAATTATAGTCTTACCAAGTCATTGCGCTTAAATATGACCGCTAGTAACAATCACATAGTTAGAAATTATTATGAGGATTACGTAAACGGTACCGGGGATGAAGACCAACGTATAAATGAAACTTTAGGGCTTTGGGACGGATTTTGGGATTTGGGCGAGCCTAATAGGCATGCGCAACAGTTAGAGTTGAATTATGAATTGCCCTTCAGTAAGATTCCTTTGCTCGATTTTATAAATGCACAATATAGTTACACCAGTAATTTTGATTGGCAACGTGGAGGTGATGCGCTCAGGGAAGTTGCATTGGAGGATATTAATACAGTTCAGAATGCTAGCACCCATAATATAACCGCCAATCTTACCATGCAAAAGTTCTATGATATGGTAGGGCTTAAAAAACGAAGTGGTAAATCTGCAGCCAATAGAACTCCGGTACGAAGGGATAAAGCGGGTAATCCAGCATCGGGAGGCGATAAAACTGAAAAGAAAAGTAGTGGTCTTTTTAATACGGCCGTAGATATCCTTACAATAGTTAAGCGGTTGAACCTTAACTATAATGAGAGTAGGGGTAAAGTGTTGCCAGGCTATACACAGTCCGTAGGTTTTGTAGGGTCGTTAAAACCTTCGTTCGGTTTTGTGTTTGGTAGTCAGGCAGATGTACGTTTTGATGCCGCCAGAAAAGGATGGTTGACCGGTTTTGAAGAATTCAATGAGCAGTACATTCAGAATGTCAACAAACAACTGAATATTACAGCTACCGCCCAGCCTATTAAAGATTTGACTATAGATTTGTCTGCGGATAGGCAGTACTCCAACAGTTATCAAGAGAATTTTAGTGTTATACGTAATGTAGATGGCTCTTTAGAGTATAACAACCTTTTAGGGAATCATTATGGTAATTTCAGTATTTCTACTGTTATGATCGGTACGGTTTTCAACAAGAGTAATGAGTTTGATTCAGAAACTTTTGAGCAATTCAAACAAAATCGTTTTACCATTGCCAATCGTTTGGTTGCGGATAGAGGTCAGTCTGTAGGCGATTTAGATGATGATGGTTTTCCTGAGAAATATGGAAAAACACAACAAGATGTATTGCTTCCGGCTTTCTTTGCGGCTTATACGGGACAGGATGCGGAACGTGTTAACTTGGATGCTTTCCGCCAGATACCTATTCCTAATTGGAATTTGAAATTTACAGGGCTTATGAGGAACAAATGGTTCAAGAAAAGGTTCCAACGTTTTTCTTTGAGTCATGGGTATCGTGCAGCTTATAGTATCAATTCTTTTCAGACCAATCTTGAGAAAGTACAACTGGAAAATGATGGACTTTCTGCTGTTGATCCGGAGACCGGAGATTTAATGTCAGACCTTATTCTGAACAACGTGGTCTTGAACGATGAATTTAATCCATTGGTACGTGTGGACTTCGAGATGAAAAATTCGGTAAGTATTTTGGCTGAAATGAGAACCAGCAGAACCTTGGCACTCAGTTTTGACAATAACCTTATGACCGAAATGAACGGTAAGGAATATACGGTTGGTTTAGGGTATCGTTTTAAAGATGTAAAATTCGTAACCAACATTGGAGGAAATAAAACCCGTTTAAAAGGTGATTTGAACTTAAAAGCAGATGTAACCTTAAGGGATAACATTACTATTATAAGAAATCTTGATATAGATAACAATCAGATTACTTCGGGTCAGAACTTATTGTCTATTAAGTTTACTGCAGATTATGCGCTAAGCAAAAACCTGAATGCTTTGTTCTTCTATGATCACTCGTTCTCTCAGTTTGCCGTATCTACTGCTTTTCCTCAGACTACAATCAACACAGGCTTTACTATCAGGTATAATTTCGGTAATTAATTCCCCTCCTACAGAAACCGTTAAGTGGATTTGGCCGTAATGCGAGATACCTTAATATTAAGATAGAGTAATTTTTCTTTTTTTACGGGTCAACTTGGTCTTGTTTTTTTGAATACTCCTTCAGAAAACAATACATTTGTTTTCATAAAAATAAGACCATGAATATACCTGCAGAATTAAAGTATACTAAGGACCACGAGTGGATTAAAATAGATGGTGATATAGCTACCGTAGGCATTACCGATTTTGCCCAGAGTGAGTTGGGAGACATTGTTTATGTTGAAGTAGAGACCGTAGATGAAACTTTGGATAGAGAAGAGGTTTTTGGAACGGTGGAAGCGGTAAAGACCGTTTCAGATTTATTTCAGCCTTTAAGCGGAGAGATCATTGAATTTAATGAAGCGTTGGAAGATGCTCCTGAAAATGTAAATTCTGACCCATATGGAGATGGTTGGATGGTGAAAATTAAAATCAGTGACGCTACTGAAGTAGACGACCTTTTGTCTGCTGAAGACTATAAATCACTAATTGGTGCTTAAAAATAGTAAGTATACAATTGCATTTTTAGGCTGGATGGCGTTCGTTACCTTTTCTAGTCTAGTTTCTTTCTCAGATACAGATGCTGCTGATATAGATATTCCAAACCTTGATAAGGTTGTTCATTTTTCCTTTTATTTTGGAGCGGCTTTTTTAGCTGTGCTATTTATTAGGGAAAGAACAAAAGGAGGCATGGAGTTACGTAAGGCGGTTTTATTTGCTGTTGTAGGAGCAATCATTTATGGTATAATTATTGAGGTTTTACAGTATAGCTTTACAGCAGATCGCCATGGCGATATCCTAGATGCATTAGCAAATAGTGTGGGTGCAATCTTGGGTTCGTTAGCCGTTAAATCCCTTTTTTCTAAGGAAAGGTGGTTAAAATGGGAAAATTAGTTGCTTGTTAAAGGATTATTTAATTAAATTAGCACACATTAAAACACAAAATTATGGAACCGAAAAAGAACCCGAAAGCAGATGTAGGCCGCAATAGTGGACTCTATTTTGTTATTGGCCTCGCAGTTACAATGGGGTTAGTGTACACCGCATTGGAGTGGAAAACGTATGATAAGACCAGTGATTACGATATTTCAATGAATGTTGATGATGAATTGGACGAGGAAGTTCCTATGACGGAGCAAATTAAAACACCACCGCCACCACCGCCACCAGCAGCTCCTGAAATTATTGAGGTTGTTGAAGATGAGGAGGAGGTTGAAGAAACTGTAATCGAATCTACAGAGACCAGTCAAGAAGAAGAAATCATCGAAGTGGAAGATGTTCTTGTTGAAGAAGAGGTAGAAGATGTAGATGTACCTTTTGCAGTTATTGAAGATGTGCCAATTTTTCCAGGATGTGAAAGTGAGTCTGATAAAAGAGCTTGTTTTCAGAAAATGATGCAGAAGCACATTGGTAAAAACTTTAGATACCCGGAAATTGCTCAGGAAATGGGTGTTCAGGGTAGGGTTAGTGTAATGTTTACTATCCAAAAAGATGGTAGCATCGGTAACGTTAGAATGCGTGGGCCGGACAAAAACCTAGAGAAAGAAGCTGCTCGTATTATTAGCAAGCTTCCTAAAATGACACCAGGTAAGCAACGTGGTAGGGCTGTAAGGGTTCCATTCAGTATTCCTATTACATTTAAGTTGCAGTAAGCTGTAACACTTATAATATAAAACCCGTCTACTTTGTAGGCGGGTTTTTTTTTATGCAATATGGTTTGGTGTCAGTATCATAGTTTTGAGCGCTTTAGCGGTCATAATATAAAGATGTCCAATTGGTTGCAGAAATAGAGGTTGAAAGCTATCTTTGCAGTTCGAAAAAAGATGAATGAAAACTGCGGTTAATACGGCAACAGCTCCTACTTTGGCACTGGCAATGGCGGATTTTAAAGAGATTACAAAAGCTAGACTAGCAATTAGTGTGGTTTTTTCTTCTTTGGCCGGTTATTTGTTGGGCGCCTATCAGATTGATGTTGTTTCCCTTTTACTGTTGGCTTTTGGTGGATATTGTATGGTTGGGGCCTCTAATGCCTATAACCAGATAATAGAAAAAGATTTGGATGCGTTAATGAAACGTACCCAAAATAGACCAATACCTTCCGGTAGGATGTCGGTCAATAAAGCACTGTTTATAGCTGTATTGCTTACAGTGTTGGGTATTGTCTCTCTTTATATATTGAACCCTAAGACTGCCATGTTCGGGGCAATTTCTATATTTCTTTATACAA
Source organism: Zobellia amurskyensis (assembly GCF_009725985.1). GTDB lineage: Bacteria > Bacteroidota > Bacteroidia > Flavobacteriales > Flavobacteriaceae > Zobellia > Zobellia amurskyensis. The sequence goes on from NZ_RCNR01000045.1 coordinate 31,728, forward strand.
GTTGTTATACGCCTTTAAAGACCAAAACGCCATTGGCGGTTTTTGTTGGGGCTTTTCCTGGTGCTATTCCTTTTATGTTAGGATGGGTTGCGGCTACAAATGAATTTGGTATTGAGCCGGGTACATTATTTATGATACAGTTCTTTTGGCAGTTTCCACATTTTTGGGCCTTGGGTTGGATGTTGGATGATGATTATAAAAGAGGAGGATTTAAAATGTTGCCAACTGGAAAAAAGGATAAAGGCACAGCGTTACAGATTATAATGTATACTATTTGGATGTTGGTTATTTCGGTGGTCCCCGTTTTTGGTGTTACGGGTAGATTGCAACTTTCGGTTCCAGCAGCAATAATTATTTTTTTAATGGGTATGGTTATGTTGGTCTTTGCTTTTCTGTTGTATGAAAAGCGTGATAATGTTACCGCGCGAAAATTAATGTTGGCAAGTGTTAGTTATATTACGTTAATGCAAGTGGCTTACGTAGTAGATAAGTTTATTTAAATATGATCATGGATTTAACAAGAGGAACGGGGAAAGAGAAGAACGATAGGGCTAAAAAAATGATGCTCTGGTTTGGTATTGTAAGCCTTATAATGGGTTTTGCCGGGTGGACAAGCGCTTATATTGTAAGTAGCTCCCGAGAAGACTGGATCAGTGATCTTCATTTGCCAAGCTCTTTTTTGGTAAGTGCTACCTTAATAATTATAAGTAGTATTACCTATATAATGGCAAAGACCGCCATTAAAAATGGTAATTCTGCCATGGGAACTAAATGGTTATGGGCTACGTTAGGTTTGGGAATTGCTTTTGTAGCGTTCCAGTTTAATGGTTTCTCCCAAATGATAGCCACAGGTTACTATTTTACGGGACCAACAAGTAACATTAAATTATCTTATGTTTTCTTGATTGCAATGGTGCATATTGTGCACGTTGCTGCAGGTATTATTTCTTTATTAGTAGTTATATATAATCAAATTAAAGGTAAATATTCGCCTCAGGAGCATTTAGGGGTGGATTTAGGAGCAACTTTTTGGCATTTTTTAGACTTGTTATGGGTTTATTTACTGGCATTTATGTACTTCGTAGGGTAATAAAATTAAATAAAGTTGGTTTTTCATGTGTGTAGTGCTTTCACGATACATAAGAAAACTATAAATTTGTGCAAAATCTAACCATACTACAAAATATATGGATTCAACGGTAACAACTGGTACGGCGGAAGAAAACGTGTGGGGAGGCGGAAATAGCCCCTTAGGAGCATCATACGGAAAAATGATGATGTGGTTCTTTATCGTTTCCGATGCTTTAACCTTTTCAGGTTTTTTGGCTGCTTACGGCTTTTCAAGGTTTAAATTTATAGAAATATGGCCGATCGCCGATGAGGTGTTTACCCACGTTCCTTTCTTTCATGGAAATTACCCCATGATTTATGTGGCCTTCATGACGTTCATTCTTATTATGTCTTCGGTAACTATGGTATTAGCCGTAGATGCTGGGCATAAAATGAAGAAGAATGCCGTTATCTGGTATATGTTCCTTACTATTATTGGAGGTGCAATTTTCGTTGGCTCTCAGGCTTGGGAATGGGGTACTTTTATTAAAGGGGATTATGGTGCGGTTGAAACCAAGGGAGGAAGAATTTTACAATTCGTAAATGCGGAAACTGGTGAACGTGCTGCAATTCGTGATTTTGCGAAGACCTTACCTAGTGAGCGTGTTGAGCATGAGAATAAAAACGGTGTTTGGTTCTTTGACGAAGGTTATATGCCTAGTTATTCTTTCAACGAGGTTATGGAAGGTTTCAAAGCAAACCCTAGTATTCTTATACGTACGGAGGCCATAGTTCAGGAAGGTGAGAACGAAGGGCATAAGACATTACTTAACAGAGAAGAATCTTTGAAGAAAATCAAAGATGGTGTTTTGGTTGTTGAAGGTGCTAACTTAATTAGAAATGAATACGGAAGCCGTCTGTTCGCAGATTTCTTCTTCTTCATAACAGGTTTTCACGGTTTCCACGTTTTCTCAGGAGTTGTTATCAACGTAATCATATTTTTTAATGTGATTTTGGGCACCTACGAACGAAGAGGACATTATGAAATGGTAGAAAAAGTAGGGCTGTATTGGCACTTTGTAGATTTAGTGTGGGTATTTGTATTCACCTTCTTCTATCTGGTATAACTCTTATTTCACGTGAAAATCGATATATAACGCATTTGAGATTAATATAATATGGCACACGCACACAAACTAGAGATTTTTAGAGGACTGTTGAAGTTTAAGTCCAATACCCAAAAAATCTGGGGAGTTCTTATATTTCTTTCCATCATTACAGCTGTTGAGGTTGTTTTAGGTATCGTAAAGCCTAGAGCACTAACACATTCTTATTTTATAGGAATGAAGTTGTTGAACTGGATATTTATCATCTTAACCTTAGTTAAGGCATATTACATTGCTTGGGATTTCATGCACTTACGTGATGAGAAAAGTTCTTTAAGAAGAGCAATTGTATGGACACCAATTTTTCTTGTTGCCTATCTTTTGTTTATCCTTCTTTTTGAAGCCGACTATGTTTACAATGTGTACAAAGACGGGTTTATACAGTGGAACTTCTAAATAATATTATCTTAATAAATTAACAGCATACTAAGACGGTTTCACAACCGTCTTTTTTATTTTTGTAGTTGTCTAAAATTTGATGTGAACATTCTTTTCTTATGCAGGTAAAAAAATATTTGGTTTTAGTCGTATTGTTTATTTTACCTATTGTTGCGTACCTGTTTTTTGCTTCTGGGGTAACCAATTTTGGAAAACTATCGGTATTGTCTAAAGGCGTTAGTGATGTCGTTCATATGGATGGGGATGCTAGTTTTAAAGATAATATTACCGTAGTAGGTTTTTTGGGGAATCACCCTGATAACAAGAATGGTAATGCCTTTAATCTTAATCAAAAAATATACAAACGTTTTTATCAATTTAAGGATTTTCAGTTCGTAATGGTCATGCCAAAAGGAACAGAGGAGAAAGCTGCTAATTTAAAAAAGGAGCTAGGACTTTTGGTAGACATGAAAAAGTGGAATTTCGTTTTTGGCGATGAACAGCAAATCAGAGATTTTTTCGGTTCGTTGGATACAGATTTACAGCTAGAAAGTGATTTAAGTACGCCTTATGCGTTTATTATAGATAAAGAGTTGAATCTTAGGGGAAGAACAGAGGATGGAGAAGAGGCTACTTTATATGGTTTTGATGCTACATCGGTTTCTGAGTTGAACAACAAGATGGTGGATGATGTAAAGATTATATTGGCAGAGTACCGTATGGCCTTAAAAAAGAATAGTGCCAATAGGCAGAAGTAATAACGTTTTTTGATTTATATACTGCAATGAAAAAGTATACATACGTTTGGGTGTCTTTGGTAATACTGGTTTTCGGAATTATTTTCGTTCCAAAAATCGTTGATCGTATTTCTAGTGGAACAATAGTAGAAAACGACCGGTTGAATGTTGAACATGCCAAGAGCACTTTGTCTTACATAACGCTGAACGGGGAGAAAAAACGGGTTCCTTCTTTTAATCTGATTAATCAAGATAGCTTGGCGATATCCAACTCGGATTACAATGGTAAAGTGTTTGTGGTTGAGTTTTTCTTTACGAGTTGCCCTTCTATTTGCCCAATAATGACGGAAAACCTTGTTGCTATACAAAATGAATTTAAGGATAACGATCAATTTGGGATAGCATCCTTTTCGATAACTCCAGATTTTGATACACCAACGGTTTTAAAGGCATACGCCGAGAAAAATGATATTACTGATTTGGACTGGCACCTTATGACCGGGGATAAAGAGCAAGTTTATGATTTGGCAAATAACGGGTTCAATATTTTTGCCTCAGAAATGCCGGATGCTCCTGGAGGTTTTGAACATTCCGGATTGTTCGCATTGGTGGATAAAGAGGGATATCTAAGATCTAGAAAAGATGATTTTGGGAATCCCATTATATATTACCGTGGTGCCATTACAGAGAAGCAAGGTGAAAATGACCATGGAGAAAAGGAGCAGATTTCAATCTTAAAAGAAGATATCAAACGTTTATTGGCAGAATAGATGGAGGGAACGATAGTAAAAGAAAAGAGGTTTAATAAGTTAATTACAATAGTTTCTATTGTGGTGCCAGTAGTGGTGGCTATATTGTTTGGAGTAAAAATACCAAATGTAGAAAGACTTGGTTTTTTGCCTCCGATCTATGCTTCAATAAATGGACTCACAGCAATTTTATTGATTGTGGCTGTCTGGGCCATAAAAAATGGTAAAAAGAAATTACATCAAAATATAATGACCAGTTGTATTGGGTTATCATTACTGTTTTTGATTATGTATATTGCCTACCACATGACCTCGGAATCTACTACATATGGGGGTGAAGGCAGTGTTCGTTATGTTTATTTCTTTATTTTAATATCGCATATTATCCTTTCTGTTGCTATTATACCCATGGTTCTTAAAACGTATGCTTTTGCATATTTAGAAAAATTTGAGAGTCATAGAAAGTGGGCAAAGATCACGTTTCCCATATGGCTGTATGTTGCGGTAACCGGAGTTGTGGTATATCTTATGATATCCCCTTATTACATAAGTTAAAAGAAAAGAGGAAGAAAATTAGTTTTTGAACAGATTAGAATGAAAAAGACCTTATTTGCAATACTGATTTTAGCTATTTTGTTTTCGCCTCAGACTGCTGAAGCACAATGTGCCATGTGTCGCGCCGCTCTTGAAAGCACCGGTGATATTAAAGCTGCGGAGGGCATAAATAATGGTATCGTCTACCTTATGGCATTACCCTATATACTTGTGGGTGGCCTCTTTTATTTTGTATATAAGAAGATGAAAAACAGGTCTCCAGAAGAAGTTTAACATTTCTTTTAGTATTCTAGTGTAACAAAACGTTCCCTTTCTAGTCTTGTAGTTGTACGATGTCATCAATCGTGCTCATCAATCAATCAAAATCAACTACATGTTCGACATCGAAAGGTGGCAGGAAATTTTCGATACTATTCGCAAAAATAAGTTGCGGACCTTTTTAACAGGGCTATCCGTGGCTTCAGGAATATTTATCCTTGTTATTTTATTAGGTTTTGGCGAAGGCTTTCGCAACGGTATCGCTCATGAATTTGAGCAAGATGCGGCAACAAGTGTGTGGGTGTGGCCAGGTGCTACTACCATAAAATATAAAGGCCTTAATCCTGGTAGGAATATTCAGTTAACCAATGCCAATTATGAGTTTACGGGCAAGCTGCTCGGAGACGATATCCAATTTAAATCACCAAGAATTTTTGTTCGGAATGTTTCGGTTACCTACGGTAACGAAGCGCTCGTTTACCAAGTTCAGGGGGTTTCTTCCCAGTTTCAGTTAATCGAGAACGAAAATATGTCTGCGGGAAGATTTCTAAATCCCAAAGATGAAACACATAGAGCTAAAGTTGCGGTAATCGGCAAGAAAATAGCGGAAGATGTTTTTACGGAAGTTGATAATCCAGTGGGCGAATTCATCAAGATATCGGGACTACCTTTTAAGATAATAGGCGTATTTAATGAGACCGAAGATCGTGAAGAAGAACGTATCTATATACCCGTAACTACTGCACAAAGTACTTTTAATGGAGGTGATCGTTTAAATAACCTTGGGTACACATTGCCGCCATCAGATAATTTTGAAGAGGTAGTGGCCAAATCTATCAAATTTAAAAACAGCCTTCAGTCGTACTTACAACAAGCCCATACTGTTGCTCCAGATGATACAAATGCCATATTTGTATGGAGTGCCATGGAAGAGGCCAAGAGGTATTATAGTTTAACGGATAACATTGCACTGTTCTTCTGGTTTGTGGGTATTTGCACCATCATAGCGGGAGTAGTGGGGGTCAGTAATATTATGTTGATCGTAGTGCGCGAACGAACCAAGGAAATAGGCATAAGAAAGGCGCTTGGTGCCAAACCATGGTCTATTGTGGGTATGATCTTACACGAATCAATTTTCATCACTTCTATTTCAGGTTTTACGGGACTCATCTTTAGTATGGGG
>NZ_RCNR01000046.1 GCF_009725985.1 Zobellia amurskyensis
TTGTAAGAGCAAATGATTTCGATAACGATGGGTTTGTTGATCTTTTTGTTGGAGGTAGAACACCATTTGCCGAGTACCCGCTTCCCGAGAACAGTTATTTGCTTAAAAACGTGGGTGGCATCCTAACCGATGTTACTAATGCCTATTGCCCAGAACTGAGCAAGATTGGAATGATTACTGATGCTACTTGGGCAGACATTGACAATGATGGTTTAGATGACCTGGTAGTAGCAGGTGAATTCATGCCTGTCACGATTTTTAAGAATGAAAAATCAGAATTAACAAAACTACAAGAAACTGGTCTTGACAATTTAAAAGGGTGGTGGGAAAGTATTGTTGAGAATGATTTTGACAATGATGGTGATATAGATTTAATTGTCGGTAACCTAGGAGCAAATAATAGCTTCCAGCCTACCCAAGAAAAACCTGTGACTATCCTTTCAAAAGATTTTGACAACAACGGAAAGATTGATCCCGTTATGTTCGCATATCTCAAAGATGATTTTAATGACCAAACCTACAAATCCTTTCCAGTGCATTTCTGGGGTGATTTATCTGGTCAGAGTCCAATTTTTAGATCAAAATTTAATTATTACAGAGAATATGCAAAGGCTACCCAATCAGATTTATTTGTACCTGAGGAATTAGAAGGTGCACTAGAATTAACTGCCAATCATGACAAAACAAGTTATTTTGAAAACACAGGCGACGGGAAGTTTAAGTATCGCCAACTACCCTTACAAGCTCAAGTTGCTCCTATAAATCGGATTATTACCACTGATTATGATGGAGACAGTAACGCGGACTTGCTCATGATAGGAAATAATTATGGCAATGAGGTATTCATAGGGCGATATGATGCTTTTAACGGAGGCCTTTTAAAAGGAAATGGCAAAGGCGGCTTCGACTTCATAAATACCATAAATAGTGGGTTTAAGGTCACCGGTGACGCCAAAGACATGGTTACGGTCAAAAATGCTAATGGCGGCAATGCTTTCATTATTGTTACTCAAAATCAAGGAAGAATAAGTGTGTTTCAACAGAACTAGTTAACCTAACATTCTCATGGAACATTTAAAGACTTACTTGAGTTGAATGAACATCTACCTTTTGTATATAATAGAATCAAGTAAGATGAGAAAAAGTGCCTTCTTTATGCGAACAATTATTTTGTTGATTGTAGGGTTAACTGTTTCTTGTTCTTCCTCTTCTGAAAAAAAAGCAGCGACCTTATACAATACCCAATGTGCAACTTGCCATCAGTTACCCGCCATTAATGACCTTCCTAAACATATTTGGAAAAACGCAGTATTACCGGATATGGCTGCCAGGATGGGGATTAAAGACTCTACATTAAACCCCTTTAAGAATGTTTCATTTAGAGAACAGCATGCTATCTTAAAGAGTGGTATTTATCCCAACAGACCTTCCTTAACTTTAAAAGAGTGGAATCTTTTAAAAAACTATATCATTTCCTTAGCTCCAGACTCTTTACCTGCTAATACTCATTTGAATGATTACAGTGAACTAGTTCAATTTAAATTTAAACCCATTAAATTAGATAGTACTCCTGGTACATTCATAACTTTTCTGCAATTTAACAAGCAGAACCTTTCTATTATTACAGGTGATTTAAAAGGCGATTTACTCAGCTACAAGTATAAAAAAGGCGACGTGGATACATTATTGAGAACCAGTAACCCAATTACGGCATATACAAAGAAGAACCGTTTTTCTTATATCACAAATACCCGAAACCTGAACCCATCCGAGATTGCCAATGGCGATATTCAAATCATCATAAACGACTCTATCCAACGGTTACCAATTGTGCTCCACAGACCCATCCACACACTAACTCAAGACTTAAACAAAGATGGTGAAGATGAATTGGTCGTTAGTGAATTTGGTAATTTTACCGGAAGTCTATCACTAATCTCAAAAAAAGGAGGGAAAGAATATAAAAAAGAAGTTCTTCTAGACCAACCTGGCTTCATAAGAACCATAGCAAAAGATATGAATGGAGATGGAAAAGATGATTTAATTACACTTGCTGCGCAAGGAAAAGAAAGCATTATTATTTTCTACCAGCAGGATAATTTAAATTTTCGGGCAGAATCAGTTATTAATTTTAGCCCAGTCTATGGTACAAGTTGGTTTGAGCTAATAGATTATGATGGAGATGGAGATGATGATATTGTTACCGTGCATGGTGATAATGCAGATAAGAGCTATGTTCAAAAACCGTATCATGGTCTTCGCATCTATCTGAATAACGGTAAAAATCATTTTGATGAAAAATTCTTCTTTCCTTTAAATGGTGCTACCAGAGTGGTTGCTAATGATTTTGATCAAGATGGAGATTTAGATTTTGGAATATTATCTACATTTCCTGATTATCTAAAAAGTCCAGAATCATCATTTGTATATTTAGAAAACAAAAATTCACAAGATTTTCAATTTCAACCTTATACTTTTGAAGATTCAAAACTTGGTCGCTGGTTGTTATTAGATGCAGGAGATGTTGATGATGACGGAGATCAAGATATTATTCTTAGCTCTTTTACTTATGGCTTTACTCCTGTTCCTGAAAATATTTCTTCGCTCTGGAAAGATTCAAAAGTAGATTTGATGGTGTTGGAAAACAAATTGAATTGATACTTTACCTATTCCGTTCTAAACCACTTTTACCAATATCCTTCAATTAATTATCATTGCCGCTCTTGCTCCATAAACCATTTATACAGCTCTTCGTTATCGTAAGCTGGCACCCACGAATCATGGCCCACACCAGGGTATTTAGTAAATTTCACATTATACCCCATACTTTTTAATTTGGAAACCATGGTCTCCGATTCCGATATAGGAATGGACTTGTCCTCTTCCCCATGAAAAACCCACATGGGCATTTTCTTGTCTATCCAAGAGGCATATGGTAATGGCGTCATACCGCAGACCACAGCCATTGCGGCAAATTTTTCAGGGTATTGTACCGCCATTTCCCAAGCAGCTCCTCCTCCTCTACTGAGTCCGGTTAAATAAATCCTTTTTTTATCTACGCGGTTATTCTCCACTATCGTATCCAACAATTGCATTACCGAGCGCGTATTCCACCACATTTTCTTTTCTGGATTCTGAGGTGCCAAAATCAAAAATGGAAATTTTTTACCCCTCTTTATCAATTTAGGAGGACCGTTTCTTTTCACGTAAACCAAACTATCTCCAGATTCTCCACCGCCATGAAGAAACAATAACAATGGAAATTTTTTCTCGGGATTTTCATCATATCCTTCAGGATAATAGAGGTAGTAACTATAGTTTTCTTTGATGACCGTTTCTTGTTCGGCATCTATCAACTTATATTTAGATTGGGCGGCACAACTTTGCAGAACAAAACAAAGTAATATAAAATATAATTTTCGGAGCATTTATGTTTTCTTATCCACACGTGTGTAGGGCGGAATTTATCGGTTAAAATACGACTTTAAAAACTGCGCAAAAAAGAAACGGATGCCAAAATGGGCATCCGTTTTTTAATTTATTATTTTATTAAGATTTATCGATATAGGGTAAAGTGACCCACATATCGTATATCTCTATCATCATTTTGATTCACTACGTACCAGTAATCGCCAGTTGGCAGCTCCTTACCTTCATAAAGTCCGTCCCATTTATTTACTTGGTCCAGCTCGGCAACTACCCTACCATAACGGTCATAGATAATTACTTCAATATTCGGGAAAAACTCTCGGTTGCCCGGTGCCCAGAAATCATTTTCATTATCACCATTAGGCGTAAAGAAATTAGGTATTTCTAGCATTCCAGTAAATTCGAATGGTATAACCGCTACAGCCACACATCCATTTTGATCTACTACGCGAATTTCCACTTCACCACTTTCAGTAGTTGTATATAGACCTTCACTACCGTAAGACTCTCCGTCAAAGAAGAACTCATAGTCTCCAAAACCGCCTTCAGCCGTTGCTGTAATTTCATTAGGCCCTGTTTTTTCAGCTATCAATGTTAATGGGTTATAAGCATCAATAGTGAACTCTACAAAGTTTGTACACCCATTTTCATGATAAATGTAAGCAGTGTAGTCTCCTGCAGGTAAATCTCCCCAAGAACGCTCCGTTGTCGCCAATGCCGTAATAGCATCAGATGGGTCAATAGGATTCAAGGCAAACAATAGTTCAGGTATTAAACTTTCATCTTGCATCTGGACAGAAGCCGTACTATTCGGAAAAATACCCTCACAACCGTACTGTACAACTGGCGAAGCCGTTAAATCAACCCCAATTTCTATAGGGATAAAAACATTGGTGTTACACCCATTGGCATCTTGTACAAAAGCGATATAACCTTCACCTCCTATTAAATTATCAAAAGATAAATTATCATTTCTTAAGAAAACTTCCGTTCCATCAGAATTTGGACCTACCAAACGAGTCTCGTAGTATTCAGCTAAAGTTATTGGGTCTACGAAAGGAGTACCTCCTGTTACCGTTAATCTTGCTGTACCGTCTTCAAAACCTATACAGGTCTCAGGTGTTGTACTAAAATCCGCAATCTCTAGTTCCGTAGGCTCATCTACTATAATTTCAAATGTTTGCGGACAACCTTCCGCATCTTGTACCAACACGGTATAAGATGGGTTACTAGGTGTATTTGCCGCTAAATCAGTAAACGTATATTCCGTTGGATTATCAGGGTCCGTAAAGAACTCGCTTAAATTAGGTTCGATAGCAAATTGCACCAGTCCAACCGTAGGACTCGTAACATTCATGGTTATTGTACCATCTGTCTCACCGTAACAGGTTGTAGGCGAAGAACTGTAGGCTATAGTTACAGGCTCGGCCGGTGCAATAGAAAATGGTCCTTGTATAACACCACAGTTAGCTCTACTGATTACAGAAATCCAATAATCACCAGCATCCAAGTTTTCGAACGTTCCAAAATCTTGCATTGTTCTATTTTGATATGTTGGCAATGTTTCTGCTACAAAAGCATCCGTACCTGGGTCAGAATTATAAATTCTAAACTCATAAATACCAGTACCTCCATTAGCAACGGCCTCAATCCTACCATCTACTTCATATGCACATGATACATCAAATGTTGGAGAAGTTGGGTCAAGCGTCAGCGGTTCTGCCGCTGTAATTGTAATACCATTGGTCTTACGAGCCAAACAAGAACTTAAACCACCAACTTTACGAACTTCAAAACGATATGAACTTCCTATAACTCCAGGTATTCCTGTTTTCACCGGAAGACCATTTGTGTCTAATTCGTCAATAGGCAACCATGGTCCACCAGAATTATTCACACTATACTCATAGCTTCCACCTTGTGGGTTGTTTACACGTATCATCATAGTTGCACTGTTACCACACGCCGGCACCGAAGTCTGGATTAACGCAGGGTTAATCGGTGGCGGTGGAATTACCTGTATAGGTGCTGATACTACTCCACAATTTAAAGTAGATACTACCTCAACGGCATACCAGCCTCCAGGAATTACACCTGTTGTACCCGTAAACTCAGGATCACTTTGAAAACCGGTCATAGAAACTATATCCGTATTATTATTACTTCCTAAATGCAATAATCTATATTGATATCCTGCCCCGGGCACACCACCAATTGCTCCTGGTGTTGTAGTACCAGGCTCTACCGCAACGATTACGGCATCGTTTCCTGTAGGACATTCCAATTCTCTTGTTACTATAGCTTCTACCTCGATTGGAGGAACTGCTGTCAACTCTATTTCCCTACTATGGGTACAGCCTTCTATATCTCTTACCGTTACACGGTAGTTTCCACTTGAAAGACCTGAAAAAGCATCATTGTTCCCATTAGCAGCAAAAGTTGCATATGCTGGATTAGAATGTGGAGCAAAACCGCTGCCCACCGTACTTTCATATTCCAACATGTACTCATAGGGTGATGCATCCCAACCTCCTTGGGTCGTAGCTACTATTTCACCTAAATCATTACTACAACCTACGCGGCCTACTTCATCTAAAATAGTAATAGCAAGTACACTACTTGGTGTACTTAGAACAGTAGCGTTACTGAACACATTACACCCACTTACCGTTTTTCCTTGTTCACGGATAACCACACGGTGGTTTCCTCCTTCAATTCCTGTAATGACCGCAGGGTTACCATCAACAGCTGTATCAATGGTTCCTGTTGAATTTCCAGCCACAGGGGTTCCAAAAGCACCTCCAGAAAATCCTGGATCAGAAGATTCATAAACCCAATATTCATAGACTCCGGTAAATCCGCTTACATCAATAGTCAACTCACCATCCGTAGCTCCAAAACAACCCACAGCTTGTGATTCACTTATTGCAACGGTTGGCAATACAGGTTCTGCTACTACATAAGCAACAATAGGATAGGTACAACCGCCTACATCGTTAACTTGTAAACGATATTCTCCTGCTACCATTGGAAGGTCAAACTCCACAAAGCTACCACTAGGTTGAGATACGCTTGCTACCGGTGAAACAGAAAAACCTTGGTCTTCAATAATGAAATTAGTGCTTCCCACTACATCAACCCGGATACGCTCAGGATTCTCACAATCCATAGGTCTTAATTGAGTAATCGTTGCCGTAACGGTATTAGGTGCAATAACCGTTACCGAATCACTAAACTCACAACCATTTGCATCTCTAGCATATACCGTTATTACTTGATCCGAACCAGTATCCACAATTTCGAAATCTGGACTAGTCTGGTAACTATCCGCTAAATTAATTTTATACCCATAAGGCGCTCCATTGCCTATATTCCCCCCAACTATACTAGCACTTACAATAGTGGTGCTATATTGATTGGAAGCAGGGTTACAAACCAGAGTTCCTGATGTTACATCGATTTCAAATGAAGGCGGCTCATTAATAACCACTTCTTCCCTATCAAAACAATTTCTATCTGTTACTACCTCTAATACATAAGTACCTGGTGTTAAATTCGAGAAAGAACCTGAAATATTTGAATTAATACGACTTGAAGTATCCAGACCCAAAGGCATTCCTGCCAAAGTATTGGAATATAAGTTGTATTCCTTAATGCCGTCAACATCCGTACCGCCAATTAACGAGGCAGAAATACTACCATCATTTGCTCCATTACAGCTTACATCAGATTCACCCGTTTCATCAATATCCGGACTTGTTGGAGCGGACCTAACTATACCATCAACAGTAAATGTACATGGGTTTACTCCATCGGTAACTTGATTGTCAATTACTTCTACTTCGTAATCGCCAGCAACCATATTAGGAAAAATACCATCATCATCTGGATCGGTAATGCTCACGGGACTACCAAAAATATCGGTACCCGTTAATATATAGGTGAAATCACCACTACCGCCATCTGCCGTAATTGTAATCTCTCCATCCGTTTCTACACAACTTGGCTCACTAGTAAAATCACCCGAAGCTGATAATACCTGATACACTTCCGCTATATCATCTACATCACAACCATTGGCATCAATAACATTTACTGGGTATGAACCAATATTGTTTACCGTAAAAGTAGCTTGAGTAGGTGTACCTGCTATATATGCAGGAGTTTGAGTCTCCCCGTTTAGTGTAAAAGTTGGAGTATCTATATCTCCCGGAACCTCAATGGTAATAGTAAATCCACCGGAAGGTGTCGTAACATCACATTGATTATTCACACTTATGGTTGGTGCTGGCAAATCAGGATTCAATTGAATAACTGCCGCTGAAATTCTGTATGCACAATCATTCGCATCTTTTACCCAAATATCATAATCAATACCAGGAGCCAATGAACCGGGTAACGCTACAGTTGAAGCATCACTAAAATCATCAGAAGGATCACTTGGTGTTGCTGTTCCGTCATTATCCACTGGAGTACCAGCCGGTACATAAGCATACAGATATGGACTCCCCGAGGCGTAAGGCGTACCTCCACTACCCCTAACCGTTAACTGACCTAGGGCATTACAGTTTGCATTTTGATTACTTATAATGTCTACTCTTGGAGCCAACAAAATAGCTTCACCTTCATCTCCATAGGAACAATCACCAGCGTCTTCAACAGCCACTCCATATCTTCCACCAGGAACAGAAATAGCAGATGCCATAGTGGTTAAAGACGAGCCAGTATCCGTATAAACAACTTCTCCTGTATCAAGATTCGTAATAACAATGTCAAAAGGAGCAGTACCTGACGTAATGTTGTAATTTACCCCAACATCACCGTTTCTACAAGTAGCATTATCTACCACTATATTAACATTACCCCCTGGGCCATCCGGTAAAGTAATTACCTCTTCATAGGTACAACCAGTTCCCAAATCACGCACCTCAACCGTATAGGATACTCCCCATAACAAATTGTTGAAACAGTGGTTTGCAGGCGGATTACTTGGTGTCGTCCAACCCACTAACGGATCTGGATCTGCCAAACGTATCTCATAACTACCTGATCCGTTTACGATATCAACACAAACTGTAGTTCCTCCTGGACTACAAGTTGCTGGTGGCGTTAGATAGGTAGGAATAATATCCAAACTTAAAGTACCTATAGTAAACGCTTCAATATCCCTACATCCTCTTGAGTCCAAAACAATTAATTGATAATTACCCGGAACGAGACTCGGGTCCGTTACCGCTAAAGAAAAATCAGAATCCGATACGTTGTTTTGTGTATAGAAAGGATTGCCAAAATTATCTTCAATTATAACAGTATAGTTCTCTACACCCGCAATAGGCAAACCAATAGTTACCCCACCAGAAAGTGCTCCGGGCGAACCTGGAGAGCAGGTGGCATCAATTGGTGTTGCCGTAACATCCGGAGAAGGACGGCCATCAGCAGCTACGGTTATAGGAACTACGGCCGTAACGCAATTTCTGGCATCTTTAACCACATACTCGTAATTACCGGCAGTTAAGCCTGAATATATAGTTTGATCTGAAAAAACATATGTTAAGGTTGGGTCGGGGTTACTAGGGTTAGCCGTTAAATTACCGGCTGGGGCAAAGACCACCTCAAACGGAGGAACGCCGGATGATACCGTTGGTATAATTTCAACAAAACCACTATTAGCGTCACCACAACTTGGCCCCTCTATTCTATGCGTGGCATCAATATTTGTAGGTTCTTCAAAAGTTATAATTTCTGAAGTATTCGTACATCCATTGGAATCAGTAACTGTTACTTGATAATCACCATGATTAGCAAATGGAACCGTATAGTTGAAACTTCCAGAAGGCAACTGTGCTCCATTATGTCCTGCAACAGGTACAAATGGATTACTAATTACATCACGATACTCAATAGTATAGGAAGTAGCACTTAAATTAGAGATATCACCACCATTTATTCTTATTTCCATATCTCCATCACCTCCACAAGGAATCTCACTTGCCACATCAAGGCTAACTTGTATCTGTGGCGGTATTCTGATTGAAGAAGTAGAAGCAATACAACCATTTCCATCAACCACCTCAACCGTATAATTACCAGGAACCAAGCCTGTAAAAGTATGTGTCCCCGCAGTACCAGGAGTTACTAAGGTTCCTCCGTTAATACGATACTGATGAGTAGCTAAAGCAGCTGAACCAATTGTTGATGAAACCGTTATTTCGGCATCGTTGGTTGATGAATAACAATAATCCGCAGCATCAAATGTAATTGATGGCGCATCAACACTTGTAAGTGTAAACGTTGTAGAAGCCCTACAACCCTCAGAATCAATTACTGTTAAGGTATAGGTTCCTTCTTCCGTTAGGTTACCGAACGTGCGTCCTGTTTTTGGACCTTGGGTTCTTCCATCAGTTGCTGGCCACTCAAGCTCATAGCGGTATCCTCCGAAGCCACCTGTGGCATTTCCGGTAACCCTACCAATATTATTGTTCTGACAACTCATATCGGTTACTGCTGGAGTAATACTTAATGGAGTTGCAGCTTCTTCTATATTAAAAGATGCTGTAGAAATACAATTTGTATCATTATCGGTAACGGTAATTTCGTAGGTACCTGCTCCTAAACCAGAAATTGGAATTTCCAAATCAGTACTTGTTCCACTTGAAATTACTGCTGCTGTAGGAGCAGTTCTATTTACCGTATAATCGTAATCCGTAGCAAAACCATCTATCAAGAATGCACCGTTACCATCAATAGCACTGGGACAAACTCTCCTATCTCCACCAGATTTTACACGTGCTCTAATAGTACTAAAACCACCCGTGGTAAAACTTGAAGTGTAGGTACAACCGTTAGCATCGGTTATTTCAAACTGATACGAAGTGTCCAAGTCTAAATCAGGAAAAACATTACTTACTTGTGCTGGTGGCAATGTTGTTAAAGGATTGGATGAAATAATTTCGTATTGTGCAACCGAAAAAGTTGCCGGTAATACCTCTACCGTAACTCTGCTCGTTCCCGTAGAACAATCAAGATTATCTTGGGTAAAAGTAATTGACCCCGGAGGTGTTGGCTCCGTAATATCAATTGGTGTCAATGCCTGGAAACACCCAGCATCATCTTTAATATAAGGAATATAACTTCCTGGTGTTAAACCTGTAAAAGTTGTTCCTGATTGGTAAGTAACATTATCTATACTATATTCATAACCAGAACCGGAACCTCCACTGGCCGGTGTAAATTCTATTGTTCCTCCCCCATTAACACAAGTATAGTCTTGAGTTCTAGATGCAGAACCACTAAGTCCTCCCGCAGAAGTAACTGTAACAGCAGGTAAAGACAAAACACACGTAAAAGCCCCCTGAGAATATTGAACCTCTACTATATTATAAGTACCATCTGCAACAGGAATTGTAGAAGAACTTGTAAACGGATCACCTGGATTATTGGTCGCCCTAAATTCCAAATTAAAACCTCTAGGGTCGGTTACATTAAAATCAACTTTTCCTCCGCCATTGGTACATGTACCTAATATATCGGATGCCGTAACATCTGGCGGGTCTAATTCAGCTACATATTCAGATTTTTCAGCTGTACACCCTTGATCATCAGTGATGAAAAATGTATAGGTACCAGGACTTGTCACAGTATATGAACTTGTACCGGTAAATGTTCCTCCAGAAGTACCACCATCACTAACCGTATAGCTGTACGTACCAGAACCTCCCGAAGGTGTTACATCTATATCAACACTAGAAATCGTAGAACACCCAAAACTCATACCATTGGTGTCGGTAACCACGGTTATAGGGCTTAAACCTGTACCTACTGTAATAGAGTTTCCACTAGTATCTAAATATTGAATGGGAGCGGGAATACCGTTTGGAATGTCTTCTTTACAATCATTAGTTTCTACCTTAACCGCATACGTTCCTTCACTTACCGCTCCAAATGTATAAGTATTGCTGGAAATGGTAGAAGTAAATTCAATTTCGGCTCCGCTATCATCTAATAAGGTATATACATACGGTCCAGGAACTTCAGGATTTACGGTAACATCTATAGTACCTGTTTCTCCACTACAAACTGGATTCGTAAAGGTTACATCTATTTCAATATCTACTTGTCTAATTTCAATAACATCATATAGGTACTCACAAACCTCACCTGGTATATTCAATCTAGCTTGGACCGTATAAAAGCCCGGGTCTAAGTTTGAGAATATAGAAGAAGACTGGTACGGCCCAAAACCGGTAGAACCTTCTTGAATTCTAAACTGATAACTGTTTGGAAGCCCTGTAATTTCAATTCTTCCCGGATTATTACAAACAAAATCCTTCTTTTGGTAAGTTTGCGTAATGGTACTTTTCTTGACCTTGAAGAAGTACTGTTGCCCATCTGCCACAACGCGAAATTCCGCACCTGTAGTGGCCGGAATAGAACTTGCATCTAGATTAAAGGTTGGACCCGAATCGACTTCGGTATAACATGATATGTTTGTATCGGGACAATCTTGATTTATATTGGGCGTACAACTACCTCCCAAAATTTGCCAAGAGACGGTACTATAGGATCCAGAGAGAGAAACAACTCTATCATCAGAATCCCCACAAAGATTGAATCGTGCTACGGTAAAACCATTAGCAGTACAGCCAACCTCATTATCCGCCCCTTGAATGATCGTTGAGAACATTGGAGCAGCAGCCACATTTGCAGTGCTATTTTTCAAAACTTTGTTTGAAATTGTTTTTGCAGTGTTAGTGGTTTTACTTTTTACAGAGACCACTTCCTTTACGGCAATGGCAACTTCTTCATAAATGTTGAAAGCCGTCTTACCTGCAATTGCAGAAGTACAAACTACTGAAAAGGTCATTAACAGTAGAGCGTACAGAATACGCTGTGTTTTTTTTGGGAGCATAGGTTAAGTCATTTAAAAAGAAAAATGAGCGATTTGGGGTGCATCACTTTCTCTCGGGTAATTCTTTTAAACTTATAAATTCTCGTTATCTTTAACCATAACGGGATACCTTATAATATCATTTAACGTCAAATTATGCGAAATAGTGTATTAACGATAGCCTTAGCCGCTATAACTCTTAGTTATTCTTGCGCGCAAGACCCTGAAAATAAAGTAGATACTATTGAAAACCCTCCCTACTCTGCCCAACTTATAATCGATGAACTGCAGACTCCTTGGGGTATGGTTTTTTTATCCGAAAACGAACTGCTCATAACTGAGAAATCCGGAGAGCTTGTTCACTTTAAAAACGGTAAAAAAATATCGGTAAAAAACGTTCCAGAAGTTTACAACAGAGGTCAGGGCGGACTTTTAGATATTGAACTGCACCCAGATTATGAAAATACAGGTTGGGTATACATTTCATATGCCTCGGAGGAAGGCAAGGAAAAAGGGGGGCATACAGCTTTAATACGCTGCAAATTAGATAATAACTCACTTACAAATATTGAGCTACTTTACAAAGCGTCACCTAACACTACCAAAGGCCAACATTTTGGATCACGAATTGAATTTGATAATGAGGGCTACCTTTATTTATCTATTGGGGAACGTGGTGCCAGAGATGAGAATCCACAGGATATTACACGTGACGGCGGTAAAATATATCGATTTTATGATGATGGGAGAATTCCAGAAGATAATCCGTTTGTTGGAAAAGAAGGTGCCAAGACGGCAATCTACAGTTTTGGGCACCGTAATCCGCAAGGCTTGGCCAAACATCCGGATACAGGTGAAATATGGGATAATGAACATGGTCCCAAAGGCGGAGATGAAATAAACATCATTAAAGCTGGTGCCAATTACGGATGGCCCTTAGTCACCTATGGTGTAAACTATAGTGGTACGTCAATTACAGATAAAACAGAGATGGAGGGTATGACCCAACCTATTCACTATTGGGTACCCAGTATTGCACCCAGCGGCATGGCTTTTGTAACTACAGATAATTACAAAGGCTGGAAAGGTAGTATCCTAGTAGGTTCCTTAAAATTCCAATATATGGAACGACTAGAAATGGATGGAACCAAGGTTGTAAAGCGTGAAAAACTATTGACCGATTTGGGTCGCGTTCGTGACATAAAAGAAGGTCCAGACGGATTAATTTATGTAGCCGTTGAAGGAAAAGGAATTTACAAGTTAGTTCCCAAAAACTAAATTTATTTTGTTATCCAAACTTTTGGAAACTCAAAGAAAGACATGCATGAAAACCTTTAATAGTTCCCTATTTATTTTGATTTTCATAGGATGCTTTGCAAATGCTCAAGAAACAGAACTCTCGGAAAGCATGATGCGAGGCAGTGAAATTTATGCGGATTTCTGTGTCACTTGTCATTTAGAAGAAGGTGAAGGTATTACAAATACATTTCCCCCATTAGCAAAATCAGATTACTTGGCTCAAAACCGCCAAGAAAGTATTCGTGGAGTAAAATACGGGCAACAAGGAGAAATGGTCGTAAACGGGGTAACCTATAATAATATCATGACCCCAATGGGACTTGATGATGAAGAAATAGCCGATGTCATGAACTATATAATGAATTCATGGGGCAATACTTCAGAGAAAATAGTTACTGTTAAGGAAGTTGAAGCTATTACAAAGTAAATTTAAGCTCCTGCATCAATAGCCGCTTTTACCGAGCCATGCTTTTTTAGCAATTCTGCTGCTTTTTCATAATTGATTCCCAACCCTTCGGATACATAGCGTGCTCCCCTATCTACCAGTTTGCTATTGCTTAGTTGCATATTCACCATCTTGTTTCCTTTCACCCTACCTATCTTAATCATAAGGGCTGTAGAAATCATATTAAGTGCCAGTTTTTGAGCGGTGCCACTTTTCATTCGGGTACTTCCTGTTAGAAATTCCGGACCAACGTTCAATTCAATTGCAATATCTGCCGCAACGGCCAATGGAGAACCAGGATTATTTGTAATCCCAGCGGTAAGTAATCCTTTTTTCTTAGCCTCGGCAATCCCCCCTAAAACATAAGGTGTAGTTCCTGAGGCAGCAATACCAACTACTACATCATTGTCCGTAATAGTATGCTCCATCATATCCTTCCAAGCCTGAACACTATCATCTTCTGCATTTTCAACAGCTTTACGTATAGCAGTATCACCACCCGCAATTATTCCTATGACTCTTGTATGAGGCATACCAAAAGTTGGTGGAATTTCAGAAGCATCTAAAACCCCTAACCTTCCACTTGTACCAGCACCTATATAAAATAAACGACCTCCTTTTTCAAAACGTTCTGCTAGAGCATCTACCAATTTGGTAATTTGCGGAATTGTTGCCGCTACGGCATCAGCTACTTTTTGGTCTTCTTCATTCATTTTTTGAAGAAGGGTTGCAGTATCCATCTGCTCTAGGTTATCGTGGTTTGATGGTGTTTCGGTTATTTTAGTATACTCCATAATACTTATAGAATTCGAATGTCGTGGTTTCTAAATGAGTTCAAAAGGTTGTTCTCTGGTTCCAACTCGGTAATGAGTGTATTTATCGCATTTATATCGCATGTTTTATATCGGTGTTGCGAATTCAATTTCTCAGAGATGGACAAAAGTACCGTTTTTTTTGAGCATTTTATCACGGCTTTTTTCACTTGTACTATATCCCAATCAAATTCTGTAAGGCCATAATGAGAATCCACATAGCCCGTTCCAATAAAGCTAAAGTCTACCTTTATCTCTGCTAAGTTGTGAATGGCATTAGCTCCAATTGCAGTTTGCGACTCACCCGAAACTTGTCCTCCAACTATAATAACAGTAATATTAGGTTTTGTAAGTAGCTCCATGGCCACAGGAAGACTATGGGTAAAGCAGGTCAACTCTATACTTGATGGTATCAAATGGGCCAACTCCATACATGTTGTACCCCCATCTAAAAAAATGACCCCACCATCTTTTAAAAGACTCAATGCCTTTTCCGCTATTAAAATCTTTTCCTTTTGTTTATAAACATTACTATTCTTAGTGCTATTTGATGTAAAGCCCAGTGAAATAGCTCCACCATGCACCCGGCGTAACTTATTTTCAGCATCTAATTCTTTAACATCGCGCCTTATCGTATCTACAGAAACGTCTAATGTTTCCGCTATATCCGTCAATAAAACTCTATTATGCAGCTCAACTTCGTTTAATATAGTCTGCTGCCGCTCTTCTTTTAACATTATGGAATTAAATTATTTTCATCAGCAAAGATAGCAAAATATGAGAATTGCAGTTTTATACTACCTTAAAGTTAAGTTATTATTAAAAATAGCACAAAACAGCACCTAAAAAAAGCAAAAAACAGCAAAGTGAATTTGTTTTGCATATATTTGCATGATTTCATCAAACACACAACAAACACAAAAGAGCTGCTTACATGAAAACAATTTTAGAAAAAAACGGTGCCAATATTAGGTACAGGCCGGTTGGTCAATTTGAGGAAACTCGTTTTGAAAAGATTCACAATGTAATTTTTTCCGACTCAAATAGAGCTTCCATTAAAGTTGCAGAAGAGATTGCCTCTCTTATTAAGAAAAAACAAGAAGCAAATAAAAACTGTGTTCTGGGACTAGCTACCGGTTCATCTCCAATTAAAGTTTACGAAGAATTGGTAAGGATGCACAAAGAAGAAGGCCTTAGCTTTAAAAACGTAATCACCTTCAACCTAGACGAGTATCTTCCTATGGAAAAGGACAACCGTCAGAGTTATTGGTATTTCATGCACGAGCACCTGTTTAATCATGTAGATATAGCCCCTGAAAACATTCATATTCCAGATGGCACCATTTCTGGCGAAGAGGTTATTGAATACTGCATCGCCTATGACGATAAAATCAAGAAAAATGGCGGCCTAGACTTCCAACTACTGGGTATTGGCCGTACAGGTCACGTGGGCTTCAACGAACCTGGCTCCCACTACAATTCGGGCACCAGAGTCATTACTCTAGACCACATTACCCTTGTAGATGCGGCACCTGCATTCTTAGGGATTGACAATGTTCCCAGGAAAGCCATAACTATGGGGATTTCAACGGTTATGAGCGCTAAGAGAATCGTGCTTCTAGGCTGGGGAGAAAACAAGGCTAACATTATTAAAAAAACGGTTGAAGGCGAGATTTCCCCACAAGTTCCTGCCACTTATTTACAGAACCACAAAAATTGTACGTTCGTTCTAGATACTGGCGCCGGTAGCCAACTTACCCGTAACAAAACACCTTGGTTAGTAGATGAATCATTGGATTGGACGGAAAGTCTAACTTCTAAAGCAATCGTTTGGCTTTGTAACGAAACCAACAAATCCATACTTAGCCTAACGGATAAGGATTATAACGATAATGGCATGTCCGGCTTATTGGCCGTAAAAGACTCTTACGACCTTAACATACAAATGTTCAACAAGCTACAACATACTATTACAGGTTGGCCTGGAGGAAAACCAAATGCAGATGACTCTAGTCGTCCAGAGCGTGCTGAACCTGCAAAAAAACGTGTTATTATTTTCAGTCCACATCCTGATGATGATGTAATTTCCATGGGTGGTACGTTTGACAGGTTGATAGAGCAAGGTCATGAAGTTCACGTAGTGTACCAAACATCGGGTAATATAGCCGTTTCGGATACTGATGCATTGCGCTACGCGGAAATATCAAAACGAATAGCTCCATCGGAAGAAGCTCAAAAAATTATCGATTCTATAAAAGAGAAAAAAGAAAGTAGTTTCGATTCCCTTGAAGTACGGAAATTGAAAGGAAACATCCGAAGAGGTGAATCCTATGCCGGAGTACGGTATCTAGGATTGGATGATGCCAACGTTCACTTTTTAGACCTTCCATTTTATGAAACAGGTACTATCAAGAAAAATAACCTCTCAGAGGCAGACATATCAATTATGATAGATATTATTACCGAGATAAAACCACATCAGGTTTTTGCTGCCGGTGACTTGGCCGACCCTCACGGCACCCACAAAGTATGTCTTGATGCTGTTTTTGAATCTATGAAAAGATTAAAATCAGAAGCTTTCATGGACGATTGTTGGTTATGGCTTTACAGAGGTGCTTGGCATGAGTGGGATGTAGATGAAATTGAAATGGCCGTTCCTATGAGCCCAAGTCAAGTACTTAAAAAGCGTTATGCTATTTTCTGCCACCAGTCTCAAAAAGATGGTGTTATGTTTCAAGGTGATGATTCAAGGGAGTTTTGGATGCGCGCCGAAGAACGTAACAAGAATACCGCCGAAAAATATAGAGCCTTGGGACTTTCGCACTATGCGGCAATGGAAGCATTTGTTCGTCATAAATTCTAATATTTTTTTTTATACAAAAGACCTGTTATAATAGCATAGCAGGTCTTTTTATATTCTGATATCCGTCAATGTGTTGCAGCCGATAAGCCTATTTTGAAAATGATTTTCCTGCAAAACATGACAGTTCCAGCAATATACACCTCAAAATACCCCTAAAAAACAGTAGCTTTAAACCACTTTTGAATTACAGGCTACATATTTAATTTCATGATAGAAAAAGACAAAGGAGCATGGGTGTGGGTACCCATTTTATATTTCACCCAGGGGTTACCGTACGTTTTGGTCGTAAGCGTATCTGTTATTATGTATAAGCAATTGGGCGTAAGCAATGAGGACATTGGTCTATACACTAGCCTATTGTACTTACCATGGGTTTTAAAACCATTATGGAGTCCATTTGTTGACTTAAAGAGCACCAAACGAAAATGGTTTTTATCCATGCAACTGGTTATAGCCCTAGCACTTTTTGGTGTTGCTCTAACCATTCCTACAAGCCTTTTCCTAACCACTACCCTAGCCTGTTTTTGGATGGCAGCTTTTGCTTCGGCAACCAATGATATTGCCTCAGACGGGTATTACATGTTAGGTTTAACCGAAAAGAAACAGTCCTTTTTTGTGGGAATGCGAAGTACATTTTACCGGTTGGCTATGGTTACTGGAGAAGGACTCATTGTTGTTATGGCCGGGTTCCTGGAAAACAAATACGGAGACAACACAAAAGCATGGAGTATTACCATGACCGCGGCGGCATTCCTGATGCTTGCCCTAACAGTATCCAACTTCTTTGCAGCTCCCAAATACGAATCCTCGCTTAGCGTTACCAAAGAGAAACCAACAGGCTTTTTTGAAGTATTCTCTTCCTTTTTCAAGAAACCCGGAATAGGTATTGCCTTAGCCTTTATTTTGACCTACCGCCTTGGAGAGTCACAATTGGTAAAAATGGCGGCACCCTTTCTATTGGACACTCCGGACAAAGGAGGTCTGGGTTACTCTACGGAACAACTAGGAACTATTTTTGGTACCGCAGGAGTTATTTTCCTATCTATTGGCGGTATTCTAGGGGGAATATTAATCTCAAAGGACGGTCTAAAAAAATGGATGCTTCCTATGGTTATTTCCTTGAATCTCCCAAATATACTCTACGCCATTTTAGCTATGACTAAAACCACGAGTATCTATGCCGTTACCGGTACGGTCATCCTGGAAAAATTTGGGTATGGGTTTGGGTTTGCAGCATTTTTAATGTACCTCATCTATATTTCGGAAGGGAAATCAAAAACTTCCCACTACGCCATAGCAACAGGTTTTATGGCGCTTGGAATGATGCTTCCGGGTATGATCAGTGGTTTTATGCAACAATGGTTGGGTTATGGGGGCTTTTTCGTCTGGGTCGTCATTGCAGCGCTTCCCGCTTTATTTTTAGTGAAATTTATTAAATACCCCGCAGATTTCGGGAAAAAATCTACCAAATTAGATGCCTAACATTTTACCATATATCCAAGTAAAAAATAGCCTAAGTTTAGTTGAGAAAGTTGGCCAATTGTTTATGCCTGCGGCTTTTATAAACGATACCGAAGAGGAAATTCAACGGTTAGAAAAACTTATCAAAGAACAACATATTGGCTCCTTGTGCTTTTTCCACAGTAGGGCAAGCGCAGCTACCAATTTTGAAGGAAAGAAAAAAGTAGTTTCCAATGAACAGAGTTTTGATACCCTTAAGAATCTAATTGTTCGTTATCAAAAAGCGGCCAAATATCCTCTTTTGATTGCTATAGATGCCGAATGGGGATTGGCCATGCGTATTGAAAATACACCGCAATACCCATACGCTATTACTTTGGGGGCCATGTCCAACAACTCGGACAGTTTAATTTATGAGGTTGGTAAAAATATTGCAAAAGACTGCAAGTCCGCAGGAATACACTGGAACCTAGCGCCTTGTGTGGACATCAATAACAACCCCAATAACCCTGTTATTGGCTACCGTTCTTTTGGAGAGGACAAAATCAAAGTCACCCAAAAAGCTTTAGCCTATATAAATGGGACTCGATCCGAAGGAGTTCTAACAAGTATTAAGCATTTTCCAGGACACGGAGATACAGCAACAGATTCTCATTTAGGCCTTCCAGTAATCACTAAGACTAAAAAAGATTTAGAAGACAATGAACTATATCCTTTTCAAAAACTAATTCTAGAGAATGTAGATTCGGTTATGGCAGGGCATTTGTCCGTTCCGGCTTTAGCAAGTGGCGCAGATACACCGTCAAGCATATCTAAAGATATCATAAAAGGAGTTTTGAGAACTGAAATGGGTTACCATGGCGTTGTCATATCAGACGCGCTCAATATGCATGCCGTTTCCAAAAATTACCCCACCAAAGGAGATTTGGAATGGTTGGCTTTTAACGCCGGAAATGATGTGCTCTGCTTCGCGGAACACATTAAAGAAGGTAGTGACACTATTTTAAAAAATGCGTCTGAAGCTCAAATAGAAGAAAGTTTCAAGCGCATTTGGGAACTCAAGGAAAAAGCGATTTCATCAAACAAAACACCTCAGGACTTAACCATTCCCGACGAGCTCAATCAAAAAATAGCAGAACAAAGTCTTACACTAATGCAAGGAACCGCGAATACAATAGCCGAGTTCCAAAAAAGCGAATTTAAAGGTCTAGCTATCACATCAAATACTGAAAATCAATTTTTTAAATCGATTTATAAAAATAAAATGTTCGCCATTTTAACCGATGAAACTGAAATTACTGAAAATGATGAGGACATACTTTTTGCGCTGTTTCCACCGCAAATAAAACCAACCAACAACTTCGGTTTCACAACGGAAGAACTCGCCTTTATAAACCAACTTATCAAAACAAAAAATGTGATTCTGTACGTCTTCGGTAATCCATACGTGCTTAACCATATTAACATAGAAAATGCAAAAGCTGTAATAATTGCCTATCAAAATCAAAAGTCATTTCAAGAAGTCGCAGCAAATCATTTTTTAGGTAATTTAGAAGCACGGGGCAAACTTCCCATAACCATTTAAAACTATGACGACATATAAAATTCTTGGCCTAATGTCCGGCACCTCACTAGATGGACTAGACCTTGCCTATTGTACCATTTGGCAAGAAGGACATACTTGGCAATTTGGCATTAAAAAAACCAAAAGCGTTTCTTATTCCAAGGAAATGCAAACTCAATTAAAAGACGCTATTCTTTTATCTGCAGACGAGCTTTTAAAGCTCCACAATAGCTACGGCACTTGGCTGGGCGAACAATGTGATTTATTCATTAATGACAACGGTCTGGAAGTAGATTATATTTCTAGTCATGGGCATACCACACATCATCAACCAGGAAACGGACTCACCTTTCAGGTTGGCAACGGTCAACATTTGGCCAACACAAGCCATCATAAAGTAGTATGCGATTTTCGCACCAATGACGTAGCATTAGGCGGTCAAGGAGCTCCGCTTGTTCCAATAGGTGATCGATTATTTTTTAATAAATATGATTTCTGTTTGAATTTAGGAGGTATCAGCAACATCTCCTTTGAGCACAACGGTAAGCGTATTGCTTATGATATAGGTCTAGCCAACATGATCTTAAACCATATTACCAGAAAAGAAGGTCTGGATTATGATGCTGGTGGAAATCTGGCAAAAAACGGCAAAATAAATCCTGAAATGCTAAATGAACTGAATGAGCTTGAGTTTTACAAGCTTCCTTTTCCAAAATCAATCGGTTACGAGTGGTTTATTGAAAAGGTAGTTCCTATTGTTGATGGCACAGAAGACCGCATGGAAAACTTACTATGTACTGGAATTCATCATGTGTGCGAACAAGTTGCCATTCAAGTAAAAGCGAATCAGAAAAAGCCTGGTAGCACTTTGTTTGTTTCCGGTGGCGGCGCATTAAATGATTTTCTCATAGAGACCCTTCAAGAAAAATTGGGCAACTCGGTCAAAGTAATTGTTCCATCTAAACAACTTATAGAGTTTAAAGAAGCATTAGTCTTTGCTTTAATGGGTGTTTTAAGAATAGAAAAAAAGACTAACGTTCTTAGTTCTGTTACAGGCGCAAAAAGAGACTCGTCTTCTGGTGTTCTATTTCTACCAACTTAAAACTAACTGCATCTAATAAAGGAAAAATCATTATTTTCAACATCAACTAAAACAACCCAAATGTCCAAAAAACAAGAACACGCTACCGCATACTGGAAAGAAAATATACGATACCTTTTTATTTTACTGGCTATTTGGTTCGCGGTTTCTTATGGAGCGGGTATTTTGTTCAAGGATAGTTTGAACCAAATAAAAATTGGTGGATTTGAACTGGGCTTCTGGTTTGCACAACAGGGCTCTATCTATGTTTTTGTTATTCTAATTTTTGTTTACGTGCGGCTTATGAACAAACTAGATAAAAAATACGGATTTAACGAGTAACCCCCAACCAAAACCAAACCAATTATGACTGTTCAAACCTGGACATATCTTTTAGTAGGTATCACTTTTACGCTTTATATCGGTATTGCCATTTGGTCTCGTGCCGGGTCAACAAAAGACTTTTATGTAGCCGGTGGTGGTGTTTCGCCATTAGCGAACGGAATGGCCACGGCCGCCGATTGGATGTCTGCTGCATCCTTTATTTCCATGGCAGGAATCATCTCTTTTGCCGGTTATGACGGATCCGTCTATTTAATGGGATGGACAGGAGGTTACGTACTCTTGGCCTTACTGTTAGCACCCTATTTACGTAAATTTGGAAAATTTACCGTACCCGATTTTATTGGTGATCGATATTATTCAAAAACCGCCAGGATTGTTGCCGTTATCTGCGCCCTAATCGTTTCGTTCACTTATGTAGCGGGACAAATGCGTGGCGTAGGAGTGGTCTTTTCCAGATTTTTAGAAGTCGATATAAACACGGGAGTTATCATTGGTATGGTCATTGTACTTTTTTACGCCGTTTTAGGCGGTATGAAAGGTATTACGTATACACAGGTTGCCCAGTTTTGTGTTTTGATTTTCGCCTTCATGGTTCCTGCAATATTTATCTCCATTCAAATGACCGGAAACCCTATTCCACAATTGGGAATGGGCTCAAAGTTGAGTGATGGTTCCGGAATGTACTTATTGGATAAATTAAACGGACTTTCAACAGAATTAGGCTTCGCCGCTTATACCGAAGGAAAAAAATCAACGATAGATATATTCATGATTACTCTGGCGCTTATGGTGGGCACAGCGGGACTACCCCATGTAATTGTTCGTTTTTTCACTGTTAAACGTGTTAAAGATGCTCGAAAATCTGCCGGACTCGCTCTTTTGCTAATCGCTATACTTTATACAGCAGCCCCTGCCGTAGCCGTATTTGCACGTACAAATATGTTCAAAACCGTGAGCAATCAGGAATATGCAAAAATGCCGGAGTGGTTCAAAAACTGGAAAACTACAGGTTTATTAAACTTTAACGATAAGAATGGGGACGGTATAATTCAATATGTAGCAGACCAGACGCAAAACGAACTGATAGTTGACCCGGATATTATGGTTCTAGCCAACCCTGAAATCGCAGACCTACCTGCTTGGGTAATTGCACTAGTGGCCGCTGGTGGGCTTGCCGCCGCACTATCTACGGCAGCAGGATTGCTTTTAGTTATCTCTGCCTCCGTATCCCATGATTTGATTAAAAAAATATTCGTTCCCAACATTTCCGAAAAAGGAGAGCTTTGGGCAGCTAGAGGAGCTGCTACCGTAGCTGTTGTTATTGCCGGTTATTTTGGTATCAATCCGCCAGGATTTGTCGCCGCCGTAGTGGCTTTGGCATTTGGTCTGGCCGCTGCGTCTTTCTTTCCTGCTATTATACTGGGGATTTTCTATAAAAAAATGAACAAAGAAGGAGCTATTGCAGGTATGATAATTGGTATTTCACTGATGCTTTTTTATATGCTTAAGTTCAAATTCGGGATTTTTGATGGAGGGAAAGAAGCAGTACCCACTCTTGAGAAAGATTGGTGGTTCGGTATTTCGCCCGAGGGATTTGGCAGTGTAGCTATGTTCGTTAATTTCATAGTCTCTATAATCATCATGAAATTCACCCCTGAGCCGCCTAAAAACGTTCAACAGATTGTAGAGAATATTCGCATACCAAGTGGTGCAGGAGAAGCTACAAACCATTAAATTTTATGTAATTTTAGTATCCCGATGCAGTTTTCACCTCAAAAAGTCAATGACAACCAATGCTAAGGACTTCTGTAACGGACCAATAATTCAATTAAAAATAATTAAGGCACAATGAGTAATTATCACATCAAACATCTAGAAGAATACTACCAAGTATATAGAAAATCCGTTAGAAATCCCGAGGCCTTTTGGGAAGAAATAGCGGAGGAACATTTTGTTTGGCGTAAAAAATGGAACAACGTTTTAAGTTGGGATTTTTCGAAACCTGAAATCAAGTGGTTTGAAGGGGCAAAACTCAATATTACCGAGAACTGTATTGATAGGCACCTACCTACACGTGGTGAAAAAACAGCCATTGTATTCGAACCGAACGACCCAAATGAGGAAGCTCAACATATAACTTATAGAGATTTACACGAAAGGGTTTGCCGTATGGCCAACGTATTAAAAGACCATGGCGTAAAAAAGGGAGACCGGGTTTGCATCTACCTACCTATGATTCCTGAATTGGCAGTATCCCTTTTAGCCTGTGCCCGAATTGGAGCAATCCACTCCGTAGTTTTTGCCGGTTTTTCCTCTAACGCACTTTCGACCCGTATAAACGATTCCGACTGTAAAATTGTTCTTACTTCAGATGGTTCTTATAGGGGTTCAAAATCAATTGACCTTAAAGGTATTGTTGACAAGGCCCTAGAAGAGTGCCCTGGGGTTAAAAATGTATTGGTGGCAAAACGCATCAATAGCGACATACATATGGAGGAAGGCCGTGATAAATGGCTACAACCATTGCTGGACGAGGCTTACGCCGACTGTGTAGCTGAAATTATGGATGCCGAAGACCCATTGTTCATTCTATACACCTCTGGCTCCACAGGGAGACCTAAAGGAATGGTTCATACCACTGGGGGCTACATGGTATATACCGCGTATACGTTTAAAAATGTTTTTCAATATAAAGAAGAGGACGTGTACTGGTGTACTGCGGATATTGGATGGATAACCGGACACTCGTACATTGTTTATGGGCCGCTGGCCAACGGTGCTACTACCGTTATGTTCGAAGGCGTACCCTCATATCCGGATTATGGTAGGTTCTGGGAAGTTGTAGAAAAACACAAAGTGAATCAATTCTACACGGCACCAACGGCAATTAGAGCCTTGGCTAAAGAAAATCTGGAATTTATTGAAAAACATGACCTTTCCTCTTTAAAAGTACTGGGTTCCGTAGGAGAACCTATTAACGAGGAAGCATGGCACTGGTATAATAACAACGTTGGAAAAACGAATAGCCCCATTGTAGATACATGGTGGCAGACCGAAACTGGTGGTATTATGATAACTCCTATTCCATATGTCACCCCTACTACCCCTACTTATGCCACTCTACCATTTATAGGTATACAACCTGCTTTGATGGATGAGGAAGGCAAAGAACTAAAAGGCAATCAAGTTTCAGGACGTTTGTGCATTAAATTTCCTTGGCCCTCTATTGCTAGAACCATTTGGGGGAATCACGAACGATATAGGGACACCTATTTCTCAGCTTACAAAGACATGTATTTTACGGGAGATGGTGCACTACGGGATGCGGTAGGCTACTACAGAATCACAGGACGTGTTGACGATGTCATTATTGTTTCGGGACACAATTTAGGAACCGCTCCAATTGAAGATTCAATCAACGAACACCCTGCAGTTGCCGAAAGTGCAATTGTTGGCTTCCCACATGATGTTAAGGGCAATGCTCTATACGGTTATGTTATTCTAAAGGAATTTGGTGAAACCAGAGACCGCGATAACCTCCGAAAAGAAATTAACCAACAGATTACGGAACATATAGGACCTATTGCCAAGTTAGATAAGATTCAGTTTGTTTCCGGACTTCCTAAAACGCGTAGCGGAAAAATCATGCGTCGTATCTTAAGAAAAATCGCTTCAAAAGACACTTCTAACTTAGGTGACACCAGTACGTTGTTGAACCCAGAAGTTGTTGAAGAAATAATCGAGAACGCCCTTTAATCTCTTAGAGACTTATAACTAAACCGGCAAAGGTGAATCTAGGTATTCACCTTTGCCGGTTTTTTTAGTTTTTATTTTTAAAGTAATAGGGCTTAAGCAGTAACTACAACCCTTCTTTTGGTCACCAACAGAATAGTACCTAAAGAAAGAAGTCCACATACAGCAAGACCGGCAAACATAGGCCATACCGTATCTTGAACGTGACCACCTATATAGTTGGCAATCGGTACGGAAAGGAGTGTAGAAATGAAGCCATTTATAGCAGCACCAATTCCAGCAATATGTCCAATAGGCTCCATGGCTATGGACCTGAAATTTCCCCATAAAAAACCTAAACACAAAAATTGAACAAACAAAAACGCCACTAAAATAGGCATACTTGGGTTAGGTTTCCCCCAAAAGAATACCACATAGGACAGGGCTATAATACAAAATGCACTCATAGCGGTAAGTGCTAAACGCCGCATACCGAAACGAATTACTAAAGTCCCATTTAAAAAAGTGGAGAGCCCAACAGAGCAGGCGAGGCCGGCAAAAATGTACGGGAAATTTTCAACCATTCCATACTGGTCTTCAAACACATGCTGGGACGAGCTCAAATACACCAAAAATGCACCTGTTACAAATCCTGAAGCAAAAGTAAAAGCCACCGTTTCTTTATATTTAAAAAACTCTCTTGTTCCGCTTACAAAAACGGACATTGAAAAGGGTATTTTAAATTGTGCCTTTAAGGTTTCAGGCTGTCGCTTCCAAAACCAGATAGCTACCACAAGTCCAAAAAACAGCTGAATATAAAATATATACTCCCACCCAAAAGCATCCATAATCCACTTACCAATTGCTGGAGCAACTACTGGAACCAAAATAAAAAAGGCAGTAACAAACGACATGATTTTTGCCATATAATCGCCCTTATAAGTATCCCTTATAATGGAAATAGCTATGGTTCTTGGTGCCGAAAGACCTATACCTTGTAAAATACGCCCCACAATCATAACCTCCAACGAAGGCGCCAAAACACAAATAACACTTGCCACCGCAAATATGGAAAATCCGGCATACACTACAGGTTTTCTACCATAACTATCCGATAGTGGCCCAAAAAATAACTGCCCCACCCCAAGACCTAAAAAAATCATGGTTATCAATAGCTGATTTTTCAATGGGTCTAAGCTATTTATGGTAACACCAATATGTGATAAAGCGGGTAACAAAGCATCAATAGCCAATGCCACAATAGACATAAGAGAAGCCATTAAAGCTATGAATTCAAAATTCGGTTTTACATTGTCATTCTGCATAGTGCAAAAGTAAGTATAAGCTTAGGAAAGCGTATTACCAAAAGTTCCTTTTAAGTATAAACCCATAATTGGTTCACAAATATGTATTTTTGACAAAAAATTAAATAGCATGCTGATAATAGGAATAGCGGGAGGCACAGGTTGTGGAAAAACAACAGTGGTAAACCAAATTATAGACTCACTACCAGAAGGTGAAGTGGGAGTGATTTCGCAAGATTCTTACTATAATGACCTTTCCGATATGCCTTTGGAAGAAAGAAGGAAAACCAATTTTGACCACCCACAATCTATTGATTTCAGCTTACTTGAAGAGCATTTGAAGCTGTTAAAGGAAGGCCACTCTATAAAGCAACCTGTTTATTCTTTTCTTGAATGCAACCGTACGGGCAAAACCGTTCCGGTGCACCCTACAAAAGTATTAATTGTAGAAGGTATTCTTATTTTAACAAATTCGCTGCTCCGAAAAATGATGGACATTAAGATTTTTGTTCATGCAGATTCTGATGAAAGGTTGATCAGAAGATTAAAGCGAGATGTAAATGAGCGAGGTTGGAACTTGGATGAAACGCTAGACAAGTATCAATCAAACATAAAACCCATGCACCTCCAGTTTATAGAGCCAAGCAAAGAATATGCAGATATTATTATTCCCAACAATAAATACAATACAGTTGCAGTTGATATTGTACGCACAATCATCAACGAGAAACTAGCTTAGCAAAATGGGGTTCAAAGATTTGAAAAAGAAAAAATGGTTTAGCCTACTGACCAATATGTACGTTTTGGTTCTAACCGTTTTCGTCGTATGGATGTTGTTTTTTGACACCAATTCTCTCTTGATCCATTTAGAGTTGAAACAGGAAATCAAAAAGCTTGAAAAACAACAAGAGTTCTTAAAGCAGGAGATTGCCAATGATAAAATAATTCTAAAGAGGTTATCTGACCCGGAAGAACTGGAAAAATTTGCCCGAGAACAATATTTCCTCAAAAAAAAGGACGAAGAAATCTACCTTATAGAGTACGAAGACAGTCTAAAAATCAAAGAAAAAGAGTGAAATCAAAATCGCTTTTAACCTTCCCTACTTTCAATTGTTAATAACAAAGTTCATTTTTAAAATAGGCATAACATCTGTTAATCGCCATTTTTAATAACGAAAAGAAGGCTTCGATTAAAGATGAATGAAAAATTTACATGATAAATTACAATTACCTATTTATCAGTGTATTGAACTCAAAATAGTTTTCTAAAAAAGAATTTAAGAGAAGTACAAATTTCATAGTTCTATCTTATTTCAACTTCTAATCCGCAACAACAAAGTACCATTTAACCGCACTCTATCTCACAAAAAGCAACACAGAGTTAACGAACTTTAACGCTAAAGGCCATACTTATTCACTTTGTGTTAACAAAATGGTTTCAATGGCATTGTAAATAATCGTATTTTTACCCCCTAACTCAGACTGATAATGGGCAAGATTATTGCTATTGCGAATCAAAAAGGAGGAGTGGGTAAAACCACTACAACAGTTAATTTAGCGGCTTCCTTAGGTGTTTTGGAAAAGAAGGTGTTGCTAATAGATGCTGACCCGCAGGCGAATGCCACATCGGGTTTGGGCATTGATGTAGAAAGTGTTGAATACGGCACATATCAACTTCTTGAACATACCAAAAGTGCCAAAGAAGCTATTATAAGTACGGACTCTCCTAATTTGGATTTAATTCCCGCGCATATTGACCTAGTTGCCATTGAGATTGAATTGGTGGATAAGGATCAACGGGAATACATGATGAAGAAAGCAATATCTGACCTTAGGGACAGCTATGATTATATCTTAATTGATTGTGCACCTTCTTTAGGGTTACTCACGTTGAACGCTCTTACTGCGGCAGACTCCGTAATTATACCCATACAATGTGAATATTTTGCTTTAGAGGGACTTGGAAAACTTTTGAATACCATAAAAAGTGTTCAAAAAATACATAATCCCAATCTAGATATTGAAGGTATGTTGTTGACCATGTACGATTCGCGCTTAAGGCTTTCAAACCAAGTGGTAGAAGAGGTACGCAAACATTTTGCAGATATGGTTTTCGATACCATAATACAACGTAACGTCCGCTTAAGTGAAGCTCCTAGCTATGGGGAAAGTATCATAAAATATGACGCGAGCAGCAAAGGCGCTACCAACTACCTGAACCTAGCCCATGAAGTCGTCAAGAAAAACAAAGAGATAGCTTAATGGCGAAAGCAACTAAAAAACAAGCACTGGGCCGCGGACTCTCCGCTCTATTAAAAGACCCAGAAAACGATATCCAATCTGCAGCAGATAAGAATGCGGATAAAGTGGTTGGCAATATCGTAGAATTGGATATTGAGGCTATTGAAATGAATCCGTTCCAACCTCGTTCAAATTTTAATGACGAGGCCTTAAAGGAGCTAGCTACATCAATAGAACAATTAGGTGTCATACAGCCTATTACAGTTCGTAAATTAGATTTCAACAAATATCAGCTGGTTTCAGGTGAAAGAAGATGCCGGGCTTCAAGATTGGCCGGGCTTACCACCATACCTGCCTATATACGTATTGCCGATGACCAAGAGTCTTTGGAGATGGCTTTGGTGGAAAATATTCAACGGCAAGATTTAGACCCAATTGAAATAGCCCTATCATACCAAAGGTTACTTGATGAAATTCAATTAACCCAAGAAAAACTAAGTGACCGCGTAGGAAAGAAACGTTCTACCATCACCAATTATCTACGTCTTTTAAGATTAGACCCTATTATACAAACGGGTATTAGGGACGGGTTTTTAAGCATGGGACATGGTCGTGCCTTAGTGAACATAGAAAAGAAAGGTGATCAAATAGATTTATATGAAAAAATTATAAGTCAAAATCTTTCTGTTCGCGATACAGAGCGTGCGGTAAAAGCTTATCATGAAGGTGCTGCTCCAGAAAAACCTGCAAAAAAGACTTCAAAAAAACCTGAATTTGTTCAAGGAAACATTAAACCGTTTACCGATCACCTTTCAGTTAAAGTAGATATTTCCGCCACGGAAAAAGGAAATGGAAAAATAACTATTCCTTTTCATTCCCAAGAGGAGTTTAAACGAATTAAAAAATTGATTCTAGGTGAGTAAGCCTCTGCTAATCCTTATTTTTGTTTCACTTTTTACCCTAACCGTTGCTGCTCAAAAAGAAACGGAAAAAGATAAAGAGGTAGATTCACTTCAAACAGATTTGGCGGAAGAGGGTATTATTGTAGTGGACACACTCAAAAAAGAAAGAGTAAAAATCAATCCGCTTGCCCCTAGTAAAGCAGCTTTTTTATCTGCTGTAATACCAGGTTTAGGCCAGGTTTACAACAAACGTTATTGGAAAGTTCCTCTAGTCTACGGTGCCATTGGTGCTGCTGTTTATGGCTACACTTGGAACAACAACAACTACCAACGTGTACGAACCGCTTTCAAGAGACGGCAAGCTGGCTTTACCGATGACGAATTCTACGACCCTAACAATACGGGAAGCGGCCCACTTTTAGGCCTGGACGATTTACAGAACGAACAAGAAAATTTTCAGAGAGATCGCGACTTATTATTACTTGTATCCATTGCGTTATACGCCTTAAATATTGTGGATGCCAATGTTGATGCACATTTAAAACAGTTCAACATAGATGATGATTTGAGCTTTGACATGGAACCTTTCTTAGATTTAGACCCTGTGACCAACAACCCTAATTATGGGATGGCACTGATAATAAAATTTTAAATATAATCAACTGTTTTAAAATTAGTTAAACACAGTTATCAAAATAATTTCATAAGTTGAAAATAGCATTATTCGGATACGGAAAAATGGGTAAGATGATTGAGAAAATCGCCCTAGATAGAAATCATACCATTGTAGCAAAAGTGGATGTTGACACAGTAGATATTGATTTTTCAGAAATGGATGTCGCTATTGACTTCAGTATGCCAAGTGCTGCTTACGGTAACCTAACCAAATGTTTTGAACATGGCGTTCCTGTCATTTCAGGCACCACCGGATGGTTAGATAAGTTTGATGAAGCAACGGCTATCTGTAAAGAAAACAGTGGTGCTTTCATTTACGCTTCCAACTTTAGTTTGGGGGTAAACGTTTTTTTTGAGTTAAATGAATATTTAGCCAAAATGATGAAAAATCTAGACCAGTACAACGTGTCTATGGAAGAAATTCATCATACGCAGAAGTTAGATGAACCTAGTGGTACTGCCATTACCCTAGCCGAAGGAATTATCAAAAACACCAATTATAGTGCTTGGAAGCTAGAAAACGCTCCGGCCGGTGAAATTCCGATTGTATCAAAAAGAATTGGCACAACGCCTGGCACGCACAGTATAGATTATAGCAGCGAAGTAGATTCCATAGAAATAAAGCATACGGCACATAATAGAGAAGGGTTTGCCCTTGGCGCTGTTATTGCAGCTGAATGGATTGTGGGTAAAACCGGTGTTTTTACCATGAAAGATGTGTTAAACCTTGGTTAACACATACAATAATTGAATAAGAATTAAGCTTACTTGCAATAGAGTCTTTGGAATTCAGTGATTTAAAAGTTTTCTAGCAGCATTTAAAAATATAAAATACACAAATGGACGCAACACAGTGGTTACTTTTTATTCTGGTCATTCAGATTATCCATTTTGCAGGAACTTGGAAGTTATATGTAAAAGCAGGTAGAAAGGCATGGGAAGCAGCCATACCCGTGTACAATGCTATTGTACTGATGCAAATCATCAATCGCCCAAAGTGGTGGACGATACTTTTGTTCATTCCAATTATCAATCTATTAATGTTCCCCATTGTATGGATCGAAACGATACGTAGTTTTGGACGTAACAGTACTGCAGATACCTGGTTGGTAATACTCACCCTAGGTTTTTATATCTATTATGTAAATTATGCTTTAGACGTAAAGTATATTGAAGACCGAAGCCTTCAGCCCCAAACGGCAACTGGCGAATGGGTAAGCTCAATTGCATTTGCAGTCATAGCTGCCACGCTTGTTCACACGTATTTTATTCAACCTTATGTAATTCCTACACCATCGTTAGAGCGTACATTACGTGTTGGGGATTTATTATTCGTTAGTAAGTTCAACTACGGCGCAAGGACACCAATGACTACGGTTGCAGCACCTATGGTTCATGATACGTTACCTGTTATCGGCACAAAATCATACTTAACAAAGCCCCAACTACCCTATTTTAGGCTACCAGGTTTTACTAAGGTAGACCGGAATGACATTGTGGTATTCAGTTGGCCGGCGGACACGGTACGCCAATTCTTTAAAAAAGAAAAAGGGGTTATCAAGCCCATCGACAAAAAATCCAATTACGTAAAACGTTGCGTGGGTATTCCAGGTGATTCATTAGCCGTTATAGATGGCTATGTATACATCAACGGAAAACAATTACAATTATCCGATAGGGCTAAACCACAATACGACTACGCTTTATACTCCAGCAAAGGAGTTTCTTCAACTCTACTGGAAAAAGTAGATGCAACGGGCTGGACCAGAAAATATATCATCAATTCGTTAAACCAACAACAGCTGAATGGTATACAGAAGTATGTTAAAGGCTACAGACAGCGTAATGACGGTAAGTTAGAGGTCTACACTAATGAAAGAGGGATTCCCGTTGATGTGGCCCGAAAAAACGCTATTTCACTAGCTGAAGAAACCGGTCTTGAGCGTATTGCTCCATTAACGGATGAAATGGTAGCACAGCTAAAAAAAGAATCTTCTTTGGATTCTATTGTAAGAATTGTGGAGAAAAAAGGGGTTCCAGGCGGGAACATATTTCCTCAAAGCACTGATTACCCTTGGAACTATGACCAAATGGGTACTATATACATTCCTGAAAAAGGTGCTACAGTGCCATTGAATTTAAAGGTCCTACCTCTTTACAAAAAAATCATAAGAGAGTATGAAGGCAACACCATCAGCGTTTCGGGCAACCAAATAAAAATTAATGGTGAAGTAGCAGATTCATATACGTTTAAACAAGATTATTATTGGATGATGGGTGATAACCGTGACCACTCCGAGGACAGTAGGGCTTGGGGTTACGTACCGGAAAACCATATTGTAGGTACACCTATATTTATCTGGTTAAGTGTTGATAATTTTAACGACGGCATTTTTAGCTGGAGACCTAGATGGGACCGTATTTTTACGACCGTAAATGGCTCAGGAGAACCCGTTTCTTACTTTAAATACTTCCTAATAGCCTTGGTTGCTTATTTTGTGGGAAGTTGGTTATGGAATAAAAAGAAGGCTAAAGGATAATATTTAGTTTTATAATTTCCTTTTCTAAAAATTCTATAGAATGATAAGCTTTGATGATGCTTTTGACCGCGTATTGCAACATACGCTGGACTTTGGGGACGAAACCGTAACGCTTTTGAAAAGCACCGGGAGAGTTCTAAGTGAAGATATCAAAGCCGACAGGGATTTCCCCCCCTTTAACCGTTCTACCAAAGATGGCATAGCCGTTGCCTTTACAGCGATTGAAAAAGGAATTACCCGTTTTAAAATTGAAGGGGTCCTTAGTGCCGGCATGCCACAACAAACACTTTCTACGGACACCAATTGTCTTGAGATAATGACGGGTGCCGTTCTTCCAGAACAGGCCGACACCATTATTATGTACGAGGAAACCGAAATTAAAGATAGTTGGGCTTCGATTACAAAAACGCCTAAAAAGGGTCAAAATATACATCGTCAAGGTACGGACGAGCGGGAAGGTGCTATCCTTCTAGAAAAAGGAACAGAAATTACAGCTGCGGTTATTGGTGTTCTAGCTTCGGTCGGTAAAAAAGACGTAATAGTAAAAAAACTCCCAAAAATCTGTGTGGTCTCTACAGGGAACGAGCTTGTAGAAATAGATGAAACCCCGCTACCTCATCAGATTCGAAAATCAAACTCGCTATCTTTATATGCTGCACTGGAAAAAGTAAAAATCACTCCTACTCTATTACATATAGCGGATGACAAGTCTATTATAGAAAAGGAACTTGAACAAGCTCTTTCAAAATTTGATGTACTGATGCTTAGTGGTGGCGTATCTAAAGGAAAGTTTGATTTTATTCCGGATGCCCTAGATAAATTGGGTATAGCAAAAGTTTTTCACCGTGTGGCCCAACGCCCCGGTAAACCTTTCTGGTTTGGCGTACAGAAGGAAAAACAGAAAGTAGTATTCTCTTTTCCCGGAAACCCCGTTTCTACTTTTGCCAATTACCATGTGTATTTTTTACCATGGCTGAAAAAATCGCTCGGTGTAGAAGTTAAAAAACAGTCTGTTATTTTAGACGAGCCTATACAGCCTCACCCTTTGCTTACCCTGTTTGTTCAAGTCACCTCACAATGGCATGAAGGTGAGCTCATTGCCAAAACTATAAAAGGTAATGGTTCTGGTGACTTGGTTAGTTTAGCCCTTGCAGATGGTTTTATTTGTGTTGCTCAGGGCGATAAAGAAATAGCCAGCGGAACTGTTTTGGACTTTATTAAAGCCTCTTAACAAATTCTATATTTTTAAAGGGGATATTTTTCATGGTACCCCACCATTAACTCTACAATCTTACCATAACTTTTAATGCCGTCTTTCTGTTGATTCGCTTTTAAAAAAGTACTGAAAATGGATTTAAAAATGGGTTCAAAAGGATTTATAAATTCTAGGCTGTGCTCGTAGAGCTCCCTGTAGTTCTCTCGTACCCCAACATTTACCTTAGCGTATAACTCATTAAATTTCCCTTCGTCCGAACGTCGTATAGCACTCAAACAATGACTGAGCGCATAGGCAGAAGCTGAATATTGAAAATAATGATTTTCATTTTTCATGGTAACCAAATACCCTATGAAATTAGTTTCATTTTCTTTTGAATACCCTACTTGATGCCCTACTTCATGGCCACTTATGACAGGAAACCGAAATTCTGGTGTAAGTGAATTTACTTGAGCTTCGTTCGTAAACGGGTTTAAATACCCCCCAATTCCCATATAACTGGCCAATGTACTGAACATAGACTTCTTTAGACTACGATGCTCATACTCCAAAAACGGAAGTTCATTTTGTAATTGCTCATACCCGTTCACCGTTTTATCAAAAATTTCGTTACGGCTATACGGCACTTGCACTCGTTGGGTACTGTCTGAAGTTAATTCAAATTGAAGTTGATTTGTTTTTAATATCAATCTTTCGGCCAATGCAATAACTTCATGGGTTTGTACACTATCACATATTGCAAAGTTCTCTGCTATGGGTTTTCGGTAATAATTCAAGCCCCATACTAAATTGAAGGTGAAATAAAATACCGAGAGTACCACCACTACATTCCTTAGAAACTGAAATGGGAATTTTCTAATCTTCAATCGGTTTACATAAAGATATCTAATACCGAGGATTATAAGTAATACATACATTATCTCTCCCACAGAAAATGGAATCCACCCAAATAAAATTCTAAAAAACTGACTTATTACAGGGTAAATGCCATTACTATAATAGGTCTCCACAATCTCCGGGTTACGACCCAACCACGCTACCAAAAGAATCTGGGGAATCAAACTTAAAGCGATACCGTTTCTTAATTTATTTTTCAATAATTCATTTTTAATGTTGAAATCATTAAAACATAGGAAGATAAAATTTCAACAACATCCATAAGACCAACCTAAAGCCAAAATTAACCAAATATCATCCATACCAATTTTTGACTACGTATTTTTGCAAAAATATAACATCACATGAACGAAGCTATAAGAGAATTACAACCCAAGGAGGTCTGGAACAAATTTGCAGACCTAAATGCAGTACCACGTCCATCAAAAAAAGAAGAGCGTGTTATACAGTTTATGTTAGACTTTGGCAAGTCACTTGGTTTTGAAACCTTTAAAGATGCGGTAGGCAATGTTATCATAAGAAAGCCCGCCAGTAAAGGCATGGAAGATAGAGTTACCGTTACCCTGCAATCGCATTTGGATATGGTGCATCAAAAAAATAACGATACCGTATTTGATTTTGATAAACAAGGTATTGAAATGTTCGTACAGGATGACTGGGTAAAAGCCAAAGGAACAACCCTTGGTGCAGATAACGGTATGGGGGTGGCCGCAATAATGGCTTTATTGCAAAGCACAGATATCACCCACCCACCATTGGAGGCTCTTTTTACCATAGATGAAGAAACAGGAATGACCGGCGCCATGGGCCTTGAAGGCGGTGTTTTAAAAGGTGAAATTCTATTGAACTTAGATACCGAGGAAGATGATGAACTAGATATTGGTTGTGCCGGTGGAATTGATATTACCGCTACC
This sequence comes from Zobellia amurskyensis, assembly GCF_009725985.1. Classification (GTDB taxonomy): domain Bacteria; phylum Bacteroidota; class Bacteroidia; order Flavobacteriales; family Flavobacteriaceae; genus Zobellia; species Zobellia amurskyensis. The sequence continues at coordinate 36,608 of NZ_RCNR01000046.1, forward strand.
AGAAAGTACAATGAAAAATCAGTACCTCGCGCTACGGTAGCTTATAAAATTACGGTTAACGGATTAAATGGCGGACATAGTGGTATTGAGATTCATAAGGGTCTTGGGAACGCCAATAAAATAATGAACCGTTTTCTTTATGGTGCTTCTAATTCTTTTATGCTCCGTATTTCAGAAATAGACGGGGGGAGCCTTAGAAACGCCATCCCAAGAGAAAGTGTAGCCAAGATTGTTATTCTTAAATCGCAGAGCGAAGAATTTGAAAAGTCGATCAAAGCATATGAATTGACTGTAAAGAACGAACTAAGCGTTTTAGAACCGAATCTAAAGGTTTCTTTTGAATCCGTAAAATTACCCAAATCAGTTATGGGCCTTGGCGCACAAGAACGTCTGCTACAAGGTATATATGCCGCACATAATGGAGTTTATGCCATGAGTGCCGCTATTCCTGATTTAGTGGAAACCTCTAACAATGTTGCCCGTGTACTTGTTAAAGATGGTGAAGCTAAAATAGGATGCTTAACCAGATCTTCTGTAGACTCTGGAAAAATGGATTTAGCAAATGCCTTAAAAGCTACTTTTGAAATGGCTCGTTTTGATGTTAAGTTTAGTGGAACCTACCCTGGATGGACACCAAATGCCAATTCTAAAATATTAAAAGTAGCCGAAGAAAAATATAAAACCCTTTTTGGTGAAAAGCCAAAAGTAGCGGCCTGCCACGCCGGATTGGAATGTGGTATTCTAGGTCAAAACTATCCTGAAATGGATATGATCAGTTTTGGTCCAACAATTTTAGGAGCTCATTCACCAGATGAGCGGGTCAGTATTTCATCAACACAGAAATTCTGGAAATTTCTATTGAACATCTTAGAAGACATTCCTAAAAAAATAAATGACAAAAAAAAAGTGATC
>NZ_RCNR01000047.1 GCF_009725985.1 Zobellia amurskyensis
ACACTCGGCCCAATATCATTTTTATTTTTGCCGATGATTGGGGGTATGGTGATTTAGGTATTCATGGCAGTACCTTTTGTGAAACCCCTAACCTTGATAAAATGGCCGCAGAGGGCATCGATTTTCAAAATTTCTCTGTGGTAAATCCGGTTTGTTCACCAAGTAGAGTTGCGGTAATGACAGGGCAATTTCCGGCAAGGCAGAGTGTGCATGGTCACTTTGCATCCGTGGAATCACATATAAAAAGAGGCATGCCGGATTGGTTGAACCCTGAAGCACCCTTACTTCCGAAAATGCTAAAAGAATCAGGGTATGCCACCGCTCATTTTGGTAAATGGCATCTTTCCAATACCCATGTTAAAGATGCACCTAGTCCGTTGGAATATGGTTATGATGAGTACGGTGCATTTAATTTACCGAGTAACCTGCATCAAATGCAAGCAGACTCAACCTTATATAAAACTATTGATTTTGTAAAACGGAACAAAGACAAACCGTTTTTTGTGAATGCTTGGATTCACGCCACACATACTCCACATTATCCTAAGAAGGAATATATGCAGCAATTTGCTCATCTAAATGAGCAGCAGCAAGTGTATGCAGCTGTGGTAGCTGAGTATGATGCCCGTATAGGGGAGTTGTTCGATACGTTGGAAAAGTTAGGCATTGATGAGAACACCTTAGTTGTTTTTTCATCGGATAACGGTCCGGAAATAACAGGCAAAAATAAAATTACCGAAGACAATTCTACAGGACCAGGTATGGGAACCTATTATTCAGTGGGTGAAACAGCCGGACTCAAGGGCGAAAAACGTTCCTTGTTCGCAGGTGGTGTGCGCATACCGTTTTTAGTACGTTGGCCTGCTAAAACTCCTTCTGGTGTAGTTGATAGAACTACAGAATTAGCTACGGTAGATTTACTGCCCACATTTTTGGAATTGGCGAATGCAACCGCTCCTGGAAATTATGAACCAGATGGGGTAAGTATAGTATCGGCTATTAAGGGAAAACCTTTCGAACGGCAAAAACCGATTTTTTGGGATTGGCGTTTTCCGAATGACCGCCCGGACTTTTGGCCAAGTGCGGGTGTACAGGAAGAGAATTGGAAGTTGCTGGTAAATGAAGAATTAGGAAAAGCGGAACTATATGATATTTCTTCGGACTGGGCTGAGCAGAAAGATGTGTCTGCAGAAAATCCAGAAAAGAAAAAGGAACTAATGGATAAATTTAGGGCTTTCGAAAAATCCTTACCTATAAATCCTCCTTCCAATTCATTTTCAGAAGCAAGAAATATAAGTGAAGTCACAAATAAATAGCTACAGAAGAATGTGAACTGAATCATAGTGAAACCAGAAACGAATAGAAAAAGCTCCAGATATGGAGCTTTTTCTATTTAATGATTTAGCAAAATGTTATGTATAGATGTGAAATCTTAAGTAATAAAAACTGTAAGAAAAAGGTGTAAGTAGTACTGTTATTGCAAAAAAAGTATAGAATCTGGTATTTTTTTTGGTAGCAAGTGCTTTTTTACATTCTTAGTTTTGGCTATATCATTTTGATAAAATGATAATATATGGTTGCTAAAGAAAACTATATATAATTTTCGAGACATCAATATTGCGATATACTTAATTCGCAGTCGCCAACCCATCATACTAATTTAATTACTAGAAAATGAAAAAACGGAAAACCAAAATTTATCCCTTTGGGATTATCCCAAAGGAGATTCTTAAGGTGTGCTTTTGTGCATTCCTTTTGCCAACATTAATTTCAGAAGTTCATGCAAGCGCTTCTTCCATAACTTCAGAATTTGAGTTTGAAGATGTTCAACAACAAGTTACCGGTGCTGTTTTGGATAATGCAGGAATACCTCTTGCAGGAGTAAATGTACTTATAGAAGGTACTACAACGGGAACACAAACAGATTTTGATGGAAACTACACCATAGCCGCAAGCTCGGGAGATGTATTGGTCTTTTCATACATTGGTATGAAAACTCAGTCGCTTACGGTTGGTACATCTAGTAGTATAAATGTAATCATGGAGGAGGATGCCGCAAGTTTAGATGAGGTGGTTGTAATTGGTTATGGTAGCCAAAAGAAAAGTGACCTAACAGGTGCCGTTGGTTCTGTTTCTGCAGCTGAGTTGCAAGAGCGTCCCGCCGCGTCCCTTACCCAATCCTTATCAGGTAAAATGCCCGGTGTAAGCGTATCTATTAATTCAGGTAGACCGGGTGGAAAATCCAATATCAGAATTAGAGGGAATTCTTCGGTTAGTCTTTCTAATGATCCATTGTACGTGGTAGATGGAATCATATTGGTCTCATCGGGATTAGGCAATAACAGTTCCCCAATAGATTATATCAACCCTAATGATATTGCTTCAATTGAAGTTCTAAAAGATGCTTCGGCAACGGCAATATATGGTTCTAGAGGTGCCAATGGTGTTATTCTGGTTTCTACGAAAAGAGGAAGTAAATCAGGAGGGAAAATAAGCTATGATAGCTATTACAGTTTAGGAAACCTTTCCCGAAAAGTAGACGTACTAAACTCTGAGCAATTTTTGATGATTGAGGAGGTAGCCTATCAGAATGCAGAAAAATATGATGCCGTGGGCTTTGCCAATGGCAAGTATACAGATCCTGCTTTAAAACGAAATGATCCAAACCTTTTTGATGCCAACGGCAATCCGCTTTATGATACGGATTGGCAAGATGAGGTAACCCGGGCGGCCTTCACACAAAACCATCAACTATCGTTTACAGGAGGAACCGAGAAAGGTAGCTACGGTGCGTTCCTTGGTTATATGGACGAAGAAGGTATCATGAAAGATTCTTGGTTAAAACGATATTCCGGTCGATTTGTCTTCGATTCCAATATTAGGGATTGGCTCAAAGTAGGCGGTAGTCTTAGTTATAACAATCAAAAGGAAAGAGTTATCCACGCCTCATGGGTAGGTAGAAATATGATTGAGAATATTCCTATTGTACCTGTAAAATACCCGGATGGTAGTTGGGCCAGTAATGCGGATTACCCAGGAATGGAAGGAGGGCCAAACCCGGTTAGGGTAGGAGAAGAGTACAAGAAATTCTTGCGCACCAATACCATATTAGGAAATATATTCGCCAACATCACCTTGGCGAAAGGACTGGATTTTAGAACTTCCATAGGCGTAAATAACGTGGAGCAAAAGACTGATGAATATGCCGGCCGTGAATTAAGTTTTATCGGAACGAATACAAACGGTTACGCAGAAAGATCAGCAAATGAGTATACTTCATGGCAATTCGAAAATTACCTGACTTATAATAAGGAGATTGCTGATACCCATTCTATAACCGGTTTGTTGGGGATATCATGGCAACATATAAATAATACGGCATTTAGTGCCCGAGCAGAAAATTTCTCGGATGACTTTTTTAGCTTCGATAATTTAGGAGCGGGTTCAGTGGTTGGCAATCCAACGTCTAGTGCTTTTGCCTATGGGTTGAATTCTTATTTCGGACGAATCAATTATGGACTCCAAAATAAATACCTATTGACCGTTACAGGTCGTGTAGATGGATCATCAAAATTTGGAGATACCAATAGATATGCTTTCTTTCCTTCAGCGGCTTTGGCTTGGAAAGTTTCCGAAGAGAATTTCTTGAAAGAATCTAAAACAATATCCAATCTTAAATTAAGAGCTAGTTACGGTGTTACGGGTAATTCGGAAATACCTGCATACGGAGCATTACCTGGTTTAGGAAACTATGCCTATGTGGTTAATAACTCGGTTGTAAATGGTATTGGTATAGATCGTTTAGCAAATCCTGATTTAAAATGGGAAAAGACAAACCAAGTAGATGCAGGAATTGAAGTCGGTCTATTTGACGGAAGAATTTCCTTTGAGGCCGATATCTACCGTAAACTGACCGAAGATATGTTACTGAACTCACCTGTACCCACCAGTAGTGGTTACGCTTCTGTATTCCGGAATATTGGAAGTATGGAAAATAAGGGTATTGAATTTTCTTTGAGTACCAGGAATATTGTAACCGATAATTTTTCTTGGGACACGGATTTCAACATTGCCATGAATAAAAATGAGGTGGTTGCACTTTCTGGTGGAAGCGATATTTTCTCTAGTCGGACTATCATTCGAGAAGGCGAACCTGTTGGATCGTTCTTTGGCTTAGTCAATCTAGGAACATGGGGAACCGATGAAGCAGATGAAGCTGCTAAATATTTTAGATTACCGGGTGATGTTAAAATAGAGGATAGAAATGATGATGGAGTTATCAATCAAGCCGATAGAACCATTATCGGAAAAGGTATTCCTGATGGTTACGGAAGTCTGATCAACACTTTCCGCTACAAGAATTTTGAATTATTGGTGGATTTACAGTTTCAGTACGGTAATGATATCATGTATATCACTACGCGACCACAAGAAAACAGACAAGGTATCGCAAATAGCCTTGCTACAGTATTGGATGCCTGGACACCTGAAAACCAGGATACGGAAATTGCACAGTGGAGACCTGTATCTGCGGGTTATGATAATTTAGACACCTCTCACATGATTCAAGATGGGTCGTTCATTAGAGGTAGAAACTTGTTGTTGGGTTATAATTTCTCACCGGATATTTCTGAAAAATTAAAGCTAAGCAGGTTAAAGATATATACGTCTGCGCAAAATTTCTTTGTGAGCACAAAATATGAAGGTTATGATCCAGAGGTGCAAACTAGTGATACCACATTTGGACAAGGAGAGGTAAACTTTGATCAATATCCAAAGCCTAGAGTATTTATGATTGGGTTGAACGCAACTTTCTAAACAAAAAATGACAAACATGAAAAATATAATTAAAACCAGAATTCAAGTAGTCTTGATGGGATTCTCGCTAATCATAGGAGCGGGCTGTTCTGATTTTCTTGAAGAAACCGATCCATCTAACATTACCGCAGACAGTTATTTTAAAACTGCGGAGCATGCAGAATCTGCTGTATATTCTATCTATTCCAATTTAAGGGATGTACGTGGAGGATCATACGGAGGTAGTCCTTGGCTAATGTTAGAATTTGCTACAGGTTTAGCGGACAGTGATTTAGGTCAGGCAGATAATAGCAATATCATTCGGAATTTAACCAATACTTCAGACAATGCGTATGGCAAAACGTATTGGGATAGCAGCTATAAAGGTATAGCCAATGCCAACTTGGCAATTGCAAACATTCCGGATATAGCTATGGATGAAGGCCAAAAAAATCAACTATTGGGAGAAGCTCGGTTTTTAAGGGCCTATTACTATTATAACCTAGTTCGGATTTTTGGAAGTGTTCCTTTAATCACGGACCCTATTGATTTAAGTTCGGAAAATTTGTATTCGTCTCAAGAAACAGTCGAGAATATTTATGCGGTAATTGTAGAAGATTTGACTACTGCAGAGGCATCGGGTCTTCCGTTTAATGATGGAACGGGAAAAGTAACCTTGGGAGCAGTTAAATCATTGCTATCTAGTGTGTATTTAACTATGGCCGGTAACCCTCTACAATTGGGTAGTGAGTATTATCAAAAAGCAGCGGATAAAGCCAAAGAAGTTATAGACGCTGCGGAATATAGCTTGTTCCCTACATATGCGGATTTACATGACCCTGAGCAAAATAATACTGGCGAGAACATCTTTATGGTTCAATATGAAGCTTTTGTAGACCCTTCTAATTGGCAGCCTTTGGTGATTCCCTATAACATGAATATCTCCGCATATTCAGAACAGACTGGTGCTATTTATGCGAATCAAGATTTTATAAATTCATATGACGAAGGTGATAAAAGGATAGCTGAAAAGGAATTTTACTATACTACCTATACTTCAAAATTTGATAGGGATGAAACTATTGTCCTTGGTGGATACTTCCTATATAAACATTTTGATATTGTTGCTAATCTTGATACGGCAAGTAGTGATTTAAACTGGGATTTGATTCGTTATGCTGAAGTCTTATTGATTTATGCAGAGGCGTCAAATGAGGTGTCAGGGCCTACAACAGAAGCGTACAATGCGGTAAATGCAATTAGAACTAGAGCAGAGCTTCCTGATTTGGCTGGACTTAGCAAAGACCAGTTTCGCGAAGCTATTTTGAAAGAAAAATGGCATGAGCTTAGTTATGAGAATGTTACTTGGTTTGATATGGTTAGGCTTAAAAAAGGATTTAATGTTACCACAGGAACTTTTGAAGATTTTGTAGGTCATTCATTTGCTTACGGCCCTACACTTACGGAGCGTGAACTATTGTTCCCAATACCTACGGATGAGCTTCGTAACAATGAGAACTTGGTACAGAATCCAGGGTATTAACCGCTATTTATTTTCGGACAGTTTACCTGTTTGTTTAAAAAAGAGTAACAAATTTCAGACATAAAAAAATAATGAAAATGAACTATAAATTAGTGTCCGGCAGTAAGAAGGTAACCCATAGATGTAAACGGAACCTTGCTGTAAAGAGTCTTTCAATGTTCATGGTTTTATTCTGTGGGTCGTCATTGGTAGCACGAGCGCAAAGCCCATCCAAAGAAAAACCGAATGTAATTGTTGTTATTACGGATGACCAAGGTATGGGCGATCTGGGGAGTTACGGAAATCCCTATATCAAAACACCAAATATTGACACCTTCTATAAAGACGCCGTACGGTTTAACAATTATCATGTTTCCACAACCTGTGCGCCTAGTAGAGGGGCTATAATGAGTGGGCGTCATACCAATAGGTTAAATGTTTTTCATACCATTACGGGACGCTCGTTACTTTTTGAAGATGAGGTGATATTGCCACAGATATTTGCGCAGAACGGATATACCAATGGTATGTTCGGCAAATGGCATTTAGGGGATAATTATCCGTACCGTCCGGAAGACAGAGGTTTTCATGAGGTTGTCCGTCATGGAGGTGGGGGAATTACCCAAGGACCTGATTACTGGAACAATGATTATTTTGATGATACCTATTGGCATAATGGAAAAACCGAAAAATACGAAGGCTACTGTACCGATGTTTTCTTTTCGGAAGCATTGGATTTTATAGAAACAAATAAGGATAAACCTTTCTTTTGTTACATCGCCACCAATGCGCCTCATGGTCCTTTGAACGTTCCAAAAGAGTATATGGATATGTATAAAGGTGTAGACGGATTGGAGGAAAAATTCCAACGGTTCTACGGAATGATTACCAACATAGACGACAATTTCAAGCTTTTAGAAGATAAGTTAGATGCTTTGAATATTGCAGATAACACCATTCTAATTTTTACAACGGATAATGGTACCGCTGGTGGAAATAAAGTTTTTGACGCAGGTTTAAGAGGAGGTAAAGGTAGTGAGTACGAAGGTGGTCACCGTGTTCCTTTGCTAATCCGTTGGCCAAATGGTAAGCTAACAGGAGGTAAGGATATAGATAAATTGGTAGCTCATTATGATCTGCTGCCTACATTCGTTGATCTTCTAGGTTTTGATTTTAATCCGGTGAAGCCATTGGATGGTAAAAGTCTAAAACCTTTGCTTTATGATGAAGCGGAAGATTGGCCCAATAGGATTTTATATATGGACACCCAACGGTTGCAGAATTTGGTGAAATACAGAAAATACTCTGTTATGGACGATAATTGGCGTCTTGTAAATGGAAATGAGCTTTATGATATGAGCAAAGACCGAAGTCAGACTACTAATGTGTTTGATAAACATCCTGAGGTAGCGGAAAGATTGGCTGTGGGTTATGAAAAATGGTGGCAGTCCATCATGGATGAAAACGTTAACGAGCGTTACGCTTATATTAAAGTAGGCTCTCCGGAAGAAAATCCTAGTCGTATTTCATCACATGATATGATGACGGGTAAATTCGGGCATATGTGGCATCAATACGGAGCAACAAATGCCTCACAAGCTACAGGAAATTGGAAAATTGAATTTGTTGAGGATGGTGATTATAAAATTAGCTTATGCCGTTTTCCAAGGGAAAGTGGTTTGGCTATAAACGAAACTTTTCCAGCGGAAAAACAGAGGGTAGAACTGGAAAGAGCTATGCCGGCAAGTACAAAATCCGATTTTGAAGAGGCCTACATCTATGTAGCTGATTTGGAAAAGACCGCTAAAATTGAAAAAGGCCAAAAAGAAGTGTCTTTTACCGCTAAGGTTTCTGCGGGTAAATATGATATGGAAGCGCAGTTGATCGATAAAGACAAAAGGGTACACCCTGCATATTATGTGTATATAGAAAAGTTATAAAACGTATTCCCGTTACTACGTAAATCTAAAAATGTTTCTGTTCAACTTTGATTGGACTGGGACGTTTTTGGTTTATGGGGAGAATAGTGAATTTTTTTTTATTTTTTGATAGATTATTGGTTTAGAAATGAATCATGAATGTCTTTGGGCAAAAAAAGTATCATTTTAGGTGTATTATCTGGTGGTTTTGAAAAAGTTGAAGTTTTAATTTTGTACTGTTAATATAGAATTTATGTCAAAAAAAATAACAATTACGGGTGTTGAAATTATAGATGTCCGTTTTCCAACGAGTAAGTCCTTAGATGGTTCGGATGCCATGAATCCTGACCCGGATTATTCTGCGGCGTATGTAATATTAAAGACCGATTCCGACAGCGGACTAGAAGGTCACGGCTTGACGTTTACAATTGGTAGGGGTAATGAATTATGTGCTGCCGCAATCCAATCCTTAGCTCCGTTAGTGGTTGGGAAAACACTGGAAAGCTTTACGGCAGATATGGGTGCCTTTTGGAAAATGATTACAGGTGATAGTCAGTTGAGGTGGTTAGGTCCTGAAAAAGGAGTGATTCACTTAGCAACCGGTGCCGTGGTAAATGCCGTTTGGGATTTGTACGCCAAAGCGGAAGGCAAACCTTTATGGAAGTTGTTGGCCGATATGACGCCAGAAGAGTTGGTGCGTTGTGTAGACTTTACGTACATAACAGATGCAGTTACTCCAGAAGAAGCATTGGCGATGTTAAAGGATAAAGAAAGCACCAAGCAAGAACGTATAGCCAAATTAAAGCAAGACGGTTATCCTGCTTATACTACGTCGGCCGGTTGGTTAGGGTATTCAGATGATAAGATGCGTAGGCTCTGTAGAGAAGCAAAAGAAGCCGGTTTTGATCATATGAAAATAAAGGTAGGTTCGGATTTGCAAGATGATATGCGCCGTGCCGCAATTATTCGTGAAGAAATAGGTGATGATCTTCGGTTGATGATGGATGCGAATCAAAAATGGGATGTAGATGAAGCCATTGAGAATATGGCCGAGTTGAAAAAATTCAACCCGTATTGGATTGAAGAGCCCACAAGTCCGGATGATATTTTAGGACACGCAAAGATAGCAAAAGCCATTGCGCCAATTAAAGTAGCAACGGGAGAACATTGTCAGAACAGGGTAATGTTCAAACAGTTGATGCAGGCCAATGCCATAGAAATATGCCAGATAGATAGCTGTAGGGTAGGGGGCGTCAATGAAATATTGGCTATTTTATTTATGGCGGCAAAATTCAATATACCGGTTTGTCCGCATGCTGGTGGTGTTGGACTTTGTGAATATGTACAGCATTTGTCAATGATCGACTATATTGCCATAAGCGGTTCTTTAGAAAATCGTATTATTGAATTTGTAGACCATTTACACGAACACTTTTTTGATCCGGTAGTTATTAAGGAAGGGGCATATATGCCGCCAAGTATGGCTGGATACAGTATAACTATGAAACCCGAATCTTTGGCGGAATATAGCTTTCCAAATGGGAGTTACTGGGAAAAGGAATTAAGTACAACATTATAAAACACCTATGAAATTTAGTTTAAAGGATAAATCAGCTGTGGTTACCGGTGGTGGTAGCGGTATAGGTAAAGCCATTTGTCTAGCGCTTGCTGAGCAAGGTGCGATTCTTCACATTTTGGAGATGAACGAAGAAAACGCAAAGGAGACCGCATCACTTATTGAGGATATGGGAGGTAGTGCCTCTATTTATAGCTGTAACGTAGCCGTGCAGAAAGAAGTTCGTACGGCATTTGAAGCCATTACTGCTGAAAAACCAATTGACATTCTTATAAACAATGCGGGTATTGCTCATATTGGGAATTTAGAAAATTGTGGAGAGGAAGATTTAGATCGCTTATATGATGTGAACATCAAAGGGGTTTATAATTGTATGCACGCCGGTATAGGTTCTTTGAAGGAAACTGGAGGTGTAATTATAAATATGGCTTCCATTGCATCATCGGTAGGAATCAACGATAGATTCGCTTACTCCATGACCAAGGGTGCCGTTTTAACAATGACCTATTCCGTGGCCAAAGATTATTTGGAAGATGGAATTAGATGTAATTGTATTTCTCCTGGAAGAGTGCACACGCCGTTTGTAGATGGTTTCATCAATAAAAATTACCCAGGTAGAGAGAAGGAGATTTTTGAAAAATTATCAAAAACTCAACCTATAGGTAGAATGGGAAAACCAGAAGAAGTCGCAAATTTAGCGGTATACCTATGCTCAGAAGAAGCTTCGTTTATTACAGGAACTAATTTTCCAATAGATGGCGGATTTATTACCTTAAACGGTTCGTAGAATAAACTAGATTTTAAGATTAAAATATACAGACGTATTAAAATATAAAAAACCTATGAAATTAATAAGATTTGGAAGTGTAGGGCAAGAAAAACCCGGAGTACAATTAGATAACGGTACACGATTAGATGTTTCTGAGTTTACATCAGATTACACCGAAAGTTTTTTTGGAGGTGATGGCATTGAAAAACTAAGAGATTGGTTAGATAAAAACGAAAGAAACTGTCCTGTAGTACCCAATGATGTACGTTTGGGTTCTCCTTTGGTACGTCCGTCAAAGATTGTATGTGTAGGTTTAAATTATGCGAAACATGCTGCTGAAAGTGGTATGGCCATTCCTAAAGAACCAGTTCTCTTTTTTAAGTCAACTTCTGCCATTGTTGGGCCAAATGATGATGTTGTCATTCCTAAAAACAGTGAAAAAACAGACTGGGAAGTAGAACTTGCCGTGGTAATAGGTAAGAAGGCTTCTTATGTAGAGGAAAAGGATGCTTATGACCACATTGCTGGTTATGTTCTTCATAATGATTACAGCGAGCGTGCTTTTCAAATAGAGAAAGAAGGACAATGGTGTAAAGGAAAAGGATGCGATACATTTGCTCCTTTGGGCCCGTTCATCGCAACTGCAGATGAAATCAAGAATCCAAATGATCTTGATTTATGGTTGAAGTTAAATGGAGAAATGCTTCAAGATAGCAATACTTCTGATTTTATTTTCAACATACAGGAAGTAGTAAGTTACATCAGTCAATATATGACTTTGTTACCGGGAGATATTATTTCTACAGGTACACCTTCAGGAGTTGGTTTTGGTTTTTCGCCAAATAAATATTTGAAAGAAGGAGACGTTGTGGAGCTTGGAATAGAAGGATTAGGAAGCTCTAAACAGCACATAAAGGCATATAAATAGAAAGAAGATGGATTTAAACTTAAAAGACAAAGTCATTATTGTAACCGGTGGCTCAAAAGGAATTGGTCTAGCCATAAGTCAGGTGCTATCAAAAGAAGGAGCAATTCCTTATATCATTGGTAGAAATAAACCTAACATTATTGGGGTGGCCAAAGAAATTGAAAAAACCGGTGGCCAAGTGGGTTTTGCCTTTGCCGAGTTAACAGATCCAGAACAATGTAAAGCAGCTGTAGAACAAGTAATTTCTAGGTTTGGAAGAATTGATGGTCTTGTAAATAATGCGGGTGTAAATGATGGTGTTGGTCTTGAAAATGGCAATTATAAGGACTTTATGGCTTCTTTACATAAAAGTTTGGTCCATTATTATTTAATGGCACAGTATGCACTTCCTGAACTTAAAAAGAACAAAGGGTCTATTGTGAACATAGGATCTAAAACTTCTTTTACCGGACAGGGAGGAACATCTGGTTATGCAGCTTCCAATGGAGGTAGAAATGCACTTACCAGGGAGTGGGCGGCAGAACTTTTACCTTATGAAATACGGGTGAATGCCGTAATCGTAGCTGAATGTTACACACCATTGTACGAAAGGTGGATCAATACATTTCCGGAACCTGAGAAGAAATTAAAATCCATTACGGATAAAATTCCTTTGGGCAACCGCATGACGACATCAGCTGAAATAGCCAATACGGTTGTTTTTCTATTGTCAGAACTATCAAGCCATACTACGGGACAGCTAGTATTTGTAGATGGGGGATATACACATTTAGATAGGGCAATAACAACAGAATAAACCATATGACAACCGAACAGAAAATACCAGTAGTAGCCAAAAATATCCTTTTTCCTTTTATACTAATAACCTCTTTGTTCGCCCTTTGGGGTTTTGCGAATGATATTACCAATCCCATGGTAGCGGCATTTAAGAGAATTTTGGAGCTTAATAATACACAAGCTTCATGGGTGCAGGCAGCCTTTTACGGCGGCTATTTTACCATGGCTTTGCCCGCTGCTTATGTGGTGAAGAAGTTTAGTTATAAAGTTGGTATTTTAGTAGGTCTGGCCTTGTACGCGGTGGGTGCATTAATGTTTTACCCCGCAGCGGCCATGGAGAACTATTTGTTCTTTCTTCTGGCTTTATATGTATTGACCTTTGGTCTCGCCTTTCTGGAAACTACGGCCAACCCTTATATATTGGCCATGGGAGCGGAGGAAACGGCCACTTTGCGTTTGAATCTCGCACAAGCCTTTAATCCTTTAGGAGCGCTTTCCGGTTTGTTTGTGGCTCAGTTTTTTATTCTGGGAGCATTGCAGTCGGATGATATGGCAGAGGACGGCTCCTATATTTATGAAACTTTATCCGAGTCGGCAAAGGCTGCAGTCAAAACGTCGGATTTAATGGTAATAAGAAACCCTTATGTAGGGCTGGGACTCTTCGTTATTTTTATGTTCGTGGTCATTGCCATGGTAAAAATGCCAGAAGGTAAAACTGAGAATCAAGTAGGTTTAAGAGAATCTATAAAAAGGATATTTAAAAAAGAGCGCTTTGTAGGTGGTATGCTTACCCAGATGTTCTATGTAGGCGCCCAAATCATGTGTTGGACCTACATTTATCAATATGCCGAAAACATTGGTATTAATAACAGGGATGCCGTAAACTACGCGTATGCAGCGTTGGTGATATTTTTGATTAGCCGGTTTTTGTGTACATACCTTATGAAATTTATCAATTCAGGGAAGTTACTGATGATGCTTTCTATCTTGGCGATAGTATTCTGTGCGGGTACTATTTTCATACAGGGCGAAGTTGGTCTCTATTCTCTGGTCATGGTCTCATTTTGTATGTCTTTAATGTTTCCTACCATTTACGGAATCGCTTTAACGGGACTTGGAGATGATGCTAAATCGGCTTCTGCATTCTTGGTGATGGCAATCGTTGGAGGTGCATTTATGCCCATGTTACAAGGCTTAATATTGGATATAGGAGGAGCAGGATACGATGATGTTCGCATACTTGGGGTTCCAGAAGTGAACTTTTCATTTATACTTCCTATGCTGTGCTTTTTTGTAGTGGCTTTTTATGGGCATAGGGCTTATAAGAAATACGGTTTAGAATAGAATTTATTTTGATATGAAATTTGAGCGGCACCTTTTTCATAGGTGCCGTTTCACATATAACTTTTTACAATGGGAAAAAAACCTGCAAAAGGCTGGGATGCTCGCTATCCTTCCATAGACGATTTACGAACAAGGGCGATGAAGAAAATTCCAAAATTCGCTTTTGAATATTTGGACGGCGGATGCAATGAAGACGTAAATCTACGTAAGAATACCGCTGAAATTCGTGATGTGGAATTGTTGCCATATTACCTCAGTAAGCACACGGAATCTGTCATGAAAACGGAAATTTTCGGGAAGACTTATGATGCTCCTTTTGGTATTGCACCTGTAGGTCTGCAAGGTCTTATGTGGCCTAATGCTCCGGAAATTCTGGCCAAAGCGGCTTTTGAACACAATGTTCCATTTGTGTTGAGCACAGTTAGTACCAGTAGTATTGAGCGAATTTCCGAGATTACGGAAGGTAATGCTTGGTTTCAATTATATCATCCAACGGAAAACGCCTTACGGGATGATATTCTTAGACGGGCAGCAGTGGCAGAATGCCCGGTTCTGGTCATTCTTTGTGATGTGCCAACTTTTGGTTTTAGACCCAGAGACATTAGAAACGGATTGGCGATGCCTCCTAAAATGTCAGTTAAAAATATACTTCAGATTATGGGCAAACCGGAATGGGCAATGAAAACCCTCATTCACGGGCAACCTAATTTTGAAACCTTAAAACCCTATATGCCCAAAGGCTTGGACTTAAAACAGCTTGGGAAATTTATGGACCAAACTTTCTCCGGTAGGTTGAACGAAGAAAAAATCAAACCCATTCGCGATATGTGGAAGGGCAAGTTGGTTCTGAAAGGTGTTGCTAATGAAGCCGATGTGGAAAAAGCGTTACGTCTTGGTATAGATGGTGTCATTGTTTCCAATCATGGGGGTAGGCAGTTAGATGCTGGGGAATCTACCATAAAACCGTTATCTAGAATAGCGGAAAAATATGGTGATCAGCTAACAGTGATGATGGATAGTGGAATCCGTTCCGGTCCTGATGTTGCGCGATCTTTGGCCAGTGGTGCTAAATTTACGTTTATGGGACGTTCGTTTATGTACGGTGTGAGCGCTTTAGGTAACAATGGAGGAGACCATACAATCTCATTGCTTAAAACCGAATTACAGCAGGTCATGGAGCAGATTTGTTGTGAGCGTGTTGAAGATTTTCCAAATCATTTAATCAAACATTAGTTTAAAATTTGGCCAATGATTTTTATTCTTCTTTTCTAAAGATCAAATCTTGTTCTTCCATAGAGAGAACAATGAGTTTTATATAATCGTCTACGGCTTTTTCAATATTTTTTGGATCGGTGATGTCTATGCTTCCGCGCCAGATCATTGATCGGTCTTTGCCTTCACAGATGCAGTACAGTGTGGTTTCGGCATGGTAAATATTAAATTGGTCGTAATAATTGTCATCATAGTAGATATCTTGGTTTTCTAGATAATCGTCATTAAATCGACCTTTGTAATTATCCAATTTTGAAATGGCACTTAGAAAACTCTCCCTGTTTTCGGAACCGGTAATTTTGGTGAATAAAATGGCATCAAAGCCTTTGTCTAAAAGGCTCTGCTCTACATCGTCCAATTCCTTTTCTGTTTTCCGGGAATCCGTGAAGGATACGTCAAAAACATCAAGACTCTGCATGGCATCGACATTTCTTTTAGTAAATTCTTTTTGTAATTGAGCTTCAAAACTCTGCCTTGCGCTTTCGTTTTTTGCCATTCCCACTATGAGTACCTTTTGAGCATTGAATAATACGATATCTGGGTTTTTCCAGTTTTCAACTAAACTTGTAGAAGAACAACTGAATATAAGCAGTAGAAATATTACGGAGAATTTTTGCATGATTTTATGGTTTTCAGAGTGGTTATTGACCTCCGATTAATATTTTTTTGCAGTAAGGTTGACTTCTTCAAACCGACTAGTAGGGAAAGACCTTACATGGGTTGATAGTGGTGTAAAGGTAATGGGGAAAGGCTTTACAAACTATGATAATAGTCAGTTTAATAAAGGTCTATTTTAGTAACTTTATGAATCAAAATAATAGAAATGAAAAGTAGTTTCCATAATATTATAGACTCGGATACACCGGTGTTAGTAGATTTTTTTGCAGATTGGTGCGGACCGTGTAAAATGCTAGCCCCAATCTTAAAGCAGGTTAAAGAGGAAATGGGCGATTCCATAAAAATTGTAAAGATAGATGTGGATAAAAATCAGCCTTTGGCCAGTACGTACAACGTGCGTGGGGTTCCTACAATGGTGCTGTTCAAGAATGGAAAGCAAGTATGGCGGCAATCCGGAGTTTTACAGAAAAATGATATTGTTCAAATCGTGAAAGCCAATTCCTAATTGTTCTGGATTGGAGTTTTTTTTAAGGCTGGAAAAAGGGTATTTCTATAAGTAATGCCCTTTTTCTATTTATGGTATTTAAAAGAATTTAGAAGTTGCCTTTTTTGAGATAATTAAAAAAGTAAGATACCTTTGCTTAGAGAGAATTTCTAACTTAAACGACACCTACTATGATTATTCATAATCTTGGCGAAAACAATTCGCTAATGAACAAGTTTACTGCCGAAATTAGGGATGTGAATATTCAAAAGGACTCCATGCGTTTCAGGAGGAATATTGAGCGTATAGGGGAAATACTCAGCTATGAAATGAGTAAATCTTTATGCTTTGAAAAAAGTGAAGTTTCCACGCCGTTAGGCACTAAAAAAATGGATCTGCCAACGGATAAATTGGTTTTGTGCTCCATATTACGAGCGGGGCTTCCTTTACACCAAGGCCTTTTAAATTATTTTGATGGTGCGGAGAATGCCTTTATTTCGGCATATAGGCATCATGAAGGAAATGAAGATGAATTTGAAGTAATCGTGAACTATTTTGCGGCACCTTCTTTACAAGGTAAAACACTGGTACTCATAGACCCCATGTTGGCTACGGGAAGAACATTGGAAAACGTACTAAAGTCATTAAAAGATTATGGTACGCCTGCACAAATACATATTGTCTCCGTAATAGGAGCGGAAGAGGGCGTAGAATATGTGAGTGGTATTTTTCCGGAAAACACACAATTATGGATTTCCGCCATTGACCCAGAACTTAACGCAAGAGGTTATATCGTACCCGGTATAGGAGATGCGGGAGATTTAGCTTATGGGGAAAAGCTATAAAAGATTAGGTTTATTTATCACTCCGTAAATAATAAATTTCTCAGTATAATAAAACAACATGACAGTTGGAAAACGGAGTCTTCTGATTAATATGTGGGGTCGTATGCCTTATTGATCAAAGTAGGAACAGGGGCCTTCATTTGTGTACGCCATCTATTCAGTTCTTCGTACAGCTCCTTGGTTTTAGCTGGGTTTTGTTCCACTAAGTTGTTTTTCTCCCCTATATCAGTCTTTAAATTATAGAGCTCCAGCGCTCCGTCTTCAAAATATTCATGTAGTTTCCAATCTCCTGAAATGATTACAGAACCTGGGCGAGTTCTAAAAAGTGGGTCTCTGCCTTGGTCTTTTAGTTGGTCGTATTTTTGAAGATAGATAGGGAAGTGAAAATAGAGATTATGCGCAATTGGCTGTTCTCCGTATAAAATAGGCTCAAGGTTTATGCCGTCTAAAAGACGAGCCCTTTTTTGAGGATTTGTAACGTGCTGTAGTGTCGGGTAAAAATCTAGATTGCTAACCGGCGCAGTTGATGTTGATTTTGGCCTGATTTTTCCAGGCCACTTTATAACCAAAGGAACGCGAATACCACCTTCGTAATACGAGCCTTTACCTGCGCGTAATGGGTTTTGTTCTGAAATAGACCGTATCCCACCATTATCCGAGGTAAAAATGACTAGCGTGTTTTCTTCCAGCCCGTTTTGCTTTAGGGCATCTAGGAGCCTGCCCACATTTTGGTCCATAGCATAGACCATTGCCGCGTAATCGGGTCTATTTTGCCCGTTTTGCCCTTTTTTCGATTTAAATTTAGCGACTAGGTCCTCTTTTCCCATAATGGGGGTGTGAACGGTATAGTAAGGCATGTATATGAAAAATGTGGTGTCTTTATTTTTGTTGATATAATGTATGGCCTCGTCCGTTAATCTATCGGTAAGGTATTCTCCTTTTTTGCCGTTCGTAATATGGTCTATTTTATAAGGAGAAAAGTATCCGCCATTGCCTGGATGACCTTTTTCACTTCCACCTATGTTATAATCAATCCCTTGCTTGTTAGGGTCTTTTCCAATATGCCATTTGCCAAAACTAGCGGTGGTATAGCCTGCAGATTTAAGCATTTGGGGCAAGGTGAAAATAGTATCGTTTAGATGAGCCGTATTTTTAATTGGAATCAGTTTTCTTGTTTTTATATCACCACGATCAGATGGACTTACGGTATAAACACCATGTCTAGGTGTGTTTAGACCTGAAATGAGACATGCCCTACTGGGAGCACAATTGGCCGCGCCTGCATAAGCATTATAAAAAACCATACCTTCTTTCGCAAATGCATCTAAATTTGGGGTTTCGTAATATTCACTTCCCATAAAGCCAAGGTCCTTATAACCAAGGTCGTCTATATTAATCAGAACAATATTAGGTTTTTTAAGATCTTGGAGTTTTGTTTTGGCCGGTTTACATCGCAGTATGGCCAAGTGTAGAAGAGATATGAACAAAATCTTTATAGTACGGCTAATCATCTTTCCTTTTTTGGTTAAGTGTATGGTGTTGTATGCTATCTTACACATCTTGCTGGAGTGAATTATAACCGTAAATATACATCTCATCTACGGGGGCAAGGGGTGAAATAGTCCAAGAATGGTATACAAATTTGCAGGTTTTAATAAAAGTTAAGTATTTGATATTTGTCTACTTAAACATTCGTGTTTGTCTCTTGAAAATGTAGCTTGCTATACTCTGTAGGGCTCACTCCGTATGCTTTGCTAAAACATTTGCTAAAGTATTTTTGATTATTGAAGCCGGTCATATAGGCTACTTCTGAAATGTACATTTTATTACTCTTCAATAACTGTGCTGCTCGTTTCAGACGTATCTGTTTAATGAAATTAACAGGGGTATCATTATTGATTGCTTGTAGTTTGCGGTATAGGTTTGCTCGGCTCATACCAACTTCAGACGCCAGAAATTCTACGTTTAACGAACTGTCATCTATGAATCTCTCAATAATCTCAATGAGTTTTCTTATAAACTTTTCGTCATTGGAATCTACTTTAATTTCAGATGGTTCGGGAGTAATTATTTTACTGTATTTATCTTTAAGGTCTTCGCGTGAGCTAAACGTATTTTTTACCTTCCACTTAACAAATTCCAGACTAAAAGGTTTCTCTATATAGTCATCGGCACCTAAACTAAGGCACTCTATTTTTGTTTCTTCTGAGTTTTTAGCGGTAAGCATAAAAATGGGTATAGTTTTGGTCTCCGGATTATTCTTTAGTTTTCCTAGCATAGAAATTCCATCTTCTATGGGCATAAGAATATCACATATAATCAAATCTGGTTTTTCCGCTAAGCAGGTAGCATATCCTTCTTGACCATTACAAGCTTCAATGACATTAAAATCCTCTTTTAATTCATCTCTAACCATAGACCTCAGGTCATCATTATCCTCTACAAGCAAAACAACCGGTTTTGTATTGGAAATTTCTTTTGGTTTGGCTTCAAATTCAGAAGAAACTTCCTCAATTACTTGAAATTCAGAGTTTTTTATAAAGTTTTTGGTGAGCGGTGTACCTCTATTGATTCGCTCTTTTTTGTGATATCTGTTTTTACTGATGGGTAGGTAAAAAGTAAATTCGGTAAAAACATTTTCTTCGCTTTCCACTTCTATGGTACCGTAGTGTCTTTCCGTTAGTTTTTGCACAAGTTCCATACCAATACCGGTTCCAGGTATTTGATTGCTATATTTCTTGGTAGCTTGGTAATACCGGTCAAATATTTGAGCAATATCTTTTTGAGGAATACCAATACCATTATCCCTAACACTACATTTAATGTAGTCTCCCGTTCCGTATTTTTTTCCAAAATGTTGTTTCTCTTTTAATGATGCCAGCTCAAGCGAAACTTTGATAACACCCTTCTTTGGAGTGTATTTAAATGCATTGGAGAGAAGGTTGAAAAGAATTTTCTCTAGAATATCTACATCATACCAACCTATGATTTTAGTTTCTTGGGTATAAAATTGATAATCTATGTTATAGATCTTGGCAAAGTCGTTGAACGCATTTTTGATGATTTCAATATCCTTTACAATGTCGTTTTTAGAGATATGTAATTTCAGTTTACCTTCATCAAATTTCCTGATATCCATCAGCTGATTGATGAGGCGATGCATTCTTAAAGTGTTGTTATAGATTCTTTGCGAAGTAATAGGGCTTAACGTAAACTTTTTGTCTTTTACAACTTTTTCTATTGTTCCAAGAATTAGGGCCAATGGCGTACGTAGTTCATGGGAGATGTCCGTGAAGAATACCATTTTCATGCGGTTCATCTCGTTATCCTTTTCCCTACTTACGGTTTCGGCCACAAGTTTCTTTTTTAATCTATACCATCTTTTAATGACTAACCAAGTAGTATAAATAGAAATAACCAAAAGAAGAAAATAAATAAGATAAGCAAGTTTGCTCTTCCAATAAGGAGGGTTTATCGTAAATTTAAATGTGGCTGGTCTGTTGTTCCAGACCCCATCACTATTAGAACTTTTTACTTTAAAAGTATAATTTCCCGGTGGTAAGTCGTTGTAGTTGGCGTTACGGTTAGATGCCTTGGTGTAGTGCCAAAAATCATTGATGCCCTCCAACATATAGGCAAATTGATTTTTGTTTGGAGCGGTAAAATCTAGTGTAGAGAACTCAAACGCAATATTATTTCTGTTATGTTCTAATTTTAGGCTATCCGTTATGTTAAGATGTTTTATGGAATAGCTCTCATTACTGGTTGTTCTAGACTTGTCAATATCTCCAAAAATGGTGTAATTGGTAATTATGGTGTTGGGGACTAATAGTTCCTTTTTATAATTTTCAGGGTTAACAGAGAAGAAACCTCCAGGGCAACCAAAGTAAATTATGCCCTCTTCATCTACGGCATGGGAATTGAATGTAAAGTGGCTCTCCGTTACTCCATCTTCAATTCCAAAATTGACGAATTTTTCTTCTAAAATATCAAATCTAGAAATTCCATCTCGTGTACTAAGCCATAAATTTTGGGCGTTATCTATGGCAACACTAGCAACGGTCGTAGACACCAAACCTTCAGTTTTTCCGTAGCTTTTTATGGTCTGGTCTTCTATATTATAGAAATTTAGGCCACCACCTCTTGTACCTATCCACATATTACTTTGTTCGTCTTCAAGCAAGCATAAAATAGCATTAGAGCTAAGCCCATCATCTAAAGAAGGGTTAAACACTTTAATGTCCTCATCGATCAGGTTAATCTTAAACAAGCCATCGCCACGTGTTCCGATCCATAAATTTTGATTTTGGTCTAAATGCATGACCGAAACATTTTTGCCAAAAAGAACAGAAGCCGCTTTTCTTTTAAAAGCGGTCATATTTTGCTCTGGCGTAATAATGTGTATTCCACCGCCCCAAAGCCCTACCCATATTTCATTTGAGTTAAGAACAGTTAGGTCTCGAATGTTATAGTGGTATTTTTTTAAGGTATCAAACTGTACGTTGGCGTTGTCTTCACTATAATTTCTTGAAACTAAAAGGTGATTTCCGGATCCGTAAAGTATTTCTTTTTGCGAAAAGTCTTTTTTTATGACACTATAATCCTCTTTGGAAGTAATCAGTAATTTTTTAGTGTTTATTTTGGGGTCAAAACTGTATAGCCCTTTCCTGTCTATAGTTATCAATAATTGGTCCTTTCCAAACATTAACAAATCTTGGGTAAAGCGATTGTTAAGATACTTACCAATGTTTGTGTGACTGAAAATTGAATTTCTATCAATATGTTTTTTTATACCCTTATTCGTGGCGACCCATAGGTTATTGTACCTGTCAATTATAGAAGAGTTGATTCGGTTTTCATAGCGATTGGTATTCGTTTGTTGCTCTTCCTCAACGTATTCAAAGGTATAGGAGTTGTTAATTTTTTGCCCCTTATATAAACCGGACTGATTACTGACCCATATAGCACCTGAATCTTTATCTTGAGAGATGGAAGTAAACTCTAATGGATTTTGTGTTTTCTCAAAACCATCTATTTTTTCGAGAATTTTAAGCTCACCCCCATCTTTTCTATACTCTAAAAGGAACATGCCTTCATCCGTTGCTGCTAAAAAGGTATTGTTATTGGCAGGTATTAATAAAGAAGTGTTTTTAGGGAAACCGGTGTTTGTTAATTGGTCTTTTTCATTTAAAGCTAAAATGCCTTTGGGTGTAGCAAACCAGCTTCTGCCAAAAATATCTTCACAGAAATCGTTTATTTCTTTGTCGCTTGTCCATATACTATTCTTTTGTTGATAGTTTAATTGCGTTTGAAATTTGATGTCAGAAATAGTATCATTTGGTATAATCTTGACAATACCGGTATTCCTTAAGTTTGCCCAAACCGTACCATCTTTTGATTCGCCTAGAATAGTGGAGGTATTATTTTTATAAAAGCCCTTAAAGCTATTGGTTTTTCTGTGGTACCATATTAAGTAACTCTCACTTCCAATCCATAAATTACCAAAGCTATCTTCTATAATAGAGTTGATACTGTTATTGGGTATGGACTTCTCGTCAAAAACATCAAATTGGTTTTCTACCAAAGAGTGGCCGTCATATCTATAAAGGCCACTGTCCGTCCCCAGCCATAAATATCCCAAGTGATCTTCATAGATAACGTTGGTTTTTTTATTGAAACGACTGTCATCTATATGTAAAGCATGAAAATAGGCCTGAATATTTTGCGCAGTACAATGAGACCAACAACAAACAAAAAGTAAAAGGGGGATAATTTGTCTCATAAGGGGAAATAAGTTGATACGGCCTCTATGCTAATGCACTATGTGCGGGGTTGATTAATTGTCAATTATTGATTTTATGGTGTTTTCACCAGTTATTTCTATTGGGTAATACGCTTAATACAAGATGAACGAGTTAAGAATAGGTTAAAAGATGTACTAAATATAGGTTATAAATGTTGCAAAAAGGTCTCTTAGAGCCTATAAAATGGCGATATGCAACATATGTGTACCAAAATGAGATATCTGCCATCAAACCCTACTATATATTTACTGCAGGCCTTTCACAACTCAACTTAAGGCTACTAATTGTAACTAACATAAACCATTATGAATTTGAAAAGAATGTTATTGCTACTGCTGTTCTTCAGTATGGTGTCGCTTCAAGCGCAGCAAAATTTGACAGGAACCATTACGGATGAGTCCGGCCAGCCTCTTCCTGGTGTTAATGTATTGGTTAAAGGAACCACGGTAGGTACTGTGGCAGATTTTGACGGAAACTACTCTATTGAGGCATCTGAAGGTGCTACTTTAGAATTTAGTTATTTAGGGTTTGTAACCAAAAGCGTCCTAGTAGGAAGCGAAACTATTATAAACACCGTGCTACAAGAAGATGTAGCTCTTTTAGATGAAGTGGTAGTAATTGGTTACGGAACTTCAACCAAGAAAGATTTGGTGTCTTCCGTATCTTCTATTAAATCAGACGTGCTGGAAAACCAACCTGTAGCTAGAGTAGACCAAGCGCTACAGGGCCGTGCTACTGGGGTAGAGGTTACTTCAAACAACGGTACTCCTGGTTCAGGTTCTACCATTCGTATTAGGGGTAATAGTTCTATCAACGGTAATAATGATCCATTATATGTTATTGATGGTTTCATTGCCGGTACAGGATTTAACCTAAACACGATTAACGTAAACGATATTGCTTCCATTGAAATATTGAAGGATGCAACAGCACTTTCTATTTATGGTACAAGGGGGGCTTCTGGGGTAATTTTAATTACTACTAAAAATGGTAAAGGAATGGCGCCAGGGAAACCAGTAGTTGCCATTAACCATTACCAGAGTATACAAGAAACGGCAAACCGTATAGATATTCTTGGTGGTCAGGGTTTCGTAGATTATAAAAATGAATCATATCAATTTACACCGGGCCCAGATGGTTTTGGTCTAACGGATAGCTCATTACCATTGGTTTTGAATCCAGAGACTACGACTACTACAGATTGGTTGGATTTGGTAGAGCAGACAGGAACTATTTCAAACACGGACGTCTCCGTAACGGGTAATTCTGAAAATGCCAATTATTTTATCTCTGGAAATTACTTTAATCAAAAAGGTGTTCTTAGAGGTTCTGGTTTAGAAAGAGTAAATTTTAGAACCAATCTTGATGTTAGGGTTTCCGATAGATTTAAGACGGGTATTAGAGCTAATATTACACACTACAAAATAGAAAACAATAAAGTTAATTATGGCAATATTGTTTCTAGCGTACTACCAACACGTCCGGTTTATTTGGAAGATGGGAGTTTTTCGTTTGAAAACCCTATTAGTGCAGGTTTGGAGCGTAACCCAGAAGCAGATATACAATTGCGTGTAGATCATGACTTAGTAACCCAAGTAATAACTAATGCGTATGTTGAATATGAAATAGCTAAGAACCTTTCTTTCAAATCTACTTTTGGTGCTCAGTTAAACTATGTGAAGCAGAATAACTATTTGCCAGGTATTTTACCGGAAAGAGTAAATGGAGGTTTCGGTCGCATTAATAACAATTTCACGAAGAGCATTCTAAATGAAAACACGCTGAACTATAACCTAGATTTAGATGATCATTCTATAAAAGTGTTAGGTGGTTTTACATGGCAGAAAGATAATAATGAAAGTACGTTTTCTGAAGCGGATCAATTTCCAAATGACGTAGTACTTTTTAATAACCTAGCCTTAGGTGATGCTTCAACGGCAGTAGTAGGTTCTGGTTATGGGCAACGTACCTTAAGCTCTTTTCTTGGTCGTGTTAACTACGGATATAAAAGTAAATATTTACTTACGCTAGTAGGTAGATACGATGGTTCATCTGTATTTGAAACAGGTAATAAATATGCTTTTTTCCCTTCAATAGGTGCAGCATGGAACGTAGATGAAGAGGATTTTATGGCAGATTCTGATGTTATAGATAGGTTTAAAATTAGAGGTAGTTACGGTATTGTTGGTGAACAAGGAGTAGCGGCTTATAATTCATTGGCCACATATTCAAATACTACAACGGTCTTTAATGGTTCTTTAGTAAATGGTGTTGTAGTAGGTGATGTACCAAGTAGCGGTTTAACTTGGGAAACGACCAAACAGTTAGATTTAGGTTTGGAATTAGGTTTCTTTAATAATAGAATTACGTTTGAAGCGGATTATTATAAAAAGACAACCGAAGACTTATTATTGGCAGTGGCACTATCAGGACAGGTGGGTGCAAACTCAACAACCCAATTGCAAAACTTGGGGTCTGTACAGAACAGTGGTTTTGAATTTGGTTTAAATACTATTAACGTAGAGAACGATAATTTTCAGTGGGAATCTAGCCTAAGCATATCTTCTAACAAAAGTGAGATATTAGAGTTGGATGGTCAAGAGTATATCTCTCTTCAATCAACAGGAAATCAAGGAGGTAATTCGGCACGGTTAATTGTTGGCGAAGCTTTACCTACATTTGTTGGAGCAAAATATTTAGGGACTTACAAAACTGCCGATGAGATTATTGCAGATGGTAGAGAAGGAAGGTCTTTCATTGGTGGCCCTAGATATGAAGATGTAAATGGCGATTCTAATATTAATGATGAGGATTCTGTTGTACTTGGTAGTCCTATCCCAGATTTTTATGGAGGGTTTAGAAATACCTTTACTTACAAAGACCTTTCATTAGATGTCTTTTTCCATGGCAGTTATGGTGCTGAGATCTACAATGTAAGAACACAAACGGCTTATTTTGGTAGAGGGGAACAAAATGTGGATCCTATTGTATTAGATCGTTGGGTAGCTGGTGTAAATGAAACATCGGACATTCCAAGAGCAGGCCCTTCAAATAGCCTTTTTAATCCTAATAGTAGTTTAAATATTGAAGACGGTTCTTATATAAGATTAAAAACCTTGTCTTTAAACTACAATGTTCCTTTAGAATCTGGAGCACTTAGTGAGGTGTTCAGTTCTTTAAATTTATATGTAACAGGAACCAACCTCCTACTTTTTACAGACTTTACTTTGGGAGATCCAGAAGTAAATAATTTTACTGCCGGAAGCGGTCTTGGTTCTGTATCCCAAGGTTTCGCATCAGGGCAATATCCTTATGCAAAAACAATAACCCTAGGTCTTAAAGTAGAATTTTAAAAAATCCGATATGAAAACTAAAATAACGAGTAAATTTTTGATACTACTTGTGGGCTTACTAGTTTTAAGCTCATGCGAAGAGTTTCTAGAAGAGGATTTAAGGGACGAAATTACCCCAGATGCCTTTTTTACGAATGACAAGGAAGCCGAATTGGCTGTAAACGGTGTTTATAGATTATTTCATGATAACAATCTTTACAAGCAACGTGGGTTAGATAATTATTATACAAGTGGTGCCGATATACAAGCGGCAAATAGAGATGTTAATGGATCTATTCACAACTACCTAATTCAGGAAGGAACTGCAGACGGTAATGGTACTTGGATACAATTGTACCGAGTTGTAAATAATACAACAGAGTTTATTTCCAATATTGAGGGGAATGAGAGTTTAACTGAGGATGCTAAAAATAGTAGACTAGGTGAACTACTTTTTCTAAGAGCTCTGGCGTATTATCACTTGACCAATTTGTGGGGAGATGTTCCTTTTTATACGGAGCAGTTGCCTGTGTTGGAAAGATCTGTATTAGGAAGAACTCCAAAAGCAGAGGTAAGAAGCGTTATGAAGGATGATTTGGCAAGAGCTTTTGATTTATTGCCTAGTTCTTATTCAGGTAATGATTTAGGTAGGGCCAGTAAATGGGCAGCCGCAACATTAAAGGCAAAATACCATCTTTTTGATCAAGAATGGGCCCTGGCCAAAGCAGAGTGCGATGTTGTAATTGATGGTGGGGCACACCGCTTATTGGATAATTATTCTGATGTTTTTGATCAGTCCGATCCAAGCAATCAATATAACGACGAATACATTTTTGTGGTGGATTTTGAAGCTGATTATGACGGACCTTTATCTACAACAAGAACGGATGACTACAACCCACGTATTAGGGATGAGCCTGCAGGAAGAAACAATGATACTATTGTAAATGGGGTATCTGGAAAAAAGGTAGATATATTTCAAGGTCTTTTGCGTGATCAAGGTGAGGATATGACGGGTTACGGTTGGTCAGTACCTTTACCAGAGTTTGCATTGCGAGAAAACTGGCAAGATGGTGACCTTAGATATGACGCTACTATTGTTACTGAATATTTAGGTTGGAAATTATCGTTCCCTTACTTCCGTAAGAATTGGAATTTAGATCAAGAGAATTCTCTACGTGGGAATCACCCAGAAAACTATATTGTTTTCCGTTTGGCAGATGTTTACTTAATGGCAGCTGAAGCTGAAAATGAGTTGAATGGTCCAGGAGCTGCATATTTTTACGTGAACAAGGTTAGGGAAAGAGCATTTGAGCCAGATCAACCATGGAGCGGAATGTCCAAAGAAGAATTTAGAGAGGCTATGTATGATGAGCGTAAGTTTGAGTTAAGTGCCGAAGGGCACCGAAGAATGGACCTTATACGTTGGGGCATATTGTTAGAAACGGTACAGACCGTTCAACACAGAGCGTGGAACAATCCAGGGGCTAATATTCAGCCATACCATGTTCTGTTGCCTGTACCACAGAATCAATTAGAGCTTAATCCAAGTTTGCTTGAATCAGACCCAACCAACAACGGGTACCGATAATTAATTGAATGTAAGTGCCATGAGGTTATTTAAAATACCTCATGGCATTTATTAACTTACTATAATGATGAAACGACTTCTTTATTTTATTTTGCTTGGAACCTTGGTTTTCTCTTGTAAGAACAATAATCAAAAGGCACATGAAGCAGATGCGGCCACGACCACAACTGCTAATGCTAGACCCAATATTGTCTATATATTGGCAGATGACCTTGGGTACGGGGATCTAAGTTCGTACGGGCAGCAAAAGTTCACTACACCTAATATAGATAAGCTGGCTAAAGACGGTATACTTTTTACCCAACACTATTCAGGTAGTACGGTATGTGCGCCCTCTAGATCGGCTTTATTAACGGGTATGCATACCGGCCACACGGTCGTTAGAGGAAATAAAGAAATTATGCCCGAAGGCCAATATCCTTTACCGGACAACACCTTTACTATGGCAGAAGCTATGAAAGAAGCGGGCTATGCAACAGGTGCTTTCGGAAAATGGGGACTTGGGTTTCCTGGTTCTGAGGGTGATCCGTTAAATCAAGGTTTTGATACTTTTTTTGGATATAATTGCCAGCGTTTGGGGCACAATTACTATCCGGGTCACTTATGGGCCAATAAGGATTCTTTGGTACTTAAGGGTAATTTAGGAACGAAGAAAGGAACTTATGCACCTGGCTTGATACATGAAAAAACACTGGAGTTTATAGAGTTGAATAAAGATAATCCTTTCTTCCTGTATGTAGCTTCTATTATTCCACATGCAGAATTGGCAGCTCCTGAAGAAATCATGGAGAAATACAGAGGTAAATTCCCTCCGGAAACGCCTTATGAAGGTGTTGATGACGGTCCAGAGTTTAACCAAGGGCCATACAGGTCGCAAGAAGAACCGCATGCGGCATTTGTTTCTATGGTTCATCTATTAGATGCCCAAGTTGGTGAAATTATGGCCAAGTTAGAAAAGTTGGGTATAGCAGATAATACCATTGTTGTTTTTACATCAGATAATGGTCCGCATACAGAAGGTGGTGCTGATCCGGATTATTTTGATAGTAATGGACCGTTTCGCGGAACGAAAAGAGACCTTTATGAAGGGGGAATTAGAGTTCCTATGATTGCTTCATGGCCAGGTAAAATCAAGCCGGGAAGTACAACGGAGTTAGTTTCGGCTTTTTGGGATGTGTTTCCTACTTTTTCGGACATAGCAGGTATTGAAACGCCCGAAGGTTTGGATGGAATCTCATTTTTACCAACGCTTTTAGGAAATAGCGACCAACAAAAGAATCACGAATACCTGTATTGGGAATTTCATGAAAAAGGGGGTAGACAAGCCATTCGTAAAGACAATTGGAAAGCGGTAAAATATGATGTGTTCGGAGGGCCTAATGTACCTATTGAACTTTATGACATTAGCACGGATGTTTCTGAAGAGAACAATTTAGCGGACAAGCATCCTGAAGTAATAGAAGAGATGAAGGTATTGTTTGAAGAAGCAAGAACACCATCAGATGTATTTACTTTTAATCAAGAGACCTATTTAGAAGCTAAATAAAAAATGAGTTTTGAGTTAGTTGAGTTTTTTTTTGAAGAGGTCCAAAAGTTGGACCTCTTTATTTGATTTAAGACGTCAAGGATTATAGCCAAGAAGATATGTGTATTACTAAAATAGCAAGTAAATTTAAAAGGATATAGTAGTTGCTTAAGGTAACTTTTACTCTTCTGATGATATGACCAAAACCTAATAATTCATTTCAATAAACCATACGTACCTATGAAACAGAAACTAATTCTTATTGTTGTCTTATGCGCTATTCTAGTTGGATTCAACCAAGATGAACTGCCTAACGTTTTAATTATTGGAGATTCTATATCTCTAGGATATACGCCATTTGTAAAATCAGCATTAAATGACAAGGCCAATGTGGTTCACAATAAAGGAAATGCACAACATACGGGAACTGGACTTGAAAAATTAGTTGAGTGGTTGGGAGATACCCAATGGGACGTTATTCATTTTAATTGGGGATTATGGGATTTATGTTACCGACACCCGGATTCAAAAATTCAAGGAAATAGGGATAAGATAAATGGCACTGTAACTTTCACGCCAGAGCAATACCGGGATAATATGGAAGCCTTGGTACTTCGATTACAAAAGACAGGAGCAAAACTCATTTTTGCAACTACCAGTTATGTGCCCAAAGATGAGGCTGGCCGTATCGCGAATTCTAATAAAGTCTATAATAAAGAGGCTTTGGCCGTAATGAAGAAGTATGGGGTAACTATAAATCCATTAAGCGGTGTTTCAAAAAAAGTACATAAGAAACATGCTGCTGGCTCTGGCGATGTTCATTATACTAAGGAAGGCTATAGGTTACTTTCCATATCCGTGGTAGAACAAATAGAAAATTGCCTAGAGGCTATCTGATGTAATCCTATTAATAAGTTTTAGAATATCAAATTAGAATTTTATCGTATGATGTACATAGCAAATATTTGGAAAAAATACACTACCGCTTTGGTTGTATTCATTGGATCGTTTTACGGTCTTGCACAGGAATACAAGAGTAGTGCCGCTACCGTTCAAAAACCAAATATTATTCTCATATATACAGATGACCTGGGAATAGGGTTATTGGGTCATGAAGGACAAAAAATTATAAAGACGCCCCATATTGATCAACTGGCAAAAGAAGGGGTACGGTTTACCAACGCCTATTCTAATATGCTATGTGCGCCAGCCCGTGCATCTTTGATTACTGGTCTTCACGACAGTCACGAACAGGGTTTTGAAATTACACCGGGCGCACTCTATAAAAAGATAAGCACGGGAGAATATAATCAAAGTCAAATAGAAAAACTGGTGAATAGTAACCTGACGCCAATACCTGAAAATCAAATTTTTTTAGGGCAAGTGGCGCAGGAAGCCGGTTATCAAACGGCGCAAATAGGAAAGTTGGAATGGGGTTTTTCCACCACCGATCATCAAATGAAAAGACACGGTTGGGAGTATTACTACGGCTATTTAGATCATGTACGGGCACATGGGTTCTATCCTCCATTTTTATTTGAAGAGGGAAAACTGGTAAATATAGAAGGGAACACCCTGGCCAACTGCGGAAAATCTGGTGAACCGGAAATCCCCGAAAATTCTAAAGAACGTAAGAGTATGGAGGGGAAAGTGCAGTATTCCCAAGACCTATTCATGGACAAAGCCCTCAATTTTATCAGCACCAATAAAGAGGAGCCTTTCTTCCTGTACTTCCCCACACAATTACCTCACGGCCCCGTTGCTATTCCCAAAGTACATCAGGATTTTGTTCATGATGACCGGTTGACGCCCATTGAAAAAGAATATGCCTCCATGGTAAAAATGTTAGATGATAACGTAGGGCAGATTGTACAAAAATTGAAAGAACTTAAAATTGATGATGAAACCCTAATCATATTTACGGCAGATAACGGACATGAAATATATTATGCTCAAGAAGGTCGTGTAGAAAAACCATATGCCAATATAAAAACGGGTAAGCGTTTTGATGATGTGGAGCATAAATACTACAGCCATTTGTCCGGTGATGTTTTTGATGGAAATGGCGGTCGTGCCGGAATGAAGCGAAGTAATCTCCAAGGCGGAATTCAAGTACCGTTGATTGTTAGGTGGCCCGCTAAAATAGAAGCGGGAAGTACTTCTCATAAGCTGGTTGCCAATTATGATCTTCTGGCTACCATTGCGGAACTTACCGGGTTTTCAAAACCGGTTGATACGGATGGAATATCATTTTATAAAGAGTTATTAGGAGAAAACACGGAGGAGGGGCATGAATTTGTGGTATACTCTTCCTATACCGGACCCACCCTGGTTACCAAGGAAGGTTGGAAAATTAGAACGGATTTAGACAAAGAAGTTTTTGAACTGTTTTTTCTGCCCGATGATTTTAAGGAAGCAAATGATTTGTCCGAAAAACATCCCCAGAAACTACAAGAATTGAAAGACCAACTTTTGACCGCCTGTGAAGGCGATTTCAGAAACGGTCATTTCAGTAATGGAGGTAGCATACTAAAAGTATCGACTAAAGCTGGGAAATAGCTAGCATAAAAATATAGAATTGTGGGGTACATGAGAAAGTTGTTTTTGGGGATGGTTGTTTTGGGTATGTGCTGTAACGTAGCGGCACAGAATTCTATTCTTAAGGTCGATATTGATACAGATGTAAAATTTCAGACTATTCATAATTTTGGAGCTTCCGATGCGTGGGCAGCTCAGTATGTAGGCCTTTGGCCAGATGAAAAAAGAAATCAGGTAGCCGAATGATTGTTTAGCACGGAAATAGATGAAGCATGTTCTCCAAAAGGAATAGGCCTAACCGCTTGGCGATTTAATATTGGAGCGGGAAGTTCCAGTCAAGGTAATGATAGCGGTATAAAAGACCCATGGCGAAGAACGGAAGGTTTTTTTAAAAGCGAAGGTGTTTACGACTGGGAAAAACAAGCAGGACAACAATGGTTTTTAAAGGCAGCGAAAGAAAGAGGAGTGGAGCAGTTTGTAGCTTTTGTGAACAGCCCGCCTATACAGCTTACAAAAAATGGGAAAGGGCATTCGGATGATGGATTATCGGCGAATCTCGCAGCAGAAAACTATGGAACATACGCTAATTTTCTGGCAAATCTATTTCATCGTTTTAAAGATAGTGTAGGAGTAGATTTTGATTATATAAGTCCGTTTAACGAACCGCAATGGGAATGGAAAGGCGGACAAGAAGGTTCTCCTTGGAACAATAACGAATTAGCAGGGGCCGCTAGGGTAATCGATTCCGTTTTTAGGGTTGAAAATATTGCTGCACAATTGGAAATTACCGAAGCTGGGGCGATTGATTATCTTACTGGGACCAAAAAGAAACACAACAATAGAAGCAATCAAATTGAAACTTTCTTCAGTCCTTCAAGTCCGGATTATTTAGGAAACTTGAGTACCCTGGCGCCTAAAGTTGCCGCACACAGTTATTTTACTACTTGGCCTGTGGAAAAGCTGAAAAGAGAGCGAGAACGCATTGCAGAAAAGCTTCAGAAATATCCAGATTTGGAATATTGGATGAGCGAATATTGCATCCTGGAAAACAACGAAGAAATAAAAGGAAAGGGCAGGGGATTAGGTATGCGAACGGCCTTATACGTGGCACGTGTAATTCATGCCGATCTTACAATTGCCAATGCAAGTGCGTGGCACTGGTGGCTCGCCATGAGTCCATATGATTTTAAAGATGGCTTAATTTACCATGATAAGAAGACGGATGATGGTGCTATCTATGATTCAAAATTGTTATGGACCTTGGGAAATTATGCACGATTTATCAGGCCTGGAGCTAGCCGAATTTCTGTCAGTTATGCGGATAGGGACTTGACCGAAACGTTACAGAACGGAGTTTTGATTTCCGCATATAAAAATAAGGATGGAAGCGTAGTTGTTGTGGCAGTAAACCAAAAAGAAGCAGCTGTAGATTTAGAGTTGAATTTAGATTCTGAATCATATGTAAAGGTTACAAGTTATGTGACGGATGCTGGGCAAAATTTGAAAAGTAAGGTTTTAGGGAAACCTAAGAAGGGAATATTCACGGTAGGTAAAAAATCAATAACCACTTTTATTTTTCAATCAAAATAGATTTTAAACATATAGCAAGAATTAAATATGAAGCATTTCAATAAGTTACGATCCATCACTAGTCTTGGAATTTTAGTTATAATAGCTAGTTGTAATTTAACTGCCCAAACCACGGTAGATGCTACTTCTGACACTTATCAAAAACCCAATATCATATTCATCTTAACGGATGACTTGGGTTATGGCGATTTGGGAGTCTTCTTTCAAAAGCAAAGAGCTGATAAAGAGGGAAAGCATTCCCCACAGGAATTTACGCCCAATTTAGACCGTATGGCCAATGAAGGCGCCTTATTGCCGCAACATTATTCCGCCGCACCGGTTTGTGCCCCGTCAAGGGCATCGCTATTATTGGGACAAAGCCAAGGGCATGCCAATATAAGGGACAATCAGTTTGACAAGGCTTTGGCCTATAACCATACCTTGGGATCCGTTTTACAAGGGGCAAACTATAAGACCGCGGCCATAGGCAAATGGGGTTTGCAGGGAAAAGGAAAGGCCCCGAATTGGCCTTCACACCCCCTAAACCAAGGCTTTGATTATTACTTAGGGTATATGAGACATGGCGACGGGCATGAGCATTACCCCAAGGAAGGGATATACCGCGGTACCAAAGAAGTTTACGAAAACAGAACGAATATAACCCCTGACCTAGACAAGTGTTATACTGCGGATCTATGGACTGCTGCCGCTAAAAAATGGATTGTAGAACACAAGGAGGGCGAGGAAAAAGACAAACCATTTTTTATGTATTTGGCCTATGATACACCGCATGCCGTTTTAGAATTGCCTACACAGGCCTATCCTGAGGGGGGCGGACTTAACGGGGGGCTGCAATGGCTTGGTGAGCCGGGTAAAATGATAAATACCGCTAGTGGTGAAGTGGATTCGTGGATTCATCCCGATTATGCCGATGCTACTTACATTCCACAGAACGGTAAAAAGCCGGTACCGTGGACCGATGTTTACAAAAGGTACGCTACGGATACACGTAGGATTGACTCCGCCGTGGGCGATATTCTTCAACTTTTAAAAGACCTTAAAATTGATGATAATACCTTGGTCATATTTACTTCCGATAATGGGCCATCGGTAGAATCGTATTTGAAGGACCAGCCCATCGTACCTACTTTCTTTGGTAGTTACGGACCTTTTACCGGAATCAAAAGAGACTGTTGGGAGGGAGGACTGCGTATGCCGACCATTGCAAGATGGCCTGAAGCTATTAAACCGGGAACGGTTGTTTCCAGCCCTAGTATATCTTACGATTGGATGCCTACCTTTTCTGAAATGGCCGGTTTGCCGGTTCCGGCGGTTTCCAACGGGACCTCATTGTTGCCTTCCTTAACGGGAAAAGGAAAGCAGTCGCCCAGTACTATTTATGTCGAATATTTTGAAGGAGGAAAAACACCGGGCTATGATGATTTTAGCGCCGATTTGAAGAGCCGTCGTCGGAATCAAATGCAGATGATACGAAAGGGCGATTATGTGGGAGTCAGGTATGATATTCAATCGGGAAAAGATGATTTTGAAATTTACAATGTAATCGATGATATGAGCCAATCTGCAAACCTAGCTGGTTCTGCAGATTTTTCAGCACTTCAAGAAGAAATGAAAGCTAATGTTCTGCAACGTCGTATGCCAAACCCTACTGCAGTGAGACCTTATGACCAGGCCTTGGTTCCGGCCGTTGTGGTAAAGGATTTGGAGAAAGGCATTACTTGGAAATCGTATGAGGGGAAATTCCGCTGGGTTCCATCCGTTGCATCATTAACTCCTATAGGAACAGGGGTAACTGCACATATGAATCCTAAGATTCAAACTTCGGAAAATACCAGTATCCTTTATTTTGAAGGATATATAGAAGTACCTGCGGATGGAGATTATACTTTTTATCTAAGAGCTAATTCTGGAGGAGTGCTGCGTATTCATGAGTCAACTGTTATTGATGCCGATTACGGATACATAAAGAATTCTAACATGTGCGGACAATACAAGCTTAAGGCCGGAACACACCCGATCCAGCTATATTTAAGAAATGGTAAAAAGGGAAATCCGCAATTCAATTTGGAGTGGAGCGGACCTACTTTTGGCAAAGAACCCATTTCTGAGTTGGTTTTGTTCCATTAAGAAATGAGCTCAAACGATTTTGTTCAGCTTTAAGAATACTAAAAATTGGATCTACGTTAGGACGGTTTCAAAAAAGGCTCTAATATTTTAGCTAAAAAGCTAATTCCAATAATCGCTAAAATACTACCTAGAATATACCAGTCTTGGGCGTAGTAATACACCGCTCCGCTTATGCCAAATAGTGTAATAAAAATGTCAATGTAGATATTACCTTGTATTAGTTTTTCCATGAGACCAGGTTTAAAACAATAGTTAGTAAAAAGACCGTATGCCACTGTAAGCTAATGCATTGTGTGCTTGTCTCTAAGTTAGTATATATTTTTCAAATAGAAAAATGGAAATGGTACTCTGGCAATAGTTTTAAGATTTTGGGAGGTATGCTCCCTTGGCTACAATATCTTTTAAGATAGCAGTGATTCTATTTTTTATGGATATTATACCTATTCCAAAAACGAGTCCAATAAGTAGTAAGCTGACTATGATGAGCTTAAAATCCAATCTGATTTCAGGAATAAAAAGTAGCGTAAAAAAAAAGGTAAGACCAACACCAACAGCTATAAAAATTAAATGTTCTAAACTGGTAATGCTTTTAATTTCAATTTTGTGATTAGGGAGCTCTAGGAGCTCAATACGCCCTTTTCTTAAGATTCTCATTCCAGCCCTTTCATTATCTCCGGAATGCGTAGTAAATCCAACGGGAGAAGTGAAACTAACGCCGGTATCATACTTCTCTGTACGGAAATTATGATTTTGAAGAACGGCCTGTGTAGATGAAAATAGTTTGTCAGAAGTAACCTGAAAGCTATTTAGGTCATCTATATGTTGCTGTTGAGAAAGTTCTAATGTGAAAATAGGCTTCATTGCACTTTCGGTTTAAAAAGCGGGAGGAGTTATGCTTATAACGCTACTGTAATACCCCCAATGTTTTTATTAAAAGTCGAAAAATAAATCTTTTTACGCTTGTCCTAAAAGTATGATATTTCGTACAATATTACAAAGTGCTATAAATTGAAAACACAGAAAGCAGTAGCGGGTTTATAGGTTTACATAGTTTCGAACCTCCGTTTTTGCAAGGCTTTATAAACAGAAAATAGCTAGGGTAGGCCTAGCTATTTTCATGATTTGTACGTCTCTTTTTGTTTAGGTCGTACTATAGGAATATACGATTATTAGTCGTTGTCAACTCTGATAAAATCTCCGTTCATTTCAAATTCCAGTTCAACATCGTTGTCCAATTCTACTTGTTGGTGGTTGAGTTCCAACTCCCAATCGGTAATGAAGTTATTAGGGTAGTTTGTAGACGCATACTCGCGTATAGCTTCCGGTAGTACCGTATCGGGAAGTTTTGATGCTCCGTCTATATCAACAATGTCCATATCGCTATTGAACTCCAAACTGGTGTTATCGCTTAAACGCACGTCATAGCTTACTAGGTCGTTTTCCGTTTCTTTCTCCGTTTCAACTATGGAGTTGTCGCCGAAATGTGTGGTGATGTACGTCTGGATTGTTTCAGGTGTCTCCGCTTCGCTTAAATAGGTTTCATTGGAATTGCTGTCGTCATCATCGCTACATGAGGTGAAAACGGTTAAAAATGATGCCATTGCGATTACGGGAATTTTTACGGTATGTTTCATAGGGGTGTTTTTAATTAATTTTTTCATTTTCATAATCATTTTTAAGCTGTTCAATCCTATAGATTGAACTGGCTCTGTCTACATTTTATAAGGTTTCAATTAAATTATGGAGCAAACTTAGGAGCTAAATCTGGAAAGAATTGGGAATAGAACTGGGAGTTGTTCTAAAGGTTTT
>NZ_RCNR01000048.1 GCF_009725985.1 Zobellia amurskyensis
ATTAAGACGGCCTTGAAATTTGCACAAGCAAGGTTATCGCCACCAACTTATGCCCAAATTGCAAGTGAAGCTGCTTTGGAAACACCACAAAGTTATTTTGATGATGTAAAGGAAGAGTACGTAGGCCGGAGAAATTTACTTATTGAAGAACTGGAAAAAATTGAGGGTATAAAAGTAGGTAGACCTCAAGGTGCTTTTTATTGTATTGCTGAATTGCCCATTACAGATGCCGATGATTTTGCCCAATGGTTGTTAGAAGATTTTAGATTAAATAATGAAACGGTAATGGTTGCACCTGCTGCAGGCTTTTATGCCTCAGAAGGACATGGCAAGAACCAAATTAGAATTGCATACGTCTTAGATAAAGACAACTTAAAGAGAGCTGTTCATATACTAAAGGAGGCGTTAAAAAGTTATATAGCCTAATGGAGGTTACCAAAGACATATCCCTTAAGCCTTATAATACTTTTGGAATTGATGCCAAGGCACGGTTCTTTATTGAAATCAATAACTTAGAAGACCTAAAAACGTCCCTTCAACTTAAAGGCTACCCTAATAAATTTATTCTTAGTGGCGGAAGTAATATGTTAATTACCAATGATATTGATGCACTGGTAATGCACATTAACCTTAAAGGAAAAGAGGTCATTGAAGAAAATGACAACACGGTACTTCTAAAAGTCATGGCTGGCGAAAATTGGCATCAAATGGTGTTATGGACGTTAGATAATGGCTACGGTGGGCTAGAAAACATGTCTCTCATTCCTGGGAACACAGGAACTGCGCCAATTCAAAATATAGGAGCTTATGGAGTTGAACTAAAAGACAATTTCGTTTCCTGTGAAGCAATGCATACTGAAACACAAAGCCTGAAAACCTTTTCAAAAGAAGATTGTCAATTTGGTTATCGCGATTCCTTTTTTAAAAACGAAGGAAAGGGAAAGTATATTATTACTTCGGTTACACTTCAATTAAGCAAAAATAATCATAAGAAAAACACATCTTACGGAGCCATTGAAACGGAACTTGAAAACATGGGTATTTCAGCCCCTACAATAAAAGACATCTCAAATGCCGTAATAGCCATTAGACAGAGTAAATTACCAGACCCGACTGTTTTAGGCAATAGTGGTAGTTTTTTCAAAAACCCCGTAATAAATATTGAGGATTACACTAAATTCATTGCACAGCACCCTGAGGCTCCATCCTATAAAATAACGGATGAAAGCTATAAAATACCCGCAGGTTGGCTAATTGAACAATGTGGCTTTAAGGGCAAGAGATATGGTGATGCCGGTATTCACAAAGATCAGGCATTGGTTCTGGTTAATCATGGAAACGCAACAGGCCAGGAAATATTAGACTTGGCGTTTAAAATAATTGCTGAAGTAAAGAAAAAATTCGGGATTAATATATCGCCGGAAGTAAACATCATAAAATAAATAACCCCCAAAGAAAAATCTTGGGGGCTATACCAAACCAAACTAACCAAAAATTAAATGTGCAGTTACCAAGTGCACATTTATATTATTAATATTTTTGAAACGCCTATATAAAAATCAATTTTATAAATTAGCGTTTAAACATATACGGTACTATCAATTGAATTGGATGCCCAAACATCCATTTTTTTTGCTTCCGCCACTAAAATATGAGTACACTACTTGAAAAACATATTGTAGAACTACTTCAAGAAAGAGATGAAAAAGCTATTTCCCTCTTGTATGAACATTATGGCGATACACTTTTGGGGGTAGCCAACAAAGTTGTTCGCAATGAAGAATTAGCACAGGATGTATTACAGGAAAGTTTTATAAAAATCTGGAAAAAATCCGATTCGTACGATGCCTCTAAAGCTAAACTTTTTACATGGTTATTTCGTATAACACGTAATACGGCAATAGATAAATTAAGAAGTGTCAATACAAAAAGCGATAAGGAAATCCAAATTGATGTTTCTGACGTATATAATTTAGGCGTCAACAGCATAAGACCAGAGTTTATGGACGTCCGTGAAAATCTAGATAAGATAGAGACCAAATACCAAATTGTGTTAGATGCTTTATTTTTTGAAGGTATGACACAACAGGAAGCAAGCGATGAGCTTAATATTCCGTTGGGAACTATTAAATCTAGACTAAAGATCGGACTGAGGGAACTCAAGAAAATTTACGGCCCAACAATGCTGTTGTTGTTATCAATGAACCTGATATCCTAATACCATGAAAGAAAAATAAAATTATTTCTAGACTCCGATTTACTGGAAAGCTATCTTTTAGGTGCCACAACAACTGAGGAAACATTACAAGTAGAACGCTACTTATCTATGTACCCAGAAGTACGCGAAACCTACGAAGAGCTACAAGACAATTTAGAAACGTATGCAAAATTGCATGCCGTTAAAGCTCCTGAAGCCCTTAAAGAAAGAATACTAACAAGTATCAACAAAGAATCTAACTTTAAAAGAAATTTTTACCGCATGGCTGTTGCAGCCAGTTTTGCCATACTAATTTCGGCAGGTGCTTCTTATTTCTTTTGGGACCAGAACCAAAATCTTCAAGAAGAAAACTCTATTGTACACAATAAGATTAACGACTTAGAAGAAACAATGCGAGCGCAGCTAGAAGATGTAAGGAACCAATTTATAGTCCTTCAAAACCCTGAAACAAAGAAATATACCGTTAAGGGAAATAAGAAAGCTAAAGAACTCAAAGCTGTTGCCTATATTAATCCTGTTAAAAAACTTTCTTACATTAACGTAAGTAAGCTTCCTAATTTACCTAAAGACAGATGTTATCAAATGTGGGCAGAGGTAAACGGAGAAATGGTTAACCTAGGGATTATTAAAGAAGCCAATAGCCAAGAAAAATTGTTGGCATTGCCTTACGCAGATGATGCTGTTAGTTATATAACTATAGAACCACAAGGAGGCAACCAAAGCCCTACCGTTGAAAATATAGTAGCGAATATTGCATACTAAGCAATCGTTTTATTTAAGATATCATTAAGCCCCGAAACTTCCATTTCGGGGCTTAATTTTATATCTTTGTCCCAAAATAATCTATATGAAACTCATTTTATTGACCATCGGGTTATTGGCTTTGGCATTTGCAGGAATAGCCATTAAGATTTGGTCCAAGAAAGATGGCAAGTTCGCAGGCACCTGTGCAAGTCAAAGTCCTTTTTTAAACCAAGATGGCGAAGCATGCGGCATGTGCGGTAAGCTTCCTAGTGAACAAGATTGTAAAAATGACAA
Organism: Zobellia amurskyensis; assembly: GCF_009725985.1. Lineage (GTDB taxonomy): Bacteria > Bacteroidota > Bacteroidia > Flavobacteriales > Flavobacteriaceae > Zobellia > Zobellia amurskyensis. Next base: position 3,257 of record NZ_RCNR01000048.1, read on the forward strand.
CATAGATTTACAATCAACTATTTAAGATTCTCATTTTCAAACGACCCTCTTTTGGCAAAAGCCGATGACAATATTCAAATTACCATACAAAAAGCCCTTGCCGGTAGCCAAATAGCCTACAGCACACTTTTAGATACTTTTTGGAACGGAGTGTACGGTTTTCAATTAAAACGCACTGAGAACGAGAATGACGCAGAAGACATTACTGTTCAGACTTTCTCAAAAGCTTTTGACAAACTTAGCACGTATGATAGTAATTATGAATTTAGGACATGGCTCATAACCATTTCCAAAAACATACATGTAGACCTCATTCGTAAACGGAAGAAAAGTCTTGAAACGAACGGAAACCATGACGCGGTTAAAAAAGTTCTTGATGATGCACCATCAGCAGAAGACCAATTAATTAGGGAGCAGAATTTGGCCAGCCTTTTGATGCATATCAAAAAATTGAAACCGCATTACCAAGAAGTCATCAACCTTAGATATTTTAAAGAATTAAGTTACGCAGATATAGCGCAGGAACTTAACGAACCCATTAACAACATAAAGGTGAAACTATTAAGAGCCAAAAAGCTCTTGGCCGAAGTCATTCAAAAAAAGTAATATCTCCCTTGCAGAAATAAATTTCATACCCGGTATGAATTAGGTATTATTTCTAAACTCACACAAAATACATTTCAAGCAAAACCAAAAACAGGCCATTAACATCGGTGCTGCACTGCTAAATCGTATATTTGTATAAAATTGCATCAAACTATGAGCACAGATACTATAGACAACGTTATTCCTCCCAAAGGGAAACCCAAATGGCTAAGAGTTAAGCTCCCAACAGGAAAAAAATACACTCAACTTAGAGGCTTGGTAGACAAGTACGACCTTCATACCATCTGTACTTCAGGTAGTTGCCCTAATATGGGAGAATGTTGGGGAGAAGGTACCGCAACGTTTATGATACTAGGTAACGTTTGTACTAGATCGTGTGGTTTTTGTGGTGTTCAGACCGGTCGCCCTGATACAGTAGATTGGGCAGAACCGGAGAAAGTAGCGCGTTCCATTAAAATAATGGGCATCAAGCATGCCGTTATCACTTCTGTAGATAGGGATGATTTGAAAGATATGGGGTCTATCATTTGGGCCGAAACGGTAAAGGCTATTCGTAGAATGAACCCTGAGACCACCTTAGAAACGTTGATTCCTGATTTCCAAGGCATAGAAAAGCATTTGGATCGTATTATAGAAGTAGGTCCAGAAGTTGTCTCCCACAATATGGAAACCGTAAAAAGACTTACTCGTGAAGTTCGTATACAAGCAAAATATGAACGTAGCCTTGAAGCTCTAAGATACTTACGCGCCAATGGTGTTAACCGAACAAAGTCCGGTATCATGCTAGGTCTGGGTGAACTGGAAGAAGAGGTAATTGAGACAATGCAGGACTTACGTAATGCAAATGTAGATGTTGTCACGATCGGACAATACCTTCAACCGTCCAAAAAACATTTGCCCGTGAAAGAATTTATTCTTCCGGAGCAATTTAAAAAATATGAAGAGTTAGGCCTAGAAATGGGTTTTAGACATGTTGAAAGTGGTGCCCTCGTAAGATCTTCTTACAAGGCTCACAAGCACATACACTAGCTGCTTTTCTACATATTTAAGTTTGATATACTGTATTGTATAATAAATCATCATCAAATGAAATACAGCTTTAGATAGTTTCATTCTTTAGCTACTACCTTTCTTATGAAAAAGACCAATATAGGTATTAACGGATTTGGGCGAATAGGCCGCACGCTATTTAGACTTTTAGATGCCCACCCTAACCTAAATGTAGTTGCTATAAATGATTTGGCAGATGCTAGAACGCTTTCTCATTTATTAAAATACGATAGTATTCATGGGGTTTTTAACCATGAGGTTTCATACAAACAAAATACAATTCTTGTTGATGGAAAGCCCATTGCCCTAACCAACCACAAAACACCTAACGACATTAAGTGGCTTGATCATGGGGTAGATATTGTGGTTGAATGCTCTGGAAAATTCAAAACTAAAGAAAGCCTGGAGCCACATTTAGCGAACGGAGCAAAAAAAGTAATCTTATCCGCTCCCCCTGCAGATGATGATATAAAGATGATTGTGCTGGGGATTAACGAACATTCTTTAAATGCGGATGACGATATTATTTCAAACGCATCCTGTACCACCAACAATGCAGCGCCAATGATTAAAATCATTGATGATTTATGTGGTATAGAACAAGCTTATATTACCACCATACATTCATATACTTCTGATCAAAGTCTTCATGACCAACCTCATCATGATTTAAGAAGGGCCCGTGCCGCGTCTCAATCTATCGTTCCCACCACCACAGGGGCTGCCAAAGCCCTAACAAAGATTTTTCCTCATTTGGCAGATGTAATCGGTGGTTGTGGAATTCGCGTTCCTGTACCCAACGGGTCCTTAACAGATATCACTTTTAATGTTAAGAAAGAAACATCCATTGAGCAAATAAACACTGTTTTTAAGGAAAAATCCGATAAAGAGCTTAAAAACATACTTTTTTACACGGAAGACCCTATAGTATCCATTGACATAAACAATAGTTATTATTCTTGTACGTTTGACTCTATGATGACTTCGGTTATCGGAAAAATGGTCAAAATCATTGGTTGGTACGATAACGAAACAGGTTATAGTAGCAGACTTATTGACCTTATCCTAGTATTGACGCGAAATAAATACGTTTGAACCTTGATTGTCTACATATCGGCCTAAAGAAAATACTATCCATATTTGTATTGATTTGGGTTGCCCAAAACTTACAGGCCCAGGATACCCAAGACAGTCTTGCTCTTAAAAATAATGACGTTCGCATTTATTTTGAAGAAGCCCGAGCTTACCGTAACCGTGATCAAACTGATTTAGCTCTAGAGGCTTTAGAAAAAGCGGCCAAGGTAGCAGAAGAAAAAGAAGATGTAAAAGCACTCATAGATTGCTATCATAAATTCGCTCTTGTTTACCTAAAACTAAAAAAAGAAGAGACTACCTATTTTTACTGGGACAGGGCAAAGGCGTTGCTCAAAGACATTGAGTACCCCTACGGTAGTGCCATGCAGAAATATATTGAAGCCATTTTACTCTTCCATGACGAGAAAAATTTTCAAGCTATTTTCATGCTCAATGAGGCAAAACAGTTGAACAACGATAGAAATTTCTTTAATAATATTTTATTGGCAGAGGGCAATATCTACTTGAAATTAGAAAAGTATGATAGTGCCACAAAAAACTTCAACTCCCTTATCATTAATACGGATATTTACGAAAGTGACTATCTAGCCACTAGAGCTCATTTAGGCCTCGCCCAACTCAACCTAAATAACGAAAAACTAGAGGAAAGTGCAGAAAATGGGGAAAATGCGCTAAAGCTGGCAAAGAAAAATAAATTTTTCAAAGAAATATGGGAAGCCAATGAAATGCTCACCATTATCTATGAAAAACTTGGTCAGTATGACAAATCCCTAGCCAACAACCGAGACCTTTTACACATACGTGACTCGCTCTTCAACATTGCGAAAATGAAGACCGAGGCAAAAACAGCAGAAAAGATTCAGTTCGATTTTATGAGCGATGAAATAAAGCGCCAAGAACAAAAAATTGAGGAACTGAACGAATCAAAGAACAAGTCTGATATTACGGCAATACTTACCTCTGCCCTATTGACAATTATCACACTTTTGGCCGTTTCATTATTTAGGAACAATCAGATTAAATTAAAGACTAACGACCTTCTACAGACTAAGAACAACGAACTGAAGGCCGCTAGAGATGCTGCGGTGACCGCTATGGAAGCCAAGACCAATTTCTTGTCTACGGTGAGCCATGAACTAAGAACACCGCTCTACGCGGTAACAGGACTCACACACCTACTCCTGGAAGAAAACCCCAGTAAAGGCCAAAAAGAACACCTTAAAGCATTAAAATTCTCTGGAGACTACTTGTTGAATTTCATAAACGATATCTTGCAAATAAACAAGATAGATGCCGATAAACTGGAACCTCTTAATGTAGAATTCAATCTAAAGAAAGTACTTCAGGAAGTTATAGATTCCCTTAAACAAGGTGCACAAAGCAACAAGACCACTCTAATTTTAGATTACGATAAAAATATACCGTATCACTTAATGAGTGATCCGTTAAAACTCTCTCAGATTTTTCTGAATTTAGTGGGTAATGCCTTGAAATTCACCAAAGGTGGCGAAGTCAAAGTAACTGCTAAACTGATAAAGAAGGTTGATGAAGACGTTACACTTTATTTTGAGGTAAAAGATAACGGTATAGGTATTGCCAAGGAACAACAACAAAATATTTTTGATGGGTTTGAGCAAGGTTCAATACAAATAAATAGAGAGTACGGAGGCACAGGACTTGGCCTTACCATTGTTAAGAGCTTACTAGGCCTTTTTGAAAGTAGAATAGAATTAGAGAGTGAATTAGGCGTAGGAAGCACATTTTTCTTTGAACTGGAAGTTAAAGGTAAGGACAGCCTTGTAGATGATATTCCGTTTGAGGTAACCCCTCAAGATTTCAACTTTAAAGGCTTAAATATCCTAATTGTTGAAGACAACAAAATAAACCAGGTCATCACCAAAAAAATGCTGTCTAAAAAAGAGATTACTAGCGACATTGCTAATGATGGTGGCGAAGCAATAGATTTGGCCCGTGAAAATTACTACGATGCTATTTTAATGGATATTCATATGCCTGGAATTGGTGGTGAAGAGGCCACTATTGAAATCCGAAAATTTGACATTGTCACCCCAATCATTGCCCTTACGGCAATTTCCTTGGATGATAGTTTAGAGAGTTTTTATGCTGCCGGTTGTAATGACGTTATTACCAAGCCATTTAAACCTGAAGTCTTTTACCAAAAAATTGGAGAGAATATTTTCAACAAAAAAGAATTGAAGAACACTACTTCATAAATTCTTCCAGTCCTTCTTTTAGTATAGATTTTCCATCACCAAAGAACCTATGCTGTACAGGAATAAAATAGAGATGATTTAGCTTTTCTTTCAGACGTACAAAATCCTTTTCCGTAGTTAAAATACATTGTTTTTTGCGTAAAATGGCTATTTCAGAATTACTGAAATCATGATGATCCTTGAACTTTAAGTGTTGAAACCTTAACCCTTTCGACATCAAATAATCTACCAATGGCTGCGGATTAGCTATACCCGTCACTAGCGTAACCTCTTTAGTTCGCAAATCATCAAATGCAATAGAAGAATCAACTGTTCTTAAAGTATCGTCGTATGATAAATAAGAAAACAACACCTGTTGATGAGACTCTGGCTTCAACTTATTTAGTATTGTTTTCCGTACTTCTTCGCTTAAATTTTCCGGACATTTCGTAACAACTATGATTTGGGCCCTACTAGATTCCTTTTTACTATCTCTCAAGTTTCCCGTTGGCAAATACCAATCATCTACATAAAGGTTTCCAAAAGAGGTTAGCAATACCGAAAATCCACAAGTAACCTTTCGATGCTGGTACGCATCATCCAATAAAATGACTTCTGGCTGTATTTCCTTCTCTAGAGTTGTTATTCCGTTTCTACGGTCAGCATCAACTGCCAAGGTAATGTCCGAAAATTTAGAAAATATTTGAAAGGGCTCATCACCTAGCGTTTCTACGGTAGCACTATTATCTGCCAACACGAATCCTTCGGATTTTCTTTTATAGCCCCTACTCAGAACCGCTACCTTATAGTTATCTTTCAATATACCGATCAAAAGTTCCACCATTGGCGTTTTTCCGGTACCCCCTGCACTTAAGTTTCCAATGCATATGGTAGGAGTTTCAAAGGTTTTCGAGGACAGAATACCTTTATCATAGAAGTAATTCCTTAGATAAACCACCAATCCGTAAATTAATGAAACGGGAAATAATATTTTTCTGAGTAGTTGCACAAAGGCGAAATTATAATATTTTATCTTTAGACCTCATAAAAATACTCATGACCGTAAAAGAAGTTACTGATATACTCGAAGATTTAGCACCTCTACCCTATGCCGAAAGTTTTGATAATGTTGGGTTATTGGTTGGCAATAACAAGACAAAAATCTCAGGAATACTTGTAACCTTAGATACACTAGAAAACGTAGTTGATGAAGCTATTGCGAATAAATGCAACCTAATTGTTAGCTTTCACCCAATTATTTTTGGGGGATTAAAAAAGCTTACCGGCAAATCATATGTGGAACGTGTAGTTATAAAAGCCATACAAAATGATATTGCCATCTACAGCATGCATACCGCTCTAGATAATGTACCAGAAGGAGTAAATAACAAAATTTGTGAAATTCTTGGAATAAAGAATCCCAAAATATTGATCCCGCAGAAAGAAACCGTTAAAAAACTAACCACCTATGTACCTGTAAAAGATGCTGACACTCTCAGAGAAGCACTTTTTAATGCTGGAGCGGGAAATATAGGTAACTACAGTCACTGTAGCTTTAACACTAACGGAAAGGGAAGTTATAAGGCCGGAGAAAAAGCCAACCCCACAATTGGCGAAATAGGAAAGACCCATTACGAAGAAGAGACGCAACTTAACGTTACCTTTTCTAAGGCAAACCAAGCCAGAATAATGAAGGCTCTTTTTAGTTCGCACCCCTACGAAGAGGTGGCTTACGAAGTAATTACCTTAGAAAACACCAATCAAAATATTGGTATAGGTATGATAGGAAACCTGGAAGAGCCCATTAACGACATTGCTTTCCTAAAAGAAGTTAAACAAAAAATGGGAGCGGAAGGTATTCGTCATTCTCAGCTATTAGGAAAGAAAATACAAAAAATTGCCGTTTTAGGCGGCAGTGGTGCTTTTGCCATTGAAGCTGCGAAAGCCGATGGAGCCGATATTTTAATTACGGCAGACATTAAATATCACGAATTTTACAAAGCCGAAGGTAAAATGATAATTGCGGATATCGGACACTATGAAAGCGAGCAGTTTACAAAAAACCTTTTAGTTGACTATCTTACAAAAAAAATCCCTAATTTTGCAATCCGTTTATCGGAAAGTAAAACCAATCCCATCAAGTATTTATAAAATATATGGCAAAAAAATCAGAAGCAACGGTAGAGGATAAGTTAAGGGCATTGTACGACTTGCAATTGATTGATTCAAGAGTAGATGAAATACGTAATGTACGAGGCGAACTTCCTTTAGAAGTAGAAGATTTAGAAGATGACGTTCTTGGTCTTAAAACAAGATTGGATAAGTTGAAGACAGATGTTGAGACCATCAATTTTGAGATTGGTGCTAAGAAAAACCTTATTGATGAGGCTAAAGCACTTATAAAGAAATACACTGAACAACAAAAAAATGTTCGGAACAGCAGAGAATTCAACTCTATTAGCAAAGAACTTGAGTTTCAAGAACTTGAAATTCAATTAGCAGATAAGAACATTAAAGAGTTCAAGGCACAGATCGAGCAGAAAAAATCAGTTGTTTCCGAAACGAAAGAACGTTTATCTGAACGTGAATCGCATTTGAAGCACAAGAAAAGTGAACTTGATGCTATTTTGGCAGAAACCGAAAAAGAAGAAAAAGCACTTTTAGCACAGTCTGAAAAATACCAAAGCGAAATAGAAGAGCGTCTTGTTAAGGCCTACACTCGTATTCGTAACAATGTAAAGAACGGTTTAGCAGTTGTTCCAATTGAAAGAGGAGCTTCTGGCGGTTCTTTCTTTACTATACCACCTCAGGTACAGGTTGAAATTGCTTCTCGCAAGAAGATTATTACAGATGAACACAGTGGTAGAATCTTAGTTGATCCTGTTCTAGCTGAAGAAGAGCAAGAAAAAATGGGTAAAATGTTTACCAAAATGTAGTTTTACATTTTTCTTATAAAATCAAAGCCATCTACTTTTTTAAGCAGATGGCTTTTTTTTGGTATATTAAGTACTGAAAGAAAGAAAATTATGTCATTTTTAAAACTATTACTTCTAGTCTTAGTCTTTATGACTTGTTGTCTATCATGGAGTCAGGACCTTGATGATTATAAATGGGAGAACCGTTTATTATTTTTTATCGCTAAGAATAATGAATCTCCTAGCCTTCAAAAAAACGTAAGGATATTTACCGAAAAGGATTACGAACTGACAGACCGTGACCTTATCATTCTAATAATGAACCCTACAAATGTATTTAATGCGGATGGTAGTAAATCCAATATAAAACCAGAACAGGTTTACGAACGATTCAAATTAATATCCGATTATGAAGGCATTTTACTTATTGGAAAGGATGGTGGTATTAAGTTAAAAAAACAATTTCAAGTTAAACCCGAGATTATATTCAACACAATAGACGGCATGCCCATGCGGCAATCCGAATTACGAAGTAGAAAAAATTAAATTAAACTTAATATCTTCTGCTCTACTTCCGCGCTATCCCACTTGTCTGCAATATTAGGCATCTCTAGTACTTTCTGCATGATGGCTTCCTGGGCATCACCCATTTCCAGAGCCTCTGAGTAAGGCCTATTAGAAAATGTAACCCTAGAGTAGGCCGGTATCCATTTATCAGGATGTAAGCTTGCAAAATGCTTTTCTATCTTTTTCTGTAACAAAAATTTAGGGTCTGCCGTCTTGCTGCTCATCTCAACAAAATTCCGGTAGCTTAGCTCTGCAATAGCATCTGCATTGGGCTTACGTTCTTCCTGATATTCCTTAAAAACAGCTTCCCAATCATCACCGTATTTTTCAATCTTTTCCTTTAATACAAAAATATCCTCAAAACCAGCGTTCATACCCTGACCGTAGAAGGGTACAATAGCATGGGCAGAATCACCCACAAGGGCCACTTTATCCCAATAGGTCCAAGGGTAACATTTCATCGTTACCATGGCACTTGTAGGGTTATTAAAGAAATCCTCCGTTAGATTTTCTATCTCCTTTCTAACATTGGGGAAATACGTTTTAAAGAAGTCTTTGGCTTGTTCTTTGGTCTGAATGCTCTCAAAAGATACGTCTCCCTCAAAAGGCATGAACAGCGTACAGGTAAAACTACCATCTATATTGGGCATGGCAATTAACATAAACTTGCCCCGAGGCCAAATATGAAAAGAATTTTTATCTAATTTATGGGTACCGTCTTCATTGGCAGGTATAGAAAGTTCTTTGTAACCTACGTCTATAAAGTTCTGCGAATAATCAAAACGGCTACGACGTTGCATTTTATGGCGTACACGGGAAAATGCGCCATCGCAACCAAAAATAATATCGTAATTATACTCGGTCCACTCCCCTTTCTCGGTTTCACCAGTAAATAAAGTAGCTTCTGGTAGATTAACATTCCAAACCTTTTCATCAAAACGAAACTCAACACCGGCTTCTTCGGCTAAGTCGATCATTTTCTTGTTAAGGACCCCTCTCGAAATAGACCAAATGGCCTCACCTTCTTTACCATACTTCTGAAAGTAAATGGGCTTATCCGTTACGTGCATAGCACGTTTATCCAATGGAATAGCTATTTTCTTTATTTCGTCCTCTATGCCTACTTCTGCCAACGACTGCCAACCTCTGTTACTCATGGCCAAATTTATGGAGCGCCCAGAGAATTCAATATTCCTAATATCAGGTCTCCTATCAAAAACAGTTATGGTATGGCCTAATCTTTTTAAGTATATCGCCAGTAATGACCCAACCAGACCTGAGCCTATTATGGCAATATTCTTGGAGGTTTGTTTCATATTAATATAAGATGATGAGAAAAACGTAAATGTACTAAATTCTATAACAGTCTCTAAATACGTGTTAATAGCCCACAGAAACAACTTACTTTGTTATTCGGTTGCGACTTTTTTTGCTGTATACTTTCAAAGATTTTAAACAGAATCAGAAACGGCTATTTCTTCTATTTAGAGTTTAATATTTTTTTAACTATTACTGAACGTCCTCAGAAGTTGAGTATGACGTAAATATTATGAAAATTCCGCGAGAGCGCCTATATATATCCAAAAAAAAGTCCTTCATAATTTTGAATTACGAAGGACTTTTTTCTTTTTCTTGACTAAAATTTCTATTCTAGAATACCATCTACAATGCCATAAGCAATAGATTCCTCCGCATTCATCCAATAATCCCTGTCAAAATCTTTCAATACTTTTTCATAATCCTGACCACAATTGTCCGCCAAAATACGTGCGCTCAATTCTTTGGTCTTGATAATTTCCTTAGCCTGAATTTCAATATTTGAAGCTTGACCTCTTGCCCCACCACTGGGTTGGTGAATCATAACCTGAGCATGTGGCTGAATAAACCTTCTACCTTTTTTTCCAACAGAAAGCAAAATAGAACCCATTGAAGCCGCAAGACCTGTACAGATTGTAGAAACAGGGCTTTTTAGCGATTTTATGATGTCATACATAGCAAAACCAGAAGTAACATAACCACCTGGACTATTTATGTATAACTGTATTTCTTTATTATTCTGCATATCTAAATACAATAAACGATCTATAACGTGCTTGGCGGAATCATCATCTACCATGCCCCATAAGAAGACTTTTCTTTCTTCTAACAATTTTTCGTCTATCGCTTCTTGAACTTTTCCTTTTTTAGAACTCATTTGCTATTATTTATACTTCTCAAAATTAAACAATTTATCTGTACCATAACAACGTAAGATCATTATCACTGTAATTACCTTTCATCGCTTTTTCTTACAAGCTACCCCAGACCCCTCATTTATTCTTACCGATAGAAACCAACCGCTTATCTATAAATAAATGCTGCTAACGAATAAACCCTCCGTTCATCGTATAGTCTACTAATTAACAAGGGTATAGATGAACTTTGTAAACAACAAACAAAACTTATGCTATAAAATTACGGCACTTTTTTATCCCAAATAACCTAGTTGCTACAAATTGAACTTGACCTTAATTACACCAGTACAAACACTATACAGATAAAGACCTTATGTAGCTTCTAATTATATGTTGATCAATGAGGATTGTTGGACAAACTTATAATTATGAAGAAAAAATTACTCCAAAAAAAAATAAACAGAGCTGTGGGATTCCTCATGCTCGTTCTGGCCTTCACCAATGCCAATGCTCAACTTCAGAAAGAGTTTTCCCCTCGGTATTCAGAAACTATAACAGGTGATTTCACTATGGTTGCGAACAATGTGCTTTCTCGGCATGCAACAAACGCATACAATGGAAACGGTAGTAATCATGACTTTTCGGACAATGTTTTTATTGATATAGATAGTGACCCTACCACTTTCAATTCCAGTAGCGCTAATTTATCCAACCCTTCACCGGGAAGCTCTTGTATGACAATAGAACGTGTTTTTCTCTATTGGGCAGCAGCCGATAAAGAATATGAGGTTGATGGCTCCGGAACCCCAATTGCGGGCAATGGAGGCGTTGAACCTTCTTGGAATTTTAATGATATTAAATTAATGCTACCTGGGTCAAGCAACTACGAAGCTACCCTAACCGCAGACGAGGTTATTTACCGTGGTAGGGATGACCACTTTGTTAACGACCCCTATATCTGCGTTAAGGATATCACTAGTTGGGTACAAGGGTTGAGCAACCCTTTCGGTACGTATCAAGTAGCCAATGTAAAAGCTACGGAAGGACAATTATTATCTCATGGTGGAGGAAGAACAGGTACTTCGGGTGGATGGCAAATTGTATTTGTTTGGCAGAGTCCGCTTATGCCCCAAAAACACATTACCCTTTTTGACGGTTATGCCCATATTACCAGTACGCAAAATAATTTTGATGTTACTTTTGATGGTTTCCAAACCGTACCTAACGGTGAGGTAAAAGCCAATATGGTCATTGGTTCTTTTGAAGGAGATCGAGGTATCTCACGTGATCAGTTATTGATATTGGACACGTCAAACTCATGGGAACCTTTATCCACTCCAATGAGACCTGCCAATAATTTCTTCAATAGTTCCATTACCACAAATGGCAGCGACTTTTTAGACAGAACACCTGCTAGCTCAAACACTTTAGGGTATGATGCCAGTCTTTTTAATTTAGAAAACACGGGGAACTCACTAATAACCAACAATCAAACATCGGCAACCGTTCGTATGACTTCAGACCAAGAGGTTTATGGACTTTACCTTTTAGGTATGGCCGTAGAAGTTTATGAACCATCGCTAAACTCATTAGACCTATACGCCACCGCTTCGGATGAAAACCCGCGTACAGGAGAAACCATTCAAATTTATTTGGATGTGGCCAATACAGGTAACGACAATATTAGAAATCTATCATTTTCGACAACCATTCCGGAGGAGATGGATTTCATAAGTGTAGAACCGTTACCCCATGAAATTACCTATAATTTTGATTCGGTTACAAGAGAACTCACTTTTAATATAGCCGATGGTTATACCGATGTTACCAGTGCGCCTTATACCATTCAATATGCCGTACGCATTAAAGATGATGCTTATTTTTCAAGCATCCCGACCTGTACATTTAATTCGGATTCGCAAACCGCGGCCATGTATACCGGTGAAATCAATACGACCCAACAAACATCTAACAGTTCGTTTACGTTTGATGAATGTGGCGTTGGTAACGGAGACCCGACCACTATAATAATCAGCATTACCGATGTACAAGCTCCTGTTTTTGCAGAAAACCTTCCCGGTGATATTACGGTACCCTGCAACGGAGTACCTGATGCAGCTGTACTAACAGCAATTGATTATTGTGACCCAGACCCTTCCACTACTTTCACAGAAACGGCTACCAATGACCGAAGCTGTGAAACCGGTTATGAGATAACCAGAACTTGGACAGCAACGGATAGTGCCAACAACACCTTCACCCATACACAAATTATTACTGTAATATCGGATGAATGTATCATGGACGAGGAAGCGCCAACATTTGTGGAAGAACTTCCACAAAACCTTATTGTAGATTGTGATTCCATTCCTGAAGCAGATGAACTAACGGCTATAGATAATTGCGATGCGGACCCCGTAATAACCTTCACGGAAACCGCAACCAATAACGAAGATTGTACTACAGGTTATATAATTACAAGAACGTGGATTGCCGTAGATAACAATGGTAACGAAACTACACATACCCAGCTCATTATAGTTGAAGCCGATATGCCTTGTGATATTGAAAACCTTGTAGTTTCTAAAACCCTGACCGCTAATGGCGATGGCATAAATGATGTGTTTGAAATATCAGGACTGGAAGGTTGTGATTACACCTATCATTTAAAAGTTTTTAACAGATGGGGCAATATTGTTTATGAAAATAGCGATTACTCTAATGATTGGAGCGGGTTTGCCCCTAAAAGTTCATTGGGCAACTCAGGTATGCTTTCATCTGGAACCTATTACTATATCATTGGCTTTGGAAACAATGAAATAAAACCTGTTAACGGATATATTTATATCGGTTCAAACTAAAAAGGCAACCATGACAGCACTTAGGAATCACCTAGCAATTTTAGCGGTTTGCTGTGCCTTTTTCACAAATGCACAACAACTACCCCAGTTTACACAATACGTCTATAACACTATGTCCATAAACCCGGCATACGCAGGAAGTAGACAAACATTAAATGCTACTGCCTTGCACAGGAACCAGTGGGCAGGTATTGAAGGTAACCCAACAACAAGTACGTTATCTGTACATACACCCATACGGTTTAGTAATGTGGGTGTTGGTCTCTCTTATATAAATGACCAACTAGGTTTTGAGAAAACAAATTACATTTATGCGGATATTTCATATACGGTTCCATTAAGTAGGGATGTAAATATGGCCTTGGGTTTAAAGGGTGGTGTTACCAACTATAAATTAGAAACACCGGACGAAACGGACCCATTCTTTTTTGATGGTTTTTCTAAATGGAACCCAAACATGGGAGCCGGTATTTACGTAAGCTCTAATAAATGGTACTTAGGTGTTTCAACACCTCGTATTCTTAATACCGATTTGAATAATGGTGAATTTGTTGCTCTTGAACGCAATAGTTATTACGCCATTGGTGGATACGTTTTTGATATAGGCGAAACCACAAAATTCAAGCCCACGGCAATACTTAAATACACCAACGGTGCCCCTGCTTCGTACGATGTAACCGCAAATTTCCTCTTCTATGAGAAGTTTTGGATCGGCGCTTCTTACCGCTTTAATGACTCGGACAGTTTTGGAGTACTCATGGATTATGCCATTTCCGACTCCTTTAGGATAGGATATGCGTATGATTTGCCTACCTCAACTTTTAGACCGTATTCAGGAGGCACACATGAGGTTATTCTTATCTATGAACTTTTTAACAGAGGTTTAAAAGCTATGAAATCTCCTCGTTATTTTTAGATAGACCTTTCAATTTAAAAAGCTCTTCATTATCCATTTTTATTTACGGACCATGCTTTAAACAAAAGCAGCTATCTTTGTGAAAAATTCTAACTATGACAAAGTATTTTTCCGCCTGCATGCTTTTTACAATTCTTTTTATCGGTTGCAAAGAGACCAAAAAGGCTGAAGCACCTCAACCCCAGAAAGAACTTTCCATTCTAGAAAAAATAGCCCATGCTAACGGTTACGAAAACTGGAACAAGGTAGAAGAGCTCAAATTTACCTTTAATGTGGATCGTGATACGTCTCACTTTGAACGTACGTGGATCTGGAAACCAAAAACAAACCAAGTCACTGCCATTTCAGCCAAAGATACTTTAGTCTATAAAAGAAAAGATATGGACAGTACCGCCTACAAAACTAACGGCGGATTCATTAACGATAAGTATTGGCTTATAGCACCTATAAATATCCTATGGGATAAAAACGGAAGTACTAATGAGCTTACACCAAATGCAGAAGCTCCTATCAGCAAAAAGCCGATGCAAAAATTAACGGTCGTCTACAAGCAAGATGGTGGTTACACTCCCGGCGATGCTTATGATTTTTATTTTGGAGATGATTACCTAGTTAAAGAATGGGTTTTTAGAAAAGGAAACCAAGAAGAACCTTCCATGACAACTACTTGGGAAGACTACACAGAAGCAGGTGGACTCAAAATTGCCAAAATGCATCAAAATGAAGATGGCAGTTTTAAACTCTATTTCACCAACATTGAAGTAAAGACAAACTAGGCGTTAGACTTTTTTCTGGTTGCGCTTTAACTTGAACGTAGCTGCTAAAACAAAAAGAGCGCATCCAAATAGCACCAAGAAGCAGGTTTTAAGGGAGGAACTATCCGCAATAAACCCCAATATAGGTGGAGCCAACAAGAAACCGGTATAGCCCGTACCTGCAATAAAGGAAACACTTTGCGAAGAATCCACTCCCTTTACTTTACCCCCAATACGAAACACTTCGGGTACCATTACTGAAAAACCTAGTCCGCTTAAGGCAAAACCGGAAATGGCCATATACGTTTCCGTACTCAAAACCATTAGATACCCAAGTAATACCAATACGGTAGCGAAAGTCACCATTTTTACCGAACCTATTTTTTCACTAATACCATCACCTAAAAATCTTCCTAAGGTCATTGTAACTTGAAAACCCAAGAATCCGGCGCCCCAAAGTAACTCCGGTGCCAGGCTTATTTCCTTTAAATAAAGTCCGCTCCAGTCTACAATAGCCCCTTCGCTTCCCATGGCTACAAAAGAAATCAACCCAAGAAATAGCATCGGCTTAAATAATTTTAAACTGAATGCCTCTTTTTCTTCAATTGCTGCAACTACATTTTTATATTTTCCGTGGAAAATATAATTCACGACTAAAACCAATACCACAGCCAGTAACATGTGCAAAGGTGGATTATCCAACGGGCCAATAAGAAAACTACCAAGACCTGCCAATACACCACCCAAACTAAAAAAACCATGAGAAGCACTCATAAAACTTTTCTTGTCTTCTTTCTCCAGTTCCGTCACCAAGGTATTCATGGAAATATCCGTGAAACCATTAGTAGCTCCAAGCAAAAACAGCGCAGCCATAAGCGTATAATAACTGGGAGCCAGCAAGGGTAAAAGTGCCGCAATACTGCTAAGAACAACCCCGTACCAAGTGGCTTTCCCTACGCCTATTTTATTGATGATAGATGAAGCCACCGGAAATACAGTGAATACACCAAGAGAAAGAAAAAATATAGCAAGCCCCAATTGAGACTTATCTATTTGAAGTTGCTCTTTTACCGCAGGTATGTATATAGCCCAAGTACCAAAAAGAATATTTATACTGGCAAAGACCCAGGCCGCACCAAAATAACGAGAATTGGTAAGTATCAGGCGTAATGATTTCATTCTACTTATTTGACAACGAAGGTAATTTAAAAACACTAGCCTATAAATCAAAAAAAGACCATCTTTTCAGATAGTCTTTCTTTTTTATAAGGGGTAATAATCTACCCTATTTTAGCCCCTGGTCGGTATTAATTACAATTTTTTATATAATTCCAGCGCGTATAATCCCTTTGATACAAACGGCCATAATACAAAACATAATCACCCACACTATAGCTTTTACTAGATGAGTAGTTAGCTGTAGTATCACATAAGTCTTGCTCAGGTTCCGGATTACCGTTTCCTCCATCTGCAGAAGGGTAAGCGGCATTTGTTCCTTGGATGTCCAGAGTTGACAAACGTGCTTGTCTTTGTGGTAGTGTATTCCCGCTACGATCAGTAATAGTAGGCTGTCCATTTTTACTAAATGTGTAACTTCCGTACATCATAATTGAATTCACATCAAAAGAACCGGTTAGAAAAGTTGCCGAAGCACTCTTATAAAACTGGTCTTGCGCATTAGATTGAATATTCTCTGTTTTAATGATAATATGATTATCTCTATCTGACCTATTCTGTTCATGAATATACCCCAAGGTATGACCAAGTTCGTGAATGATAACTACTGCTGTAGCTCGAGTACCTAATTGAATATAACCACGGGAATTGTACATCCCCAAAGTTGCCACTCCAGAATTACTGTTAGAACCTGATGAAGATATGGTTACATAGTTAGATTGATTGGTACGTTCTTTAAAACTAACATTGGTTTTATTGGACCATTCGTCAAACGACTTTTGCAGTTCACTACGAACGCTAGAGCTTAAACCATCAATTACGTAATAAACGGTATTATTCGTCCATTTTCTAATTCCTCCACCCAGTGCCAGACCTGAAAGTTCTTCTCCAGGAACAGGATTTGGGTTATATGCATCGGGAGAATCTGCAAGTTGATCTTCAAATAATCGTGCATCGGAACCAGCCAGACTGTAGGTACCATCATCTTCCAAATGCACTTGCACGGCATCACCCATAAAATATTTAGTGATAAATTCTACACCTTGATCTGCCGGAACTTCCGTTTGGGGAACTAAAGAAGTTTCGGCATCAAGTTCAGTAGCATCATTGGAACAGGAAACTATTGCCAATGTACTTACTGCCATAAAAAGCATAAGACGAGTAGGAAACGTTTTATTTTTCATTTTTTCAAATTTAATGTTCATTTTAAGTTTTGGGGCCAAAACTTACTTTATACGTACGAGATTAACCACCAATATAGCCGATGAACGGTCAATATTATCGACAAAATACACTAATTAAAAAAAATTGAAAATCAACAAACCTCTCCCATCCCAATAGAATTGGGTAAAAAGTATAAATTGAAAGAAATAGGAATTATATGGTCTTGATACCTTCTTTTAAAATCTGACCAAAGCGATACATATCTTCATACGAGCAGTAAAATGGAGCTGGCGCCAAACGGATAACATTAGGCTCCCTCCAGTCCGTAATGACTCCATTTTCCATTAAATAATCAAAAAGTGGTTTTCCTTGCCCGTGAAGAAAAACGGACAACTGCGTACCCCTGTCCTCAGGAGTAATGATTTCAAATGTGGTGCCATCCATTTCCGCATCTATTTCATGAAGGACAAATTCCAAATAGGCCACAATACGGTCTCTCTTATTGATCAAGGCGTCCATACCCACTTCCTCGAACATCTCTAAAGAAGCTAAATAAGGGGCCACAGATAATACAGGTGGATTACTCAACTGCCAAGCATCGGCATTTGGCATAGGCTCAAATTCCGGTTTCATCAAAAACCGAGTTTCCTTTTTGGTTCCCCACCATCCTTCAAACCTAGGAATGTCTTTTTTATTCAGGTGACGTTCATGTATAAATACACCGGAAGCATTACCGGGACCACTATTCATATATTTATAACTGCACCATGCAGCAAAGTCCGCATCCCAATCATGTAACTTTAATTCTATATTACCTGCACCATGAGCCAAATCCCAACCCACATTGGCGCCAACAGCTTTACCTGCTTTGGTAATCGTTTCCATGTCAAAAACCTGACCGTTGTAATAATTTACGCCACCAATAAGTACAAGTGCCAGTTCATCACCTAACTCCTCTATTTTTTGCAGAACATCTTCCGTACGCCAAAAATTTTCGCCTTCTCTTTTCTTTACTTCCACCAAAGCATCTTCCGGATCAAGACCATGATGTCTAACTTGACTTTGCAACATATACTGATCAGACGGAAAAGCCTTCTCTTCGCAAAGTATTTTATAACGTTTGGTTGTGGGCCTGTAGAAAGTAACCATTAAAAGATGAAGATTTACCGTAAGCGTGTTCATAACGGATACTTCTTCTGTCTTTGCCCCTACTACTTTGGCCAACGGAGCCGCTAACTGCTCATGATAATCCCACCAAGGTTTTTCTGAATGAAAATGACCTTCTACCGCAAGATTCTTCCAATCCGTCATGACCTCATCCACAAACTTTTGAGTTCGTTTTGGCTGTAATCCGAGAGAATTTCCTGTAAAATAGATAACCTGTTTTCCGTTCACTTTAGGGAAGTAAAATTCATCGCGATAGCTTCGCAATTTATCTTCGCCATCTAGTTTTTGGGCAAATTCTAAGGTGTTCTCGAATTTCATAAGGCAGTTTTTTTCAAAAATACAATTTAGTAAAGGATATATAAACTATTAAAGAGCTACTTTAAATCATCAATTCGCATCTCAATTATATGTCTTTTAAATCCTACTTTTTCATAGGCTCTAATGGCTCCAACATTATCATTATAAACCGTAAGTCGTATTTCTGAAACACCTTTTGATTTGGACCAATTTCTTAAAGCTTCTACTACCTTTTTATTTAATCCTTGGCCTCTAAAATTAGCATCGGTATACATAAAACCTAAATAACTATAAGTTTCATGATTTAAGTATGGCTTGGCTTTTCTAATTTTCGCATAACCTGAAGCAACGAGCTGTCCCTCATTCTCAATGACCACAACCTCTGCATCATCACTTGTAATCAACTCCCCCAAATCATAATAACTAATGGGGTCTTCCTTTAACGTTGGGTCATAAGGTCTCTCAAAAGCAATGATACCTTGTTCAAATTCAAGTAAAGTATTTAAATCGCTTAGTAACGCACTCCTCGTTATAAATTCACTCATAGTTTCTACGGTTCTATTCTACAGTTACGAAGTTCTAAAATACTATATATTTGCAGAAATTTCAGGCATGCATTTCTTATCTGCGGATTTAGAGGATTATATCCAAGACCATTCAGAAAACGAACCACAATTACTTCAAGAGCTCACTAGGGAAACTCACCTTAAGGTTGTCCGCCCGCGTATGCTTACGGGACACTTTCAGGGAAGGGTATTAAGCGTATTATCAAAAATAATTTATCCGAAAAATATTCTTGAAATTGGCACATACACAGGATATTCTGCGTTATGTTTGGCGGAAGGCATGCAGAAAGATGGGCAGCTACATACTATAGATATTAACGAAGAACTACAGGATATACAAGAGCGTTATTTCTCAAGAAGTGCCTATAAAGGCCAAATCATACAACATATTGGTGATGCAAAAAACATCATACCAAAACTTGAAACTACCTTTGATCTTATTTTTATAGATGCCGAAAAAAAGGACTATCCTGATTATTTTGAACTGGTAATGCAAAAGACCCGCCCCGGTAGTGTTATACTTTCCGATAATGTTCTTTGGTCCGGTAAAGTAGTAGAGCCCGTTGACAAAAAAGATAAGGTAACACCTATTCTGTTGGACTTCAATAAAAAGCTAAAAGAAGACCCGCGTATAGAAACGGTACTGCTACCAATTAGGGATGGCTTAACCCTAAGTAGGGTACTATGAGCCTAACGTAAATTGTATAGAAAAATATTGCTGAAAGGACACCTACCGTAGAGCCTACCATAATATCCGTGGGGAAATGTACGCCAACAAAAATACGGCTAGACACAAAAAGTATGGGCCATATATAAAACAACCAACACCATTTAAAGCGTTTTCTTAAAAAAAGAACCACAATTGTAGTTGCTGAAAAGGAACTGGATGAATGCCCCGAAAAAAAGCTATAACTAGAAGATGGTTTTAGAATACGTATTAGCGTATTCATAGTTTCATCATTATTGGGACGTAACCGCGCGACTATTTCTTTAGTCAAATCCGTAAGGGTAGTAACAAAAAATATCATACTTACAATGGTAAGTACTACATAAATGGCCTCTCGTTTAGGGTATTTAAGGAAAATAAGGATAAAAAACGTAGCAAATAAAGGAATCCAAGTACTAAATTGGGTAACAATAAGCCAGAATTGGTCGTAATCTTCAATACCCAAATTATTCAGGTAGATAAAAGTTTCTCTATCCCATTCTAGAATGCGATCCAGCAAACCTAACTTCTTTTTATAGTTCCCGTAACATCATTGACGCTCTTCTTAACGTCACTTACTCCTTTTTTGATGTCGTCACCGATTCCTGAAGAAATATTATCCTTAACATCATCTATGTCCTTTTTGATGTCAGTGATAAAGCTGGTATCAATACCCTGCTTGTCGGCACTTTTTTGAATTTCTTGTTTAATATCTTCCGTGGCGTCTTTTAGTTGACGCATACCCTTGCCCAGCCCCTTGGCTATGCCGGGAATCTTATCGGCACCGAAAACCATTACCACGATAAACATGATAAAGAAGATTTCGCCTCCGCTAATGAATAAAAAGTATAGTGAATACATACCACAAATATAATCAAGTTTACATAGAAAGACCCGTCAGGTTAAGAAAACCTGACGGGTCTTTTTGTGATATTAACAAAAATTTATTTGCCTTTAACGGCATTTTCCTTCATCTTCTCAAAATCAGATTTCTCTTCTTTCTTAGGCCATGCATTATTAGACGTATCTATATCTGCCGTTTCCGCCTTTGGATCAACAACAACACCTGTAAGTTCTGTTTGTGAAGATATCACCACACTCACTTCTTTATCATTCTTTCTCCAGATTTCAGGTGGGTAAGTAATATTCTTAGAAGTCCCATCTGCATAGGTGTACTCAACTATTAAAGGCATTGGTATTCCGCCTGGTTTATCGTAAGTAACTTGATAAAAATATTTTGGCTCTTGAACAGCCGCTCTTTCTTCGGCCGTTAGGTTATCCATCATAAATTCTTTAAGCGACTGTGAGTTTTCCGATGGCATCTTTCCCTTTAAGTTAGAATCAAGATCATCACTACCTTCCTCTGCTAAATATACCAATGGCGGCAAATCAGCTTCAGTAATTCCACGAACAGCCATATACTCTTCCATTTTTTTACTTGGCTTATCCGTAACGTAATATTTCTTGATGTCTTTAACACCTATATCAACAAAATCTGTAGTATAGAACCAACCTCTCCAGTACCAATCTAAATCTACGGCAGACGCATCTTCCATAGTTCTAAAAAAGTCTTCAGGGGTTGGGTGCTTAAACATCCAACGGTGCGAATACGTTTTAAAGGCATGATCAAAAAGCTCCCTGCCCATTACGGTCTCACGAAGTATATTTAAAGCGGTAGCCGGTTTCCCGTAGGCATTGGGCCCTAACTGGTACACGTTTTCCGGATTGGACATAATAGGTGCAATCGTACTCTGATCACCTGCCATGTAAGGAACAATTTTAGAAGGTTCCCCTCTTCTTGATGGGTACTTATCGTTAGGCGCTATTGCTTCAGGGTATTTTTCACCAAATTCTTGCTCGGCCATAAACTGCATGAACGTATCAAGCCCTTCATCCATCCAACCCCATTGGCGTTCATCCGAGTTTACGATCATAGGAAAAAAGTTGTGCCCTACTTCGTGAATGATTACACTGATCATACCGTATTTCACTCGGTCAGAATACGTACCGTCTTCATTTGGACGACCATAGTTCCAACAAATCATTGGGTATTCCATACCTTGTTGCTTGGCATGTACAGAAATTGCTTTTGGATAAGGATAATCAAAAGTATGCGATGAGTACGATTTTAAAGTATGCGCCACGGCCTTGGTTGAATACTCTTCCCACAATGGGTTACCTTCTTTTGGATATAACGAAACTGCCATAACATCTTTGTTGCCTACCTTGACGGCCTGCATATCCCAGATAAATTTTCTTGATGTAGCAAAACCGTAATCCCTCACGTTTTCTGCTCTAAACTTCCAAGTCTTCTTCTTTTCTGAGAAACCCTTTTCCGCCTTTTCTGCTTCAGCCTGGGTCACAATCAGTACAGGCTTATCATAGGACTTTTTAGCTTTTTCGTAACGATTCATCATCTCTTTAGAGAAGACCTCTTTTCTATTCTGAAGTGTTCCCGTAGCATCTAAAACGTGATCCGCAGGCACGGTAATATTTACATCATAATCCCCAAAAGTAAGCGCAAATTCGCCACTACCCCAGAACTGGTGGTTCTGCCAGCCTTCAACATCGCTATACACTGCCATTCTTGGAAAGAATTGGGCAATTACGTAAGACCGGTTGCCATCTTTCTCAAAATACTCATAGCCTGAACGCGCACGATTAATGGTGTGGTTAGGTATGTTATAATCCCATTTAATAGAAAATGAAATTTGTTCTTTACTTTTTAAGGGCTTTGAAATATCTATACGCATCATGGTCTGGTTGATGGTATATTTCAACGGTTTTCCGTTAGCGTCCTTTACATACGCTATATTAAATCCGCCATCAAAAGGCTCTGTCATATATTTCTGTGCAAAAGCACCGGCTTGTTCGGCCATTGGCACACCTCCACCATCACGCAAAGGAGATTTTGAAGTCTTAGCACGTACGTTCTGATCTAGCTGCAACCAAAGGTACTCAAGGTCGTCTGGCGAGTTGTTGGTATAGGTAATGGTTTCTGTACCAAAAATCTTAGCATTTTTATCATCCAGCTCAATATCCATTTTATAATCGGCTTGCTGCTGATAATAATCTGGGCCCGGAGCACCAGAAGCGGAACGATAATTATTAGGAGTCGCGAACTCTTCGTATAGCTGTTTAAACTTATTTTCATTGGTGTGACCGGGTTCCTTGTCTGCATTAATACCTTGTTGTGCCATTAGAATATTGGCAAATACAAAAAGTAACGTAGCGAGACCGTACTTTAATTTATTCATTTGTGTCTGTGGTTTTAAGCGCGGAAAAGTAAAATATTTTAAGGAATAGTTACCTAAATGTTATAATTTTAACATTCCTTTAGTACGAGATTTGACCAAAACAAAGCTTTTTTTGTCATTTCCCAATTTTAAGTGCACTACATTCTGTTGTTCATCGAACAAATCGGTCAACACTTCGTTTTCTATTTGAACGGATTTTAATGTAGCTAAATCTACATTAGGGATTTCTATATAAAAGATAACCACGTCCGCATCGTACTTCTTACCTATATAATCATAGGAAGCATTGCTCCCATTAACTTCTACAACAAATTTAGACCGTAGATATTTTTCTAAGTATTCATCGGCTAAAGGAGGTTCTTCGTCCGTTGCTAATTGGGCTTTTATATTATATCGCTCTAACAGCAGTTTATCCAAATCATCAATAAAAATACGAGAGGTAATCTGCAGTGCCTTATCTTTTTCGGAATAATTTACATTTGTTACGCTAACGTAAAACTTATGGGCCGCCGTAAAGGCCAGTAACGGAAACACTAAAACAACAAGTAATTTTTTCAAAGACTTCATAATCTCATTTTCTTCTGCAAAAATAGGCAAATGCTGTGCCAAAATAGTATTAGTCCAAACTGTTGTTGTTTCTATACACTTGGCTTTTAAGCTCCATCATCTTATACAAAGATGCCATATTATCTGCATTTGCGTGTTCCTTAAAATCAGCATCAACCATACAGTAGTTCAAAAAATCATGAATCTGTTGTTCCGGAATTTTCAAAGTTTGAATGAAAACAGCATCCGTATAAAAAAGTCTTATTTCATCTAGTTTGCGTTCCTCCTTCTCTATACGTGCGTACTTTTTTAAATCCTTGGTTTTACCGGATAAATCATCATATAACTTAACTGCTTTTAAAGCATAGAAAACTTTAGGTTTAAGAGATAGAGTATCATAACCCGAAGCTAAATCTAAATATTTATTTAAGCGAAGTTTTTCACCTACACCTTTTGGCCTTAACCGTCCTTTTTTGTTTTCCAAACCCAACGATTGAGATGTTATTACCGAACCAACAGGAATTCTATTTAAATCCCTACTCATATCTCCTGTTAAACTATATGGAGTTACTACCACTTCCTCTAACTGAGTCAAAACTTCCTCTAAAGGAACTACCAGCAATTTACTTCCTAAAATAGATGCCGTAACCACTATTTCTTTCTTGTTATATTGTACCGCCGAGAAAACCAAAGTATCATTAAGGCGAACATCAATATCAAAAAAACCATCGGCATCTGTTATAGTAGCTCTATTTGTTGAAGTATTTAATACATGGGTTGCCGAGACATCGCCACTTTCACTATAGACACGGCCATTTAGAGAAACGGATTCCTGAGCACATGACGTGCTTGCCACCACAGTTATGACACTCACAAAAACTAATTTTTGTAACGGTTTCATAGGATATCCTTTTAGCAATCTACCTCAGCGTAAATTACTTGTTATCTCCTGTATAATTTACTCCTGCTCTTCGTAATTCTCTAGGTACGTTAAACTTTTTCGCTTCATAAAAGCCCAAATCCGCAACCGGTCATGAGAATCTATGATTTGCTGAAATGCCGAATCGACTTCACAGAAATACATAAAATCATCAATCTTATCTTGGGGGATTTTTAGTTCCGTAGTATAAAGTGAATCTGCGTAAAACTCCCGTACCCTTTGCGTTCTTTCGTATTTTGCATTTCGTTTTACACGGGCTTTCAACATTTTTTTACGGCCCGTTATCATATTGATCAGTGGATCAAAACTCATATATGGGTTTGCCGTTGCCGCCTGAAATTCACGTTCGGCTTTGCTTATGGGCTTTACGTAGGCATTTGGCAATCCTAAAGTTGAAGCCGTAATAACAGGTTCTGTTTTTAAAGTGTTCAGGTCGCTCGCTATGTTACCGGAAAGACTATACGGCATAACTACAACCTCATCCAGCTCCGTTAAAGCCTCTTCTAGAGGAATCATAAGAAGTTTACTTTCAAGAACACTTAGGGTAATTACAATTTCTTTGCGTTTGTATTGTACGGCAGAAAACACCAAAGTATCGTTAAGCTTTGCCACAATAGTAAAAAAGCCATCAATATCTGTAATTGTAGCTTTTTTTGTAGTAGTATTTAAAACGTGGGTGGCCGCTACATCGCCATCTTTACTATAGACACGGCCCTGAAGTTCATCAGAAAAGAAATCTTGAGCACATATACGCGTCAAGAGCAAGAAAAAAAATAGAAAAAGAAGTTTATTTCTCTTCATTCATTTGTTCTCGGTACGCCTTGCTTTTGTTTACCAAAAAATCGATTAGTTCAAACTCGTTTTTCTTTAAAAGCAACGCATATTCAGGTTCGTGAGTATCAACATAAATTAGAAAATCATCTATAGATGCTTGAGATAATTTCAGATCAGTAACAAAAAACTCATCGTCATACACTTGGCGCAGCACTTGGCTCATTTTCATACGTGGGCGAGCATCCGCATTCTCCTTTTTCCCTGCTTTGGCCAAAGCCTTAAAAATATTCACAAAATTGGCACCATCCTTCATGCCCCTTTCAGACTGACTTAAAGCTATATTTTCTACTTCCGTAGAACGGTCAATATCATACTCTACCTTCTTGAACTCCTCATTCTGCAATTGTATAAACTTCTCCTCGTTTTCAGGGCTAACCACAACCTCGTCCAATTCGGTAACCTTTTCATTTACTTCAACCACCAAACGACCGTTTTTTATAATTTCATCGGTAATCTTCACTACTTCCATCTGGTAGTTTACCGCCGTAAAGGCCAATTCATCTCCAGCTTTGGCCATAATGGCAAACTGTCCTTTTTCATCAGATATTACCGCATTTTCCGTAGTAATATTTATAACGTTCTCATTAGGAACACTTATGCTCCTGTACAAAACCGTACCCCGTAATAAGGAGCGGTCATCATCTTGGGCATTGACTGCTATAAAAGAAAAAAGTACACATATTAGAGTAGGGATAATCTTCATTTGGTTGTTTTATAAATGTCCTCGTAAAGGATATGGTTTTTTATTAAATCAATTTCAAGGCAACTTTATAAGGAGTACTTTCGTACAATATAGAGTTACTGTTCAGATAAATTAAGTGGATAAAGAAAGTACATGTTTTGGTCTTAAAAAAACCATGGCGGCTAAACTTTTGTTAATTCGTATTTGAAAAAAAATTAATGACATAACTATCAGGTAACCAGTAATCCTAATCCTTTTAGCCAGATGAACCGGTAGTTTGTCTTGTTAAATTAGTTAAGTACCAAGATAATTTTATTTTTGTTCACCCTAATACCTTAAATTTTAAACTGTATGCAAAAGCGCATCTCGATACCGTTATTTTTTGTCGGTTTTTTCCTCATCAATTTTGCACAAGCACAAGTAAAAATAGGTGATAACCCTCAAACAATTGATCCCGCTTCCATTCTGGAACTAGAAAGTTCGGATAAGGTTTTGGTCATTACAAGAGTAGATTCTTTGCAGATGACCACTATTGTACCCAACCGTGGTGCATTGGTCTACAATACTACTGCAGATTGCGTGTATTACTATGATGGTGCAGCATGGGTCAGTATGTGCGAAGGAGCGGATGGCGGAGCCCATACGGCTACCCCTATTGTAAATTCTGAAAGTACCATTGTTATTACCCCTACAGCAGGTGGTAACAATTTTGAAATAGCCCCTAATAGTATTACCAGCGATCAAATATTGAACGGGGGTATTAATGGGGTAGACATACAAAACGGATCTATTGGACGAGGTAAATTAGCGCCAAATGCCGTAGATAAAGCTAGAATTGCCCAGAATGCAGTTGGCCCGTACGCCATTGATCGCGATAGTCTTCCGTTAAGCTTTTTTAATAACGATGCCGGTTTTATTACCGGTGCTAACGTAGTAAGTGGCGATGCCG
The DNA here is from genome assembly GCF_009725985.1 of Zobellia amurskyensis. Classification (GTDB taxonomy): domain Bacteria; phylum Bacteroidota; class Bacteroidia; order Flavobacteriales; family Flavobacteriaceae; genus Zobellia; species Zobellia amurskyensis. The sequence continues at coordinate 30,693 of NZ_RCNR01000048.1, forward strand.
ATAACTCCATTAGTGTGGGTAGTGATAGCGGTGCATTCTTTGATGCAACCTTTCTAGAGGACAATATTGCCGCAAATACGGCTGCTATTGCTGCGGATGGTGATAAAAGTAATACCAACGAAATACAGACCCTTTCTATTTCTGGAAATCTATTGTCCATAACCAACGGCAATGCGGTTACTATTCCTACTGCAGATGGCTCGGACACCAATATAAACGAAGGTAACAACATAACTATAACCGGTAACGGCACGGCAGCAACACCTTATGTAATAAATGCCGCAAACGAAGTTGATGGTAGTATAACTAACGAATTGATTACAGGTGTTCTTTTAAATGCCTCCAACCAACTTGTTATAACAGAAGCAGGAACAAACACCACAGTAGACTTAAGTTCTTTGGCTGGTGGAGGAGCACTTGCCCAAATTAATTCAACCGCCACAGTTACCGTTTCAGGAGACGGTTCTGCAGCTACACCTTACGAATTAACCGTTGTTGGCGGAACCGGCACTACTCAAAATGCCGCACAAGTTCCAGTAACTGCAACACCCGCAAATTATACTGCGGCAACGGCTGACGTAGAAGCTCATTTAGCTGGAATAGATGCTGCTTTAACCGGAGGAAGTACCGATGACCAAAATGCGGGCGAAGTACCGGTAGCCCTTACAGCTACTAATTATACTGCAGCTACACCGGACGTTGAGGCTCATTTTGCTGGAATCAATACCGCCTTGGGTACAGCAGGAACTGCTCAAAATTTGAGTCAAGTTTTAGCAACGGGTGCTAGCGCTGGAAATCTTAAAATAGCCGACCTTTTGAACCCCACGTTAGATCAAGATGCGGCTACCAAAAAATATGTGGATGATGAAATTACCGCTAATAATACATTGGCAGATGGGGATATTCTTGTTGGTGACGCCACAGGAGTGGCACAAGCCGTTACCCTAAGTGGTGATGCCACAATGGATAATGCGGGGGTTCTTACCGTTGAAGATGATGCCATTAACACAGATAAAATATTAGACGCAACTATTGGTCTTACGGATTTAAGTGATATGGGAGCCACAGCAGACGGCCAAATACTAAAGTGGGATACGGCTACAACCTCTTGGATTGTCTCAAATGGCTCGAGCCATTTTGGTACTGAAAACGCTATCTTTTTTGGAGATGATGTAGATGGTTCACCAACGGATGCTGGAAATGAGTTTTACTGGGATCCTGAAGGCAGAAAAGTCAGTACGTTAGGCTTTGGTGCTTTGTATATTGGGTTAGATGGTGCTCTAAACACAAAAAGTACAGTTGCCAAAGTTCAGATTATGGAGCAATTAGGCGGACAGTTGTCATATGCCTTGCACCTTCAAAATGATACTAATTCAAATGGTTCTGCGGTAGCAACTTTATTTGCAGTAGATGGTGAGGGAGGTTTTGGAAAAGGAGCTTTAGCTTACGAAAGAACAGGGGCGTATGCTACCGGAGATTTTCACTTTCTTCAAAATTCTAATAATACCAATGAGTCCTTACCTACCCTAGCAGACAAAGCCTTTACCGTAAAAAACAATAGAGACATCGTCCTTTATAATGGTATCGAAATTGCAGGAGACCGTGGAGATGCAAATCAGGTATTAACCTCTAATGGGGCTGGAGCCGTTTCTTGGGAAGATGCAGGTGAACTTTCCATTACTGATGCCGATACAAATGATGCCTTAGTAGTTCAAACTGATGGCAAGGGTTATAATATTGGTGTTGATGACACTACAATAGAAATAATATCGGATGCATTGCAAGTTAAAGATGCCAGTATCAACTCGGCAAAAATTACAAATGGCACCATCGCGTTAGAAGATTTAAGCAACATGGGTGCAACAACCAACGGAGAGGTCCTAAAGTGGGACCAAGATAATCTAGTATGGAAAATAGGAACGGATGATGCCGCTTCTACAACCTATACTGGTGGAGCTGGTATAACGCTTACAGGAACAACTTTTGCTGTGGACAATTTAGCAGGAGAAGTAACCGGGCCAACTTCTGCTACTGTAATTGCCGATGATGTAATTGGAACCGATGAATTAGCTCCTAACGCTGTCTTTGAAGAAAATATTAATGCTAACGCTGTTACATCAGCTAAAATAGCACCTAATACAATTGCTATTGAAGATCTTAGTCCAATGGGCGCAACGGCCAACGGACAAGTTCTAAAATGGGATAATGATAATACAACATGGACTATTGGCACAGACAATGGCGGTTCTACTTCATACACTGCTGGAGATGGGCTTGCTGTAACAGCTGCAAATGATTTTAGCGTAAATGTTGATGACTCAACTATAGAAATAGCATCAGATGTACTTCTGATTAAAGATGATGGTGTAACCAACGCTAAAATTGCTGACGATGCAGTAAATACTGATCAGATTGCTCCAGGAGCTGTTAAAGAAAATAGTATTGCCAACGACGAAGTAACTATTATTAAAATAAAAGAAAGTACAATAGACGGTCAAATATTAACAACAAACGGCACCGATGTTGTTTGGGCCGATGCTCAAAATTTCGCAAAATCTGATTTAACTCAAACTTTAGGTCAAAAAAGAATATATGATTTAAATGGTTCTAATTTACAATTCGCTACCAATGGTGGAAAAATTGGAATTGGTGCCTTACCTGGAGAACCACAAGATCAATTAGATGTACGTGGCTCTATTAGAAGTAGAGAAGGTTTCAATGCTACAGGAGGGGATGCCGGTGGCCCTGGTTATGGTTTTTACACCAATGATGACAATGATACAGGAATGTTCAGGGCTTCTGAAGATAATTTAGGTTTTTCAACAGGAGGCGTAGAAGTTCTTAGAATTGATGATGCACAAAACGTAGGTATTGGTACCGATACTCCCACAAGAAAATTACATATAGCAGGTGATCTTCAAGTAGACGGAGGAGTTTGGGTAGCAGCTACACAAGTTCACCCTGACTATGTATTCGAAAAATACTTTAATGGTTATTCAAACTTAAAAAGTTCTTATAGTTTTAGAAGTTTAGAGGAAATCGAAATTTTTGTTAAAAAGAACAATCACTTACCTGGAATTTTATCAGCTGAACAAATTAAAAATGAAGGCTCATATAACCTAAGTAATGCTAATACTGTACATCTAGAAAAAATAGAGGAACTTTTCCTTCACACCATAGAACAGGAAAAGGAAATCAAAAAACTTAAAGCCGAAAAAGAAGCCATGGCCAAGGAATTAAAGTCCATGAAAAATGATATAGAAGAAATTAAAGCACTTCTAAACAAATAAAACCAGGTCAATAAAGCGCAATCTGCATTGAACATGATGAAACATCTTTACATAGCGGCACTTATTCTGGCAACGGGCATACAGGCACAATCGGCTTTGTACAATACCGGCAACCTTCGTATTCACGATGGCGGTGTCATGGGTTTGCATACCAACCTGGTCAATGACGGTAGTTTTGACGAGAATCTGGGCTTGGTAGGCTTTTATGGAGACAACCTCCGTACCATTAGCGGAAGTTTGCCCGCAACCTTGTACGATGTTGAGTTCGTAACTGGCGGCGGTACCGTAGTGCAGACCTCTCTAAATGTCTTGAACAATGCCAATTTCATTACCGGAGATATTATTACCGATCGCGTACAACCTTCCATAACCCTTAACTTTTTGGCAGATGCTTTTCCCAACGGCCAGAGCGATATTAGTAAGGTAGACGGCTATGTAAGCGTAAACAATCAGCAGAACTTTATTTTTCCCGTTGGTGATTTTCAACAGTTGCGTCCGCTTATTTTAAATTCTGGAAGTGTAAATAGCGTGGCACGTTGTGCCTATTATATAGAGGACCCTAACAGCCCAAGTGTACTGCCACGAGCATTCAACACGAACAATAAAGCCGTAGAAATTGGAGACATAAGTACGGTTGAGTTTTGGCACTTGGAAGGCTCCGTACCATCGGCCATTCAACTTTCTTGGAACGAACGTAGCAACATGGGGCTTTTGACCAATGATGTAAACGAGATTGTAATTGTAGGCTATAGCAAATCGGCCAACCAATGGGTAAGCCTTGGTGGTCCCGCACCTGCTGGAAATTTAAACCAAGGTGTGGTAGCTTCGGGCTCCTTTATTCCGGACGAGTATGAAGTACTTACTTTTGCGGCATTGGGAGAACCTAGGGATTATTTAGACTTGGAAAACTATTTTGTTTCTCCCAACGGAGATGGTATAAACGATTTCTTGGAAATTTCGGAATTAGCCCTTTCCCCCAACAACTTTATGCAGATTTATAATCGTGAGGGACTCAAAGTATTTGAAAAAGCAAATTACACCAATGAGTTCAACGGACTTTCTACGCAAAACAATTTTGTGGTAACAAGAGATAAAGGACTTCCTTCAGGCGTGTACTTTTATATTGTTACCCTAAACGATTTGGACCTTGAGTTTCAAGGATTTTTATATTTGGCGAACGATTAATTTAAAAAAGAGACCGAATCGGTCTCTTTTTTTTATACCGTTCATCGATGTTCTACCCTATGCTATTACCTCTACAGAATATACCTACAACTTATTCTCCTGACTACACTACACTTTGGCTTTACTACACAACAAATTCTGTGCAGTTCGTCGATCAGCGTCTAATTTTACATTAAAATTGAAATTCCCCTGCCTAAAAAAGAAATTGGTTTCACATTTTGGCCTACCAAATATAAACCAGATTCTGTAGTGCATTCTTTTTTAAGATGAAATGATTTGAGCCTTTATTACCTAGAAAATAGGTAATCATTAAAAAAGGAATAACTCCCTTATTTAGCGTACCAACAGGTTTGACATAAATCAATTTAGAAACGAGAAATTAAAATATAACATTAACCGCCCAGACATTTTATTCAAAAAAATAAAATGTTAAACAAATCTTAACATAAGATGAAAAACGTTCCCCTCATCGTTCTCCTCTTTTTAGCGCAATTAGCCTACTCACAAGTCAAAATCGGAGACAACATCAATCAAATTGATGCTGCCTCCCTTATGGAATTGGAAAGTGCCTCGCGCGTGCTGGTCGTTACTCGAGTAACCAATGCCCAAATGAGCGCGATTACACCATTAAACGGTGCACTGGTTTTCAATACGGACGAAGACTGTCTTTTTCAGTATAAAAATAATGTATGGACCAGCTTGTGCGTTAATGTTGCAGCAGGAGAAACGGTCACCGCTTTACTGGATAACAATGACGGCACCGTAACCTATACCAATGAAGCCGGAACCCCCGTTACATTTTCAAAAGCCAATTTAACGGACAATCTAGACGGTAGTTTCACCTTTACCAATGGTAGCGGTGCGCTAAACTTTATAGGTACGGACAATCAAAATCTTGATAACGCTACTTTAGAGGAAAGCACCTCTACTTTACTGATTGAGATTGAAAATGGAAATAGCACCAGTGCCGATCTTTCGGCTTTGGAAGAGTCTGCCGACATTACTGCCGTTCAAAACGATGTGGACCAGAACGAAACTGACGCTGATGCTGCAATTCTTGCCGAAACCAATAGAGCAACTGCAGCAGAAACCACCATTCAAAATGATGTCGACCAAAACGAGGCTGATGCAGACAACGCAATTGCAGCTGTACAATCGGATGTGGACCAGAACGAAACTGACGCAGATGCCGCAATTCTTGCCGAAACCAACAGAGCAACGGCCGCAGAAACTACCATCCAAAATGACGTTGACCAAAATGAAGCTGATGCAGACGCCGCGATTCTTGCAGTGCAAAACGATGTGGACCAAAACGAAACAGATGCAGACAACGCAATCGCAGCTGTACAAAACGAT
>NZ_RCNR01000049.1 GCF_009725985.1 Zobellia amurskyensis
TTAAAACCGCAGAAAATAAGGTGTCTTCCGAGACGAAAAAACTAAGCGAATTTGTTAAGGACAAAAGTAAATCGCTGGTAGATCGTTTAGAGTCGTATGAAGATATTATAAATCTTGAAGTGGGAGATACAGGCTTGCACCGAGCGAAAGCTATGGAACGTGAGTTTGATATTCGTCAGCTTTATATAAAGTATGAAGGCGATAACCCTACGGGAACACAAAAAGACCGTATTGCCTTTGCACAAATCTATGATGCCCTCCGTAGGGAATTTGAAGTAGTGTCCTTGGCTACTTGTGGTAATTACGGGGTTGCGGTGGCCTTAGCGGCCAACTTGGCTGGTATTGCTTGTAGAATTTATATTCCCGAGAGTTTTCATACTGATCGTGTTGTTGAGATGCAGTTACTTGGAGCCGAGATTATTCGGATACCCGGTAATTATGAAGATGTCGTAAAAGAAAGTAGTGAACTCGCCAAAAATAACGGTTGGTATGATGCAAATCCTGGGGGTGCGAACACGCCTTTGCAGATTAGTGCGTACTCGCAGATTGCAACAGAGATTTTCGAAGATTTAGGAGATGCACCTAAGTATTGCGCCGTTCCGGTTTCTAATGGAACACTTTTCGCAGGAATTTATCGTGGGTTTGTTAGTTTGTACAAAAGAGGAAAAACCTCTAGAATACCAAAAATGGTAGCGGCTTCATCCTCAAATAAAAACCCTATCATTCAATCATTTTTACAAGGGTTAGATCATTGTAAAGATTTGAATCCGGAAGCTATTAAGGAGACTAAATACAACGAGCCACTTATTAACTGGCATAGTTTTGATGGAGAAGAAGCGCTGTATGCATTAAAGGAGTCAGATGGAGAGGCATACAATATTAGTGACAAAAAGTTAAGGGATATGACGGCCTTGTTGGCTAAAAAGGAGGGCTTTCGCATTTTGCCCGCATCTACGGCGGGACTTATAGCCCTGCTGGAACTTGATGAAAAAATGAATTTTGAACCAGACCGCTTTGTTGCGGTTCTGACGGCAAAAAATTAATATTAAGAGAATGAAAAAATCAATTGATGGAAAGGCTCTAGTTTATTGCAATGGAGCTTTTAATACACCTAATGGGAAAACCGCTCACGGTCTAGTTCGTTTTACTGAACGCTATGATGTTGTGGGTGTGATAGATGCGAATTATGCCGGAAGGGATGCAGGTGAAGTACTTGATGGGAAACCTAGTGCAATTCCCATTTTTGCGAATATAGATCAGGCAGTTGAAACCCTGGGGGCTTCTGGCAACACACCTGAGTCGCTTGTTGTTGGTTTAGCACCGGATGGAGGCCGATTACCACAAGAAGCAAAGGCTACTATTTTTAAAGCTTTGGAAATGGGTTGGAATGTAGATAGTGGTTTGCACGACTTTTTGACTAACGATGCAGTGTTGATGGAAATCGCAGCTAAAAATAACTGTCGCATTCGTGATGTTCGTAAAACACCGGATAGAGATAAACTCCATTTTTTTACGGGGGAAATAGAAAAAGTAGACTGTTTAAAATTGGCCATTTTAGGAACGGATTCTGCATTGGGAAAACGTACCACAGCTTGGTTGTTGGTGCACGGTCTAAGGGATGCCGGTCACAAGGCTGAAATGATAGGTACTGGGCAAACTGCATGGATGCAGGGCGCTAAATATAGTATGGTAATGGACAGTTGCATTAACGATTTTGTGTCGGGTGAAATTGAACATGCCGTTGTTAGTGCCTACAAAAACGAAAACCCTGATGTTATTGTTATTGAAGGACAAGGTAGTCTTATGAACCCTGCTTACCCGGGTGGTTTTGAAATATTGGCCGCGGGTAGACCGGATTATGTAATACTGCAACACGCCCCAAAACGACTAGAGTATGATGGTTTTCCAGGCTATAAAATGCATTCTTTGGCAGAGCAAATAAATGCAATTGAAGTCATTTCCGGTAAAATGGTAATAGCCATTACCGTAAACCATGAGGGAATGGAAGAAGATGAGATACTGGAAGTGTGCAAACAAATTACGCTTGAGACAAAGCTTCCCGCTTTTGATGTTCTCAAGTATGGTACTAAAGAACTGGTTGCATTATTAAAGGAAAAAATTAAATGAAAATAACCAATGTGTCTTATGAGCGGCTTGATCTTAAGCTCTCAACGCCTTATACTATCGCTTACGAAACAATAGATAATACGGTAAATTTTATACTTAAAATTGAGACAGATAGTGCCATAGTTGGGTATGGATGTTCCGCTCCGGACAAAATAGTGACGGGAGAACATCCTAAAGAAGTTGAGGCGGCGCTAAGAGAGGTTATTGTCCCTTATTTAAAAGGGAAAGACCCATTTACCTATTCCTATATTCTAAAGGATCTTAAAAAGCTTTTAAGTAGAAAATCGTCTTCTTTGGCTATGGTAGATATGGCGCTTTACGATTTAATCTCTAAAAAGGCAGATGTACCGTTGTATAAGTTCCTGGGCGGTTACCGACAGAACATCCCAACAAGTATAACGATTGGTATATTATCTTTAGATGAGACTTTAGCTCAGGCCAAGGAATTCGTTCAGCAGGGATTTTCAATTCTAAAGGTCAAGGGCGGGCATAATCTTGCGGAGGACATTGAAAAAATGACCTTGTTGCATGAAAAGTTTCCTGAGGTTACTTTCCGTTTTGATGGAAACCAAGGATATTCGGTGGTTGACTCTGTTGCATTTGTAAAAGCTACGAGCCAGATTGGAATTGAAATTTTTGAACAGCCCACAAAATTAGAAAAGGAAGAGCGCTTAGGAGAGGTTATGGATCAGATAGATATTCCGTTAATGGCTGATGAAAGCTTAAAAACCCTAACCGACGTATTCCGACTTGCCCAGAATGAAAGAGTGGATATGGTGAATATTAAGTTGATGAAGGTGGGAGGTATTTTTGAAGGAATGCACATCAATTCCGTAGCAAAATCAGCAGGTATTGAAACTATGGTAGGCTGTAATGATGAGTGTGCTTTGGGTATATCCGCAGGACTTCATTTTGCACTTTCCAGACCCAACATTTGTTATGCCGATTTAGACGGTCATTTAGATGTAGTAGACGACCCTTTTAAAGGTTTGTTCAAACTGGAAAAAGGGGTGCTATATCCTTCGGACGCTCCAGGTTTGGGTAAAATAAGTTTGTAATAAACTAGTTCTCCTCACTTTCTTGGATAGAAATATCCCTACGGAATGGAATGAATAGCGGATCTACATCTTTGGTTTCACCAATAACCGATTCAATTTCCCTTTTAAGATAATTTAAATGGGCAATGGTCAGTCTATCGGTCATCACGGGAATGGTCCGCTTAATTTTTCCCTGTAAATTCAAAAGGTTGTCAAGCGCCAATGAACGAACATCTGTATTAGAAGTATAACCCTCAGAAAGTTTGGCTAAAATACCTTCTACCAAGCCTTCTGCTTCGTCCGGCTTGTAAAGTGTAATTAGGTTAGAAACGTATGATTTCTGTAATTTTCTTCGGTAGGCGTTCGTTTGATAAAAAACATTCATATCACCCCATACCAACTGATTCAAATCATCCATATAATCTTGGGGAAGGTATGGATCTTCATCTTCATATCGCTCTGCAATGAAAGTCATACGGCTTAATCGGCTGCCGCCTAAAAGATTAAGCATAACGCTCTCCATGGTCTTGGTTACGGATTCTTTGGATTGTGGAGATTGTATGGCATTGAGTATATCGTTTCGTAATAACCATTTAGGCTCTTTAAAAATATAATTGTTTAAAAATACCAATGCCTGTTTTTGCTTATGTTTATCTACTGGGCGGTATACTTCACCTTCTTCACCCATTGTTTTTGGGGTTACGTAAATACCTGCAATGTTTTTAGAAACATGAAAAATATAGTCGCTATACTGACCAACAAGATCCTTATAAATTTGATCTAAATTGGCATAATCGTCGCTACTCTTTTCTTGCGTCCATTTTCTCAAGTATGGCGCAATACGTTGTAAGTTTAGAATGCCGTACATACTAGCTTGCATGGCATCGTCACCCAAATCTTCGGTTTGTGACCTAGGGTCAAAATCACGCCCTTCGCCACCAAACCATAATCTTGGATTTGCGGAAACACTATCCACTACCATCTGACTTAAAAATTCCTTTTCATCCTTTATGGACAGATCTTCTGTAAATCTAGAATAACCCCATTGTATGGCCCATTTATCATAATCGCCTATCCTGGGCATTAAATCTTCTGTGGGAATACTATCTTCTGGTTGTGCAACATAGTTAAAACGCGCATAATCCATAATTGAACTTGTATGTCCGTTCTTTCTTAGAAATTCAGCATCGCGTAACTTTTCCACAGGAGTTGCCGAGCTGGCTCCCATATTGTGTCTAAGCCCTAAAGTATGTCCTACTTCATGGGAAGCTACAAAACGGATAAGGTTACCCATAAGCTCTGTATCATATTCCATTTTTCTAGCACGCTCATCAACTGCACCGGCCTGAACCATGTACCAACTGTGTAATAAGCTCATAAGATTGTGGTACCAACCAATGTGGCTCTCTAATATTTCACCACTTCTAGGATCTACAATATTTGGTCCGTACGCATTTTTGGAAGGTGAGGCAAAATAGCGAAGGACTGAAAAACGAGAATCTTCCAGACTCATACTCTTATCGTTCTCTGGCCATGGCTTTCCAACAATTGCATTTTTAAACCCGGCTTGTTCGAATGCCACTTGCCAGTCATTGATGCCTTGTATAAGAAAAGGTCTCCACTTTTTAGGAGTGGCAGGATCAATATAATAGACAATAGGTTTTTTTGGTTCTACCAATTCCCCCTGTTTCCATTTTAAGGAATCTTCGGCTTTAGGTTCTAATCGCCATCTATGTATATAGGTGTTGCGGTCTACTTGTTGTTGGTCGTCTCCATATTCCAAGTACGAACTTGCAAAATAACCTACACGGGCATCGTACAGTCTTTTTTTCATTGGAACTTTTGGAAGCAGGATAAAGGAGTTATTGATTTCCAATGTCACCACTCCGGCAAGAATCGCGGCGGGAAGCTCTTTTCTCTTATCAACGCTAGACCTTGCCTTATAGGTCTTGACCGTTTTGATTTCCGTATTAACGGGAAACGAATTTATTTCCTTTATATACGATTTGTCCTTTTCAAGAGAGGTTAGTTTATAATCGTCTTTCTGATCACCACTAAGCGCTAAAAGTGGGTTCTCACCATTTATGAAATCTGTTACATCTATGACATGGGATTGCTTGTCTTCATTGGTAGCTTTTATAGCAAAAGCTTCAAGAATAGGGGTGATGTTTGAATTGTTTACGGCTTTTGATATAGCATCATCCTCGCTGGCAGAACTTACCAATGTGGAAATACGAAGAAAAATATTGTTTGAAGGTCCTTTTTCGAAGGTTATGGTGTTCTCTGAAATTTTTTCACCACCGTAGTTTCCGGCTCCAGAAGGTGTTTTGATAAACCGGGTAACGACAAGCATTTCTCGTTTTAAAAGACTGTCCGGTATTTCAAAATAGTATTTATCTCCTATTTTATGAACATCAAAAAGGCCTTTGGTGGAAATAGCTTCACTGGTAATTAACCGGTCATAGGCTTTAGCACTGGTTGATGCTAGGTTTTCGACCTTACCCTTCTTATTGGATTTATTAGCTATGCCTATGGTGCTGCAAGATACAGCCAACAATAGCAACCCTATATATGTAAAAAGTTGTTTCATTGATATAAAAATTAACCGCTCCTATAATTTGGGATTATAGATGATAGTCGGTGTTCGCCCCTTAAAATGTGCCCGTGATGGGTCTTCGTATAAGTAGCGAACGTGTCAGTTCTTACTTTAGTATGGTTTTGGCTGAGTCTTCTTCGCTTTTAACAGAAAATTGTATCCGCAGTAAGTAGCTTGCGCCCGTAACCCTGAATATATACGGCTATCTCTATTAAAAAGTTGAGTTGAATATACAATTCTGAAAGTTGTATGTCAATCTATTAAGAAAAAAATAGGAAAAGGAAGATGTTTTGTAAGAATAGACAAACAACCGGTGATAGTTTTTATTATCGAATCAAAATCATGATAGCCCCTAATGCTGTTAGTACTAAAATCATTTTTCGATAAAAATCTTCTTTTATAATTTTCACCAGACGTATGCCCAGGAAAACACCTAGAATAATTCCGGGTACCAATTTTAAATCGAACAAAAGGGTTTCAACCGTTATAGTTTCCCAAACGAAGATATGTAAGGGCAGTTTTAGAACATTTATAATAAGAAACAGCCAAGCTGCCGTACCAATAAATTCGTTTTTGGGTACGCGCATGGCCAAGAAGTAAATATTACTGAACGCACCACCTAAATTGCCAATCATGGTGGTAATACCTGCAATGGTTCCTACGAGACCTGCAAATAACCAATGTGTAGGCACGGATTTGGACTTTCGTCTATCCCACCAGTACATCATGAGCACGCTTACCAAGATGATGATGGCCATAGCTATTTTAAATAGTCCTTCATCCAAATCGTTTCCTATTAATACGCCACAAGCAATACCAACCAGAATCCAAGGAAGGAATTTTACTATATGTGCCCAATTGGCGTGTCTGTTGTAATAGATTACGGCAAAAATATCGCCCACCACCAGCAGCGGAACTACAATGCCGGTAGAGGCTTTTGCGGTAAACGCAAGAGCCATTAGAGTTACGTTAACAATCGCAATTCCTTTAATGCCAGCCTTTGAGAGTCCAATAACGGTTGCGGCTGTAAATGCAAGGGCCCAAGCAGTAAGTGTAATGTCAAAAGAAGTAGTTAAAAGCACAGAAAGAGGTTTGTATGAAAACAACAAAAGTATCCTAAAAAAACAATATCTTTAACAATTCACCGAAAACCCTTTACTATTAATGGAGTTATCTACATTAGACTACAGTTTTATCATTGTTTTTTTCTCTATTGTCCTAGGTATAGGATTTTATGTTTCTAAAAAGTCGGGTAAGAACTCATCCGAGTTTTTTCTTTCGGGTAGGACCATGCCCTGGTGGTTACTAGGTCTTTCAATGGTGGCAACTACCTTTTCTACCGATACCCCCAATTTGGTGACCGATATTGTTAGAACAAACGGTGTATCTGGTAACTGGGTTTGGTGGGCCTTTTTAATTACCGGTCTGCTGACGGTTTTTGTATATGCCAAGCTTTGGCGTAAATCTAACGTAAATACAGATTTAGAGTTTTATGAAATGCGTTACGGCGGGGCTCCTGCAAGTTTTTTGAGAAAATTCCGAGCTATTTATTTAGGGGCACTGTTCAATATAATTACTATGGCTTCAGTAACTCTGGCAGCTATAAAGATTGGCGGTATTATGTTGGGTCTTGAGCCGTGGGAAACTGTAGTAGGTGCCGGTTTAATTACCGTTACATTTAGTGCTTTAGGAGGTTTTAAAGGTGTTGTATATACCGATTTTCTTCTATTCTTTGTAGCTATGGCAGGTGCAATAGGTGCAGCCTATTATCTAGTGAATATTCCGGAAGTTGGTGGTATTGAGGCATTGATGGCAAATGAAAATGTGACCAGTAAACTTGATATTCTACCTGATTTCAGCAATAAAAAAGCATTGATTACCCTCTTTATCATTCCTTTAGCTGTACAGTGGTGGAGTTCTTGGTACCCTGGGGCGGAACCAGGTGGTGGTGGATATATAGCACAACGTATGTTAGCGGCAAAAGATGAAAACCATGCGATTGGTGCCACTTTCTTTTTTAATATAATGCACTATGCGCTTAGACCTTGGCCGTGGATTTTAGTTGCCTTGGCCTCGTTAGTTGTCTACCCGGATATCGCCAGTATTCATGAGGCTTTTCCAAATATAGCGGAAGATAAGTTAGGACAGGATTTGGCATATTCTGCCATGTTAACCAAGTTGCCTAGCGGACTGTTAGGTGTAGTTTTGGCTTCTTTGATAGCTGCTTACATGAGTACGATTTCTACACAGTTAAACTGGGGGTCATCATATATTGTATTTGATTTTTACAAGCAACAGGTAAACCCTAATGCCACTGAAAAACAAATGGTATCCGTAGGTAGAATTTCTACAGTGGTACTTATGATTTTAAGTGCCGGTTTGGCCTTAGCTCTTGAAAATGCCCTTCAGATATTCGAAATATTATTGACTTTTGGTGCAGGTACCGGACTCATCTTTATCCTAAGATGGTTTTGGTGGCGTATTAATGCATGGAGCGAGATTACAGCTATGTTCGCTTCTGGTATAATTTCGATTTTATTAAAAACGACCTCTTTAGGTGCTTTTCTTTTTGCTGAAACCACTGGTGTTTTTCCAGATTGGTCCGAATACCCTTTTGTAGTGGTGGTTACATCTGCCATATGGTTAACGGCTACATTTATGACGCAACCAGAATCTAAAGAAACGCTTCGTTCTTTTTACAAACGCATTCAACCCGGTGGCCCAGGATGGTCCAAAGTTGTTGATGATGCCAAGGCGGACGGTGAGAAAATAAAGAATGAAAATGAGAAATGGAGCGTACCGCAAGGAATTACCGCAATGCTTCTTGGGTGTGTTCTAATCTATACCATCATGTTCGCTACCGGATATTGGATCTATGGCAGAACCGAAGCTGCGCTATTGCTTACGGGAATAGCTGTAGTCTCTGGTTTCCTCCTTATACGGGCGTGGAACAAAATGAAAGAAAATATTCTATAGTATGGCTTACAAAAACGAGGTTATATTACTCTGCATCTTCCAAAACAATTTGTAGAACTTCATTATCCATGATTTCGATAACCGAAGTTGATTTAACCTCGTTTTTGTTTCCATCTTCATCGTAAGTGAACGATTTAAAAGAAACTTCTTCACCATCATTGAATACTGCCATTTGATAAATGGTACGAGGACCTTGTTCTAAAGTTGTTATGCTATAATTACTGAGACTTTGTCCATATTCCTTTTCTGCTCCAGTGCCATGTCTGAGTTTGAAGGTTACATAATCTGCAGAAAATCCTGCTGAATTAGCAAAAGATATTCCGGTGTCATTAGAGATTTTTGCTTCTCCACTTACTAGAGTGGGTTCTTTTTCATCTTTTGAACAGCTTGCCGTTATCACCAGAACAACACTGCAAAGTAGGTGTACAATGCGTTTTTTCATAATTCTAATTTTATAGGAGGATTTGGGGTCTCCTGATTTGGGTAGATATTATTGGCTAACATCTTATGAATCAACGCCTGTTGCTTTGGCTTATTGTATATAATCGTTGTTCGGTATACTATTTCTAAAAAGGCACCCTGGTCATGCTTATATTTTTATGTGGCATGAAATAAAGCATACCAATTAAGGAAAACTTGCGTTATAATTTATCCAAACTTTAACCAAACCTACCTACGCATGAGATTTTACCGTCTTCTACTAGTGGCCTTTGTATTTTCTGCATCTTGTTCCCAAGCGCAAGAAAACAAGAAAATTGATTCTCATTGGCAGCTTCTTCTTAAAAACCAAAGGAAAGAAGCCCAGGTTAAGTTCCAGAAAAAGAATAAGGGTACCCTGCCCGATATGTTAACTACAGAAATCATAGCCAACGAGAACGGTACATTTACCGCTGCAGATGGGTTTATTAAAAATATAATTTCCCAACAGGATTTTGAATACTATCTGTATGCCTTATGGAACCACAATTTCTTTTTTGACTCCTATTTGAGTACGGGTTTCAATAAGAAAAACGTTCATAATATAAATAGTATACCATTAGACAAAATCAATAACACTACGGTAAAAGAATCGCTTAGGTATTTAAAATCTGCCGTAGCTCAACATGCTGATGATTGGGCAACGTATGACCAACTAAACGATGCCATACCCGCTATTAAAGCATGGCAGTTCTGCGGTAGTTTTGAGAATTTGAACGGTAGTGGTTTAGCTACTGAATATGCACCGGAAAAGAATGTAGCCTCCAAGACGGATTTCAATGCCAATAGCAACGGATTCATTAATTGGTATGACCAAAGAGGTCGTGAGAAAGATGCCTATCAATATTATTCTAACCACTCAGAGTATGGTGGTGGGGTAAACTATGCACAGACCTTCATCACAAATCCAACAGCAAAAAAAGCGGTAGTGCGTTTAGGTAGTTCTTCTTTTGCAAGAGTTTGGTTGAACGATGTATTGATTTATGAAAACACTAACGATGGCATAACCGATATGGATGCCTATAATGTTCTCGTAAACCTTCCTGCAGGCAAGAACCGACTATTAGTGAAGAGTGCGGATCAAAGTGGAATTGCTTATTTTATTGTTAGAATTACAGATGAAGAAGGTAATGCTTTCAACGATTTAAAATATAAAGCAACCCCAACTAGTTATCAGAAAAGCTCATTAGCAGCTATTGCTCCAAAATCTTTACCTCATGCTGTAGAAGATTTTTTCCAAAATAGATTAAAGCAAGACCCAGACAACTTTTTTAATACGATATGTTTGATCAATACCTACTTGCGAAATTCAAAGTTTAATGAGGCTAAAGCTGCTTTACAGCCTTGGATAGATGCATATCCTGAAAGTTCATTTTTAAGAAAGTATCTTATTGAGTGTTATACAAAAGAGAAGGATTACGCCTCGGCAAAAGAGCTGCAAAAGAATATTGAGAGTGATGACGAAAAATATTATTTGTCGTACATCTATCGTTTTGAGGATTCTCGGGAGCTTTTTAAATTGCCCTTACCGGAATTTGAAGAATTCGTAGATGAGTTTTCGGCTTCAACTGATATGGATATTTTAAAACAATCCGCTAAATTGCTATTGAATATTAGGCAAGAAAATAAATCTGCCGTAAAGGAAACGTTACAGACCATTACGGAGGGTTATAAGGATCAGCTTAGTATCTTAAAAGTGTACCTCAATATATATTCGGCCTATTTAAATGAAGATGATAAGGCGATAAAAATTTTGGAAGATATTGATGGGACTTATTTTGATTACGGTGCATTGCAATCGTTAGCTGGTTTCTACAACAAACAAGATAGAAAGAAAGAGGCCTTAGCTCTTTTTGAAAAGCGGTATAATTTGGTGGATCACGATAATATCTACCTATCGGATTATATTGCCTATCAACATGAATATAAGAAGTATGAAGAGTCTTTGCCGTACATAGACCAAATGCTGGAGAATTTCCCGTATTCATTTGTTGCCATGGAATTAAAAGGTACTGCCCTAGAGCAATCCGGAAGAAAAAAGGAAGCCCTGGTCTGGTACAAAAAATCACTTCGGCATAACGGCGCAAATACGTCCTTGCGCAAGAAGATAGACGACTTGTCTAACGCCAAGGATTATTTAGAAGAATTAGCTACACCTAATATCTATGAATTTATGGCTCAAACCCGTAACAAAGGTGTAAAGGGCAATTATGGGTATAACTATTTGTTGGATGAAAGTTTGCTTCAGCTGTATCCAGAAGGTGGTGGTAAGTCGCAGACACGCTATGTAGTCGAGATTACGAGTGATAGTGGTATAGAGTCTTTAAAAGAGGTAAATCTTGGTTTAAGCGGTAACTATCACATTACAAAATCGGAAATAGTAAAGCCTAATAAAAAGATAGTTCCTGCATCAAAAAGTGGTTCTAGTATTGTCTTTAATAACCTAGAAATTGGGGATATTATTTATGTAGATTATGAAAGCAGTTATGCCAATAGTGGAAGGTTTTATAAAGACCACGTAGATTATTTTCAATTTGATTCTTTTCATCCTATCCGTAAAAATACCTTAAAGATATTGGTGCCCAAGGATAAGGAATTCACTACTAAAACACTTAATGGCTATGTTAGTTATAAAAAGCGAAATATAGATGATTATGTATACCATGAGTGGGAAACTATTGATCAGGAAGAATTGAAGCCTGAGGAGAATTTTATGCCAAGTCTTAGTGATGTAGCTAGCTATGTGCACGTAAGCACAATAGGCTCCTGGGATGAAATAGCCAATTGGTATTCAGATTTGGTACGCCCACAGATTGTTATAAATTCTGATGTAGAGGAAGCTTTTAAAACAATTTTTCCTTTAGGAAGCAATGGGTTATCAGAAGACGAAAAGGCTTCTAAGATCTATTATTACATTATGGAGAACTTTAGCTATAGCCATGTTGGTTTTAGACAAAGTGGTTTTGTTCCGCAAAGACCTTCAAAAACCATAAAATCTAAATTGGGCGATTGTAAAGATTTTTCAACGCTGTATGTCACTTTGGCCCAAATGGCAGGTTTAAAATCGCATTTAGTTCTAGTGCTTACATCAGACTATGGCGAAAGTACAATGGTACTGCCTAGTCAAGATTTCAATCATTGTATAGCCAAGGTTTTTATAGACGGTAAACCCCAGTATTTGGAGCTTACGGATAACAATATGCCTTATAAGTCAATACCTACCAGTCTTGAGAGCGCTACTGCTTTGGATATTCCGAATAAATGGATGGAAGACGTCAAGAAGGGTGTTTATAAACTAAAGGATATTGACCATACTACCACGGTGCTAGAAAGTAATATGGAGTATATAATTGGAGAAGGTTCTCATAAATTAAAAATTGAGTCTGTTCTAAAGGGCAGCATCAACGCGCATTATGCAGCTGTTTTTAAAGAAAACAATTATGAGGTTGTAAAAAAGAGTATTACGGACGATTTTAAAAGTAGAATTACTGAGGACTTTACTTTTGACAGTATACACGATATTACCTATGAACTCCGTTCGCCCGTTTTAAAATATACATCAGACCTAACGGTAAATGAAAAGCTGGATGAAATTGGCAGTATGAAAGTGTTTCGTATTCCGGCCGTGAACAATGCTTATAATACATCCATAATTCAAGATGATGAGCGTGCTTTTCCTATTGACTATTTACTCTATGAAAATGCAGATGTCTACAAATCCAGTTACGTCATCAGACTAAAAGCAGATGAGCGCTTTGTTGAAATTCCGGAAAGTGCGGACTATAGCTTTAAAAATCATCATTTTAAAATTGATTATGAGCTGGCCAAAGAAAACGAGTTACATATTACTATAGAAGCTAAAACCTCAAAAGAGCGTATTGCGGCAAGTGATTATAAAGATTTTAAAGCTTATGTAAAAGCAGCCCTAGATGCTAAACAGCAACTCATAGGGTTTAAGAAAAGTAAGAAGGAAACTAAAGTAAGTTTCTCGGGTAAAAAATAATTTAAGCGTTGTTCTGGTAAGACATCAGCTTTGCCACATATTTACCAATAACGTCAAACTCTAGATTTACCGTTGTACCTATTTGGTATGATTTAAAGCGGGTGTGCTCGTAGGTGTAGGGAATAATAGCCACGCTAAAGCTGTTTTTTTCTGAATTAACCACGGTAAGGCTTGTGCCATCAATAGTAATGGAGCCCTTCTCAATAGTAGGATTCCCTGTTCCGGCATCATATTCAAAAGTAAAGAACCAACTACCATCTTTTTCTTCAATAGCCCTACATGTACCGGTTTGGTCTACATGTCCTTGAACAATATGGCCATCTAAGCGGGAACCAAGAATCATGGCACGTTCTAGGTTAACTCTTTCACCCACCTTTAGTTCGTCTAAATTAGTTTTTTGCAAAGTTTCATCAATAGCCGTTACGGTATAGGTGTTTTCATCTAGGGAAACTACGGTGAGACAAACACCATTATGAGCAACGCTCTGATCAATTTTGAGTTCTGGCGTCAATGAAGATTTAACCGTAATATGAAGGTTGCTGCCCTCTTGTTCCAATTGCTGAATTTCGCCTAAAGTTTCGATAATGCCCGTAAACATGTTCCGTTAAATTTAAGTAGTTTTGTACCCTAGATTATTAGGCAAAGGTAAAGAATAAGATGCAGGAAGAAGGAAAAATTAAACTCGGTATTTCAATAGGCGATTTAAACGGAATAGGTTGTGAGGTAGTACTCAAGACCTTTGAAGACGCACGCATGCTGGATTTTTGTACACCGGTCATATTTGCATCCAACAAAACCATTTCATTTCAGAAAAAAGAATTGGGCTTAGATATCAATTATCACGGCATTACTGATGCCTCAAAAGCGGTAGATGGTAAGATAAACGTTGTTAATGTATGGAAAGAGATTCCTAAAATCAATTTTGGAGAAGCTACCGAAGAAGGAGGTAAATATGCCATTAAGTCTTTGCGAGCAGCAGTTGATGCATTAAAGAACGATACTATAGATGCTTTGGTTACGGCACCTATCAATAAAAATAATATTCAGGCGGAAGATTTTAAATTTCCAGGCCATACTGATTTTTTGGCCCAAGAATTAGAGGGCGAAAGCTTAATGTTCATGGTAACGGATGAGCTTAAAGTAGGCTTACTTACCGATCACGTTGCCGTAAAGGATGCCCCTTCGGCCATAAATCCTATTTTGATCAGGAACAAAGTGCGTACCATAGAGAAATCGTTACAGATGGATTTTGGTATTCGTGCCCCAAAGGTGGCTATGTTAGGTATTAACCCACATAGTGGCGATAATGGTATTATAGGTAAGGAAGACGATGAGGTCTTGAAGCCGGTTATCAAAGAAATGTCAGAAGGAGGTCATTTGGTTTTTGGCCCATATTCTGCCGATAGTTTTTTTGGTTCTGATGCTTATAAAAGTTTTGATGCCATTTTAGCGGCCTATCATGACCAAGGGCTTATACCGTTCAAGACATTGTCATTTGGTAAAGGCGTTAATTTCACTGCGGGGCTGTCTAAGGTAAGGACATCTCCCGATCATGGTACGGCGTATGAAATTGCAGGTAAAGGCAAAGCAGACCATAGCTCTTTTAAAGAAGCGGTCTTTACGGCGTTACAAATTTTTAAGAATAGAAAAGAGTATCAAGAACTAACTGAAAACCCTTTGCAGAAGCAGCGGATAAGGCGCTAATAGAGGGTTTTTATTGCAACTGCCCGCTTTAATTTCAAGAATTGGTCTATAAGATAGGCGAACTTATTGAATTCCAATTAAAAAAGGGTTGTAAGTTTATTAAATAATAGTATCTTTGCACCCGCCTTTAATCTGGCGGTGTATAAAAATCAGTGTTGTAATGATGAAGCAAAAGGAGTTTAACATTCCTTTCTCAGGGTTAAGACAAGGAAAACACGAATTTGAGTATACGATTAATAACCCGTTCTTTGAATCTTTTGGGTACGATGAGTTCAATGCCGCAGACATTAATTTGCATGTAGCTTTGAACAAGATGAGCACAATGCTCGAATTAGAGATGAAAGCCCAAGGCACGGTTAATGTAAATTGCGACCTGACCAGCGAACCGTTTGATTTGCCAATTGAGGCAGATTTGGAGCTCGTAGTCAAGTTTGGGGAAGAATTTAATGATGAAGATGATGAGATTCTGATTATTCCTCATAGAGAACACCAGGTTAATATTGCACAATACGTATACGAAATGTTAGTGTTGGCCGTACCGCAGAAAAGAATTCACCCAGGGGTTTTAGACGGTACATTGCAATCGGAAGCATTAAAAAGGCTTGAAGAATTGCAGCCCAAGGAAGAGAAAAAAGAAAGTGATCCCAGATGGGACGAATTAAAGAAACTGTTAACGGATAAATAAGTTTTAAATGGCACATCCTAAGAGAAAAATATCGAGAACCAGAAGGGACAAAAGAAGAACACATTATAAAGCGGTAGCACCAACTTTGGCTACTGACCCAACTACTGGCGAAATGCACTTGTTTCACAGAGCGCATTGGCATGAAGGAAAACTTTATTATAAAGGTCAAATTTTGATCGACAAGACTGAAGAAGCCGAAGCATAAACGTATCGGTTATCTTATGATGAATTCACGACTCCCGTATTTAATGACGGGAGTTTTTTATTTCTAGTACTCAAATCTCAAAAACGCATAGTTTTACAGGGAAAATTCATGGAAATTGATTAATTTTCACGAATTTTGAAGCATTTTTGAAGGTTTCTGATATCAAATCGACTTTAAGATGAGTAAAACAACAGCAGCAATTACAGCTGTAGGAGGGTATGTTCCAAAATTTGTTCTAACGAACAACATGTTGGAAGATATGGTGGAGACAAATGATGAATGGATCGTTTCCAGAACAGGAATTAAAGAAAGACGGGTATTAAAGCCCGAAGAAGGAGAAGGTACTTCATACTTGGCAATAAAGGCCGCTGAAGACCTGATCCAAAAGAAAAATATTGACCCAAAGGAGATTGATCTGGTAATTATTGCCACTGCAACTCCAGATAGTATGGTAGCATCTACCGCTGCTTTTGTAGCATCGGAAATTGGGGCTGTAAATGCATTTGCCTATGATCTTTTGGCAGCGTGTTCCAGCTTTTTGTTCGGTATGTCTACTGCTGCTAGTTATATAGAGTCCGGTAGGTATAAAAAAGTATTGTTGATAGGCGCGGATAAGATGTCCTCAATAATAGACTATACAGATCGTACTACCTGTATTATATTTGGTGATGGTGCCGGCGCGGCATTGTTCGAGCCAAATGAAGAAGGTTTGGGCTTACAAGATGAATACCTAAGAGCGGATGGTTCCGGAAGACAATATTTAGGTATGGATGCTGGTGGCTCTTTAATGCCGGCAACAGAAGAAACTGTCAAAAATAGAAAACACTTTATTTACCAAGACGGTAGAACTGTGTTCAAATTTGCGGTTTCGAATATGGCAGATGTAGCCGAAAAGATTATGGAACGCAATAACTTGGAGCATACAGATGTTTCTTGGCTGGTTCCACATCAAGCCAACAAAAGAATAATAGACGCGACCGCCAATAGAATGGGTCTTGACAATGATAAAGTGTTAATGAATATTGAAAGATATGGCAATACCACTTCGGCAACATTGCCATTGTTATTGGCCGATTTTGAAGGTCGATTAAAAAAGGGTGATAACCTTGTTTTTGCCGCTTTTGGCGGTGGTTTCACTTGGGGTTCCATTTACCTAAAATGGGCTTACTAATTAAATACCGATCACTAAAATAAATAACATTCCATGGATATTAAAGAAATTCAAAGCCTGATCAAGTTTGTAGCAAAGTCAGGCGCCAGTGAAGTAAAGTTGGAAATGGAGGATTTAAAAATCACCATTAAGACAGGTACTTCAGATTCTGGTAATGAAACGACCTACGTTCAGCAGATTCCAATGCCCCAAGCTCAGATGATGACTTCTGCGCAAGCTCCACAAGTGGAAACGGCAGCGGGTGACGCTGCAAAAGCCGAGAAAAAAGAAGAAGATTCAAAGTATATTACTATTAAATCTCCAATTATCGGTACTTTTTATAGAAAACCATCACCAGATAAGAGCGCTTTCGTTGAGGTAGGTAGCTCTATTGGTAAAGGAGATGTGCTTTGTGTTATTGAAGCTATGAAGCTTTTTAATGATATTGAATCTGAGGTTTCAGGTAAAATCGTGAAGGTTTTGGTAGAGGATTCTTCTCCTGTAGAATTTGATCAGCCTTTATTTTTGGTAGACCCATCATAAATATAAATTCTGAATCCCAAATATGATTTTCCTGAAAAAGGGACTGAATTTTGGTACTTGGATTTTGGAATTTAAATTGAAAAAGTATGTTCAAGAAAATATTGATTGCAAATAGAGGAGAGATTGCACTTCGTGTTATACGTACCTGTAAAGAGATGGGTATAAAAACCGTGGCGGTCTATTCTAAAGCAGATGAAGAGAGTTTGCACGTGCGTTTTGCGGACGAAGCTGTCTGTATTGGTCCGGCACCAAGTAGTGAATCTTACCTTAAGATACCTAATATAATAGCTGCGGCAGAAATTACTAATGCTGATGCCATTCACCCAGGGTACGGATTTCTTTCTGAAAATTCTAAATTCTCTAAGATTTGTGCCGAGCACGATATTAAATTCATTGGTGCTTCTGGCGAGCATATAGACCGTATGGGAGATAAATCTTCCGCTAAGAAAACAATGAAAGAGGCCGGTGTTCCTACCGTTCCTGGTTCGGACGGTCTTTTAAAAGATGTTGCCGATGCTTTAAAGATTGCCAAGAAAATGGGTTATCCCGTTATGGTCAAGGCAACTGCAGGTGGTGGCGGAAAAGGTATGCGAGCGGTCTGGAAGGAAGAGGATATGGAAGACCTTTTTGAGAGTGCCGTTCAGGAAGCTACTGCTGCTTTTGGTAATGGCGGTATGTATATGGAGAAATTGATAGAGGAACCAAGACATATTGAAATTCAGATTGTTGGAGATCAGTATGGCAAGGCCTGTCACCTTTCGGAAAGAGATTGTTCCATTCAGCGTAGACATCAAAAGCTTACGGAAGAGACGCCCTCTCCATTCATGACGGACAAACTTCGTGATGATATGGGTAAAGCGGCCGTTAAGGCAGCTGAGTATATAAAGTACGAAGGCGCGGGTACAATAGAATTTTTGGTGGACAAACACCGAAATTTCTATTTTATGGAAATGAATACCCGTATACAAGTGGAGCACCCTATTACTGAACAAGTCATTGATTATGATTTGATTCGTGAGCAAATTTTAGTTGCAGGTGGTGTGCCAATTTCAGGTAAAAACTATCTTCCAAAATTACATTCTATTGAATGTAGGATTAATGCGGAAGACCCATATAATAACTTTAGACCTTCACCAGGTAGAATAACTACGTTACACATACCAGGCGGACATGGTGTTCGAATGGATACACACGTGTACAGTGGGTATAGTATTCCACCGAATTATGATTCTATGATAGCAAAGTTGATTACCACGGCGCAAACGCGTGAAGAGGCAATCAACAAAATGAAAAGAGCGCTAGATGAATTTGTAATTGAAGGTATCAAAACCACAATTCCTTTCCATAGGCAGTTAATGGATCATCCAGATTATTTAGCAGGTAATTATACTACCGCATTTATGGAGGATTTCAAAATGGATCCGCCGCCAGCGGAATAAGATTTAAAACCCCGATATTTATCGGGGTTTTTTTATGTTTGAAAATGGAGCTTAGCTATTGGGAATATAAAACATGGTTGTCTCACATCGATTTTACCATTGTAGGCAGTGGTATCGTAGGGCTCAACTGTGCCTTAAGACTTCATGAGCGTTTTCCAAAAGCGAAAATCCTGATTCTGGAGAAAGGATTTTTACCTCAGGGAGCAAGCACCAAGAATGCAGGTTTTGCCTGTTTCGGGAGTATTTCAGAGATTTTGGCAGACCTAGGGGTTCATAGTGAGCAAGAAGTGATAAACTTGGTAGGGCAACGCTGGAAAGGGATACAGTTGCTTCGAAAGAACCTTGGGGATCAAGCTATAGATTTTCAGGTACATGGCGGGCATGAGCTATTTCTTGGTTCTGCACAAAACTTATATCACAAATGTGCTGAGCAACTTCCTGAAGTGAATAAACTTTTAAAATCTGTTTATGGTGCTGATGCTTTTCATTTAGGCCCTAATGTCTTCGGTTTTAATAAAGTGAAAGAAAAGTATATTACCAATACTTTTGAAGGGCAATTGGATACGGGTAAAATGATGAATTCGTTATTGCAATTAGTGCAGCGTGCAGGTATTGTGCTGATAAATTCTATTACGGTGGAAGATTTTTCCGCAAATGAATCGGGTGTTCATGTGAAAACCGATCGGTTTGAATTCAAAACAAAAAAGATATTCATTGCCACGAACGGTTTTGCTGGGCAATTATTGAATGAAGAAGTAAAACCGTCCAGAGCACAGGTGCTGATTACGGAGCCTATTGAGAACTTGCATATAAAGGGTACTTTTCATTTTGACGAAGGCTATTATTATTTCAGGAATATAGATAACCGTATCTTATTTGGAGGAGGAAGGAATTTGGACTTCAAAGGAGAGGAGACCAATCAATTTGGATGTACACAGACCATTCAACAACATCTGGATACGCTGCTCAAAGAAGTAGTTCTTCCGCATACACCTCATACCGTAGCTCAAAGATGGAGTGGTATCATGGGTACGGGAAAACAGAAAAAACCCATTGTGAAGCAAATTTCGGATAATGTATATTGTGGAGTGAGGTTGGGAGGCATGGGCATTGCCATAGGAAGCAACGTAGGGAAAGAACTTGCTGATTTAACGGAATAGGCCGCGTAAGAATAGAAGCGCCTTTAAAACCTCATAAAAATCTTTTATATGAGAACAAGCATTTGGTTTTGCGGGCTTAGCTAGAATTGCTACTTTAACTCCTTTCAAAAAATTTCTCCTCAGTTTATGAAAGATAAGAAACACCTGCGTAGTAGTGAATGGTTTGGCGGAAAGGATAAAATGGGTTTTGTACATCGCTCTTGGCTAAGAAACCAAGGCTATCCCGATGATTATTTTCAAGGTAAACCTGTAATTGGTATCTGTAATACTTGGTCGGAACTAACACCTTGTAACGGACACTTGCGTGATTTTGCAGAAGTAGTCAAAAGAGGAATTTTGGAAGCAGGAGGATTTCCTTTGGAATTTCCGGTGATGTCTTTGGGAGAAACTATTATGAAACCCACCTCCATGCTCTTTCGTAATTTGGCTAGCATGGACACGGAAGAATCTATACGCGCTAACCCGCTTGATGGTATAGTGCTCTTGACCGGCTGTGATAAAACTACACCAAGTACCGTAATGGGTGCCTGTAGTGTAGATTTACCTACTATTGTGGTGCCCGGAGGCCCTATGCTTAGTGGTAGGTTTAGAGGAGAAAAGATGGGATCTGGTTCCATGAACTGGATGATCAAGGAAAAACAAAATGTAGATGGATTTACCGATGCGGATTTTACCGAAGCTGAAGTTTGTGTAGCCCGCAGTATTGGGCATTGTAATACTATGGGAACGGCTTCTACCATGGCTACTATGGTGGAGGCATTGGGGTTGACCCTGCCAGGGTTTTCGTCTATTCCAGCTGCGGATTCCCGCAAGAAACTATTTGCACAGCTTACCGGTAGGCGTATTGTAGAGATGGTAAAAGAAGATTTGACCTTATCTAAGGTATTGACCAGGCAGGCTTTTGAGAATGCCATAGTGACCAACGCTGCTGTTGGCGGTTCTACAAATCTTATTATTCATTTAACCGCTATTGCGGGTAGAATAGGTGTTGATTTAAATCTTGAGGATTTTGATACATTGGGAAGTAAGGTTCCTCTTCTGGTGAATTTAAAACCTTCCGGAAAGCACTTAATGGAAGATTTCTTTTATGCAGGCGGACTTCCCGTAGTATTGAAAGAACTGAAGGAAAAATTACATAGTGATGCATTGACCGTAAACGGAAAATTTATCACCGAAAACTATACAAAAGCAATTTGTTACGATGATGATGTTATCGGAACAATTGCAAAACCTTTTCAAGAAGAAGCCGGCATAGCGGTGCTTAAGGGTAACCTTTGTGAAGATGGAGCGGTTATTAAACCTTCGGCAGCATCAAAAGAATTGATGAGACACTCAGGTAAAGCAGTTGTTTTTGAAAGTATGGAAGATTACCATGCCCGAATAGATGATCCTGATTTAGATATTGATAAGAATAGCGTCATTGTATTAAAAGGAGTTGGGCCTAAGGGCTATCCAGGTATGCCCGAAGTTGGTAATGTAGACCTTCCAAAAAAATTATTGATACAAGGTGTTACCGATATGGTACGTATTTCTGACGGGCGAATGAGCGGTACGGCAGCAGGAACAGTAATTCTACACGTCTCGCCGGAGTCTACAGTGGGGGGAACTTTGGCTTTAGTTCAAAATGGAGATGTAATTACGCTAGATGTTGAGAACAGAAGCTTGCATTTGGAGGTTTCTACAGAAGAACTGGCAAAGCGCAAGACAGCTTGGAAAATGCCTAAACCTCTGGCGGATAGAGGTTATGTAAAAATGTATATAGATCACGTAGAGCAGGCAAACAAAGGTGCTGATTTGGACTTTCTAGTAGGTGGGTCGGGATCAAAGGTAGATAGGGACCTGCATTAAAATTATGACAGAAAAAGAACAACTGCATCAATTTTGTGCCACTTTCATAACCGAAAGAATAGGTAGGATTCAGAAAAATATTGGGGATATTCAATCGTCTTTGACCTCTGAAACCAAAAGTAGTGCGGGTGATAAACATGAAACGGGCCGCGCTATGTTACAGCTTGAACGCGAAAAGTTAGGGCAACAGTTGTCTGAGGCCGAAAAAATGAAACAAATACTCGCTAAAGTGCCAAAAGAGGTCAATACTGCCAAAGTTGGTCTTGGCAGCTGGGTTGTCACGTCAAAGGCAGATTACTTTTTGGCAATTTCTGCTGGTGAGTTCAAGGTTAATGGTAAATGCGTTTATTGTATTTCTGCAGCAACTCCCATAGCCAAGCTACTCTTTGGAAAACAAATAGGAGATACGGCAAACTTTAATGGACAAGAAATAAAGATTACTGAAATAAGATAAAATTGAATACGGGAAAAAATTATCCCATACCCTTCATTGAAGCTAAAGTGGCGGACCAAACAATTACAGACGAAAGAAAAATGCCGATGGTATTTGCCCAAAAGGCTTTTGTCTTTTCAATCTTAAAAAGATAGGATGCAATACTGCCTGCATATACACCCGTGCCAGGCATAGGAATCATTACAAACAAGATTAGTCCCCAAAAACCATAGCGTTTAATTTTATTGCCCGATCCAGTTTTAGCTTTTCGCGCAACAAAAATAGCTGACTTCTTATAGAACCCCCATTTTAAGAAATAACGATTTATTTTTTCAAGAAAGAAAATCATTAGGGGAAATACCAGCACGTTGGCAGCAAAACAAAGAAGAAATACCAGATAGATATTAAGGCCATTGAGCAACCCATAAGGTATGCCCACCTTAGCTTCTCCAAAGGGGGAAAGGCTCCATAATATGGCAATAATAAAATCTATAATCACAGTTATTTTTTTTTGAGGGGCTAAACTACTAATCCAAGCGGTTTAAGCATCATCTGAACTCATAAATAATTCCAAAAATTGTGCCGTTAAAAAAATGGCAGTTCAATTTAACAGATTTTAACTTTTCGACAAGAGGTACAATAATATCTATTTGTCTGAGTTTTAGACTATATATATTTAACAACCTAAAATCTTTAACCTATGAAATCTTTATTTGCTAAATTATTTTTACTTGCTTTTGTATCAATGACAGCTTTTTCATGTAGCGTAAAATCCGAATTGGAAGATATTGCCGATGACTTGGAAGAACAAGAAAACAACGATGCCCGAACTGAAGTTATCAAATTAGAAGATAACCAATAAGTTCATATTAATATAAGTAAAAAGGGAACCTCTTTAGGTTCCCTTTTTTTATGCTCAAAAGTTTTTACGCTTTTGTGTGTATAGTGGTTACTGTACAACAATGGTGTTGTCGGTAGCAGTCGGATTCATAGGGCAAAAGTATACATATTCTCCTTTTTCCAACACTGTAGGTTTAGATGATTGCGTTTTACCGGTAGCAACAACTTTTGTTACATAAGCGGTCTGAATATGGTTTTCTGGCTTGCTAATATCCTCACCTTTTTTTACTAGAACAAAACCAACATCATGACCAACACCATTGTTGGCAATTTCAAATACATAAGTACCGGGAACAACGGTAAGTTGCTTCTTCGTAAATTCCCCAGGAGTTTGCTCAAGGTCAATTGTTTTTACTTTTTTGTTCATTTTGTCTTGAGCGTTTGCTGAGAAAGCTACTGTAAACACTAATACTATTGCTGCTATTATATTTTTCATAATTTTTAGTTTTTGTCTTTTTATAAAGACGGATTATTAAAAGGGATTCGATATTAAAATCTGATTAGTAAACAAACCTGTGCAGTTTTGAACTGTGCAGCGCTTTTAGGCTTCAACAGCTTGTAACGGAGCGGCCACTGGAAAATCTACAGGAACATCTGTGGTTTTGTGCAAATAGTTTGATATGGTCTTATCACCAACCAAAACAATAGTATCTACTAGATTTTCTTTTGTCCATCCTGCGTTTAAGAATTTTTCAACTACTGCGTCATCTGCTGCACCACGGTTTTCTGTAATGTTTTTAGCAAAACTGGCAAGAGCGTCTAACTTACTGTCAAAAGAAGCTTTTCCGGCTCTAAGCTCAAGAATTTCTGAATCGCTAAAACCGTTCATTTTACCAATGGCAGTATGTGCAGATAGGCAATAAGTACATTCGTTAACTTGGCTTACGGCTAGGTTCACTACTTCTTTTTGTTTGGCATTCAAAGAAGTTTTAGCGTTGCTTAATGCTAAATAGTTTGCTAAGGCATTTTCGGAATAAGCGTAGGTAGCGTAAAGATTGGGTACAAAACCAACCGCTTTTTCTAGATTATCAAAAATAGCTTGATTGCTTGTGCTTACTTCTTGTCTTGTGGGTACATTAAATTTGCTCATAATTTTGGTGTTGTGTCATATTCTTCAAGCGTATGTTTACCGCTGTGATCAATGACCATTATTAATTTATTATTGTTTTAAAATTCTAAATGAGGTTTTTCCGCATCACAATAAAAATCGTGGTGATGTTTTTGCTCACAATGGGTTTGTGCATCTACGGTTTGTAACTGCCTAGTGGGGCGAGAGAAAATCTCAATAAGGTTGAAAAGGGATATATGTTTTAGTTTCATCTTGCGTTGTATTTTAATTACACTGCAAAGATGCGAGGTAAGTGGAGTTGTTTGTTAGGCGCGATTTCCCGACCACTTGTAGAAATTTCCCTTTACTGGGAAATAGGGGCAACTTCTCTATATTGAGAAGGAGAAATGCCCGTCATTTTCTTGAAAAAACGACTAAAATGAGCTGGGTCATTGAAACCTAGGTCGTATGCAATTTCTTGATTTTGCTTGTCGGTAAAATTGATTAATCGCTTTGCTTCAAGTGCTAACCTATCTAAAATAATCTGCTGTGGTGATTTTTGATTGTAGATGGAGAAAAGATTCGATAGCGTTTTTGGGCTTTTAAATAGGAGCTCTGCATAATCGCTTACTTTTCTTTTAGTTTTATAGTGGGTATCTACTAGAACATTAAATTTTCGGATAATTTCAACTTGGTCGTTATCCAGTTTTTTAACGATTAGTTGCTCCTTTGCCAAACGCGTACAAATGATAATTAGTCGCTTTAACAACATTTGAAGCATATCACCTTGAATTCCATCGGGAGTAGAAAATTCATCTTCAAATATTTCGTAAAGCGTACTGAATTTTCGTTTCTGCGACTCCGGAATTGTTATTATGGGAAGGTCTTGAGTACCAAAAAATAAAATTCCGTTACAGGATACTTCATGATCGTGGTCGTTTATGCAATAAAACTCCCTGTTAAAATGGAAAGCGGTTAGGGGTAACGCAGTATTTTCATAAGAAACATGCTGCAAGTAAGTTGTAGTTACCAATTGATCTGGCAATAGCTCAACTATCATACCATCTACAATCAGTTCAAGAGGGTCGCGGTTTCGGTTCCATAGCATATAAATATTTCCAGAATTTACAGAGAATTGATTCTGGTACTTTTTTATATCATCCGTAAACCCTAAATGAGAGCCTAGTTTGGTGTCATTGAACTCAAATTTCATTTGGGATAAGTTAGATTAATTGACCAAATTAGTCTCCAATCTAAAGATAACCTTACCCAAATGCTTTGTAGATGAATATAAATTTGATGTTAAACGATTCTAACTGTTTGTTAGACAAAAAGTCTTTTTGTACTATTGATAAAGGAAATCAGTAGGGCTAGTTAATATAATTATTAATAGGATGAAGGCGTACGATGAAGCGGCAGGTAAGTTTTACAGTAAAATAAATATAAGTCCGGTGCCATTGGTTTCGTGGGATATTCACAGCATGAACTTTTATGGGCTGTGCGAGAAAGGTAAAGATGTTATTTTAATACAGAATATAGCCGAACGAAATAGGTGGGCTTATCGTAAACTAGATAATTTGTCTTTGTTAGATAACGAGGTTGTTGTCATTACCAATAACGATTTGACCATTGTACATGCTACAGGCAATATTGTTTCAATGACGGGCTATACACCTGAAGAGATTATAGGAAATACGCCTAAACTATTTCAAGGAGAAGGAACCAGCCAAGAAACTTTGGGGAAAATAAAAACGGCCATCGAAAGAAAAATTCCTTTTGAGGCCGTTGTTTTAAATTATAAAAAAGACGGAAGCACTTATAATTGCGAGATAAAAGCAGAGCCTATATTCAACAATAGGGGGCAACTCGTTAATTTTATAGCTTTTGAAAAAGAAGTGGCCTAGAGACCACTTCTTTTAAAATTATCTAAACTTAAATTAGTTCTTCTCAATTTCGGTTACACGTAATGTGTTTACCATACCTTTTTCTTTCATAGGCATTGCCGCTAAACTAATTAGCATATCTCCAGGCTCTAAAAGCCCCTTGTCACACGCCATTTTATTAACGTCGTCAATAGTTTCATCGGTAGAAACATATTTATCGTAATAAAAAGCACGAACACCCCACAGTAAATTTAACTGGGTTAAAATGCGTTTGTTAGAGGTAAACACCAAAATATGTGCACTTGGTCTCCATGCGGAAATCTGAAAAGCGGTATAACCACTATTGGTCAAAGTAGAAATAGCTTTAGCCTTTATTTCATTTGCCATGATAGCTGCATGGTAACAAATAGACTTGGTAATATATCTTTTTGTACGAATGTGCGGTGGATCGTGAGGCACCTGAATAAGCTCGGAACCTTCTACACTTTGTAAAATGCTCGTCATTTTTTCAATAACCTGAACCGGATAGTTTCCAACAGATGTTTCTCCTGAAAGCATTACGGCATCAGCACCGTCCATAACGGAGTTTGCTACATCGTTTACCTCGGCACGTGTTGGTGTAAGGCTGGTAATCATCGTTTCCATCATTTGAGTAGCGATAATTACCGGTATACGAGCTTTTTTAGCTCTAAGAACCAGCTGTTTCTGAATTAACGGAACCTCTTGTGCAGGTACTTCAACACCTAAATCACCACGGGCCACCATAAGGCCATCACAATATGCAACAATCTTATCTATATTTTCAACAGCTTCCGGCTTTTCAATTTTAGCGATAATCGGAATTTTCTCGTCTGCATGTTCTTTGATAATTGCCTGTAGATCGATAAGGTCTTGGCTAAAACGAACAAAAGAAAGAGCGATCCAATCTACCTTTAGCGAAATTGCAAAAATGGCATCCTTAACGTCTTTTTCTGTTAAAGCAGGCAAAGAAATATTTGTATTAGGAAGGTTAACTCCTTTTTTGGAACGTAATGGGCCGCCTTGTATAACTTTGGTTTTTACTTCAGATTTTCCGTCTGTAGTAACTACTTCGAACATCAATTTTCCGTCATCAAGTAAGATGCGCTCACCAGGCTTAACATCTTGAGGAAAAGCGTCATAGTTCATATATACCCTTTCGGCACTACCTTCAAAAGGCTCGCCGGTAACAAAAGTGATTTCATCACCTGGGGCAACTACAACTTCACTTGCCATAACACCTACCCTTAATTTAGGACCTTGCAAATCTGCAAGAATAGAGGTATTACGACCGGTTTCTTCATTGAGCTCCCGTATCATTTTTACACGTTCTGTAACGTCAGCGTAGTCTGCATGAGAAAAGTTGATGCGAAAGACATCTACACCAGCTTCCATCATATCTTTCAGCACTTCCTTTTTGCTTGTGGCCGGCCCTAGGGTGGCTACAATTTTTGTCTTTTTATTACTTGGCATTGATCAAAAAATTAAATTGTTCTTAGATTTGAGTTTGTCAGTTTCTATGGCGTAAGCCGTTATAATTTTGGGTATGTTTTGTAGTGTTTTCACAAGATTTTCCATATTAATAAACCCATCTTGTTCTATTTTTAAAAAATAGTCCACATCTCGGTGTTCGGGCACCATGTGAAATGTTGTAAATGATGGTTCATCCTTAAATAGCCCTTTCCGGGTCATTGTGTCCTCTACTAAACCATTATTCGTAAATAAGGTCCAGTACCTATCGTTGATATCATCTTTCCATTCAAAAATTGGAACTGTAATATGACCAGTAAGATCAAGATCTTTATGAGACCTTTTAAAGTTCGATTTTAAATGAAGATTGAGTGCGTAGGCTATGGCATAATCTTCAAGGCTACTATGCAACGCAACTAAATCGAATGAATCTTCGTAAAAGTCGTTCGTAATTTTATGTACTGCTACCATAGGGCACAAAGTGGTAAAGATAATATTAATACCGTACAACGCCTAGATTAGGCAAGAGTAAAACTATTTTTGAACAAACTATAACATTTTGGTTACATAAAATTACGATTTAAGACTTATCCATTTTGTCTTGTAACGCATAATATGCTCTTTTGGAAGCTCGTTCTTCGGCTTTCTTTTTAGAGGTGGCCCTGGCTTTTGCTACAACAATATCTCCAATACTGAGTTTTACTGCAAAGTGTTTCAAAGTGTCATTACCGGTATCATCATAAACGTCATAATCAAACGTTTTTTTCTGTTTCTGACACCATTCTATTATAAGGCTCTTGTAGCTTATGACCTTACCCTCTAATTGCTCTATATCTACGTAAGGTTCTATAACCTTTTGGCTGATGAATTTTTCGCAATATTTATAGCCTCTATCCAGATAAATAGCACCTACCAGTGCCTCAAAAACGTTGCCGTGTATGTTTTCTCCAAAGTGAGATTTTGGAATACGACTTTTAACATGATCAATGAGACCTAGATCCTTACCGAGTTCGTTGAGGTGTTTTCGGCTTACGATTTTAGAACGCATCTTGGTTAGATAGCCTTCATCTCCTTCAGGTACTTGATCGTATAAATGTTTAGAAATTATGGTACCCAACATTGAATCTCCCAAAAATTCAAGTCGCTCATAATTTAAAGGGTTACCGTCTTTATCCTTTTCGTTAGCTGAACGGTGTACGAACGCTTTTTTATATATGGATAGGTTTTTAGGTTTAAAACCTAAAATAGAAGAGATTCCACCAAAAAAATCCCCATCCTCTTTAGGATGGGAATTGAATATATTGGAAGGGAAACCCATATTGTATTACTCGCTAAATTTTTTGAAAATTACGCAGGCATTATGACCACCGAACCCAAAGGTATTGCTCAAGGCAACGTTTACGTCGCGCTCTTGTGCTTTGTTTAGGGTCAGATTTAATTTAGGATCTATATTTTCATCTACAGTAGTGTGGTTTATAGTTGGAGGAACCAAACTATGTTGCATAGCTAAAATTGATGCAATGGCCTCAATTGCTCCGGCAGCACCTAGTAAGTGACCGGTCATTGATTTTGTAGAATTAATATTGATGTTAGGGGCATGTTCACCAAAGACCTCACTAATAGCCTTTAATTCTGCCACATCGCCAAGGGGCGTAGAAGTACCATGAGTATTTATGGTGTCTACATCTTCCGGTTTTAGACCGGCATCCCTTAAACAGTTTTTCATTACCTGTACTACTCCTATTCCGTCTGGATGAGGAGCGGTCATGTGGTAGGCATCACTCGAAAGTCCGCCACCAGCAACCTCGGCATATATTTTTGCACCACGTGCTTTGGCGTGTTCGTATTCTTCTAGAATTAAAGCACCTGCACCTTCACCAAGTACAAATCCGTCTCGGGTCGCGTCAAATGGTCTAGAAGCTGTTTCGGGACTATCATTTCTAGTGGATAGGGCATGCATGGCTCCAAAACCACCCATACCTGCAATGGTTACTGCAGCTTCGCTACCTCCGGTTACAACTACATCACAATGACCTAAACGAATATAGTTTAGGGCATCTATCATAGCATTGGCCGAAGAGGCACATGCGGAAACAGTGGTGTAGTTAGGTCCCATAAAACCGTGTTTGATAGAGATATGCCCTGGAGCGATATCTGCAATCATCTTAGGTATAAAAAATGGGTTGAACCTAGGTGTTCCATCACCTTCGGCAAAGTTCATGACTTCGTTTTGAAAAGTTTCCAAACCGCCAATACCGGCGCCCCAGATAACTCCAACACGAAACTTATCTACTTCATCTAGGTTAAGACCGGAATCTATAATTGCCTCATCGGAAGAGACCAAGGCATATTGCGCAAACCTATCTAATTTTCTCGCCTCTTTGCGATCAAAATGCTCTAGAGGGTCAAAATTTTTAAGCTCGCAGGCAAATTTTACCTTAAATTTTTCGGTATCGTAATAGGTAACGGGAGCAGAACCGCTCTTTCCGTTTTTAAGACCTTCCCAATATTCCTCAATATTGTTACCTATGGGAGTCAACGCACCCAACCCAGTAACTACAACTCGCTTTAATTGCATTGAACCTAATTTTTGGTTTACTTAGTAAGTCAAGCGTAAATTAAAAAAATTATCCATGCGATAATGGTTACCACATGGATAATTTTGAATCTCGTTCAAGAAATCATAAAGATTACTTCGCTTCTTCTATATAGCTAATGGCTTGGCCAACTGTTGCGATGTTCTCAGCTTGATCGTCTGGAATTTGAATATCAAATTCTTTTTCGAATTCCATGATTAATTCCACGGTATCCAATGAATCTGCGCCTAAGTCGTTAGTAAAGCTAGCTTCCGTTACTACTTCGTTCTCATCCACACCTAATTTATCAACGATGATAGCTTTTACTCTTGATGCAATGTCTGACATAATAATATTGTTTTTAAAAAATTAAATTGGTTGCAAAAATAAAAAACTTTGGACTAAATCCACTATTTGTCGTTAAAATGTCATGTAATTTATAAAATTTCAGGATAAGAGCGGTATTTTTGGTCTAAATATTTTACTATCAGTAAGGTTTATAGATACATGAAAAACATTGTATTATTTGCATCCGGTTCGGGTTCTAATGTTGAAAACATTGTTCAATATTTTCAAGAAAATTCTGAAGTTAATATTAGTGCCGTGTTAACCAATAAAACACAGGCTCAAGTTCTGGATAGGTGTAATAGGTTGAATATAAATGGATTATATTTTAATCGAAATGCTTTTTATGAGACAGATTGCGTACTGGATATTGTAAAAACTTTCAATCCGGACCTTATAGTATTGGCAGGTTTTCTTTGGAAAGTGCCAAAGAATCTTATAGCAAATTTCCCTAATAAAATTGTGAATATCCATCCTGCTTTATTGCCAAAATATGGTGGCAAAGGTATGTACGGGAATAATGTGCATGAGGCTGTGCGAGCCAATAATGAGACCGAAACAGGTATTACTATTCACTATGTGAATGAAAATTATGATGAAGGTGCCGTTATTCGGCAGGTAAAAACGTCTGTTTTGGCAACTGATACGCCAGAAACTATTGCCCACAAAGTACATGAGCTTGA
Organism: Zobellia amurskyensis; assembly: GCF_009725985.1. GTDB lineage: Bacteria > Bacteroidota > Bacteroidia > Flavobacteriales > Flavobacteriaceae > Zobellia > Zobellia amurskyensis. The sequence goes on from NZ_RCNR01000049.1 coordinate 31,307, forward strand.
ATATGAATATTTTCCGAAGGTCATTGAGGAATTATTACGTGGGGAATAATGGCAAAAAAAGCAAAATTCTACACGGTCTGGAAAGGGAAAAAACCTGGTATTTATGATTCTTGGGCTGCTTGTAAAGCAGCCATTACTGGTTATAAAGGTGCTCAATACAAATCTTTTGAAACGTTTGATCAGGCCAAAAAAGCATTTAACGGAAATTATGATGATTTTAAAGGGAAGAAAAAAGGGAAACCGGTTTTAACCCCTGAGCTTATACAGCGTTTTGGTACACCAAACTATCATTCTATATCTGTGGACGCCGCTTCTAGCGGAAATCCTGGGGTCATGGAGTATCAAGGAGTAGATACCCAAACGGGTAAAAAGCTTTTTAGACAAGGACCCTTTGCGCAAGGCACTAATAATATAGGGGAGTTTTTAGCTATTGTACACGGTCTTGCCTTTTTGAAAAATAACAAAAGCGATAGAATAATTTATACAGATTCTCGTACCGCCATGAGTTGGGTGCGCAAAAAAACCTGTAACACTAAATTGCAGGAAACCGCCAAGAATAAAGAAGTTTTTGATTTGATACGTAGGGCTTTGGAATGGTTAAAAAACAATTCGTATAACACTCCGATCGTTAAATGGGAAACGAAGGTTTGGGGAGAAATTCCGGCAGATTTTGGACGGAAATAAGAATATGATAGCTCTGCCACATTTATTTTTACGTTAACGTTTTTCCAATATTGCTTTCATTCACAAGTTCTCTTGTCCAAAAACCGTTTTAGTAAGAGTTTGAAAAAAATAAAAAGGTGAGACTGGCTGCCTTTTTTGTAAGGGTATATTTGCACGTAATAGTATTTCAAAAGCGTATATTTGCAGCTTAAACTTAAAATTGCATGGGCAAACTTCTAATCGTGGGCACTGTTGCCTTTGACGAAATTGAAACTCCTTTCGGAAAAACCGATAAGATTTTGGGGGGCGCAGCTACCTTTATAGGTTTAGCGGCTTCTCAATATAACGTAGAATCAGGAATCGTTTCTATAGTTGGCGAAGATTTGCCAAAGGCATATCTTAATGTGTTAAAGGATAAGAATATAGATCTTAGTTCTTTAGAGATTGTAAAAGGAGGTAAGACTTTTTATTGGAAAGGAAAATACCACAATGACCTTAATTCTAGGGATACTTTAGTAACGGAATTAAACACACTTGCTGATTTTAACCCTGTAGTATCCGAAGGTTTTAAGGATGCGGATGTGGTTATGTTGGGCAATCTTCACCCTAGTGTTCAACTGAGTGTAATTAATCAGATGGAAAAACGACCAAAGTTAATAGTATTGGATACTATGAATTTTTGGATGGATAATGCACTTCCAGAGTTAATGGAGGTCATAAAACATATTGATGTCCTTACGATAAATGACGAAGAAGCTAGACAGTTGACCAATGAATACTCTTTAGTAAAGGCTGCGAAAGCTATTCAGAAAATGGGACCGAAGTATTTGGTGATTAAAAAGGGTGAACATGGAGCACTTTTGTTTCATGAGGAGAAAGTTTTCTTTGCTCCCGCTTTACCTTTAGAAGAGGTTTTTGATCCAACAGGTGCCGGAGATACATTCGCAGGAGGGTTTGCTGGATATTTGGCGGCCACCAGCGATCTTTCATTCAATAATATGAAAAACGCTGTCATACATGGTTCAAATTTGGCGTCGTTCTGTGTTGAACGGTTTGGGACCGAGCGTATGGAAATCTTAAAAAAGGAAGAGGTCACTAAAAGGTTGCATCAATTTAAAGCCTTGACCCAATTTGATATAGAATTACAATAATGACACGCCCCTATATTAGGGGCTTTTTTAATACGTATATTTATAATGAGTGACGCGATTAAACATGAATGTGGTATTTCGGTAATACGGTTACTTAAACCGTTAGAGTATTACAAAGAGAAGTACGGTACGGCCTTTTACGGGGTAAATAAAATGTACCTAATGATGGAAAAGCAGCACAATCGTGGTCAAGATGGTGCGGGCTTTGCGAGTATTAAGTTAGATACCGCTCCTGGTGAACGTTACATGAGCAGGGTACGGTCTATTGCGCAACAGCCTATACAGGATATCTTTGCGCAGATCAATGATCGTATAAATACAACACTTCAAGAACACCCGGAGTATGCTGATGATGTAGCTGCTCAAAAGAGGAATATTCCTTACATAGGAGAAGTGCTTTTAGGGCATGTACGCTATGGTACTTTTGGTAAGAACAGTATTGAGAGTGTTCACCCCTTCCTAAGACAGAATAACTGGATGCACCGTAACATTATTGTTGCAGGTAACTTTAACATGACTAACGTTCACGAGTTGTTCGATAATTTAATCCAGATAGGGCAGCATCCAAAAGAAATGGCGGATACGGTAACCGTAATGGAGAAAATAGGTCACTTTTTAGATGATGCTGTTGCTAAGCTATATAAGCAAATCAAAAAAGAAGGATATACAAAACAAGAAGCGTCACCCATAATTGCAGATCGTCTTAAAGTTCATAAAATATTAAGAAGAGCGGCCAAAAACTGGGATGGTGGTTATGCCATGGCAGGTCTTTTGGGGCATGGAGATGCTTTTGTTCTTAGGGATCCGGCGGGTATTAGACCAACTTATTATTACCAAGATGATGAGATTGTAGTTGTGGCTTCTGAGCGCCCTGCTATACAAACGGTGTTTAATGTGCCTTTTGAAGAGGTCAAAGAACTTGATCCTGGTCATGCTATCATAATCAAAAAGGATGGTACTTCTTCTATTACCCAAATATTGGAACCTACAGAGCGTAAGGCATGTTCGTTTGAACGTATCTATTTTTCTAGAGGGAGTGATAAGGAAATCTATCAAGAACGAAAGAAACTGGGAAGACTCCTTTTTCCGCAGATATTGAAATCTATTGATCACGATATAAAGAATACGGTCTTTTCGTATATACCCAATACTGCTGAAACCTCTTTCTTTGGAATGGTAAGAGAGGCGCAGAATTATCTAAATAAGAGAAAAGAGGAGCAGATACTTTCTATTGGATCAAAAATTACAAGTGAAGAGCTTCATGAAATTTTAGAGGTTCGTCCACGGATTGAGAAAGTGGCTATTAAAGATGCTAAGTTGCGCACCTTCATTACTCAAGATAGCAGTAGGGATGATCTTGTAGCTCACGTGTATGACATTTCCTATGGATCGGTAAAGAAAGGCGATAACCTGGTTATTATAGATGATAGTATAGTTAGGGGAACAACACTGAAGAAAAGTATACTTCGGATTTTAGACCGGTTGTCACCAAAGAAAATAATTGTAGTATCATCCGCGCCACAAATAAGGTATCCGGATTGTTACGGTATCGATATGGCCAAGTTAGAAGATTTTATCGCATTCAAGGCGGCCTTGGCGTTACATGAGGAACGCTTTACTATGAACGTTGTAGATGATATTTATGATAAATGTCTAGAGCAGGTAAGTAGTAAGGATAAAGATGTAATTAACTACGTTAAAGAATTTTATGCACCTTTTACTCCTGAAGAAATATCCTTAAAAATAGGGGAGTTGCTTAGCCCGGAAGAGATTAAAGCTGAGGTAGAGATTATTTACCAGAGTGTAGAAGCACTACATGAAGCTTGTCCAAAGAATTTAGGAGATTGGTATTTTACCGGTGATTACCCTACCCCAGGAGGTAACCGAGTAGTAAATAAAGCCTTTATAAACTTTTACGAAGGCAAGAATGAACGCGCGTACTAATTGACGTTATCGATGAAATGCATAGATAAACGTATTTCATCGATAATATACGCCATTTGGCGTTTTTTTAGCCGCTTAGGCGGAGGTCAGATTACATTTGGTCTTGCCATAGCATAAGTAGGTTAAGTTCATGGTAAGATTTGGGGCAAAAAGGTGGAGATTTCTCCACCTTTTTATTTTTCACTACTTTTTCCCTTCTTGAAAATTTAAAATTCTTCTAAAAGCATACATTTTTAACCGTGTTGGTATTTATAGTTTGTTCATAAACCCTTTAACCGATTTTTATACAGTTGGGCAAAGATGTTTTTATATAGATCAATGCCGTTGTACATTTGGAGGACCATAGCATAAGTAGGTTAAGTTCATGGTAAGATTTGGGGAAAAGGGCGGAGTTTATCTCCGCCCTTTTTATTTTCCATACTTTCTCGCTTAGTAGACTTTTCAGAACACAGACTTCCGGTTTTCCAACTTTCATTTTCCAATAGGTTAAAGCATGTTATTTTGGTTGAAAAGGTATTTCAACTAGAGTTTTGAACGTTTGTCCAAAACCTTTTTTTTAAGGCTGGTGTAGCACTACTTTTGGAGGACCATAGCATAAGTAGGTTAAGTTCATGGTAAGATTTGGGGAAAAAAGGTGGAGCTATGCTCCGCCTTTTTTATTGCCAAAAACCTCGTGAATATGAGGCTTCAGGGCATGTTTTGACTTTTCTGTCAACAATTCAGTTGAAAAAAAACCGCAAATATTTCTTTTTTATTTCCCACAATACCAGTATTTTAGTATCGCCATAGCATAAGTAGGTTAAGTTTATGGTAAGATTTGGGACGAAAAGGGTGGAGACTTCTCCGCCCTTTTCATTTTTAAACGACAC
>NZ_RCNR01000050.1 GCF_009725985.1 Zobellia amurskyensis
ATTGAATCTTTCTCAGTATTAAAAGATGCTTCTTCTACCGCTATTTATGGGTCTAGAGCTTCTAATGGGGTGATTATAATCACTACAAAGTCCGGTACTAAGGGAGCACCTCAATTTAATTTCTCATCTAATGTACAGGTGGGGACGTTGAGTAATCAAATAGATATTTTTGATTCTGCCGGGTACGTAGATTTTATTCAGAAGACTTATCCGGATAGTGCTGGATTTTTAGGGTTAGATGGTACTGTTTATAATACCAATTGGCAGGAAGAGATTTATAGAACCTCTTACACTATTAATAACAATTTAACGGCCAGAGGAAATTTGTTCAATAAAATTCCGATCAGAGCTTCTTTTGGGCATTCGGAAATTGCAGGTATTTTAAAAGAATCCCAGTTAGACAGGTATACAGTTTCTTTGAATATTGCTCCTGAGTTTTTTAATGAACATTTAAAAGTTACTATTAACGCAAAGGGTATTGCTACTGAAAAAGACCAACCGGATTCAGGTGCCATAGGTAGTGCATTGGCTTCGAACCCTACTTTGCCCATTTATGACCCACAGGGAGGAATTTTTGGCGGTTATTACCAGTTGACCGATGATCAAGGTATTGTTGGTCCGACAAACCCATTGGCCTTGTTGAAGCAACGTGAGCGTAATGAAGACGCGGACCGATTTATTGGTAGTGCTGAGTTTAGGTATAAGATACATGGTTTTGAAGATTTAACGGCCGTGATAAACACAGGTATTGATTACTCGGAATCTAGTATAAACGAATATTTTTTGCCAAGTGCTGTTGGGGCATACACGGTATTTAATGGTCTACCAATTTTTAACAACTTTAGTGAGAGTTTCAGCGAAAAACAAATAAAGAGAGACCACTTATTGGATGCGTATTTATCCTATGCCAAGAATTTTAATGGGGCATTGAATAAATTAGATGTGCAAGCGGGCTATGCTTACCAAAACTTTACGAATCAGGGGACTACTTTTCCGACAACTACAGAAAATGGTTTTCGTGAGCCACAACAACCGTTTAAATATTACACCGAATTAAATTTGCAATCGTTTTTTGCCAGGGCAAATTTGACTCTTTATGATAGTTTCTTGTTTACGGCTTCTGTGAGGGCAGATGCTTCGTCTCTATTCTCGGAAGACGATAGATGGGGATATTTTCCAGCCGCCGCTTTAGCTTGGAAATTAGATGAAGAGAGTTTTTTAGAGGAAGCTAATTGGATAGATCAATTAAAATTAAGGATTGGTTGGGGACTCACAGGACAACAGGATATTACAGGTCCGGTGGGTTACTTTCCGTATACCGCTTTGTATGATGATGGCGACCCAACAGTAAGTTATATTTTTGGAAATGAGGTAGTAACTACCTATAGGGCTAACGCTTTTAACCCAGATTTAACTTGGGAAAAAACCTCTACTTATAACGTTGGTATTGACTTTGATTTTTTCTCTAATATTTTGAGTGGTAGTGTGGATGGTTATATCCGTAATACAACTGACTTGTTAGCAGAGGTACCGCAGTCCGAAGGTGCCTTAAGAAACAGATTTGTTAGTAATGTTGGGGAGACCGAGAGTAAGGGTTTTGAAGCGGCGTTGCAGTTCAGGCCCGTTCAGACAGATAATTTTTCTTTGGAGTTCAATGCAAACGCAGCTTTCAATGAAACCTATATTACTGATTTGGATAATATTACCCAATTTTCTAGCGGCGGTGGTATTGGTCGTGGTACCGGTATAAATATTGGGCAAACTGCGGTTGGTGAACGTAATCGTACGTTTTGGTTATATGAGCAGGTTTATGATGCTAATGGAAAAGTTATTGAGGATGCTTTTGTAGACCAGAATGGTGATGGAGTTATCTCTGATTCCGATAGAAGATTTATTCCTTTTGAACCTAAATGGACGTATGGCTTTGGAACCTTTGTGCAATATAAGAACTTAGATTTAACGGCAAATTTAAGAGGACAACTTGGGGGTAACGTTTACAATGCCAACTTATTGAATAGAGGATTTGCACAGGCGGCTATTCCACAAACAGATTCTGGTTTTATCAACAATACTTTGGATTTGTTCGATGGTGTGCAATACAATGGGTTTCCAGAAATTCCTTCGGATACACAAGCATTGTCAGACTTTTACCTATCAGACGCTTCATTTTTAAGATTGGATAACATAACCATTGGATATAGTCTAAAACCATTTGAAGGTAAGAGGTTGAGCCTAAGGTTCTATGGTTCGGCCAACAACGTATTTGTTATTACGGATTATGATGGTTTAGATCCTGAGAATTTTGATGGTATAGAGACTTCGCCCTATGCACGTCCACGTACCTACACATTAGGATTAAATCTTGACTTCTAAAAACTAACTACAGATGATTAAAAAGATAATATTCGGACTATTTACAGCTACGGTTTTAGTAGGCTGTACAGACGATTTAAATACAGAGCCAAGAGTAGAGCAGAGTTTGGATAACTTATTGGATTCGGACCCTAATGCCACTTTAGGAATTCTAGGCAAACTATATGGAGGCTTGGCCTTGCACGGTATTGGTATACCGGGTAGTAGTAACCAACAAGCGGATATCGCTGGAGATGACCCAGGGGAAACTGTATTCTTCAGGGCAATCTGGAACATGCAAGAGCTCACTACCGATATTGCCAAAAACCGATGGGGAGACGGGGGGCTAGACCCATTGACTACAGCAACCAACTGGGTGCCTACCAATAAATTCTTTGGCTATCTATACAATAGAAGTTATTTCAACATTGCACAGATAAACAATTTCATTATAGAAGTGCAAAAAACCGATGAGCCAAATGCAGATGTATATGTGGCTGAAGCTCGATTTTTACGTGCCTTGTTCTACTACTATCTAATGGACACTTTTGGAGGTGTTGTAATGATTACGGAAGCAGACGGTGTAACAGGTGTGAGCAGAGCAAAGAGTACCCGAACGGAAGTTTTCGAGTTTGTGGAGAGCGAACTATTGGCAGTAGAAGAAACTATTCCTGCGAGTAATGAATATGGTAGGGCAAACAAAGCAGCGGTACACATGTTGTTGACTAAAATCTATTTGAATGCCCAAGTATACACAGGCACAGATAGGTATTCAGATGCTTTGATCTATAGTGAAAAGGTAATTTTAGAGTCGTCGTTTACGTTAGATGATGATTACCAATCCATCTTTCAAGGAGATAACTTTACATCTCCAGAAATTATTTTTCCAATTATTGGAGATAGAAATTCCGTACAATCCTTTGGTACGGCAACCTATCTTACCAATGGTAGTTTAGGCGATACGACCATGCCAATTGCAGAATTTGGAAATTCTGAAAGTTGGTTCGGGCACCGTTGTACTCCAGCTATTTACAGTTTGTTCGGGGATTTGGAAACAACTGCGGATAGCAGGGCTATCTTCTGGACGGAAGGCCACAGTTATGAGATGGATGATTATCGTACTTGGGAAAGTGGTTACCCAACTACTAAGTTTCAAAATCAATATTCGGATGGTAGTTCGGGTCAAAGTAATTTCTCGGATACGGACATTCCTTTATTCCGTTTGGCAGATGCCTATTTAATGTACGCGGAGGCCCAATTTAGGGGAGGCGGCGGTTCTGCTGTTCAGGCGGTTGATTATATCAATGTCCTGCGAGAAAGAGCATATGGAGATGCTAGCGGTAACATTACCGAAGCAGACCTTACTGAGCAATTTTTGATAGACGAGCGTGCACGGGAGTTGTATTATGAGGGGCATAGAAGACAGGATTTAATTCGTTTTGACCGCTTTACGGGAGGAACTTATAATTGGCCTTGGAAAGGTAATGTGGTAGATGGAACATCAATTCCCGACCATTACAATCTATTTCCGTTTCCGCTAGAAGCCTTACAGGCAAACCCGTTATTGGAACAAAACCCAGGCTATACTAACTAAAAACTAAAACGATGAACAGAAATTTGGTATTTATATACGCATCCATCGTAGCAATGGCACTTTTAGTGACTGGTTGTAGCGATGATGACGAAAATATTAGGGTAAGCGATGCTGCTAGCACCCAATTAACTTTGTCTTCTACGGACGCCCTTAATCTAACAAGGGATATGACGGGTGAAACCGTACTGGGCCTCAATTGGTCGGCACCTGATTTTGGTTTCTCGGGAGCGGTACCTACCTATAACGTAGTGGTAGGTGTTGATGCAGCTACGGAAGCTGTTCCTACTCGAATAAATGTAGGTAATGTATTAAATAAGGATTTTTTTGCAGAAGAACTTAATGAGGCCGTGGCAGATGCCGGAGCTTTAGCTGGTTTGGAGAATGAAGTGAAAATTTGGGTGGAAGCCCTTTTAGGTAAAGACATTGTGGCAACATCAACAGCACAAGTGTTGACAGTTACAGGTTATGCTACCTCATTTGATTTAAGTTCCCCATGGGGACTGGTAGGTCCGGCCACGCTAAACGGATGGGATGGTCCAGATGTACCGGTATATGCAACGGCTATTGCAAATGAATTTGTAGCGTATGCTACCTTAACGGACGGCGAGCTAAAAATTAGAAGAGACAACGATTGGACGGTAAACTACGGGGATACAGGGGCAGATGGTACCTTGGACTTAGATGGTGATAATATTCAGGTTCTAGCTGGTACTTATAAAGTCATGTTTAGCTTAAATGATTTCAGCTATACCATTGAGCCGTTTACATGGGGATTAGTGGGTGATGCTACGCCAACTGGATGGGATGGTCCGGATACACAACTAACCTATGACTCTTCTACTGACCAATGGAGAGCGGTAGTAACTCTAACTGATGGTGAAATGAAGTTTAGGCAGAACAATGATTGGGCCGTAAACTTTGGGGATTCCGGGGCTGATGGTACCATAGAAGAAAATGGCGATAACATTCTTGTAGAGGCTGGTAACTATCTGGTTTCTGTAGACTTTACTAATAATCTTTACACAATAGAGCCTACGGATATTTGGGGCTTGGTAGGTGATGCTGCACCAAATGGGTGGGATGGTCCCAATATGCGTTTTACACCAGACTATGCCAATGAAGGGGTATGGATTCTAGAAAACGTGACAGTATTAGATGGTGAAATTAAGTTCAGAACTAATGATGCGTGGGATTTAAATTATGGCGATGATGGTAATGACGGGACCTTAGAATCAGATGGCGCTAATATTTCGGTAAGTGCAGGTACTTACACCATCAAACTTTTCTTGGCAGATGCCGATAACCCAACCTACACTATCGAATAAATTAAAAAATTATGAAAATCAAAAACTATATAAAAATAAGTATGGCTGCGCTAACTATATTGTTCGCAGCCTGTACTAATGATGATTTTTTACAGCTAAAGGTAAAAGAAGCCAACGATACCGAAGATTTACCTTCTGGTTCGGCAGTCGGTAGAACGGAAGCATTAGTGCCGGGTAATGGCGTTATGATGCAGGCCTTCTATTGGGATGTAACCGAAGGAGGAATATGGTGGGAAAATGTTGAATCTAAATTGAATGGCTGGGCCGCTAATGGTATTGATGCTATCTGGATACCGCCTATTTCTAAAGGTCAAAGTGGTGGTTTCTCCATGGGGTATGATCCTGCAGATTACTTTGATTTTGGTGATTTTCAGCAACATGGTACCGTTGAGACTCGTTTTGGTAACCGTGAAGAATTGGAAAAAATGATTGGTACGGCTCACGAGAATAACATTGCCGTAATTGCGGATATCGTTTTAAATCACAACTCGGGCGGTCAGTTAGAATACAATGAGTTTAGGCAAATTGAAACCTATACATTGTTTGAGCCTGCATCAGGTTTGTTCAATAGAACTTGGTTAAACTATTTGCCTAATGCAGAAAATTTGGAAGACGAAGGTCGTTTTGGCGGTTTCCCGGATTTAGATTTAAATAATGAGTATGTGCGAGATTGGTTATGGAATTCGGAGGAGTCCGTTGCTAATTACTATATGAATACGCTAAAAATTGATGGTTGGAGATTCGATTTTGTAAAGGGCTTTTCTACTGAAGTCGTTAAAGACTGGATAGCCACCGTAGGGGGGTATAGTGTAGGTGAAAATTTTGATGGAAATGTTGAAGGCGTTGTACGCCCTTGGATAGAAGCTACGGGCGCCAATGCTTTTGATTTTCCTAACTTCTTTAATATGCAAAATGCTTTCTTGAACGGTAATTTAAACGAGTTGGTTAAACCAAGTTTAATTTCTACTATACCGGACAAGGCAGTGACCTTTGTAGGTAATCATGATACAGAAGCCAGGGATGGTAGTAACGAATTCCCAGATGAGTTTGAAACGCATGCATATGCCTACATCATGAGTGCACCCGGATATCCATGTGTTTTTTATTCACATTATGAGGCTAGTGGAGAGGAACAAAAAGCTAAAATCAATCAGTTAATTCAGATTCGCTCAGAACTAGCTGCGGGAGATTGGGCTGTAAACCATGTTTCTAACGAGGAATTTGTAGCGATTAGGGGTGGTGATGCAGAGAAGCCAGGTTTGGTACTGTACATTAATCTTAGTGGGGCAGAGGTAACAAGAGAGGTTCAAACCCATTGGGCCAATGCCAACGTCAAAGATTACACAGAAGAATACTTAATTTTTGAGCAATCAGATGCTAATGGAACGGTAACATTAAAAGCACCTGCAAATGGGTATGCAATCTGGGCAGCTACGCAAGATGAACAATTAGCTTTTCCCGAAGCTTTATATGTGCCTGGGGGCTATCAAGGTTGGGATCCAGTTTCTGCGCCAATGCTTAATGCGGTAGAGTTACCAAACCTAGCGGGTACCTTTAGGGGGCATGTGAGATTTACAGATGCGAGTAACGAATTTAAACTTACAGATGCAGCCAACTGGGAAAATGGAATCTATGGTGACGAGGGTGACGGGGCTTCCGGTGTACTAGTTTCTCCTGGGAATAATATTGTTTTATCAGGTCCTCAAGATTATGAAATCAATGTAGACTTAGTTAATAATACGTTTTCTGCAAATTCTTGGGCAATAATAGGTTCTGCCGCGCCAAATGGTTGGGATGACCCAGATTCTGACATGTCTTATGATTTTGATAGAAATGTCTGGACAATTACTACAAACCTTACCGATGGGGAGTTAAAGTTTAGGGCCAACAATGGTTGGGACGTAAATCTTGGGGACGCTGGCACTGAAGGTTCATTAGAAAACGGAGGCGGGAATATAGCTGTATCTGCCGGTAGTTATCAGATAGATCTAGATGTGGCCAATAAAACTTTTAGTCTTGGTAGTTGGGCAATTATTGGTTCTGCAACACCTAACGGGTGGGACGACCCCGATACGGATATGGTTTACGATATGACCAGTAATGTATGGACAATAACTACTGATTTGGTGGCTGGTGAAATGAAATTTAGGTTTAATGATACATGGAATGTTAACTTAGGAAATGCCGGAAATGATAATTCATTACAACAAGATGGAGATAATATAATGATATCAACTGCAGGTAGTTATACGGTCAACTTAGATATTATGACCAATACGTATAGTATCAATATGAATTAGGAAGTTAGTTTAGTTAGTTTATTAGTTAATAAAGGTTGTCATTTGGCGACCTTTATTTTTTTAGTTCACCCCATCTTAAAAATTAAATATACGGTTGTCAATTGTCATCCGTTATTTTTATATTATTTCAAGTCAAATACTGTATTTGAGCTGTAGGTTCTTAATAACTTTGTCCTACTTTTATGAGCGGATGGTAATCTCAGTTCGTTTACAATCATTAAAAGTTTTGGGTTAAATGGTTTTCACTAAAATATTTGGACAAATTTTTTCAAGCGCTAATTATTTCAAATTCTTTTGGCTGGTTTTAATTTATCTGAACATAGGCAGTTTGGTCGCTCAAACAAATTTTGTGATAGATTATGTGCCAAAAGACACCAAACCATCAGACATACTGTATTTAACGGGAACATTTAATAATTGGAAACCTGCAGATGTAAATTACAAGTTTACAAGAAAAACTGATGGAACCTATGAGTTAAGAAATAAGTTTTTTAATGGGTCTTGGATATCTTATAAAATTACCAAAGGTAGTTGGCCTACTGTAGAGGTCAAAAATGATGGAACACCGCTAACGGTAAGAAAACACTCTTTTAACAATGCTATAGAAGAAACATTAATCTTACAGGTGGCGGGTTGGTCCGACACTTTTAACGAACAAACCAAACCCCAAAAAGTAGCGATTGTTTTAACGGAAATACCCCGAAACACTCCTCCAAATTCCTCAATATATATATGTGGTAATTTTAATGGTTGGGTACCAGGAGATCAACGTTATAAAATGAAACAGCTTGCCAACGGAAACTTTCAAATAGAGGTTCCTGTTTATACAGCGCCGTTGGAATATAAGTTTACTCGCGGTAATTGGCTAACAGTTGAGGGTAATAGTTATGGCAGGCCTATACCTAACCGCATATTGGGTAGCAAGGAAATTAGTCTTAACCAGCCCATAAAAAACAGAATAACATACTGGGAAGACCAGTCTTACGGTATATTTAATCCTTACACCTTACTCTTAATCCTTACGGCTTTACAAGGTTTTTTTCTCATATTTATTATTAATTCCAGTAGAAATAATAACAAGTGGGCCAATCAGGCATTAAGCGTTCTCATTTTTATCATATCGTTTACATTAATTTCTAGAGTAGTAATATATGATCGGGTAATTTATACCGATTATCCAAGACTATCGCTATTAACTGATTTGGTCTTTTTCTTATACGGCCCCATTTTTCTAATATATATTGAAAGATTATTGCAACATAGTAAAAAATCCTTTCAGGCCTATTGGCCACATTTTATACCATTTATAATACAGATTGCATTATATATCACCTTTTCTTTTAATCCCACGCATACCTTTATTGAGCAAAATTTATTTCAATCTTTAGAATCTCCACCATACGCATTTTACGAAGTGATTGTACTGCTGGCGTTAGTGTTTAATATATGGTATTGGTTTAGGATTAAAGGGAAAATTAAAATGTACTTTAGAAATATTGAAGTCAATTATTCTACGGATCAGAATATAAAATATTTGAACGTAATAATGATGGTGCTTGGGGTATGTTTAGTGTTGTGGACGGTAATTGTTCTGGTTGATATCTATAGTACCTATAGTAATTATCCCATAAACTATACCGCAAATTTATTGATAGATACTCTATGGGCTGTTTTTTCGGTGGTGGTTTATTTATTGGGATATTTCGCCATAAAGCAACCGGAAATCTTTAGAATGGCCGTTGTAGAAGTAGAAGAGTCAACACCAGAAGAAAATCGTTCGCAAATCAATACAGGCGAGTTAAAGGAACTTAAGCAGGCATTACATTTAAAAATGATTCAAGAACAGGTATATTTAAATCCAGAATTAAGTTTGCCGGAATTGGCCGAAAAAATGGATACCAATGTGCATACCCTATCCAAAACTATTAATGCGGGGTATTCCAAAAATTTCAGGGATTTTGTAAATTATTATAGAATTCAGGATTTTATAGAGCGCGCCCAAGACCAAAAATACAAGAACCAGACCTACTTGGCGATAGCCTTGGCAGTAGGTTTCAATTCCAAATCATCTTTTAACCGATCGTTTAAAAAGGTAACCGATAAATCGCCTAGAGAATATTTTAATAATCTGAAAACAGACTAGTCTAGCGACTCAGAATAAGTATCATTTTATAAAATATATAGACCAAGTTATAATATAAGTCGATATAGAAGCCAATTCTCTATAGTTTAGTTTTCTCAACTGAAATTAAAACTAAATAAGATGAAAACTGCAACAACCTTAATCTTGGCTTTGGTATTTTCTTTTACTCAACTAACTGCCCAAAATTCAATAGATAGATTAGAACCGCCCAACTGGTGGGTAGGGATGGAGTATAATACTATAGAATTGTTGGTTCATGGTAATGATATTGCTTCTCATAATGTAACCTTAAAACCTTATGAAAATGTGCAATTACTGAGCACTAAAAAGGGAGCCAATCCAAACTATTTATTTTTGACGTTACATATTGGGAATACTGCGAAGCCAGGGAATTTACAGTTAAATTTCCAAAAAAATGGAACTTCAGTCTTTGTACAATCGTACGAAATAAAAGGGCGGGAAAACAACCGTAGAAATATAGAAGGCTTCAACACTTCGGACGCCATCTATTTGATTACACCGGACCGTTTTGTAAATGGTGATCCAAGCAATGATGCGGTTAAAAGAATGTTAGAAAAACCTAACCGAAAAGATAAGGATGGAAGACATGGTGGTGATGTAGCCGGAATTGTAAATCATTTGGGAGACATTAAGGATATGGGGTTTACGGCAGTTTGGACGAACCCAATTCTAGAAAACAACATGCCTAGTTATAGCTATCACGGCTATGCAATAACCGATTTTTATAAAGTAGACCCACGTTACGGAAGTAATGAATCTTTTAAGGCAATGTGCGATAAAGCTTCTGAAATGGGAATGAAGGTAATTATGGATATGATTGCCAATCATTGTGGATTGGAACATTGGTGGATGAAGGATTTACCATCTGATGATTGGATAAATCAATGGGATACTTATACCCAAACCAATCACAAAAAAACGGTAGTACTGGACCCATATG
Source organism: Zobellia amurskyensis (assembly GCF_009725985.1). Taxonomy (GTDB): domain Bacteria; phylum Bacteroidota; class Bacteroidia; order Flavobacteriales; family Flavobacteriaceae; genus Zobellia; species Zobellia amurskyensis. The sequence goes on from NZ_RCNR01000050.1 coordinate 10,676, forward strand.
CAACGAAAAAAGATACCAAGGAATTTTTTGATGGCTGGTTTGTTCCAACAATGCCAGACTTAAACCAGCGTAATGAATCTATGGCCAAGTATTTGATTCAAAATACCCTTTGGTGGATAGAGTATTCAGGTATTTCTGGCATCCGTATGGATACGTACCCTTATCCTGATATGTATTTTATGCGAGACTGGACAGCAGCAGTAATGGCCGAGTACCCTGATTTTAATATAGTAGGAGAAGAGTGGGTATTGCGTCCAACAATTGTTTCGTACTGGCAAAAGGGAAAAGAGAATGCCAATGGCTACACTTCAGAATTAAAAAGTGTTATGGACTTTCCGGTACAGCACGCACTTACCACTTCATTAAATGACCCAAATTCATGGAATGCTGTTTACGAGGAATTAGGTCAAGATTATTTGTACCCGGATCCTAATAACTTGGTCGTATTTCCTGATAATCACGATATGAGCCGTATTTATACACAATTAAATGAAGATGAAGATTTGGTTAAGCTTGCCCTTACCTATATTGCTACTGTTCGTGGAATACCACAAGTATATTACGGAACAGAAATATTAATGGGAAATAAAGGCACAGAAGATCATGGAGTTATCCGTACGGATTATCCTGGCGGATGGGAAAAAGATAAGGTAAATGCCTTTTCTGGTGAAGGTCTTACAGAGTCACAGGTGGAAACGAAGAATTATCTCACTCAACTTTTTAAATGGCGAAAAGATAATAAGGCAATTCATAACGGTAAGCTCGTTCATTTTGCCCCGGTCAATAACATCTATGTTTTCTTTAGGTATACAAAGGATGAAATGGTTATGGTGTTATTGAATAAAGATAAAGATCCCATCAACATAGATATTCAAGAGTATAAAGAAGTGCTTAAAGGAAAACTTTCCGGAAAGGACATTTTAACAGGAAAACTTTACAATGCCGTAGACAATCTGCAAATTTCAGGTAAAACAGCAATGATTATAGAGGTTGAGTAAATAATCAATGATTGAATGATTGTTTAAGGAGAGGTTTTAAACGAGACGCTCAACATAAAATTATATAAAAACAGGATAACAGTAGTTGATAAATTTGAGTTAAGTGATGTTAAAGGCAACAGGAAACTGTTGCCTTTTTTATTAAGAACAAAAATATTATAACCTCACCCTAAAAAACAATGAAAACTTAAACCGTAACCCTAAAAATGGGATGGTTACTATTTATACTGGTAAGAACTATTTTTTAAACAAAAATTCGAGAGGAAAATTGAGTCGTTTACTCCAAGCATTTTCACTATGGTTTTCCCCTGGAAAAAACTTAGTGGACCAATTAGTTTCATTGTATCCTTTTTCGACCATCAACTGGTCTACTTTTTCTTGAATTTTCGGATACAGCTTATCCAAAGTTTCATCACCACAATCAAAGTAAATTTTATGGCTTTTTGGATTGGGAAGATTTTTATCCAGATAGCTTAAAAATGCATCTGGTACCGGGTTGTTTTCAAGTAAGAAAGTACCTGGCCAATGTGTTGATAAACAGGCGGCTCCCCCAAATACGTTGGGGTATTCACAAATAGCATACATAGAGATTAATCCTCCCATACTACTGCCCATCACAAAAGTGTTTTCTTTGTCAGGGTAAACAGAGTAGGTTTTATCAATATATGGTTTTAATTCTTCTACAATAAACTTAAGGTAGTTATTAGATTGAGGACTAAACATTTCATTTATAGGAACGTGAGAGCTTTTAAGTTGGGCATTAACCGTGTCTCTCTGACTATCTAACAAAGATTCAAACGGTTTTTGTGGAAAGTAATCAGAATGTCTTGTTTCTCCTCCATTCCAAATACCAACAACTATAAATTTTTTAATTTTATTAGATTGAAATAATTTGGAAGCCACATCATCTACGTTCCAAGCTTGTTTGTTCCACGAGCTTTCAGGGTCAAATAACATTTGTCCATCGTGCATGTATAATACAGCATATTTTTTTGATGGAGAATAATCTTCTGGTAACCATACATCAACATTTCTAGACGTTATAAATTTTGACTCATAATTCTCAACACGTTCAAGCTTACCATGTACTACTTTGGGAAGCGTAGTTTGTGCTTTTACAGTTAGAATTAAGAATAAGATTATGGTAGTACATATTAATTTTTTCATCAATAATTTGTGTTAAATACGGCTCTATTTTTTTTTGTTTTAATTTCTTCCAACTTTACGGCTTAGGTTAGTTATTGTGATTCATCCGAAGGACAATCCCGCCTAACCTAAAGATAGTATTTTGCGCGCGATTTCCGTTTAGGAAATCCGCTAGCAATGAATTTTAGGCTTTGTGCCTGTTTCACAAGTTAACGAAAAAACCACATAGGTTAAAGGTGATTTTAACATTGCGTTTTTAACGTTAAGGATACAGGGTAAAAAGGATTGCCAGGAAAAACTGTTCTCGCATTTCCAGTTGAGCGAACGTATACCGAAGGCTATTATGGAGATACCTGTCAAAAGAATATAGACCATTACCGAGCGGAGTACGCAAGAAATATAGAGCGGATGAACGGTCCATAGGGCAAGTATATGAAATGGAAACGACAGAGTACGGTGGAACCCGTTTTCGGAACGTTGACACAGTTCATGGGCATGAGGAAGGTGAACACGATAGGGCTCGAACAGGCGAACAAGGTGATGCACCTCTCGGCCATGGCCTATAATCTTAAAAAGTACCTGAAGTTCGAACAGAAACGTTCCAAAAGTGGGGCGGGACGGATTGATTTGGCATCCTTGGTAAAAAGTGCCCTTCAATACTTGTTCGGGACATGCATAAAGCATCTAAATTTGGTGCCTCGATTCTGACCTGACATAAAAAAAGCCCCGTAAAGAGGCTTATATGAATCCGTTCCGTGGAGAATCAACGACTTGTGCAACGGTTACTGTTGTTATGCACAGGCTTTTCCCGCAAGTTTGTTCAAGTTTTCTTTAATTTGTGTAACTGCCATTTGTAAAACTTTCCAACAAAGTGTAGCTGTGTCCATTGTCGGATTAAATCCAGCATTAATTTGTTCAAATGGGTGAATGTAATTTCTAAAGTCTCTTAAATAATGGCTGAATTTTTTTACATCTTGGTCAATAAGTCCGATTTCAAAAGAACTATTAATCAAGTCGTTTAAACTCCATTCGGATAAGATTTTGACCTTTCCGTTTTTTTGTTTTGGTGAACATTTTGTTTCATTAAACTGTCGCGGGAATTTTTTAGCTTTTCCCACAAGAATACCTTCTAAAGTACTGCCTGATAAAAATATAACTGACAATGGTGTTTTAGAATTAATGCCCTTAATAATTTCCTCAATTCGACTATTCAATGTATTGATAATTATCTGGTCAAATTTTAATCCGGTAAGGTCGATTTCCGCCGTATCTTTAAAATTGATTTTAGAAATATTTTGGATTGATTTTATTTTTAGCTGTGAAATAGTTTTGACTAACCAATTTTTAAAACTTAAAGTTATGTCGGGTGCCTCATTAGGCAAATTGTCCTGAATAGTAAATTCACACTCCAATAATTTTTCGAGATATATAATTTGGTTTTCAATATTATAATCTTGAATTTCATTCAGAATCTTTCTCGTTTCATAATACAAACGACCACCTTCCCATCTAACTTCTCGCCAATCTGATAAGTCAGCAACCTTGGCTTTCACTTGGGAATTAATAATATCAATTATTTCACTCTCGTTCATTCGGATTCTGTTTTTTTTTTCAGCTTGTGCATAACGGCTCGGCTCGTATGTTTGTTTCTTGAGTTGAAGATAAGATATTTAGAATAATCCATTAGTTTAAAAGGAAGAGTGATTTTGTGGTTGGGTAAATTACTTTAGACCGGCATCCATTAAAGCGAAACTTAAAAAGCTTTAAGAGTACGGGTCCCTAAACGAAAAATACACGTACCATCCTTTGGAAAGGTCGCCCTTTGCGGTATAGATCTTTGGGGTGGAGAAATTTTTCTTTGTAGATAAATCGTGTTCAAAAACCTGTTCACAATTTATATTGATTTTAACAATGGCAATTTAATGAAATATAATGTGCAATCTGGAATCTTGTAGCAATTTCAAATAGATTAATTAAAATTTTTATTGGTTCCATGTTCATCATACGTTGATAATATCTTCGTTTGCTAACTCTCTTAAACTGCTGCGTTTTTTGTAGGGCTATTTTTTAAAAACCCGATAGGGTAATTATTAACATATAAAGACTTACTCAATGACTACTTCTCATATCACTACCGAAAAAAAATGGACGATATTCCTTGCGGATGATGATTCAATGGATCAAGAAATATTTAGCGATGCCTTAGCGAAAATTGATATGCCGGTGTCTCTAAGGACATTTGACAATGGTATAGATTTATTATCTGAATTGGAGACCGGCGATGGTTTACCGAATGTTATTTTTTTGGACCTCTATATGCCAAAAATGGACGGGAGCGACTGTCTCATTAAAATCCGTAAGAATCCCTTATTTGATAATGTTCCCATAGTTCTATATTCAACTGAATTTGATATAGATCGTATTGAGGAATTGTTTGAGCTGGGAGCTAACAGGTATCTGAGAAAAACATCTTCGTTTGAATCCCTAGTGTCATCTCTGGAACGAACACTTAATTCTCTGGTAAGAAATGCACTTAGCGGTCCTGCATTAATCAATATAGTTGTTTAACTGTGTTGGGATTGGAGGGTTGTTTATGGGGATTATATGCTTCTAACTTAAAAAAAATATAGTTATTAAAGACTTCTATTACATCCTCTTGGCGTTTAGCTTTGTTGTAGTACTAATGGCTTTTTTGCCATTGGTACTATCTCGTATAAAAGTTTCTTTTACCGTACCATTACTCCTTATTGGTTTCATAATATACTACATAGGGGTTCCTATAAATTGGCCGAGTCCCATATGGAATCATAAATACGTAAAGACAATTACGGAAATAATAGTGATTATTAGCCTTATGGGCGCGGGATTAAAACTGGGTATGAGATATAGTCTTGCGCATTGGAAAAACTCCCTAAGACTTATTGTTATTACCATGCCGTTCTATATCTTGTTTCTATTTCTTATATGTCATTACTTACTTGGTTTTGACGGAGCTTCCTCTCTTTTAATTGCTGCAGTTTGTGCACCTACAGATCCTGTTTTAGCGGCAGAAATCCAGTTAAAAAAGGACGAGATGTATGACAAGAGGAATACTGGAATGCGCTATTTGCTCACTTCTGAGGCTGGTCTAAATGATGGAATGGCTTTTCCATTTGTTTATCTAGCTATTCTATGGTCTCAAAGCACCTCATTTAACAATGTAGATTTAACATATTGGTTTGGTTATTATATGGTGTTCAAAATTTGTGGGGGGATAATTATAGGAAGTCTATTGGGTTTTGCCTTTAGTTATTTTATTCGGAATTTGAAGTCGTTACAAAAGAACAAGGTTCTTTCTGGGTTTGTTGGAATAGGCCTAGCATTTTTATCTTTTAGCCTTGCAGAATTGCTGGATACATACGGGTTCCTTAGCACGTTCTTTACCGGATTATTTGCACAATACCATTTTCATAAAAAGTTGAAACAAACTGATGAAACAAGTAGGATAAATTCCAATGAAGATAAACAGGAGATTTTATTGTTCAACGAGAAGTTAGAGGAGTTTCTAATAATGGTTTGGACTGTTCTCTTTGGAGGATTTGTTGCCTCAGGAATTTTAAATTTTGCTACATGGCAAGGCGTGGTGACTGCTTTAGTTACCATTATTATCATTAGACCTATTACAGGAAGAATAGCTCTAATGGGAACCCCTTTTACAGAATCTAAAAAATGGGCTATTTCTTCGTTTGGAATTAAGGGAGTAGGTTCATTTTTCTATTTGGCATTTGCATTACATGAAGGAGATTTTTTATCGATTAATGAAATATATGCCTTTGTATCATATGTTGTTGTGTTCAGTATTCTTATTCATGGATTGACGGCTCCCAGTGTTATTTCTTATTTTAAAAAAACTAATCCGGGTTAAGGGGGTAAGTCAAATTACTAAAAGCTAAAATAGATGTCGTGTTATTTATAACACGGTAGGGCTTATTGTAATAAGAATTGAATGTCTCCAATCAAAAAGAAGAGGTTTCCATTCTTATTAGGAGTATCAAATTATCTCTTTGCATCATTTTAAAATTAGGACAAGCACTACTTTTAATATTACTCTAACTTATCTTTTTTAATTATTCTATGAAGCGAGGAGGAGGTTAAATTTTAATATAAATGGATTTGCAGAGAACAAATGAAAAACGATTGGGGATAATAGGTTCTGGCCCTATGGCTATTTACCTGTTAAAACATTTATATGATTGTATTGACACCCTCAAAAAAGAAATAGGTAGTATTTTTATTTTTGAAAGCAGTGAAAATATGGGTATGGGTACACCATACACCCCGGAAACTACGGATGTTTATAATTTATCGAATATATCTTCTGAAGAAATTCCAGAACTGATTGAAACATTAGGCAACTGGTTACGAAATCAAGATCGGTCTATCTTGGAATCACTAAATATTACAGAATTTCCAATTAAAGATTCTGAGGTATACAGTCGATTGGCTTTGGGCCAATATTTTCAATCCCAGTACAACTCACTTGTTAAAAAGTTGCAGGCCGAGAGTATAACTATCAAAGAATTTCCAAGAAATAGAGTGGTTGATATACTCCCAAAATCTGTTGATGGTAAAATAGTTGTCGTAGATCAAAATGATAGTAAGCATCCTTTGGATAAAGTTGTGATAGCTACTGGTCATGAGTGGAAAAGTAAACAAAAAAGTGGTCTAGGTCATTTTTCAAGCCCCTGGCCCATACATAAAATTTTGCCAGAGCAAGGTGATTCATACAATTTTACCATTGGTATTTTAGGTGCATCATTAAGTGCTTTTGATGTGGTGACATCACTTGCGCATCGCCATGGGAAATTTGTTGAAAGAGATGATAGACTTATTTTTAAAGTTAATCCGAATTCGTCCGATTTTAAAATCGTACTACATTCTGCGGAAGGTTGGTTACCCCATTTACAATATGAACAACGGAAAAGTTTACGAGAAATTTACAGACATACTAGCAGAAATCAAATGTTATCCCTAATTGACAATTCGGGCTTTTTAAGAATAGAAAAATATTTTAAAGTAGTGTGCAAACCAGCGTTAGAAATCGCACTGGTTAAAGACAACTTAGAAGAAATTTCTGCTAAAATGAAGAACTCTGATTTTCGATTTATTGACTTTGTTGAAACTATGACCGAAAGGCATGAGTATAGCAACTCTTTTGAAGGAATGAAGAAAGAAATGGTTGCTGCGAAGGATTCAGTTGAAAACAATAATCCAATACATTGGAAGGAAACTCTCGATGATTTAATGTATTCCCTAAATTTTCATGCTGAACTTCTGTCTGCGGAAGATTTTTATTTTTTCAAAAAAAAAGTAATGTCATTTTTAATGAACGTAATTGCAGCAATGCCGCTTTCGTCAGCCAAAATTCTTTTAGCACTTTATGATTCTGGTTGTATTGATTTAATTGGAGGGAAAGTTAGCATACTTAGTTCTGATTCTAAAACAGAAATTACTAAAATTGAAGTAAATAGTTTGGATGGAGAAGTAAAGTATATGGAGTACAAAATGTTTATTGAATGCGGTGGGGAAGAAAAAATAGAATTATCAAATTTTCCTTTTCCGTCTCTAATTTCAAGTGAAAGTGTTCGTGAATCTCGAGTTAAGTTTTCCTCCAAAAAAGCCAGGGAAGCAGTTGAGAAGTATGTACCCAAAGAGAAAGTATTTTTAAAGAACGGCACATCATTTATGTATACAGGAGGCATTGATATTGATGCAGCTTACCAAATCGTTGATGGAAATGGAAATTCTAACAATCGAATAAATGATATTGCTTTTACACATACATTAGGGGTAAGACCTTATTCGTATGGACTTCAAGCATGTAGTGCTACCAGTGAGATTCTAGTTAATTTCTGGTTGTCCCAAATTTCAGGGGTCGCTTTAGACTCACCTGAAATACAAGGAATAACTGAGATTTATGAGGAAAACGATAATTTGTAGATTCTTATTCAGGGGTTTTGCATAAAATTTTAATTCTAAGCCGAAGTTTCTTCTGTTTAAAATCCTATACATCGTTTAAGTTTAGTCTTATAACGTTATTATGTTAACCCTAAACCTATAACTCTCATAAATATTCCTTAAGAGAGTTTGTCTTGCTTTATCTCACCGTTAATTTCGATAATTAATAATTTTAAAATTTTATAGTTATGAAAAAGTGTATAAAAAACTTAACAGCTCTGTTCTTTATTTCAGCCCTTCTTGTTTCTTGTAGTAAAGATAATGACCCTTCCGATGACAATTTGTTTGTAGGTACATACAACGGTTCAGTAAGTTATTCTGAAACTTCTGGAAACACAAGTATTTCTACTGATGATGGGCGGGTAACGTTAGTAAAAGTTGGAGACTCCTATAATTTTGATTTTTCGGATGGGATTCCAAGTTTGAAAGGCATTAAGATAGACAAGAACGAGAATATCTTAATTAGTAGTGATGGTGGAATAAAAATTGACGAAGGCAATCTTACCATTGCTTACTCCAAAGACGGAGAGGTTTGGGGTGCAGATTGTACAAGATAATTGAACGTATAGGTTAGCCGCTTATAATTGAGCGGCTAATTGTTTTTACCACGATGTTTAAAAATTGAGGAGAGTATCATTTCTAATGATAAAAGTTTAAATTATAATGTGGACTTAATTGAAATCCATTCCCATAGATAAATCAATATCATTTGGCCTTTCAATGTCCGCTCCTCTAGAATTATGTTTTTGTACATTTTTTTGATGTACTAAAGACATTGGTAGTTCTTCTAAAAAATAAGACGAAGTAATTTCTTTATCCTCGCCAGTATCATTGATGGTATTGTGAAAGGCATTTATGGAGCTAGTGTCCCTAGTAATAATAAGTTCATTTTTAGCCCTTGTCAATGCTACATATAAAACTCTCCTATCTTCTTCTATTTCGTCATTGTCATCCAAATTCCACGCACTGGGGTATACTTTTGGAGACACGTTCAATACAAAGCAGGTATCTGCTTCCAATCCTTTGGCAGAGTGAACTGTAGAAATAATAACATGGTCTTTGTGATCTTCTGTAGTAAGCTTGGAGCTTTCAAGAACAGGTGTGCCATTAAGTTGCTTGGAATTTTCAAGAACTCCCTCTGAAATAAATTCGCCTAGAGAGGCATAGTTGCCGGCCAGAATTTCGAGGACAGGAAAATCTGCCTTCCTCTTTTCGTTCCAATCCTTACGATATTTATAAGCTAAGTTCAGCGACATTTCTTCGTATGCCATTTTTACAGCGGCCCTTACATCTCCTTGTTTGTCTAAAACAGCACTGAATAAATCACCCAATCTACTGCCATCCTGACCACCAATAATATGAGGCAATTGGTCTGCAAGATTATCATGGTGAAGACAACTAATAATGTCCTTGACGAATTTAGATGCCCGTATTTCACCTATTCCTTCCCAAAAAGTCAAGAATCGAATCCAAGCAATTTCATCATATGGATTGTTAACGACCCTAAGAAGGGAAACCACATCTTTTATGTGGGCAGATTCCATAAATTTCCTCCCGCCATACGTAACATAGGGAATCTTTTTTTGAATGAATACAGCTTGTAATGGCTTAGTATAGTACTGTGAACGAGAAAGTATAAGATGGTCCGAAAAAGTCTTATTACCTTCCGTAAAATTGCCTAAAATCCTTTCGGATATGTAATTTGCCTCTTCCCATTGGCTCTCTACGTTTATGAGCTCCGGTTTTTCCCCTAACTCTCTAGCGGATATTAGTTGCTTATTGTAGTCGATAGGGGAAGTCTGAAGGAGCCAATTAGAAACATCCAATATGTATTGAGTTGATCTATAATTTTTATCTAAAACTTGTACTTCTGACCCAGGCACTCGCTCTGAAAATAGGTGGACGTTTTTAAAATCGGCACCTCTAAAAGAGTATATAGATTGTGCATCGTCTCCCACACAAAATAAACATGACATGCTGATAAAAGGCTTAATCAAATCCCACTGTAATGGGTTGGTGTCCTGCATTTCATCAATTAAAATATGTTCGTAATGTGCAGCAAGAATATCTCTTGCTTGAACATCTTTCTGCAATCTATTAGCTACCACTAACAACAAATCGTCATAGTCCAGATAACGAGATTGCATTTTTTTATTTTGATAAGCCTTAAGTAATATTTCTATGTAAGGCTTAATCTGCAAAATTTCCTCATTGGTATCATTATCTGTTTTTCCTTTAAAAACCTTGGACCTCAAGGTTTCGGTTAAACTTTTCTTTGTGTTTCTTGCAAAGGAATAGATATCAATAAGTTGTTGGGGTTTAAGACGTACTGCTTTATATTCCTTAACATAGTTGCCGCAGATTATTTTCATCGCGCCAATTTGATCGTCAGGGTCAATAACCGTAAAAGAAGAAGCACCAAATAGATTGGGGAATTTTGTAATTAACTGGCTGCACCATGAATGGAAGGTTGCTCCCCTTAAATTAGCAGTAGTGCTGCTGCTGATAGAAGACTTGACCCGTTCCACTATTTCATTAGCTGCTCGCTTTGTAAAGGTCAGAATTTGGATTTTTCCGGCATCCGTTCCACGGTCTATAAGATAAGAAGCCCTACCTATTATAGTTTTTGTTTTACCGGTACCAGCACCTGCCAGGACAAGTAAATGTTTTCCTGAAAATTCAACGGCTTTCTTCTGGTTTATATTGAAATTTTGCAAATAATTTGTTTTAGTTAGTGCGATAATAAGTAAGAAATAATCACGCACAATAGATTTTAATCGAGATTAAACTCAGCAAAGAACAAAGTATAATTCTCATACACAAAGATACGGAAATATATGAAAAATGGAATATATCCAACCTATTGGAATATTTCCTAATTTTGTAATCTTTAATGTATATTATATAAATGCACCATTCATCTTACACTATTGTCACCATAAACACGGTACCCGTAACGGAGTATTATCATAGACTTTTAGAAATTTGTATTGTTCATATCAAGAACAATATTGAAGTGGGGCGGTTTAATAGTTTAATCAACCCACAGAGGCCACTTGGCAAGGATGTGCTTGAGCATACTGGGCTCACGAATGATATATTAAGGTTTGAACCTGTTTTTTGTGAAGTTGCAGATGAAATATTATATTATTTAAAAAATACCGTAGTAGTAACTTTTTCTGATTTCGCTTATAAAGTTTTACGTAGTGAGTTTAAAAAAATTGGTTATCAACTTTCAGTTCCGACCTCGTGTGTTTCAATACTTCTAAACAAGAACTTTCCGAATTTACCTAATAGTCTTAAGTTAATATCCGAACATTTTGAGATTTGCAAAGGAGACTTAAAACGTTGTGACGTTATGGCCGAAATAATGGTTGAAATAATACAGAGATTAAATTTGGCCATTTTGGACTCCAACAGTTCTGTTAATCCGTATAATAAAAAGGATAGGATAGATATTAGTAGATTAGAACGTAAACCAGGAGTCTATTACTTTAAAAATAGCAGTGGGGTCGTTATTTATGTTGGTAAGGCTGTGAGGATTAAGGATAGGGTTAAAAGTCACTTTAATAGTAATCTGCAACGTGAGCAAATAATCTGCTCTGAAACTACAGAGATTAATCATGTCTATACTGGAAGTAATTTAATCGCTGAACTTTCAGAGTCGGATGAAATCATGCAATATCATCCTAAATATAACATTGCCCAAAAGAAACATACCTCACCCTTTATCGTAGTTTCTAAGATTAATAAGAAGGGGTATATGCAGATGTCTATAGTACGAAAAGACTATCCGGATTCTATAAACGAGGTTTTTTATAATAGAAAATCCGTAGCAAAAAAGCTTATAGAATTATGTGAGGAGTATGAACTGTGTCCTAAGTTTAGTGGGTTTCATAAAGCACTAGGTAAATGTAAACATGACAATTTCCTTGACTGTCCATCCGCTTGTATTGGCGAAGAACCTCCGGAGACTTATAATTTAAGGGTTAAGGCAGCACTTAAGTCCTTAGAGTGTAACCAGAATAGCTTTGCAATAAAACTCAGAGGGAGGACTAAGGATGAAATGGGTTTTGTCCTAGTTCGTGATGGTGTGTATTTGGGATTTGGATACGTTGAACTCAACGAGCAAATAGTTTCCTTACACGATTTTGAAAGTTTTATTGTCCATAAAACGCATTCGTATCATACAACCAGGATTATTGATTCATTTATTCAAAAACCACTAAACAAGTCAAAAATTATATATTTAGACAGAGTTGAGTTCTAATTACCCCAGGTTACTGTTAATCAAAAAAATGAGGTCTTAATTAGAATAAATTAGGGTAGTTAAGTTGTGACCAAATATTATTTCTCTAAGGTGTAGGTGCACATTTGAATACTTGCTTCTTTTAATGCTTTTTTAAGATGCTCGTTATTCTTAAAAGTGGGCTCTTTCAAAACCCGGTATTCGAACTGAACGCAGAAATTATCGGCTCTAAAAGGCCAAGGTTCCACGGTTAAATTGTCATTACTTTTTTTTCTTATAAAAAACCTTTGGTCATTTATTGTTTTGTTGATTTCGAGCTTTCGTTCGACCTCAGGAATCACGCCTTGACAGAGAATCAATGAACAACGGTCTGAGAAAAGCATGATGTTGTATAAATGTTCCTCGTCTTTGCGGTCCAATTCATATAGTTTTCGTTGAGATGTTCGTAGGGAATCAATTTTCTTAAGGAATTTAGCCATGGGTTTATAATCCTGCGCCAATGTTTCATAAAGGAACGTTAGGTGTCTTCCAATCAAGAGAGCAATTAGTTGTGACTTTTGCATGGCATTTTCAAAGACTCTTTTAGCATGTTCCAAAGCTTCTTTATTGGTACTCCCTTTCATGGAAAAATCCTTTGGACTTCCGTTTTCAGTTAGATAGTCCTGTTCATCAAAATCCAAGAGGTGATCGTCATGCTCGATAATTCCCGTAAGGACGTCTATCCAATGTTCAGGCATGAGCTCAACCTCTAAATGAGAGGCAATTTTCCCCGATAGTAGGCCATGAGTATAATGGGAAATGATTTCCCAACCTTCTTGAGAATGTTTTACTATCATTCTTTCCTGTTTTTCGTTTTTTCAGCTGGTAATATGATTATGTAAATTACCTATTTAGATGTCATAAGTATTTCTTAACCTATTGGGCACCTCCAGCAAATCAATTTCTATTTGAAGAATGGATGTGCCCATAAGGGTTAATTAAAGTATGCCGAGTACTTCATGTTCCGCAGTAAATGAAATTCAACTTTTAGTGAAAATCAATGCTGCATATCCTGGAATAGTTATTTTGCTTGTTAATGATTTATTATCTGTTGAAAAGTTTTCTATTTCCATGGCATCGACATCTACATCGGACAGGGAATCATCAAATTTATTGTCTGTGCTATTTAAGTATAATTGCCAATCATTACTTTCGATACCTATTCCATAATCTTCATAGTCTACATTGCAAAAGTTTAAAATAACCAATACATCGCTACCACGCTTATAAGCCAGTATTTTTGTTTCGGGATTAAAATGGATTATTTCTACTTCTTGTTCTCGTAATCCTGCTCCGCCTCCATTTTGTCCTGTGCGAAGCTTAACAATGCTTCCCACTAGCTCGGTAATTCCCTTTAGGCGTTCCTGTTTTTTCCAATCCAACGGTTCGGTGTCTTGAAAATATTCGTCCTCAATAAATTCTTGTCCCTGAAAGAGCATTGGTATTCCCGGAGCTGTTAGTGTTAGGATTATGCCTAGCAACGCTCTTTTTTTAGCATACGCACTTTCGGCATCGCCTGGTTGAATCTCTTCTGGAACCCTAGCCTTACCATTTGCAACTTCATCGTGAGATTCAGTATAGATAACACGGGAAAATGCATCTCCGCTATACTTATACTCTATGGCATCAACTATTTTCTGCAGATTCCGTGTGTCATCATGCGTATCTGTAAGCACCTCTCTAACGGGATGTACAAAATTCATATCCCATTGTGAACCATACCCTATGCCTCCCGATTCAATAGTATTGGTTACAAAATCGTGGCCTTTTAAATCCTCGGCAATCGTTAGAACATGTGGGTATTTATCTTGTAGTTCAGTATTAATCTCACGCATCATCTGATTACCTTCCTCTATAGCATTATCCTCTCCTAATCCTCCGCCTTCAAAGCGTATGTAGGATGTGGCATCCAAACGCAATCCATCACAATGGTATTTTTCAATCCACATCAGCGCATTATCACGAAGGTATTGTCTCACTTCCTGCCTTCCATAGTCAGGACGGGTGTCGCCCCAAGGCGTTTCACTTCTATGGTCATTATAGAAATAGATACCCCCTTTGTCATTTTCGCTCCAACCATCAAATTGCCATAAATCTACATCCGATGGGCCGAAGTGGTTATATACAACATCCATGATGACGGCAATCCCCACTTTATGTGCCTCTTTAACAAGTTTTGCTAAACCTTCCGGTCCACCGTAATCCTGTTCAATTGCAAATGGGTGTGCCGGGTTGTAGCCCCAAGAAATTGCTCCGGCAAATTCAGCTACTGGTAGAAGCTCGATACAGTTTATTCCGAGATTATTTAAATAGGGTAACTTTTCGATCACGTCAGCAAATGTTCCAACTTTATCAGGGTCTTTCCGATTAAATGTCCCAACATGTAATTCATATATTACTAAAGTGTTCCACGCAGGTGTCTGATAATTGTCGTCTTCCCAATCAAAATCAAGGGTTCTTATTACAGAATTGCCATTACTGTTTGTTACCTCAAAAGCATATGGGTCATTACGCTGTAAACGCAATTTTCCGTTGTGAATCAAATATTTATATTCCTGCCCCTCTTTGGCCTGTTCTGTAGTTGCCGACCAGTATCCGTTTTCTTCATGCTCTAGTTCAAAATCACCCTCTTCCCAACCATTAAAATCCCCAATAACGAAAACCTTTTCTGCATTGGGCGCCCAGACCCTAAATGTAGTATAACCCTCTTTCAGCACAGCACCCATACCCGCTGACTTGATAATAGTATTTTCCATAAACTGATATATTAGCTTATTAATTTTATGTCAAATTTAGTGTCGATTTATATACAGTCTTCTTATTTGAACTTTTATAAATAGCTCAAAAAGTAATTTGTTTACCTCGAAAAATTAAGCTGCTACCGTTTCAAAAAAACAAATTCTAACAACCCCAGATGTGGATTACTTGCCGATATGTTTATTAGAGCGGCCGCTTGGTGTTTAAACGGACGGTCTAATACCATAATCATAGAGTTAATAAGTGTAACTAGATTTTATCCTTTATTGTAAAATTTGTTTTCAGGAAAGCATTATAGACAACTAAATTATAAATGTTACCCAACGGCTCAAATACAGATTTTTTCTAAAAAATTCAATGTTTACTTTCTTCACAATTGCTACGAAAACATCCGACGTAGTTAATGAACCGTATTTATCATAATATTATCGATAGTGATTTGTACGATTATGTTGTGACCTTTTGTAAGATTTGTAATAAAGAAAAGTGTTTAATGTGAATTTAATTTAGTACCTTTTACATATTCTCTTTCAAAGTGTACCCAGATTATCACCTCATGAAATACTAGAAAAATAGAAGAAATTCTCTATTGAGATGGCTCCTGTATCATAAACATTTGATAAATAGACGCCAAATAGAATTTACTTGAACAGTAAAACGGGATTTTTTATAATCATTTCTATGACTCGTGAATGGATTTACATACTTTATGAATTGTGATACAGGCTTGTTTAGCAGCATAAGATAATGTGGGTAGGATTTAAATTTAAACAGGATTGTAACATCTTGAAATCTAATGAAATTGAAAAATAAGAGAGTTAAAGAGATACTTGAAAAAAGCAATGCTGTTGCGCGTATTGGAGTGTGGGAATTTGATGTTGCCAACCAACAAATGTATTGGAATAAAATTGTACGTGAAATATATGAGGTTCCGAAAGATTATACGCCAACTCTTGAAGCAGTATATGACTTTTCTACACCCGAAAACCGAAAGTATGTACAATCTGTTTTTAATAATGCTATTAACGATGGAACAATATTTGATTCTGAATTAGAAATCACAACATTTAAGGGAAATACCCGCTGGGTTAGAGTAATTGGAAATACAGATTTCAAAACCGGTTCTCGTAGTAAAGTTTATGGAACATTTCAAGATATTACTAGAGTTAAACAGCCTGAACAGTATCTTAACCAATCCTCTTGGGAATTACGGGCTATAATCAATTCAGAATCACTGATTATAATCTCGACCAATGAGGATGGAATAATCAATCGCTTCAACCATGGGGCAGAGGTTGCCTTACTCTATTCAGCTGACGAAGTGGTTGGGATAGAAAAGCCTGAAATTTATTTGCTCAAGGAAGAAATGTTGAAATTCAAGGACGATATGTCCGAAATTTATGGAGATAAATCAAAAAACTTTAACCATTACAAAGATTTAAAAAATCAACAGTTCAGGAATACCCGTGAATGGACCTATCGTAGGAAGGACGGTTCTACATTTTCAGTACTAACTACACTTTCAGCCATACAAAACTCTAAGGGTGAGAATAAAGGATTCGTGGCAGTATCTACAGATATTTCGGACATTAAGAATGTTGAGAACGAATTGCTTAAAAAGAATCAACTTTTAAACTTCGCAGAACAAATTACATCAATAGGGCATTGGCAGTGGGATACAGTTTTGGATATAGTCATATGGTCCTATAATCTTTATGAAATATTTGAACTCGACCAGATGCATGAAGAAATGAATTTTGCTACATACTTTAGTTTTGTGCATCCGGATGACAAAAAAATAGTCTCTGAATATTTTGACAATACTGCTAAAGATAAAGAGTTTAAAAACTTCTCACATCGTATTATTACCACCTCAAAAAAAACAAAATCAATACAACTTTTTGGTAGTGTTTTGACCGATAAGGAAGGTGAAGTTATTAGTATGATTGGTACATGTCAAGATGTTACAGAAAGTCAGATGGCTGAACGGAAATTTAAAGGGCTTTTAGAGTCTGCTCCAGACGCAATGGTGATCGTAAATAAAAAAGGAAAAATTCAGCTTATTAATAATCAAGCCGAAAAATTATTTGGATATAGGGCAGAAGAGTTGATTGATAAATCCGTAGAAATACTAGTTCCTCAAAGATTTCATCATAAACATTTTGAACACCGAAGTAAATTTTTCAGTAAGCCTCTAGCTCGTAATATGGGGGAGGGAAAAGAATTATATGGGAAACAAAAAAACGGAAAAGAGATACCGGTCCAAATAAGCTTGAGTCCACTTCATTCAGAAGAGGGGCTACTAATTTCTGCGGCCATTAGAGATATTACAAAGCAAAAAACAGAAACGGCCAAACTTGTTGAGGCCAAGGAGAGGTTAGAGGTGGTAGCAGGGAAACTATCTGATCAAAATAAGCAACTTGCGGATTTTACTCATATAACTTCACATAATCTAAGGGCACCTGTAGCTAATTTAAACTCCTTACTGGAAATATATAATTTTACGGAAGGTGAATCTGAAAAATTGCAGGTATTTAATAAGTTTGAAATCGTTATTCAGCATTTAACCCTTACTCTAAATACTTTAGTGGATGCCTTAAAGACCAAAATTAGTGATCCTAGTGAAAATCTTGAGAATATTAAATTAGAGGATATTTTACATTATACACAGGAAATATTGAGTGGAGCCATTCTACAGACTAACGCAATAATTAAAAGTGATTTTTCTCAGGTACCTATAGTGACTTATAGGAGAGTTTATTTAGAAAGTATTTTTCTTAATTTGATAGGTAACGCTATTAAATATAAATCCGAGACGCGTATTCCGGAAATTCATATATCATCTGCACTTCAAGATGGGAATATATCCATTCAATTTTCAGACAATGGTATAGGTATAGATTTAAAAGAGCACGGGCATAAATTATTTGGTCTGAACAAGGTTTTTCATAGACATCCAGAGGCAAAGGGGGTAGGTCTATTTTTGACTAAATCACAAATTGAAGCAATGGGAGGTAGTATTTCTGCAATTAGTACAGTTAATAAAGGCACTACATTTACCATTAACTTTTAGGTGATGAACCTATATTTAAGTAAACTTGCTCTTATAGCTAATTGTAACTAATTATTTATAAAGGTTACAATACATATTCCGGCTCAATAGCGTTAAATTTTCTCGATAACGTTAAAAAAATTACTTCATTGTATTTATTTTTGATTAAAAACTACAGCAATGTTAAAATTAAGAGAAGACAATCCTCTTGATATGTTACGTCAATTTTCGGTTCATTTTGATGGGGATTTAATTGAGCATCTCGGAGCGGCTAAAATGTCTATAGACAATAGTCATGGTAAAGGGTATGTAAGTTTATATGAACTAATACCTGGTTTAACCGCATGGACATATAATATTGAACTAGCCGAAGATTTACTAATCAACATGGAATTTTCAGAGGACAGACCATTTTACTTTGGTTATAATGTTTCTGGTTATCAATTACAGAAATTCCCACATGAGTCAAGTCATAAAAAAATAAGACAAGGACAGAATTTCATTATTATTAGTGAACCCAATACGAGCACTGAATTTATAATCCCTAAGAATGTTCTTTACAAATGTTGCTATATTATAATTAATTCAAGGTTGTTATTAGAGAGTAACATACAAAGTAAAATTAAGTTGCTTCATGACTTAGAGGAAAATTTTAATTTCACGGAAAATGAGCGACCCTATAGGTATTTTGGTGATATTGATGCTAGAATTGGAACATACGCTTCAATCATAGTAGAAAATAAGCGTACTGATATTGTTGGGAGATTAATCACCGAAGGATCTGTACTTCGGATGTTAGGCTCTCAAATAGAAGCACATCAACACGATTGCAATACAGAAAATTATCGACCATCTATAACAAAATCGGAACTATCTAGAATAACCAATACAGGAGATTATGTGCTTGAACATATCTCTGAAAAAATCACTATTGATGAAATAGGTCGTCATTTAAGAATATCACCCAAAAAGCTTCAAGCCGGTATTCGTTTTCTTTACGGTTATTCTGCTAATGAATATCTCACTAAAATACGTCTAGAGCATAGTAGAGAACTAATGCACTCTACTGAAATGAATATTTCGGAAATTTGCTTTGCTGTAGGTTACCAGAGTAAGAGTTACTTTTCAAAGATTTTTTCGGATACTTTCGGTACTTCTCCAAGTACATATAGAAAAAAATATGAGGATGCCAATTTGTTGTTTGATATCAGTTATCGTTCTCTAGCTGTAGATACTACAAGTGGAACAGACGTTGATGAGATTATTTCTCTTGCAAGATTAAAAAATCCACAATTTGAAATAACGGGCAGTATTATATTTCATAGAAACATTTTTTTCCAAATCATTGAAGGTCCCAAGAAACATGTCTTGGCCTTATTTGAGAATATCTGTAAAGATACTAGGCATAAGAACATCCAAGTGATGTGGAAAGGTTTTAAAATTAGGCGTGAGTTTGATGATTGGGCTCTGGCAACCCTTAGCGATGAAGGTGAGCTAGAAGTGCAAATTCAAGGAAACACCAAAAACCTTGAACTTGGTAACCTCTTAGGTAAACTAGATAATAGCGCTATAGATTCAGAAAATTTGTGGAGAAAAGTTAGAAATATAATTAAGGTTAATGCAAACGATTCTGCTGCTTAATAGAACTGAACTTATACAGTTTTCAGCAGTATTTTCTTTTGAAAAAGATCATTAATGACCTCTTTAAGTTGCGAATGCATTTTATCAAGAGATGTTTCTTTCGTCAAAAAGTAAAGAGCTCCCATGTCCAAAGTTTTCCGTCGGTCCTCTTCAAATGAGGAAGTAGAGTAGATAATAACTGGAATCTTATTTAATAAATCGTTCTTCTTTAATTGAACCAAACATTCAAAACCGTTCATAACCGGCATATTTAAATCCAAAAAAATTATTTTTGGAATTATGCCCGTTGTTAATGCGGATAATATATGATTCAACAACAATTTTCCATTTGAAAATAATTTCATTTCCACTTCTGGATAAATGTCCTGTACCGCCTCAGCAAAGAACATTCTATCATCTTCATCATCATCAGCGTAAGCTAGAGGGCTAAAAATACTATAATCGGTCATATAATTGTTTTAACAGGAAGATGTGCTTTCCAATGCTTAATAAAGGTAATTTTTTGATTATTCTATTTATAACATTATACAGTAAATATGTAACAGTATTCGGCACTGTTTTTTTAAGTAGATGAGTTAGTTCTGGCTAATTAAATAGGTTACAATCTTTTTCAATTTAAATAACCTCCACTTACAATTTGACTAATTTGTATGTATAAACACAGAAGCTGCTTCCAAATATTTAGCATTCGTAGTTACAAAAACACTTCATAAATAGGGAATAAATATGTTTGTTCGGTCTATGTTAAATAGCTTTTTCACGTACTGAAATTTGAATAAATTTGCCTTCCACTATTTACAATAATGACGGATAACATTAGAAGGTTGTTTCAACAGATGGATGAAAAAACTAAAGCTGATGCTTTGGTGTTACTTATACATGAATTGCATTTGCAAAGTAAAGCTTCGGTACTGAAAGATTGGATTATTGAAGGGCGCATACTGGATATATATCAAGAAAGAACAGTCCAACTTTTTCAAAACCAACTTAGGAAGCAGCTTG
This sequence comes from Zobellia amurskyensis, assembly GCF_009725985.1. Taxonomy (GTDB): domain Bacteria; phylum Bacteroidota; class Bacteroidia; order Flavobacteriales; family Flavobacteriaceae; genus Zobellia; species Zobellia amurskyensis. The sequence goes on from NZ_RCNR01000050.1 coordinate 31,557, forward strand.
TAAAACCTTGGTAAAATACCTACCTAATCAAACTTCTAAAAGAGAGTTTTAGCAAGGATGTATTATTCGATAATTTTCATGCGACGTAGTGAGTATATGAAGGTAATTCCTATGAATTTGGTCTTTTGAGATAACACTTCAATTTGCCAATTCTAATTTTCAAGTCTTACTGAAACAAGTAATTTATGTCTTTGTTAAACACCTAGTGAATTTAAGTTATGGGAAGATAAAGGCAGAAAACAGAACCTTTTCCTAATGTACCGGTAGCAGTTATTGCGCCATCATGGTTTATAGCAATTTTTTTAACAATAGCCAATCCAATGCCAGTTCCTTGGTACTCCAATTTACCATGTAATCTTTTGAAAATTTCAAAAATTTGATTTCCGTATTGTGCTTCAAATCCAATACCATTGTCAGAGAAACTTAGTTGCAAATACGTTTGTTTAGCATCTAAAACTAAATTTTTTATTTTGGCGCCCTCAATCTTTTCTGCTTTGATTTCTATTTTTGGATGAGTATCTGGCTTTGCAAATTTTATGGAGTTTTCTAAAAGATTTTGAAATACTTGCCTAATTTGGAATGGAATAACCTTTGCTTCGCCAAGGTCATCATATTTGATTTCAGTGTTAGTCAGTTCAATTTTTTCCGATAGGTTTTCAATTACCTGCCCCAACAATAATGTCAAATTATGAGGTTCGAAATCTTCTTCTTGTTTTGATGTTCTTGAAAATGCCAACAAGTCTTCAATAAGAGTTCGCATTCGATCAGCAGATGAAATAACACGATCAAAGTATTGCCTACCTTTTTCAGAGAAATTTTGTTTTTCCTGAGATAAGATACGACTGGTCATCATTTGAATTTTTCGTAGTGGTTCTTGTAGGTCATGACTTGAAATGTAGGCGAAAGATTCAAGTTCATCATTGCTCTTCTTTAATTCTTGAACAGTGTCTTCCAACTTCTCGTTAGCTGCTTTAAGAAGTTCTGTTCTTTCCAGTACTTGCTGTTCAAGCTCTCTTGAAAAATTTTCGAGCTTTTGTCTGGCAACAACACTATTTGTGACGTCAGTAACTGTGAGCATTACTCCAGAAATGGAGCCATCTAACTCTTTAAGGGCAACATAGTCAAAATCTACATAATACTCCTTTGTTATATCATTACTCTTAACTAGAGCATGCGATTCTTTTACAGATAAAGACTTACCTGTATTCATAACCGAATGGAGAAAAGCAGGATATTCCTGCGTTTTAAGTTCGGGAAATATATCAAGGAGATTTTTCCCTAATATCTCCGCCTCTTTCTTTCGCCAAAAATGGCTCAACATGGCTTGGTTTGCCATTTCAATTTTTAAATTCTTACCTCTAAGTATTGCCATTGCAATAGGAGATTGAAGTACCAAGTTCTGAAATTCAGCCTCACTCTCCAAAACATGATGCCGTGCAATAACTGATTCCGTTACTTCTGAGGCAACACACAATATAGCATCGACATCTCCTTTATCATCAAACGATGGACTAAAAATGAAATTGAAGTAAGCTGTTACGGTCTGACCGTTGCGCACAAAATTAAATGGGTATTCCATTCCTGACTGTGCAGTTTGTGTTTGTATCACATTCTCAAAAATAGGCCGCAAGCCTGATTCTATTTCGGTTAAAACCTCAAAAATAGGTCTGCCTTCAGTTTGATCTCTCTTTGTATTCCAGATGTCTAGGGCTTTATCATTAATAAGATTGACCTCATAATCTTTCGCACTTATAATTGCTATGCCAATAGGAACATTTTTAACAAGATTCCGAAATTTTTTCTCACTTTCTTGAATCTTTTGCTGAGCTATTTTATCCTCTGTAATATCTTGCAATATCCCGTTAAAACGATAAGCAATTTTTTTCTCATTGAACCAACTTCTCCCCACGGCCCTAACTATACGAGTTTGATTCATTTGCTTATTGTTAATAGTATAAATTATATCGTATTTACCTCCCGAATCATAATTTAGCGCCGTGACTATCTCTTCGGATACGCGTTGTTGATCTTGCTCTAAGATGGCAGTCATAGCATCGTTTAATTGGATTTCGTCTTGCAACGGTAGTCCAAACCATTCTTTGAGTCTGTCATTACTCTTAAACTTGTTCGTAATGGGGTTATAATCCCAAGTACAAAGTTCGGCGGCATTCATAGCAAATTGAAGCTCGTTTTCGCTTTCCTCAAGATTCTTCATGGTATTGACATTATTCGTAGTTTCAGAGCATGTCACCAAAATTCCATTTATATCGCCCATTTCGTCTTTAACGGGACTGTAGCTAAATGTCCAATATGCTTCTTCAATTTTGCCATTTCTATAAATGGGTATAAGTTGATTTTCGCTCCATGTTGCACCTTTTCCTGATGAAACGCTAATTAGAAGAGGTTGTATAGTATCCCAAATTTCAGGCCATGCTTCCTTTCCTTTCATACCTAAGATTAATGGATGTTTACCATCGTTACCAAGACTTACTCTATAGGCATCATTATAAAAACCAGTATAGTCGCCCCCCCAGAATACATACATTGGAAACCTTGAGTTTAAAACGATGCTAAGTGTTGTTCGCAGACTTTGAGGCCAAGTATCTGGTGCACCCAAGGAGGTCGTTTCCCAGTTTTTGTTGCGAGTTAATTCTCCCATTTCTCCTCCACCTTCCATAAAAGGAAATATTTTTTGATCTATATTGGAATTCATAAGCGCTAATATTTGAGTAGAAATTTTTTAGGAGATTTTTGTAATGAGATTTTAGAGTCTAGATAATTTAGACAAGTTTTAATTGCAGTTTTCAGCTGTTCAAAAGAATTAGGTTTTTTTAAGAATAGGTTAGCTCCATTTCCCTGCAGTTCTTTAAGTTTACCCTCATCGACAAATGTTGAATAAATAATTACTGGTATTTCTTCAAATTTGGATTCTTCTCGAATATCATTTAGGCATTCCTCGCCATTCATCAGTGGCATGTTAAGATCTAGAAAAATAAAATCTGGTAGTTTTGCATCTGAATGTAGATTTTCCATTAACTCAACTCCATTATCAAAGGATTTGAAAACTAAATCTATGTCCAATTCATTAATTGCCTGCTCAAAAAATTGCCGGTCCTCTAAATCGTCATCGGTCAAGAAGATATGATATACTTTACAACTCATATAATTGCGAAAATTACTTAGAAAGGAAACGTTAAGATAAATTAGATATTTTCACGATTTTAAATATACTATAACGTGTTTAACAATTGAAGTACGTATAACAAGATCCAATTACGATTTAACATTTTTTAGTATATGTCAAACTTAAATATGAGATGTTAATGTATGGTAGCTGAACGATTATTTTTTTGACTTTATAGGAAAATATTATTGCTTTTTAACTTTTGTGATTTTAAATTCTACATAATAAATAATATGGATGGTGAAAAAAGGTAGTGATTATCTTAGCTTTACTTTTAGTGTTGCAGTATTGGGAAATGAATGACAATTTATTTTTATCTATG
>NZ_RCNR01000051.1 GCF_009725985.1 Zobellia amurskyensis
TTATCAAAAGGCAGCGTAACCGCATACTTCTCTGAGTTCTCTTTCTCATAAAAAGTCTTGGCACTTCTGGGGAGGTTGTCCTGTATAAGGTTTGTAAAATCGGTTGCCCTAAAAATTGAATCCAATTGATCACCCGTATAGCCGGCTGCATACAACGACCCTACAATAGCCCCCATACTTGTGCCTCCAATATAATCTACCTTAATCCCCGCTTCCTCCAACACCTTTATAGCACCAATATGCGCCATACCTTTTGCCCCACCACCACTAAGCACCAACCCTACCTTAAGGCCTTTCTCCTCAGGGTCCTGTGCTATGGAAAACCAGGTAAAAAAAAGTAAACCAATACTTATTATGGCTTTTTGCATACTATTCTATTCATCATAATTTAGTGAAACGCTTCATAAATCTTCTTTGCCCTAGACAACCCAACGGTTTCAGTCAGGTTTTCTATTGAGGCTTCTTTTATGCGTTTTACCGATTTGAACCGCTTTAAAAGTTCTTCTGCGGTTTTCTCGCCAATACCCTCAATACTCTCTAATTTAGAGTTTATAGCGGCTTTACTTCTTTTATTTCTATGAAAAGTAATTCCAAAGCGATGTGCCTCATTTCTTAATTGCTGGATAATCTTTAAGCTTTCCGACTTTTTATCCAAATAAAGCGGAATTGGATCTTCTGGAAAATAGATTTCTTCCAAACGTTTTGCTATTCCCACAATGGCTATTTTTCCTCTCAACCCAAGAATGTCCAAACTTTTTAAAGCGGAAGACAACTGCCCCTTACCCCCATCAATAACTATTAACTGTGGCAATGGCTCATCTTCGGCCAAAAGGCGCTTATAACGCCTAAAAACCACTTCTTCCATAGAAGCAAAATCATCTGGACCTTCAACTGTTTTTATATTAAAGTGACGATACTCCTTTTTTGATGGTTTCCCATTTTTAAAAACTACGCATGCCGCTACTGGGTTACTCCCTTGAATATTACTATTATCAAAACACTCAATATGGCGAGGCTCCTGAGAAAGACGCAAATCTGTTTTCATCTGTGCCATAATCCGGTTGGTATGTCTATCCGGATCAATTATCCTAATTTGCTTAAAGCGCTCCTGTCTATAAAACTTGGCATTACGCTCGGACAGTTCCAGAATTTTCTTTTTATCCCCTAATTTAGGTACAGTGATTTTTAAATGTGCCTCTACCGGAATCTCAAAAGGAAGATAAAGTTCTCGAGAAAGAGAATTAAACCGTTGCCTGATTTCTATAACGGCCAGGGCCAGAAGGTCAGCATCGGTTTCATCAAGTTTCTTTTTTATCTCCAATGTATGTGAACGTACGATGGAACCGTGTGATAATTGTAAAAAATTAATATACGCATGGCTCTCATCTGAAATGATTGAAAACACATCTACATTGTTAATTTTTGGATTAACGATTGTAGATCTTACCTGATAATTTTCTAATATCTCTATTTTATCCTTTATCTGCTGAGCCTCCTCAAATTTCATTTCTGCCGCCAAAGCTTTCATTTGGGACCGGAAATAATTTAAAGACGATTTAAAATCCCCTTTAATTATTTTTCTAATATCCTCGATCTGTTCATGATATTCCTCAGCACTCTGAAAATCTTCACAAGGACCATTACAATTACCCAAGTGATATTCTAAGCATACCTTATATTTACCCGCCTCTATTTTTTCTCTTGAAAGGTCATAATTGCAGGTGCGAAGCGGATAAACGCCCTTTATTAAATCTAGTAGCGCTCTTACCGTTTTCATACTTGTATACGGCCCAAAATACTCACTACCGTCCTTAATTAATTTTCTTGTTGGGAAAATTCGGGGAAAACGCTCATTTTTAATACAAATCCAAGGATACGATTTATCGTCTTTTAACAAGACATTATATCTAGGTCTATATTTTTTAATTAAATTATTCTCTAGAAGTAGGGCATCAGATTCCGTTGGCACCACAATATGCTTGATGCGTTTTATTTTTTTAACCAGAACACGGGTCTTACCGTATTCATGATTTTTTGTAAAATATGAGGATACCCGTTTTTTTAGATTTTTAGCCTTACCAACATACAGTATTTTATCGTCTACATCATAAAATTGATAGACCCCAGGACTCTGGGGCAATGTGCTTAATTGTACTTCTATAGGTACTTGGGGCATTACAAAAACGGTTTATCAAATTAAGTCAGAGGTATATCAAATTCTATCATGTTAAATTACTACGTTTTATTAAAAGGGCTAAGTGTTTTACTCTTTTTTAACGAATACGATAAACAGAGAACATATTGTTAGAGCAAAGTCTACGGCTTATCTTGGTTCATATCTTGCACAAATTTGCGCACCAGAAAGCGCAAATTTGTTAAAAAAAGATTAAAAATGCATTTCATCGATGAAAAGTTGCAGTTAAAAGTGTTTTTATTGATTTTTTTATTTAGATTTAAGAATCAAAATCAATTACCACATGGATAAATATATTATAACCCTCGGCCTGTATCTCATCTTAATGATATCTTTCAAGATATATTACGCTGTATCAGTAAAAGAATAGGTATACTAGAGTTTCCCCAATTGTACTGAGATCAAATCAATGCTCAAAAAAGATTTAAGATCACTATACAAAAATAAAAGAGATTTAATAGATGATGAATCTCTTACAAATTCTAGCCTGAGTATTGCTAACGGACTGCTCAAATTACCGGTATGGTCACACGACTATTACCATATTTTTTTACCGATTTCTGAGAACAAAGAAATTGACACCACTTTTATCCTTTCTATACTTCAAGGGAAGGATAAAAATGTAGTTCTACCCAAAGTAGTAAACAAAACCACATTAGAGCATTATTTGCTAACGGATTCTACTCGCCTTAAAAAGAACGAATGGAATATACCCGAACCTGTTGATGGTATAGAAGTTCCTATTCGTAAGATTGACGTTGTTTTTATTCCTCTACTTGCTTTTGACAAAAACGGAAACCGCGTAGGTTATGGCAAAGGGTTCTACGATAGATTTCTAGCAGAATGCAGGGAAGACGTCATTAAAATAGGATTATCTCTATTTCCGGCGGAAGAAGAACTAATTACGGATACTTTCAGTAATGATATTCCATTAAATTTCTGTGTAACCCCTTCTACAACGTACTCCTTTTAAAAAGTTAAGCGCGTTCTTCTAAAGTACTTTCATCTTCTCCCAAAGTACCAAAAGCCTTCTTATTAAAAACTAAAAGGATTCCAACACCTGTGCTTATTGCCATGTCGGCGATATTAAAGACGGGTTCGAAAAAGCGGAATGTAGAGCCTCCAAAATAAGGCACCCAATCCGGCCATGTAGTGTCTACCATTGGAAAGTAGAGCATATCTACAACTTTTCCATAAAAAACACTACCATAAGGCTCATCTGAAAAAGCTGTTGCCAGTTGTTGATAGCTATCACTAAAAACAACGCCGTACAATACAGAATCAATTATATTCCCCAAAGCTCCGGCAAAAATTAGGCAAACCGCTAAAATTAGGGTTTTAGAAGATTCCTTCCGTATAGTGTCATACAACCAATATCCTATCCCAGCTACCGCAAACAACCTAAACACGGTTAATACCAGTTTTCCCGTAGGTTCCGAAATAGGTAAGAAATCACTTAGTTTGGCTCCCCATGCGGCTCCAGAATTCTCTATAAACAGAATTTTGAACCAACTAAAAACCTCAACTGAATCACCCAATACAAAATGGGTCTTTATATATATTTTGCTCAGCTGATCTATCAATAATACTGCTATGATAATGAGCAATGACTTCTTTAAATTCATAGTACGTCTACAACTTGAATAGGCAAAAATAAGTATATTATTCGGTTTTCCTTATCCGTATGTTCCCAGTTACGGAAGTCAGTGTATACTTGGTATCTCCCTTAGGAATATCTTCTTTATTAATATTACCATATTTACTAACGGCATTTATATCAGCTTTTAGAGCCTCTACCAGTATGTGACCGCTCTGAGTGTGCACTTTTACATTTTCTGAGGTATTGACAAGATCACAGTTACCATCATTAAGAGAAACATTAAGCTCTTGGTAATCACCAGACGCAAACACATTACAACTAGTCCCAAATACCGTAACATATTTATGTTGTGGCAAAACAATCTTTAAAGAAATAGAGACAACCTTATGCGCACTGAGCTTATCATTAGGGTTTTTGAAATTAGGCTGAAAACCACTACTTATCATTATAGAACTGCCCTCTTCTTTTACGGATAGCAATAGGTCTTTTTTATACTCACCGTCAATAATGGCCTCAACAGACATTTCATGACTCTGAGAAGTTTCCAACGTTAACCTGTAGCAATTATCCAAATTAATATTAATTGCAGTTACGGCATCATTGATCAAAGACTTTTTCACCACCTTTTGTGCTACTAAAAAATTGAGGAAGAAAAAGAAAACAAAAAAGCTCTTCATTTTTTTCGGGTGTAAAAAAGGCCTACAAGAATTAATTTCTTGTAGGCCCTAAAATTATAATCTTGCTGAAATTACTTCTGCATATTCTTTGCCTCAATGCTCAATGTAGCATGTGGCACAAGCTTAAGACGTTCTTTGGCAATTAATTTACCAGTAACGCGGCAAATACCATATGTTTTGTTCTCAATACGCAAAACGGCATTTTTCAAATCTCTAATAAATTTCTCCTGACGTATGGCCAACTGCGTATTTGCTTCTTTGCTCATGGTCTCAGAACCTTCTTCAAAGGCTTTGAATGTTGGCGAAGTATCATCCGTGCCATTATTACCATCGTTCATATAAGAACTCTTCAATAAGTCTAAATGACTTTTTGCCTTTTCGATTTTGTCCTCGATCAATACTCTAAATTCGGCAAGATCCTTGTCCGAATACCTAACTTTTAAATCTTCTGCCATTCTATTAATGTTTTTCAATAAATAATTTAGTTTTCACCTCATCAAAAGAAACCTCGGTTCCTCTATCCAATTTTTCCTCAAAAACAAGTTCGGCGGTCAATGTTTCAGTCTTAATATAACTTAAATTGTTAGATACCGCTTTCTCTACGAAACCATCTTTAAGAATCTTTATGTCTATTCTATCTGTTACCTCAAATCCAGAATCTTTTCTTATGTTCTGAATTCTGTTTACAAGCTCTCTAGCAATACCCTCTTCTCTAAGATCTTCGTTAATAGTAACATCTAAGGCTACAGTTATGGAGCCCGAACTGGCAACCAACCAACCTTCAATATCTTGTGAGGCTATCTCTACATCTTGCAGCTGTAATGTAATAATTTTATCGTCAATGTCAAGCGAAATTTCGCCATCTTGCTCAATTTTTTGGATATCATCTTGATTCAGCTTAGCAACCGCTTGAGCGATTTTTTTCATATCCTTCCCAAATTTAGGGCCTAAAACCTTAAAATTGGGCTTAATCTGCTTCACTAAAATACCAGAAGCATCATCAAGTAATTCTACTTCTTTAACATTAACCTCAGACATTATAAGATCTGCAACAGCTTCTATTTCATGCTTCTGCTTTTCATCCAAAATAGGTATCATCACTTTTTGCAAAGGCTGACGCACTTTTATCTTCTCTTTCTGACGAATAGAAAGTACTAAAGACGAAATGGTCTGTGCTTTCTCCATCTTGCTTTCCAACTCTTTGTCTACTATTGCCTCATTATATTTTGGAAATTCTGATAAATGTACACTTTCAAAAACCTCCGTATGAGTCGTATTCGTTAAATCTTTATAAAGTCTATCCATAAAGAAAGGAGCGACAGGAGCCGATAGTTTAGCTACGGTTTCCAGACAGGTATACAGTGTTTGATACGCTGATATTTTATCTTTCTCATAGCTACCTTTCCAAAAACGTCTTCTGCACAGACGTACATACCAGTTACTTAAGTTCTCTTGTACATAGTCTGAAATAGCACGTGTAGCCTTTGTAGGCTCATAATCTCCATAAGCTTCATCAACTGTTTTGATCAAGGTGTGAAGTTCGGATAAGATCCATCGGTCAATTTCCGGTCTTTCGCTCAGCGGAATCTCTTCTTCAGAATAATCAAAAGCATCTATATTGGCATACAGACAAAAGAAAGAGTACGTATTATAAAGTGTCCCGAAGAATTTTCGCTTCACCTCAACAATACCTTCGGTATCAAATTTTAAATTGTCCCATGGGTTGGCGTTAGAAATCATGTACCAACGCGTGGCATCTGCTCCGTGCTCGTTCATGGTATCAAAAGGATCTACCGCATTGCCCAAACGTTTGGACATTTTCTTACCCTCTTTATCCAGCACAAGTCCGTTGGAAACTACATTTTTATACGCTACAGAGTCAAAAACCATGGTAGCGATCGCATGCAAGGTATAGAACCAACCTCTGGTTTGATCTACTCCTTCCGCAATAAAATCTGCCGGGTAGGTCGTGCCCTCGTCTATCAATTCTTTATTCTCAAACGGGTAGTGCCATTGTGCGTACGGCATAGAACCACTATCAAACCAAACATCAATAAGGTCGCTTTCGCGCTTCATGGGTTTACCCGATGCGGAAACCAAAACAACATCATCTACAATATTCTTGTGCAGGTCTATTTTATCATAATTCTCGTCAGATAGGTCACCCACTACAAAATCGTCAAAAATATCTTTCGTCATCACTCCGGAAGCAACGGCTTTTGCCATTTCTGCCTTTAGCTCCGCTACGGAACCAATGATTATTTCTTCTTTACCATCTTCCGTTCTCCAAATAGGAAGCGGAATACCCCAATATCTAGATCTAGAAAGGTTCCAGTCATTGGCATTGGCCAACCAGTTACCAAAACGGCCTTCTCCGGTAGATTTTGGCTTCCAGTTGATAGTCTGATTCAATGCGAACATACGGTCTTTAACATCGCTAATCTTAATGAACCAAGAATCTAGTGGGTAATATAAAATAGGCTTATCCGTACGCCAGCAGTTAGGATAACTGTGTACATACTTTTCTACTTTAAAAGCCTTGTTCTCTTCTTTTAATTTTATAGCAAGCTCAACGTCTATTGATCTTTCTGGCTCCTCACCTGCTTCGTAATATTCGTTCTTGACGTATTTGCCGCCAAATTCTTTCATTTCTGAACGAAACTTTCCTTGCAAATCTACTAATGGCACAGGGTTGTTGTTTTCATCCAACACTAACAAGGGTGGTATTTCCGGAGATGCCTGTTTGGCCACCAAAGCATCATCTGCACCAAAAGTAGGTGCAGTGTGTACGATACCGGTACCATCATCTATAGTAACGAAATCTCCTGCAATTACACGAAACGCATTCTCTGGGTTCTGATAAGGGAGAGCATACTGCAATAATTGCTCATATTTTATACCCACAAGATCTTTACCTACAAACTCTTTTACAACGTAGAAAGGTATCTTCTTGTCACCGGATGTATATTCTAATAATTCCGGTTTGGTCTCAACTTGCTTGAATTTTCCGGAAAACTGCTTGCCTACCAAATTTTTGGCCAGTACCACGTTCATAGGTTTGAATGTGTACTGGTTGTAGGTTTCCACCAAAACATATTCAATTTTTGGCCCAACCGTCAATGCTGTGTTAGAAGGAAGCGTCCAAGGCGTGGTTGTCCAAGCCAAGAAATAAACATCACCTTCATTTTGAAGAAAGTCTGGCAATGACTCTTCTATAGCTTTAAATTGTGCTACGACCGTAGTATCTGTAACATCTTGGTAGGTGCCCGGTTGGTTTAATTCATGCGAACTTAAACCTGTACCCGCTTTTGGCGAATAAGGTTGAATTGTATATCCTTTATAGATCAAGCCTTTATCATATATCTGCTTAAGCAACCACCAAACAGATTCCATATATTTTGGCTTATAGGTAATGTACGGGTCGTTCATATCTACCCAGTACCCTACTTGTTCGGTCATACGGTTCCAAACATCCGTATAGCGCATAACCGCTTTTTTACAGGCGGCATTATATTCCTCAACAGAAATTTTCTTTCCAATATCCTCTTTGGTAATACCCAATTCTTTTTCCACACCCAACTCAATAGGTAGTCCGTGGGTATCCCATCCTGCTTTTCTTTTTACCTGAAAACCCTTCATAGTTTTGTACCTAGGAAAGATATCCTTGATCGTACGTGCCATTACGTGATGTATACCTGGCATACCGTTTGCCGATGGCGGACCCTCATAAAACACGTAACTAGGTTTACCCTCCCTAGAGGAAATGCTTTTCTCGAAAATCTGGTTTTCTTTCCAGTAATCAAGTATATCTTCAGCTACTTTGGGCAAATCCAATCCTTTATATTCCGCAAACTTCATAATAAGTGGCTCTACTGCATTAATTTAAGGCTGCAAAATTAGGAATTTTTACCCGAATTAAGTCGATTTGAAAGAATTGAAATACGGTCTATTAAACAAGCTTGTAAGAAAATGTTAAAAAAATGCATCTAAATTCTCGTTTAACACGTATATGAGGAAAACAATTAAACAAACTTTAAACACAGAATCATGAAAAAAGTAATTTTAAGTTCCGTTTTAGCACTTGCCTTAAGTATCTCTTTTGTTTCTTGTAGAGAAACTGCCGACAAAGCAAAAAGTGCTACTGATGAAGCTGGTGCCGCAATGGAGCAAGCTGGCGAAGATGCTAAAGAAATGGGAGCTGATGCCATGGACAAAGCTAAAGAAGCTGGTAACGAAGCAATGGAAAAAGCTGAAGAAGCTGGCGAAGAAATCAAAGCTGAGGCTGAAGATGCTGCAAACGACTTACAATCTAAAGCTGAGGCTGCAGGTGATGACATCAAAGCAAAAGCTAACGAGGCTGCTGCTGATGTTAAAGATGCTGCAAACAGTGCTACTGATAAAGCAAAAAACGCCGCTAACAAAGCTGGTGACGATGCTAAAGCTGCCGCAAACAGTGCTGCTGACAAAGCAAAAGCTGCTGTAAACTAATTTAAGTTATATTTTCTTACAACAAAAGAATCCCGGTCATTGGCCGGGATTCTTTATTTTATATCAACTTGTAACATTAAAACCGGTACGCCAATCCTATAATTAAATTAATTCCAGGCGCAGATACTCCCGAAGAATACGAACGATAACGCTGATCCGTAAAATTTTCAAGGTTTAGAGAAACTTTTAAAGCATTTGAAATTTCATATTGAGAGCGTAGATTCAAAGTATACCAAGAAGGGGAATATGGGTTTCCATCAGCATCTGAGGCATAAATATATTCCTTACTACGCTCAGAGGTTGCCAAGTCATAAAACGAAACTTCTCCGTTATAGTTTACAAACAAATCTGTCTTTAACCTTTGGTTTTTATAAATCAAATGTAAATCTCCAAAAGTAGGAGACACATGTCTCCCTGGAGACTCTGTACCGTTATCTTCTTCTTCAATACCCTCGGTAAATGTCAAATTAGATTCCACGGAAAAATTATCCGTAAGAAAAGCTTCCGCACCAAATTCAAAACCATAAACAAAGGCATTAGCCGCATTTTGTATGGCCTGCACATTACTCATCTCACCATTATAGATAATTTCCTCTTCTCCGTTGAACAGATAGTCCCGGCGCACCAAAGCATCTACTAAATACGTATAAAAAGCTGCACTTTTAAGCACTACCTTATCATTAAAGTTCTTTTGAACTCCCAACTCAACATTGTATGCATATTCGGGTTCCAAATCTGGGTTCGGAACCACCACCGCTCCGGGTTCAGAATCAAAAATTTTGCCCACATCGTCAATATTAGGCGCCCTAAAACCAGTAGAACCATTAAAAGTTACCTGTAAATCGGCCTTGGGGAACCAACTAAAACCCAAACTACCCGTAAGCGCACCATTATTTAAATTTGCATCATCAAAAGGAAAAGGGTAATAGGTCTTATCAAATACAGCATCGATCCAAACGTGACTGTAGCGCAAACCGCTCAATAACGTAAAATTAGGCTTGGCTTTGTATTCTCCGTGAACATAACCCGCTAAAGTTTGCCAAGTTGAACCATCAGGGTATCTTGAAGCGGATGCTGAAATTTCATTGGTTTCAACATTTTCCTGACTTCCCATGGAACCTACCTTATTAAAAATGTATTCTCCACCATAATACAGACGGAGGTTACCAATTTTCTTATTTTCAAAATCGATGTTAGTTGAAAGAGCATCTACTTTTTCTTCCGTACTATACCGTATAACATCTTGAAAACCTCTGTCATTTCTACTTTCCTCAAAATGTTGATACGCGGTGGTTATTTTTAATCCATCATAGAAAATACCTTTTCCCCTTTTATTCATCTGTAAGTTGCCCATAAACCATTTCTGGGGACCATAATACCATTCCGCAGAGCGAAGTCCGTCTCCTGCACTATTAGGGCGAATTAAACGATCATACCTGGCATAATCCGAGGTTTCCGAATAATGAAGACCTAAATCATATTGCCAAGTATTATTGGGCTTATACGCTATTTTCTGCATCAGGTTAAACTGATTATAACCTGTTGGGTTCTGTACTTTTGTATTGTTGTTCGGCACTAGAACATCCTTACCATTTACGGTAGATACATACTCCTTTCTCAAATAGGAATCAGGACCGTGAGAGCCCATTTTCATATCGTCAAAATTATTATAAGAGGCACTTGTTAAAAACGCCCATTTCTTTTTTCCCAGATTAACATCTACATGAAGTGTATTTTCCAGATTGGCCGAAGCAAAGCGATAACTGGCATTTCCGGAAAATGAAAGACTATCCGAATTTGAGAATTCTGCCTTTTTCGTATAAAAGTTCATAACCCCTCCAATAGCGTCACTACCATAAATAACAGAGCCAGGGCCAAATATTATTTCTGTACTTTTTACTGAATAAGGATCTATTGATATTACGCTCTGAAGGTTACCTCCCCTAAAAATGGCATTATTCATACGCACACCATCTACGGACAACAGAAGGCGGTTGGTTGCAAAACCCCTAATCATTGGGCTGCCACCACCTAACTGGCTTTTTTGAACGAATACCTTACCGCTATTCTGCAATAAATCTGCCGAGGTCTGCGGACTTACAAAAGCAATATCTCGTGCATCTATAATCGCAATTTTATTGGGAATATCCTTTTTTTGCTGCTCCCATTTTGAAACCGACATGACCACCTCATCAAGCTCTTCGGCCTTCATGACCAAGAACAAGTGGTCTCCATGCCTATGAATCTGCTCCCTGGTACTCTTTCTTAACTGATAACTTAAGTGACGAAAAATAATACGTTCTTCTGACTCAAAAACAGTTAAATCTACCTTACCGTCAAAATCGGTTAGCGCGGTTTTAGAGTGGTCATAATTGTAGATAGTTACATTTTCAATAGGTTCATGGGTTTCTATATCCAAAACCGTTACCTGCTGGGCAAATACAACTTGAATACACAAAAAAATAAGTAAAAACAGAACTTTGTTCATACTAGTTAAATACTTCGTTAAGGATGGCAAGGGATTTTGGTTTTCTAAACCCCTGTAAATGCAACTCATAGAACAGTACTAACGATTGTAAAAGTTCTTGACGGTTACTTTTATTCATTTTGATATGATGTATCTCATCAAAATTTATGCCCAAGAAGGTTTTAAAATAGGTAAGATTCTCTCCGCTTAGAATCGGGTTCAATGAAGGCGCAATGGTAAACTCTCCTTCCAGTAGATCAAAATAACTTAGTTCTATATGTTTGGTGTCCGGGTGAAACCCTAAATAGCGGGTTAAGCGAACCAAAAAATACATATGGAAATTGGAAATTTCACTTTGTGCATCCAACCATTGTAACGAAGCCTCAATAAACTCAAAAAGACCCTCATTCGCCTCTTCTTCATGAATGCTATTTGCCAACATTTCCGCTAGAAACATAGTCATGGCATTTTTTGAAATATCCGAATGCAATGTCTGGTAAGGGTAATTCACTTTTGCCTCGCGAATGCTTTCCAAAGCACCTTTATTCCTGTGGTTTGCAACAATTTCAAGCTGGGTTAATGGCTGAAAATAAGCCGTTTTCAACTTTCCTTTTTTAGAAGCTAAGACACCTTTTAACAAGTACGATTTTACACCTCCCAATTCTGTAAAGGCTTTTACGATCAGACTTGTGTCGCCATATTTAAGAGATGTAAGAACTATGGCTTTGGTAGTTACCTGCATTTATAAGGGTGGCTTTATAGCAAAGATAACTTTAAATGTAGGAAATATGGTGTTAGGGATTACGGGGCAAAAAAAGACCTGTAACTTTAGAAGCTACAGGTCTCAAAATATTATAGAATTACGGTTTTCTAAATTACTCCTTGCGCTAGCATAGCATCCGCAACTTTTACGAAACCGGCAATGTTAGCACCTTTTACATAATTACAATAGCCGTCCTCTTCCTTTCCATACTCGATACAAGACTCATGAATGTCCTCCATAATGTCACGAAGCCTTTCGTCTACTTCTTCTCTTGTCCAGCTTATACGCAATGAGTTCTGAGACATCTCCAGACCCGATGTAGCTACCCCACCGGCATTAGAAGCCTTACCTGGGGCAAACAAAATTTTTGCTGCATGAAAAGCATGGACCGCATCTGCATCACAAGGCATATTAGCACCTTCCGCAACACACATACAACCATGATCTATCAATGTTTTAGCATCACCAGCTAACAATTCGTTCTGAGTGGCACATGGTAGTGCTATGTCGCACTTCACGTCCCATGGTGTTTTTCCTTTGTGATATTCAGAACCTTTATACTTTTCAGTATATTCTGATATTCTACCACGTCTTTCGTTCTTTAAATCCATTACAAAAGCTAATTTCTCAGCATCTATACCCTCCGCGTCATAGATATAACCACCGGAATCTGATAAAGTAACAATTGTACCTCCTAATTGGAGTACTTTTTCAGCAGCGTATTGAGCAACGTTTCCTGAACCAGATATAACAACAGTTTTACCCTCAAAGCTTTCGTTCTTTGTCTTAAGCATACTTTGTGCAAAATATACCGTTCCGTATCCCGTTGCTTCAGGACGTATTTTAGAACCGCCCCAAGACAGACCCTTACCTGTTAGAACACCTGTAAATTCGTTTCTTATTTTCTTATACATACCAAATAAGAAACCAATTTCACGCGCACCTACACCAATATCTCCAGCGGGTACATCCGTATTAGGACCAATATGACGACAAAGCTCGAGCATAAAAGCATGGCAAAAACGCATTACTTCATCATCCGACTTTCCTTTTGGATCAAAATCCGACCCTCCTTTTCCTCCACCCATGGGTAAAGTTGTAAGGCTGTTCTTGAAAACCTGTTCGAACGCCAAAAATTTTAGAATACTGGCATTAACCGATGGATGGAACCGCAAACCACCTTTATAAGGTCCAATAGCCGAATTCATTTGAATACGGTATCCCCTATTCACGTGAATCTCTCCTTCATCATCTACCCAAGCCACTCTAAACGAAAGAAGTCTCTCAGGTTCAACCATACGAAGCAAAATATTCTTGCCGTTATATATTTTATGTTTTGCGATATATGGAATTACCGTTTCAGCAACTTCTTGCACCGCTTGAATGAACTCGGGCTCGTGCCCGTTTCTCATTTTGACCTCATCCATGAAGTCTTTAATTTTCACGTCCATAACGAGTATTTTTGTTGAATTTTTATTATAACGGCAAAATTATGTTATTTATATAACTAACCTATCCTTTTTTTAAAAATACACTAAAAACTAATTTATCGCCTGTTCTAAATCAGCTATAAGATCATCAATATCTTCGATACCTACACTTAGCCTGATCAAGGCATCTACCACCCCACTTTTTTCTCTCTCCTCTTTAGGAATACTGGCATGTGTCATGCTTGCAGGGTGACCGGCTAAACTTTCAACACCTCCTAAAGACTCCGCCAATGTAAACACCTTTAATTTTTCCACAATTTTAATGGCGTCTTCATAGCTACTCCCTTTTGTTACAAACGAAATCATACCCCCAAAACCATTCATTTGACTTTTAGCAACTTCATGATTCGGATGACTTTCAAAACCAGGCCAGTATACTTTTTCGATTTTAGAATGCCCTGCCAAAAACTTAGCTATTGCCTCGCCATTTTCACAATGACGCTGCATACGCACGTGAAGGGTCTTTATTCCTCTCAACACCAAAAAACTATCCATGGGGCCACAAACCGCACCACTTGCATTTTGAATGAAATAAAGCTCATCTGCCAGTTTTTTATCCTTTACGACCAATGCTCCTACTACCACATCACTGTGCCCTCCTAAATATTTGGTTGCAGAATGCATGACAATATCCGCTCCTAAATCCAGCGGGGTCTGAAGGTAAGGTGTAGCAAACGTATTATCCACTGCCAAAAGAACGCCGTGCTTTTTTGCCAATTGGCTCACAGCTTTAATATCTATAATGTTCATCATTGGGTTCGTAGGGGTCTCTACCCAAATCAGTTTAGTATTGCTGTTTATAGCAGCCTCAATGGTTTCGGCATTTTGCATGCCTACAAAATTGAACTTGATACCAAATTTTTCAAATACCTTCTTAAACAAGCGATAGCTACCGCCATACAAATCGTTGGTTGAAACAACCTCATCGCCAGGGTTAAGCAGTTTAATGACCGCATCCATAGCCGCAAGCCCACTAGCAAATGCCAAACCGTAAGTTCCATTCTCGATACTGGCCAGGGAGTTTTCCAACGCCGTACGGGTAGGATTGGCACTTCTTGAATATTCATACCCCTTATGCCCGCCCGGAGTGGTTTGTGCATAGGTAGACGTCTGATAAATAGGAGGCATAACCGCACCATATGCTGCATCAGGTTGCTGTCCGCCATGAATTGTTTTACTATTGAATTTTAACGTTTTTTCGCCCATTTTTTATATTTTTTCGAATAAATGTATCGTTATCTTTGGTATTGGATAATCCAGAATTATTTGCTCTTACCCCCAATGAAACTTTTTTATGAGAACCCAAGTTACCTATATCATTTTATTTTTAGCCCTAGTTGGATGCCAAAAAGAGAATAAACTAACCTTTGAAACGCTTAGTCTTGACGAGACACGTTGCTCCGAATGCCCGAGCGTAGAAATCAATATTCCAAAGGCTCTTGAAAACTCTAAAATAGCGAAAAGCATAAATACTGCCATTAACGAAGAAATCATAGAGACCTTAAACTATGATGACGAATTAGAGGCCACCACTATTAAAGATGCCGTTGAATCTTTTAGTAATGGGTACTGGGAACTTAAAAAACTGTACCCGGAAGAAGCTACAAGTTGGGAAGCCAAAATAGAAGGCAAAGTTTCATATGAAGACGCCGATTTTCTGACCGTTGAACTCAACTCTTATATTTTTACAGGTGGAGCCCATGGCTATAGCTCACAACACTTCCTGAACTTTGACAAAAACAAAGGAAAAGAACTTGAAAATTGGGAGATTTTTAAAGACCGGGAAGACTTTGAAAAGTTTGCCGAACAAAAATTCAGAAACCAAGAACACATTCCTCTAGACGGTCCTATCAACAGCACTGGTTTTATGTTCGAAAGTGATATGTTCTACCTTCCCGAAAACATTGGGTTTACCGAAGAGGGTATAAAACTGCTCTACAACCCCTATGAAGTTGCTTCCTATGCCGATGGTCCAATTATACTAACCCTCTCCTTTGCCGATGCCAAGCCCTACTTGGTTAGGAGTAAATCATAATTTTTATTTACCTACAACTTTAAGCAAAGCAACAATTGCACCTGTATGCAACCCTTCGTGGTATGCGTTAAATGCCAGGGCATCATCTGCTGAACTTAAAGTTACCCCTGCACTTGTGGTGTATTCCTTATACTCTTGAAAAAGTCCGGCCTCATAGTCCTCAACCATCCATTCTAATGTAGAAATTAGAAAATCTGCAATTACCATCATCTCTTCATCCGTTGCAGTTCCATCAGGTTTAGTTCCTTTCATGAACTTTTGAACAAGCTCATCCGAAACACGCATTTTAAGATGACTAAACTTATATACCAAAACCTGTGCTGTAATTACGGTATGGGCTATATTCCACCAGATATTATTATTGAAGCCCGCCGGAATTTCAAGTAATTGTTCCTTGGGGGTTTCCGTCAATATTTTATACAACCGTTTTCTATTCTGTAAAGTAACATCAAAAAGCTTTTCCAAAGTATTCCTATTTTAAAGTGGAGGTTAAAAATAGTACAATTGAACTGAATTGGGTTTCTTTGCAAAGTGATTTTATGTTAAGAAATATGAAAAAAATTTACTACCTCAGCACCT
This sequence comes from Zobellia amurskyensis, assembly GCF_009725985.1. Classification (GTDB taxonomy): domain Bacteria; phylum Bacteroidota; class Bacteroidia; order Flavobacteriales; family Flavobacteriaceae; genus Zobellia; species Zobellia amurskyensis. Next base: position 16,294 of record NZ_RCNR01000051.1, read on the forward strand.
GTGATACCTGCAAACGCATCCTTAAGGAACTTCAACCTTTAGATGGGGTTGTACTTCAGGACATTAAAACGGAAGACATGACTGCCGAGCAAGTAGAACATATGCAAAAACTTGCCGGAAGCTACGAAGCACTTTTCAGTAAAAGAGCTCGTCTGTACAGACAAATGGGGCTACATGAAAAACAACCTTCCGAAAATGATTTAAAAAATCTAATTCTAGAGCACTACACTTTCCTCAAGCGACCTGTGATTATAATTGATGACCAAATTTTTGTGGGCAACAGCAAAAAAATTGTGGAAGCGGCAAAAAACGCCCTACACCATTGAGCAAACGCACACTCGCCATATTAGCCGCCATAGGTGCAACCATTATCTATGCTTTAAACCATACCATTGCCAAAGGTGTGATGCCCAACCATGTACAACCTTTTGGGTTCATTATGTTACGTGTTATAGGGGCATCTATACTATTTTGGAGTATTTCATTTTTTGGTCCAAAGGAAAAAATTGATAAAAAAGATTATCCCAGAATGTTCATTTGCGCACTCTTGGGAATGGGCTTTAACATGCTTGTTTTTTTTAAGGGACTATCCCTTTCCACACCCATTAATAGTGCTGTTTTAATTACCACAACGCCAATTATTGTGGTGTTGCTCTCCGCTGTTTTAATTAAGGAAAAAATCATTCCCAAAAAAATGGTGGGTATCCTTATTGGCCTTCTGGGCGCTTTGGGTCTCATTTTCTTTGGAAGTGAAACTCGACAAGATGCGCCAAATATTCCTTTGGGAAATTTCCTGATTTTTATGAACTCGGTATTTTACGGATCTTACCTGATCGGTGCAAAAACCCTAATAGCCAAATACCACCCGTTTACCTTTATGAAATGGCTATTTACGCTAGGTATATTTATATGCCTTCCCTTTGGGTACGAAGAGCTGATTGCCATAGACTGGCCCAACCTACCGTTTGAAGCCCTTTGGAAAATTACTTTTGTAGTTTTGGGAACTACATTTTGCACCTATTTGTTCAATATTTTTGCCTTAACCCAGCTCAAGGCTTCTACGCTAAGCGCCTTTGTCTATATTCAACCCTTAATAGGTATACTTTTTGCCGTTGCCACAGGCCAGGATAAACTTACCACACTTAAAATAATAGCGGGTTGTTTGGTGTTTTTAGGGGTTTATTTGGCCAGTAAAAAACCTAAACCAAATCCTTTGGAGCCCTAGCGAATTTTCTGGTATCTTCTTTGGTGAGGACCCTAAAGCCTTCTGCTTTTTCAACACCACTAAATTTTTCCAGTAAATCGTTTGTCAGACCAGTAAGTTTTCTGGTCTTTAAATCCATCCATGCCCCCATCATTTCACAATGGGCAAAATTCCTTCCTTTGTAATCGTAAAAATTATGATGGAACTCAAAAAACTGCGCATCTTCGCTCATTCCCATAATTTCCATAGAAACCTTAACGGGCTTACCGGGAAACGCTTCTTTAAAATAATACATGTGTTCATAAAAAACGACCGGTCCTATCTCTTTTTCCAATAGTGCCTTATGGCCAAAACCTATTTCTGTTAAATAAGTCATTCGAACATGACTCATAAAATTCAAATAGGCAGAATTAGCCAAATGGCGGTTTGCATCAACATCGCTCCAGCGTATTTCAAAGTCTTTTAAGTACATATTTTTATGAATTATTTTATTATGCATGCATAAGAATAGCAAAAATACCATAGTTTTGAAAAACAGAGGAATTTCTATCCTTAAAATTTTTAGCTAAATTCAAATCTTTCTAAAACTGATAATATGAGCGCAAAACCTTCTTTTATAAACGAATTGGCGCTACCTGCCATTGCTGCCCCAATGTTTTTGATATCTGGACCTAAACTTGTTGTTGAATGTTGTAAAAACGGCATTGTTGGGACTTTTCCGGCATTAAACCAACGCACTAGTGAAGGCTTTGAAGAATGGCTCATAGAAATAAAAACAGAACTAGATGCATTTGAAAAAGAGACCGGTAAAAAACCCGCTCCATTTGGTGTAAACCTTATTGTTCACCCTACCAACCCAAGGCTCGAAGCCGATGTAAAGCTGTGTATAAAACACAAAGTACCTGTTGTTATTACCTCTTTGGGAGCTGTCTCAATGGTAGTAGACGCCATCCATAGTTATGGCGGACTTGTGTTTCACGATATCATTAAAAAACGTCATGCGGAAAAAGCCCAAGAAGCAGGAGTGGACGGACTAATCTTAGTTGCTGCAGGAGCGGGAGGCCATGCAGGAACCATTAATCCTATGACTTTGGTGTCAGAAATAAAGAAGTTCTTTCACAAGACTATTATTCTTTCAGGATGTATCAGTACCGGAAGGGATATTGCTTCGGCATTGCAAATGGGGGCCGATTTGGCCTATATGGGCACACGTTTCATCAATACCGAGGAGAGCAAAGCCACAACAGAATACAAAAAAATGATTATTGATGCAGGAGCTAATGATGTAGTTTATACCGCATCTATTTCCGGTGTTCATGCCAATTTCTTGGGAGCAAGTTTAAAAGCTGCTGGAATAACCGAGGAAGATTTGAAAAAAGATACTAAAATCGACTTTGGAAAAGAGCTTGACACCGAGGCAAAAGCCTGGAAGACAATCTGGTCCGCGGGTCAAGGTTCCGCTTTAATCGAAAACACACTTCCCGTAGCTGAATTAATCTCTGATTTAAAAACTGAATTTAAATCGGCAGTTGAACAACAGATTATGGTTTTAGAGAAATATCCGAAATAAAAAAATTGACCAAAGGCAGTGTTAGGCTATGAGTTCATTAGAACACAAAGTCTGGCGCCGGCGCTCGCTGAGTTATTTTTTAAACCTCTACAGATGCTGTCCTTGCCCGTAGCTCGCCCAAAAACTGATGCACTTGGCTCACGGCCATTGAACCTTCGCCCACGGCAGAAGCTACTCGTTTTACGGACCCCTTCCTGACATCGCCTACGGCAAAAAAACCGGGTATACTAGTTTCTAAAGATTGTGGCTTTCGTTTGATATAAATATCACATTTGTAGAGGTCCTCTTCCTTAATACCCGGACCGGTACACACAAATCCTTTTTCGTCAGTAGCAACAATGCCCTCCAACCATTCCGTACACGGTTTTGCTCCAATAAATGTAAACAGGTTTGTGATATTCATCTCTGTTTTCTGGCCATCGCTCTTCTCAAGCACAAGGGACTCTAAGTGATGGTTTCCCTTTAATTCCGTTACCTGAGAATTCAACTGCACATGAATGTTTGGTGCAGCTACTATACGCTGTACTAGATAATCACTCATTTTTGAGCCTATATCATCTCCCCTTAAAACCACATGTACTTCTTTTGCATAATCCGCTAGAAACAACGCGGCCTGACCTGCTGAATTTCCTCCACCCACAACACCTACCAATTCACTTTTACACGCCGAAGCATTCATTCCGGTAGCAGAATAATACACTCCGCTACCTTCAAATTTCTCAATAGTATCAATGGGTAATTGTCGATAATTTGCACCCGTAGCCGCCATTAGCGACTTTGCTCTTATAACCTTCCCATTAGTTGCCGAAAGCACAAAATGCGTTCCGGTATGTTCAATTTTTTCTGCTCGATGGGGAATGGAAATATTACATCCAAATTTTTGTGCCTGTACATATGCTCTATTGGCAAGGTCTCGCCCTGAAATCCCCGTAGGGAAACCTAAATAATTTTCAATTTTAGAACTTTTACCTGCCTGACCACCAGGTGCGTTACTATCTATTGTAACAACACTCAACCCTTCTGAGGCCGCATAAACGCTTGCCGCCAAACCAGATGGTCCGGCACCAATGACCAACAGATCAAAAATCTTATCTTCAAAATCCATCAAAACACCCGAAAAACGAGCTACCTCATCTAAAGACGGTTTTTTATGTAACTGCCCACCATTACAAATCATAAGAGGCAAGTCATTATCCGAAAGGTCAAAACTTTTGAGTAAACCTTTGGCCTCGTCGGTTTTATCTACATCCAAGAAATTATACCAGATATAGTTTTTATCCATAAAATCACGGATAGCATAGGCTTCTTTTGAATTGCCCGACCCTACAAGCTTAATGCCCCCAACAAAATCGTTCAAAATAGTATCTTGTCTTTGTAAAAAAGCATTGAGCAGTAAATCACTAACATTACTATGTTTGGCAATAGCCTCCTTTAATTTTGCAGGTGTAATCCTTAATAGCTCTGAGCCCGCTTTGGCAACAGCCCGGAACTGTGCTCCTCTGTCCGATAACATGCCGCTATCTCCTGAAAACTCGTTTTTTGCGTGTGTAACGATTGTTTTCTGCTCATTGTTTGGGTTAAGTATTACTATCTCCCCCTCAAGAACAACGAAAAAATCATATCTCAGTTCACCCAAATCAAAAACTACGGTCTCTTTACTACAAACTTCAATTTCACCATATTCTTTTAAAATGGCAATGTGACTTTGAGGCAATTCCGGAAATCTAGGGTCATTCATAATTTAGTATCTAGCTATTTGTTCATCTTGGTAGCACCAAAGCCATCTTTCACCGGGCTCAGCACTACTGATTACCGGGTGGCTACTTGACCCAGCGTGCTTACTAGCGTGTTGATTAGGCGAACTATCACAACACAGTGTTACACCACAAGTCTGACAAGTTCTTAAATGAACCCAATTGTCACCTGTCTTGATGCATTCGGCACACTCGTGCACCTTTGCCTGTTTTACTTCTGTGACCGCATTTAAATGACCACATTTTCGTGCTATTTTTGACATGCCTAAATTTACAATAAAGTTTTACATAGGAAATTACACCTAAATATCATTTTGTATACTTCTCAAGGTGTACCTAATTTTACTATTTAGTTCATAAATAAAAGACCTCAATGCCTCTACTTCATTCAGATTACAACCCTAACCTATTATTCAGAAACGGACATCTTTCTACCGTATACTCAGGCCTTTTTAGACGAATAGAAGGACTAGAGCAACAACGCGAACGTTTGGAGCTTTCTGATGGTGATTTTATGGATTTGGATTGGAGTTACTCCACCCCCCCCTCGGAGAAAGTGGTTATATTATTACACGGTCTGGAAGGCAATGCACAACGCCCGTACATAACCGGAAGCGCAAAGGCTTTCAACACGGCAGGTGTTGATGCTTGTGCCGTAAATTTTAGGGGATGCAGTGGTGAGACCAATAGGCTTTTTCGCTCCTACCATTCCGGTGCCACAGAAGATTTGGACGCCGTTGTTCAGTTTATTCTGAAGAAACAAAAGTATACGGAAATCTATATTAAAGGGGTAAGCCTAGGCGGAAACATGGTTATGAAATATGCAGGTGAAGAGCGCACACTCCCTAAAGAAATAAAAGCAGTTATAGGGGTTTCCGTGCCTTGTAACCTACATAGTTCCTTAAAAGAACTGATGTCCACAAAAAACTACCTCTACTCCAAACGTTTCAAAAAACATTTGGTAGAAAAATTATACCCTAAACAACAAATGTTTCCAGACCGTATATCCAAGGCAGAAATCGCCAATATTAAAACTTTAAAGGATTTTGATGATATCTATACCAGCCGGGCACATGGCTTCAAAAATGCCATTGATTATTACAAAAAATGTAGTTGTAGGCAGTTTTTGCCCCAAATTAAAATACCCTCTTTAATCATCAATGCTAAAAACGATTCTTTTTTGGGCGAGGAATGTTATCCATACACCGAAGCAGAAAATAATCCGAATCTTTATTTAAAGGTTCCGAGTTTTGGCGGTCACGTAGGCTTTGTTGCACCATCAAACATCTATTACTCAGAAAAAACAGCAATTAAATTTGTCCAAGACATGGTTTAATTTTAGTGAATCGTTATATTAGCATCGCGAACAAAAAGCCCTTAACTCGGCTCGAATATTGAAATAAAGCATAAGATGAGAAAATTACTAAGCGTATTGGCACTTGGTGCCCTGCTTGCCAGCTGTGGCGAAGAAAAAAAGGAAGAAAAAAAGGGTGGTTTTGAAATGAACCGAACCAAGACCGAAACTAAAGCGGTAGAAGCCAAATCCGAAGGTGTTCCTGTAGACATGGACAACCAAGGAGTAGGCCCATATAAAGATATTACTTTTGATGCGGACATTAACGCCGATATGGCCGCTGCCGGAGAAGCAAAATTCAAAGCAGTTTGTACCGCTTGTCATATGGTAGATAAGCGTTTAATAGGCCCTGCATTAAAAGGTGTTTATGAAAGAAGAAGTCCGGCATGGGTTATGAACATGATCGCCAACCCTGATAAAATGTTGAAAGAAGATCCCATTGCACAAGCGCTTCTAAAAGAATACAACAATGCTATTATGTTAAATCAGAATCTTTCTGAAGAGGACACAAGAGCCGTTGCAGAATACTTGCGCACGCTTTAAGAGCTATAATTCTTATATTACTATGCCGTTATCCTGATATTTTAGGGTAACGGCATAGTTTTTTTGAATATATTAGTAGTTCTCAATCAACTTAAAAATTATTTTCATTGAAAACACTACATCGTATTTTTATCGCCATTATCGTATTTTCGTGTACGAACACGTTAATTTCCCAAAAAATAAAACCTAAAAAAGTAAAGGAAAGTATGCAACATGTTGCGGACTGGCAAATAGCTAATTTTGAAGGACTTTACAGCGGCCATAAAAAACCTCATCACCCTTTAGACTGGACAAACGCGGCTCTTTATGTGGGTATGGTAAAATGGGCGGCCATGGCAGAAGATGATAGTTATTACGAATGGTTGAAAAACATTGGTGAAGAAAACGAATGGCAATTACATAAAAGAAAATACCATGCAGACGACCATGCTGTGGGACAAATGTATGTGGATTTATTCCGAAAGTATAAGGATGAAAAAATGATTGCCCCTACAAAAGAGCAGTTCAACTTCTTAATGTTTCACCCTTCGCAAAGTGCATTAAATTGGGGCACTCCTTATCACCAAGACCGATGGAATTGGTGCGATGCCCTTTTCATGGCTCCTCCTGTCTTAGCTAAATTGTACAAGGTTACAGGCGAAAAAAAATACTTAGATTTCATGATGTCCGAATTTAAGGCATCTACAGATTTTCTTTTTGATAAAGAGGAGAGCCTTTACTATCGGGATGAACGTTATTTTGATAAATTGGATAATGGCACAAAGGTTTTTTGGTCTAGAGGTAACGGTTGGGTATTTGCCGGGCTTGTTAACATCATGAACGAGCTTGACCCCAAAAGTGAAGAATATGCGTATTTCTTGGATATCTATAAAAAGATGGCAAAAAAACTAATTGAAATCCAGACTCCTGAAGGTCATTGGGCCATGAGCCTACTGGGTCAAGAGTTTTACCCTACACCTGAAACAAGCGGTTCATCTTTCTACGTGTACGGATTGGCTTGGGGCATCAACAATAGTATCCTGGACAAGGAAACTTACGAACCCGCCGTAAAAAAGGGCTGGAACGCCATGACAAGCCATGTTACCAAAGATGGTATGTTAGGTTATGTGCAACCCATTGGAGCAGCACCGGGCAAAGCATGGCCAGATAAAACAGAAGTATACGGAACAGGAGCATTTTTAAGTGCTGGTTCCGAAGTGTACAAACTATATGGCGGAGAGTAAAATCTTCTTCCTAAACAGAGACCTTACTTATAAGTGTTGCCGGATACATTAAGCATTTGCCTTGTCCACCGCTACCTTGTAAGTAGGGTCATCAACAACATTTACATCAATAATATCTTCTGCGTTGGCTAAAAGACGTATACAGTCTTTACTCAAGTGACGCAAGTGTACTTTTTTACCTGCTTTAGCATAACGTTCCGTTATTTTATTTAAAGCCTCAATGCCAGACATATCAGCTACACGACTTTCTTTAAAGTCAATGACTACTTCTTTAGGGTCTTCTTGAATATCGAACTTCTCAGAGAACAAAGTAGTAGAACCAAAAAATAACGGTCCGTATATTTCGTAATGTTTCACTCCATTTTCATCAATGCGCTTTCTTGCTCTAATACGTTTAGCATTCTCCCAAGAGTATGCCAAAGCAGAAATAATCACCCCTAAAAGAACGGCAATTGCCAAGTTATGCGTAACTGCCGTAATTAAGGTAACCAATACCATAACCACTACATCCGACTTTGGCATTTTACCGAAAGTCTTAAAGCTAGCCCACTCAAAAGTACCAATAGCCACCATAAACATCAACCCTACTAAAGCAGCCATAGGCAACTGTTCAATAAGACCAGAACCAAACATGATAAATACCAAAAGCATAACTGCTGCAGTAATACCAGATAATCGTGCTCTTGCCCCTGAAGATGTATTGATCAAACTCTGTCCTATCATAGCACAACCACCCATTCCCGATAAGAAACCAGATAGAATATTGGCAGTACCTTGCGCAACACATTCTTTATTTCCGCTACCACGGGTATCCGTAATTTCATCAATAATATTCAAGGTCAATAAACTTTCTATGAGACCTACACCAGCAACAATGGCCGCATACGGAAAGATTATACCCAGCGTCTGAAGCGTCATTGGTATTTGAGGAATAGACAATGGTGGAAAACCACCTTTAATGGATTCTCCTGGCCCCATAGTATCCGCAACAGTCAACGTATCAACTCCAAAACCGATAACGATACCCGAAACCACTACAATTGCCAATAATGAAGAAGGTATAGCTTTGGTCAATTTAGGAAAGCCCCAAATAATAAGCATAGTTAGAAGTGTAAGCCCTAGCATAACGTACATAGACGAACCGCTTAATAATTCATCTGTTCCTTTTTGATAGAAGTTAGGAAATTGCGCCATGAAAATGATAATGGCCAAACCGTTCACAAAACCGAACATTACGGGATGTGGTACCAAACGAATAAATTTCCCCAACCTTAGCACACCTGCTAAAATCTGGAGTACACCTGCAATAATTACAGTTGCAAAGACATAATTCAATATCGTTTCGGGCTCAATACCCGGAAAGTTACGTTTCAATTCTAAAATTAATCCAATAAAAATTACAGCAACTGCTCCAGTAGCTCCAGAAATCATTCCTGGACGACCGCCCAAAATAGAGGTCACTAAGCATAAAATAAATGCAGCATATAAACCTGTTAATGGAGAAAACCCTGGAATAAGGGCAAATGCAATGGCTTCAGGTACCAAAGCCAAGGCTACGGTAAGACCAGATAAAATTTCGGTCTTATAATCTACCTTTTGCTTAAAATCAAACAAATTCAAATACTTCTTCACGACATCGAGATTTTGAGCGGGCAAAAATACATCAAAATACCCTATAAGCCATAGACTTAGATACTAAATGCGTTAGAAGAAAAACAAACGAGATTCCTTAACTCTCAATATATTAGTTATGAAATCGTATTCAAAGTTAGAAGCTCCTAACGACTAGGTGATGATTAACAACATCATAAAAAAACATAATCATCCAAAAAAAAACCGCCCTAAGCACTGCTGCAAAGGGCGATTTCTAACTAAATAACCAACCAAAAAACGTTTATATTTCTCTACTTCTTTTCACCTTCATTATGGGATTGGAAGTCTTTTTTCTCTTTTTTTCTACTGCGCCTTTTCCGGCTTTTAAATACTCTTGATATCCTTTTCCCCTAAACTCATATACTGTTTTACTACTGGGGTGATAAAGTTCAATTGTACTCTCATTAATAACGTACAATTCAAAGTAATCATTGCTCGATGAACGGTACGCTAGTGTTAAAGTTTTGAGCGTTTCATCGTTTGGAATGTCATACACCGAGTAATCCCCTTCAAAATCCCACTGGAGGTTCACAAGAGGTGTCCCAACTTGATCAACAGACGACCTAAAGAAGGTAGGATTGAACTGTAAAAAGTTCTCATTATCGAATTCGTTTAAGGCTCCTTCTAGACTTGTGTATGTTTTTTCCCAAGCATGGTACTCCTGCAAGAAGTAATTGATATTGTCATAAAACAACATATCATAATCAAAATTACTACCTTGGTAGCCTTTTAGATAGTATGATGTATCCGAACGGCCGTCATAAAGTTCTATGGTATTTCCGTTTACGGCAAATACATCCAAGAGCCACAGCCCATCAACATCATGATCAATTTCTACCGCTCCACGAATGGTACTGTAATAACCTACGTCAATTCCTAAGCCATTGCCCGTTCTACCAATACCAACAATATTGTTATTAGCGTACATGGCACCTCTATCAAAAGAAACGGTAAAGGCGCGCTGCAAAAAAGGAACTTCGCCATTCCCTTTAGTAGCATTTATATCTACATACCAAAGGTCATATGATTGCAATACTTGGTTTGTGTTATAAACCGGTTCCTCTATAAATTCATCTTCTACAATAACCTCTGTATAACACGAGGTCATTAAAAAGGCAGTAAAAATGGATATTAAAAGTAGCTTTGTCTTCATAATCTTGGTATTGTGATTCGTTGTACATAAAACAAGCACCATGCCATTATTCACAAAACCCTATTAATCAATACTTAAGGTTTCAATTTTTAATTTCCCTAGCTTTGTACTTATTGAAACACCAATACCTAAAACCACCATCCAAACAGTTACTAAGCCATATTTTATAGAGCAATGAATCAAAAATTTACAGTATTAGGCGGCGGAAGTTGGGCTACGGCCATTGTTAAGATGCTTTGTGTGAACCAAGAAAAAGTGGGTTGGTATATGCGCAATTCGGATGCCGTAGGTTTTATCAACATTCAAAAGCACAACCCCAACTATTTAACTTCGGTTACTTTTGACACCAATCAATTGGAACTAACCGACGATATTAATAAAGCAGTTGACAATTCCGATATTTTAATATTTGCCATACCGTCTGCTTTTGTAGAAGGAGAATTGAAGAAAATAACCAGCTCCCTAAAAGATAAAATCGTTTTTTCTGCGATAAAAGGAATTGTTCCTGAAACCGGATTGATAGTCGGGAAACATTTTCATGAAAAATATGGCATTCCCTTTGAGAACATTGGGGTTATTACCGGCCCATGCCATGCGGAAGAAGTTGCCTTAGAACGTTTATCTTATTTGACCATTGCTTGTGCCGATACCGAGAAAGCAGAATATTTGGCCAAAAACCTGAGCAGTGATTACATTAAGACTAAAGTTACCAAAGACATTATTGGAACGGAGTATGCAGCCATGCTCAAGAATATTTATGCAATTGCAGCCGGTATTGCACACGGTTTGGGCTATGGCGATAATTTTCAGAGTGTGCTTATGAGTAATGCCATTCGTGAAATGAAACGCTATACCAAACGTATTCATAAAATAGACCGTAACATTAATGAATCTGCCTATCTAGGCGATTTATTGGTTACCGGGTATTCTACATTTAGCCGTAACCGTATGTTTGGCAATATGATAGGAAAAGGGTATACCGTAAAAAGCGCACAAATGGAAATGCGCATGGTAGCCGAAGGATATTATGCTACTAAAAGCGCTTATGAGATAAAATCCAACTTTAAGAAGAAAGTAAAAGTACCTATAATAGATGCAGTTTATGCTGTTCTTTACGAAGATAAAAGCGCTAAAAAGGTGTTTAACGCCCTAACAGACAAGTTAGACTAAGGTATAAAAATCAATTAGCACAAAAAAGGTCGGTCCGTTTCTTTGGGAAACAGACCGACCTTTTACTCAACTTAACTTTATTTACATCTTACCGCTCTATACTCTATCTAAAGTAAAGTTAGAATGATCATCCAGTTCTTTTAATAAAACTTCTCTCCACTCATAAATTTGATTATCATCTACAGTATAAATCGATTTAAATTCTTCCAAGATAGGCTCCATTAAAGTTCTGATACTATCAATATCAAAATACAATCTACCGGTTCTTCTGATAAAGAAATCCATTGGGTTTTGTACCATTTCATAATCGATACCAAAACGAAGCTCGGCCTTAGCCATGCGCACATATATATCGGCATCCTTTATACTGGCATAATTCTCAAGAATCATTTCTGTCTGTTTTCCGTAATTGGTTACCAAGAACCATGCATCATGCTTGGAAAACCCATCAGGTTTGATTCTACTATAAATTTCGGCAATGTATTTTTCTACATGCTTGAATTTCTTGAAATCAACGTTACCGCACAAGAAAATCTTCTCGGTAAAACATTCCTTTAACTCCGTACCATCTTCCTCTTCCATCTTCTTGGCAATACGATCTACAACACGCTCTGCCATTTTTCGGTACCCGGTAAGTTTTCCACCAGCAATACTAATAAGACCCGTATCCGAAGTAAAAATCTCATCCTTTCGAGACAGTTCAGAAGCCGATTTTCCTTCTTCGTGAATTAACGGTCGTAAACCTGCCCATGAAGAAATAATATCGTCCATTTCTAAATTAATACTCGGAAACATATTGTTCACCGCGGAAATCAGATAAATAGCATCTGCCAAATCTGTGCGGACATTATCCTTATCCTTATTGAAATTGGTATCCGTTGTACCTACGTAGGTGATTTTTCCGCGTGGAATAGCAAACATCATCCTACCATCCGGAACATCAAAATATACCGATTGTTTTATTGGTAATTTCTCTTTTGGGAATACAAGGTGTACGCCTTTGGTCAGGTGCAACTGTTTTCCCTTTTTAGAATTATTGGTACTTCTAAGTTCATCTACCCATGGGCCAGCTGCGCTTATGACGTATTTGGACTTGATACTGAACGTAGCACCGCTTACACCGTCTTTAACCTTAACACCGGCCACTTTATCATCTACATAAATAAAATCTTCTACAGATGCGTAATTTAAGGCCTGAGCTCCAAACAATAGGCTAGACTTAATGTTCTCAATAGTCAAACGCGCATCGTCCGTGCGGTACTCTGCATAATAACCAGCACCTTTTACTATTTTCTTAGGAAGTAAGGGCTCTAGTTTCATGGCCTCTTTCTTTTCGAGCATCTTACGTTTATCCTCTCCGGTAACTTGCGCCAGAATATCATAGACTTTCAACCCTATAGAGGTAAGCCATTTTCCATAAGAACCGTTTTCAATAAGCGGTAATAACATTTTTTCTGGCAGCACTAAATGGGGCGCCAGTTTATGAACGATAGCTCGCTCCGACCCCACCTCTTTTACCAACCAAAAATCGAACTGTTTTAAATATCGTAACCCACCGTGAATTAACTTGGTAGACTTGCTACTAGTACCGGATGCAAAATCGCCCTTTTCAACTAAAGCAACTTTTAGCCCCCTAGAAGCCGCATCAAGTGCAATACCACCACCTGTAATACCACCACCAATAACAACTAAATCATAGGTGTCGTTAGTTAATTCTTGTATTGTTTTTGCTCTATCTAAATTAGAGAATCTTATATTTTTCATAGCTTTTTATGTCTTTCTATGTGCCGTTTTGACAATCAATTATTTATCATCCCATCCTTTGGTACGTTCAACGGCTTGTTTCCATTTTTTGTACAGACGTTTCCGTTTTACGCGGTCAAAGGTAGGCTTAAAGATTCTGTTCATAGGCCTATTTTGATCAACATCTTCTTGTTTCCACAGACCTACTTGGATACCTGCCAAGAACGCTGCGCCCATAGCCGTAGATTCAATTACTTCGGGCCGATGTACTTCAGAGTCCAAAATGTCCGCTTGAAATTGCATTAAATGGTTATTAGCACATGCTCCACCATCTACCCGAAGGTTTTTCAACTGAATTCCAGAATCATCTTCCATCGCTTTTAAAATATCTTTTGTCTGGTAAGCCAAGGACTCTAAAGTAGCCTTTGCCAAATGGGCCTTACCTGTATCTCTTGTCAATCCAAAGACTGCACCTCTGGCATACATATCCCAATACGGGGCTCCCAAACCGGCAAAAGCCGGAACTACATACACCGGATTTTCACCTTCAACAGAATCGGCCAAAGCCTCGGTTTCCTTAGCATCTTTTATCAACTCTAATCCATCACGAAGCCATTGGATTGCTGCGCCAGCAATAAAAATACTGCCTTCTAGCGCGTAGTTTACCTTTCCGTCCAACCCGTAAGCAATGGTAGTAAGCAGTCCGTTTTTAGAAAATTGTGGCGTTTCACCCGTATTCATCAACATAAAACAACCTGTACCGTAGGTGTTTTTTGCCGTACCCTTATTAAAACATGCTTGTCCAAAAAGTGCTGCCTGCTGATCTCCCGCAATACCAGCAATTGGAATTTTCTTTCCGTCTATTTCATAATCGCCAAAATGATGTGCAGACGGCTTTACCTCGGGTAACATTAGTTTAGGAATGCCCAATGCTTTCAGCATCTTATCATCCCATTTTAAGTTCACGATATCATAAATCATGGTTCGTGATGCGTTGGTATAGTCCGTTACATGGTTTACTCCGCCAGTCATATTCCACACCAACCATGTATCTACCGTACCCATAAGCAAATCGCCGTTTTCGGCCTTTGCACGTGCACCATCAACATTATCCAATATCCATTTTACCTTGGTTCCGGAAAAATAAGAATCAATGACTAGTCCAGTCGTTTGTCGCACATGCTCTGTTAACCCACTCTTTTTTAGGTGTTCACAGATATCCGCTGTACGCTTATCTTGCCATACAATAGCATTATACACGGGCTCTCCTGTAATCTTGTCCCAAACCATTGTGGTTTCCCTTTGGTTGGTAATTCCAATTCCTTCAATATCCTTAACGTCTACCTTTTCCTTTTTCAGCAATTCTGCCAAAACCGCCATTTGGGTCTCTAAAATTTCTTTAGGGTCATGTTCTACCCAACCTGATTTAGGAAAAATCTGTTTGAATTCTTTCTGAACCATTCCTTTAATCTGACCTTCTTGATCCACAAGCAATGCGCGGGAACTAGTAGTACCTTGGTCTAACGATATTATATATTTCATATGATAAAAGTTTAAGGCTAAAACCATACACAAAGTAGCATAGTGTAGCACATCAAATGTAAATAAATATACGCAATAATCTACAGAGGAAAGAAGCAAATTTTATTCAATGGATATGGTTACGACAACCTCATTGCCCGATGCGTCCAAAACCATTACTTTATGCCTGCCTTCTTCGGGTTTTATGGCCATTTCATGAAAGTTCTTGGTCTGCCCTACAAAGGTCT
The DNA here is from genome assembly GCF_009725985.1 of Zobellia amurskyensis. Taxonomy (GTDB): domain Bacteria; phylum Bacteroidota; class Bacteroidia; order Flavobacteriales; family Flavobacteriaceae; genus Zobellia; species Zobellia amurskyensis. Next base: position 31,430 of record NZ_RCNR01000051.1, read on the forward strand.
CATCTACATACCAATACACTTCGGTTTCCGGTTTGGCGTGTGCCACTTTTAAAATGAGCTCATTAGTTTTCCCATCAAAACCTTTTGTTAGGTTGATGCGACTTCCGTTTTTGGGGTATATAAATTCCATAGGAGCAACACTATTGGTATTACAGCCGTTACGGTAAGGTGGTAGTACTTTATACGTTGGATTTTTAGGCCGATAATAAAATTGCATTAACGGCGGCAGTACAAACCAAGATTCAGATTCGGCCGAAGCCAATTCGGCACAAGAAGAATTAACCCTAAACTGTTTTGCGCTATCCAAATACACCATCTGATGGAATTTACATTCCGTAACATAATTCTCCTTATTAGGTATGGATATAGTCTTAGCCGGACAAATCTCAGTTGCCAAATATCCACTTTGGCCACACACCTCAACATCTACAAACTCATCCCACGGTTTTTGGAACCATTCACTCCTAGGCAATACATTAAAAACATCAAATAGTAGTGGTGCCGCAGAGGATACTCCCGTTACATTTGGTCTTCCTTCACCATCTGCGTTCCCAACCCAGATTCCGACTACGTGGTCTACTGTTACTCCAATGGCCCATGCGTCTTTGTTCCCAAAACTGGTTCCGGTCTTCCAAGCAATTTCTTTACTGCTATCGAAGAACTGCCAAGATTCATCGCCTTCCGGTCTATTTACTTCTTTCATCGCCTCAAAAGTGAGGTAAATGCTCCCCGCATCAAACACGGTTTTCTCCATCGATTTTTTTCCAAAATCGACCGTCTGGTCTGTTTTCAGAACCAAATCCGTGAACTCGTTCGTAAAATATTCGCTAGAACTTTCGTTAAAATGGTTGAGCGTAGACGCCAAATTTGCATATGTTTTACACAAGTCCCATAAGTTACTTTCAGCACCTCCCAAAATCAAGGTTAACCCATAGTGGTCTGCTGATTTATTTATACCTCCCAGCTTAAAAACATCCAATTGATCTCTGAATTTTTCCAATCCGTATTGTTGCAACAAACGAACCGCTGGAATATTTAATGAACGCGCCAAGGCTTTTTTTGCTTCAACCGCACCGCTGTAGTTCTCATTAAAATTTTCGGGCGTATAGCCGGCTATCTGGGTAGGTACATCTGCCACAAGCATATCCGGCAATAATTCCCCTGCATCTAACATGGCCGCATAGAGTATGGGTTTTATAACGCTGCCTGTACTTCTATTGGCCTGAACCATATCCACATCCTTTTGATGCTCTTTGGTCGTAACCGTATTGCCTACATAAGACAGTACTTCTCTCGTATGGACATCCAGCACCAAAACAGCGGCATTGTGTACTTGGTTTTGCTTAAGGTTCTGATGATGTTTTTGTACAATAGCATTTACGTTACGTTGTAAATTTTCATCTATGGTAGTTTTGATGCGTTTTCCCTTATTTTCCTTAGCTAAGTACTGTACTAAATGTGGAGTGGCTTTTGGAAGCGGAAAGGGTTTCTCTGGAAGTGACTCCAACAAGGAAAGCTCATAGGTTGTTTGATCGATTATTTTCTTTTCAAAAAGCTTTTTTAACAGACGGTTACGCTTCTTAAGAAGTTTCGTCTGGTTCTTACCCGGATAAATTAGGCTTGGTGCATTGGGCAATACCGCCAATGTAGCAGATTCTGCCCACGACAATTGATAGGGTCGCAACCCAAAATAACGCCATGAGGCCACATCTATACCAACCACGTTCCCACCAAAGGGAGCGTGACTTGCGTAAAGTTTAAGAATATCTTCTTTGGATCTTTTTAACTCAAGCCGAGTAGCCCATATCAACTCCACAAATTTTTCAAAGTAAGAACGCTTTTTTCCATTTCTGGCCAAACGGATTACCTGTTGGGTAAGCGTACTACCGCCACGAACTGTTCTGCCTGCGGCTATGTTACTCCCAATAGCTTTGCTTATGGCCACGGGGTTGAAACCAGGGTGGCTGTAGAAATATGCATCTTCAAACTGAAGAATACAGGCTTCAAATTTGTACGGAACGCTATCCACTTCTGAAAATCGCCACTGGCCATCATCAGCAATCCTTGCGCCTAACAAAGTCCCTTGTTCGCTTTCTACAACCGTAGCCGTTGGGGAATCAAATAATTTTTTAGGAAGACAGAAATAATAGGCAATCAACACGATTGCCAATACAATCAGCTTCTTTGGATGTCTTCTACAAAATGTACCAATTCTTATCATTTTGTAAAATCATACTCTCGCTCTACCAAACAAATACGCACTTTATAATATGCATACCAATCCTTGATTCCCTTTTGTTGGGCAAAGAGATGATCTGTATTAGCCTTCCAATTGGCAATAGCTTCCAAGCTTTCCCAATAACTCACTGTAATTCCCAATTGCTCCCGAGCACTCTCTATACCCAAATAACCGGGCTGCACCTTTGCCAAATTTTCCATTTCCTCAGCCATATCACCATAACCACTAATCTCTTTATTCAGTAGAGAGGTGAAAATAACCGCGTAATAAGGTGGCTTGCCTTTCATTTATTAGGAAAAACTGATTAGATTATATATACTCTCGCTCTACAAAATACCCCACAATGGCTTCTTTCATTAAAACCGATTGCTCACCGGCCTTTAAGGTTGGCAATTCTTCTTTAACTACGTAGTGGGGCCAGCCTTCTTCATCAAAAAATTCAAATTCATAATACCCGTAAGGCTCCAATAAACGACAAATAGCAATGTGCATTAAATCTAACTTGTCGTCTTTTTTATATTTTTTGTGGTATTGTCCCAATTCTTGGATTCCTACCAAATATATAATTGCGTCTAGCTCCAAAGTATCGCCACTAGCAAATTGGGCAGATAGTTTTTGCACCAACGTGTTCCATTTTTCTTTTAACTCTTCGTCTCTTGCCATTAATCTCTTTGCGTTTTTCCGCCGATTGAATATAAGTAGCAAAGGTACAAATCAAAATACTACTTTTGTGTAAAGACATTCGCCATGAGCTTCTTGGATATTATTTTAGGATTACTGCTTTTATACGGACTTTGGAAAGGTTTAAAAAATGGACTTTTTGTGGAGCTCGCCTCTCTTGTTGCACTGATTGCAGGTATTTACGGCGCTATTCATTTTTCATACTACGCAGGAGACTACCTTTCCCAAAACATGGAATGGAACGAACGGTATATTAATATTGCCGCATTCGTGATTACTTTTATCGTTATAGTTTTTGCCGTGCAATTAGCCGGAAGATTTTTAACC
>NZ_RCNR01000052.1 GCF_009725985.1 Zobellia amurskyensis
CTGTAGTCCAAATTAGCCGTTCCTACCGTTGAAAATTCACTATCTATAACCATGGTCTTTGCATGAATAAAACCCTTGCAATACCTATAAATCTTAATGCCCGATTCCAAGCAATATTCAATATACGAGTCCCCTGCATACTGTGCTGCCCATGAATCTGATTCATACGGAACAATCACCCTTACATCAAGACCGCTTCTTGCAGCGGTCGCTAGTGCCGTTAAAATAGCATCGTTAGGCATAAAATAAGGCGAAGTAATATAGATGCGCTCCTTCGCTGAACTAATAGCACAAAAGATAGCCTCCATTATATTGGCCCAATCCGTATCAGGACCACTTGCCGCTATTTGTACAGCAACCGGTTGCTCCGTTTCTGGTTTATTTTTTGGGAAAAATGATTTCTCTATTTCAACTTCATTGCCAGAAGCAAAATTCCAGTTCAACAAAAAAGAAGATTGTAAAGATCCAACTGCCCCTCCTTGGAGTCTTAAATGTGTATCGCGCCAATAACGCGGATTGTCATATGTATTATCATAACGCTGAGCTAGGTTAACACCACCAACGTACCCTACCTTTCCATCTACAACCACTATTTTTCTATGATCTCTATAATTAAGCTTACCTGTGGAGTTGGAAAAAAGAACAGGCATAAAAGCATAATGCTCTATTCCAGATTTGGTCATCTCTCTCTTTACCTTATTTGAGATTTTGCTTCCTACATCATCATACACCAACCTTACCTTAATTCCTTCCCTTGCTTTATTCATAAGAATGTCAATAATTTTACTGCCAAGCTCATCATCAAACAACACAAAATACTCTAAATGTATATGGGTCTCTGCATTTTCTAAATCCTTAAACAAACGCTTAAACTTTTCTTCACCGTTTATTAAGATTTCAACATTATTATCAAAAGTAAGAATAGCTTTCTCATTGTTTTTCAATAAGTTATACACTTTAAAAATACCTTCCCCATAGGTTTCTTCAAAGTCTTCTCTTTCTTTAGAATCTAATTTAAAGTTAGCCCGCCATTCTTTTATTTTTTGATTATCCAAAAAATATTTCTTCTCAAAAATTTTAGATTTACGATAATCCTGACCAAATAAATAGTAAACGATTAAGCCCAAAAAGGGCAATACGGCTAAAGCAAAAAGAAAAGAAAGTGTTTTTACCGGGTTTTTATTCTTTAAAAGGATAAAAAAGGAAAGTACAATGACAAGGCAATAGTTGATTCCTAAAAGAATTAACCATAGATTATCATTAAAAAAATTTAGTGTTGTATCCATCTTTCCAATTACTGAACAGTACCTGAGAACAGCCTGAACCAGTTAGTATCTAAAGATGGGGAATTAAGTGCAGTAAAATAGCCTCAATACGAATTTAATATGACCGCATTGAGGCTTTTAAGATTATTTACCAATTCTGTAATACCCTTTGTTAGGTATTTCAATGGTATACTTTTTTCGAGAACTATTGTTTAAATGCGCCTCTCTAAGCCATGGATTATGTCTTTTCAAGATTTTGTAATTGATCTCATACTGCTGCGCAAAATCAGCAAAACTCAATACAGGCTCACTCAACTCGACCTTAAAAGTCGGGACTGCCTGGTACATATCTTTTTTATCTATATCGAATCCATATTTTTCAGGATGGCTCAATATTTCCTTTATGGCCATAATACGGAACACATACCTACCGGTTTCCTGTCCTAACAGAAGATCATAATAATCACTCACCTGCTGAATGCCCAAATATTTATTGATAGCGCCTGCACCGGCATTATAGGACGCAGCGGTCAAAGTCCAACTACCATATCTCTTATAATTCCTATTTAAGTATTCGCAGGCAACTTCGGTAGCTTTTTCCAAGTTATAACGCTCATCTACGTTCCTGTTTACCTCTAAGCCATGTTCTTGTCCCGTAGCTTTCATTATTTGCCAGAAGCCAGCAGCTCCGGCATGTGACACTACGTTTTGAAGCCCGCTTTCCGCAACTGCCAAATATTTAAAATCGTCAGGAATACCATTTTTAGCCAAAATTGGCTCTATAATAGGAAAATACATATTGGCCCTTTTGATCAATAATACAGCATTTGATTGCCAGTAGGTGTTTACCAAAAACTCACGATCAATACGCTCCATTACCTCAGGGTCATCCTGCGGCACTGATTCTCCTGCAAAATTTAAATCCTCAGGTATTTCAATAGCAGAGATACGGTAACCATCGGCTACATTTTTATCTATTTTCTGCACTTCATTTTCAACTACATCCGCATCGCCTTCAGCAGGTTCCGCGGTGTTCTGTACTGCAAATATCAAAGTGCTCACAACAAAAAAGACGCCCAAAAGCATCAATACATTCTTTAAAATCTTCATTTTTTGGTATTGTACGGTTTATTCAAAGTTAGTAAACTCTTTTCAAATTTTTCTACACTAAACATACTCATATTGGGCTTTAACTTTAATTCTTGTAAAAGCCGGTTCCGGTTGTCTTAATTAAAAAAACAAATATCATTTATCAGGATAGTGCAAAAGCAAGAAACGAGTCTACTATTACAACTCAATTATTCCAAAATAATTGTGGGCAAATGCTCGTTAAACCATTTAGCCCTATGGATTATCATGGTGTGCGTACCGCTTTTTACTTTGATACAATCTTTAATTTTATCTATTGGAAAAACAGCATCTTTCTCACCTTGAATATGAACAAGACCGGGTATTACTTCAACTGGTTTCCAATTAACGATCTTATCAATTGACCAATCTATATAATACTTATCTCTAATGGATAAATACTCTTTATAAAGGGCCAAGCGCTTATTTACGCTCTCTCCAAAAGCATATTTGGCCAAAAGCTCCATATTGTTAACTAGACCTGTAGGCAAAAGTCTATGCACCTTTGTGTACTTCGCAAAGATCATCCGGTTCGGTAACTCTGATGCATTCTTAACACTAGAGATTATTACAACTTTTCTAAAAGATTTAAACCTTGCCATTTCTTGAACCAACATACCTCCAAACGAAACTCCTATCAGAACTGCATTTTCATGGCAAATGTTTTCGTTCATTTTTTTTGCATAAGCTTCCAAAGACATATTTTTCTCCGGTATAAACCATTCCAGAAGATGTTGCGCAAATTTGTTTTCTGGTAATGCAATATGTTTAAATATGGAAGAATTGGCTGCCATTCCAGGCATAAAATAGACATGAATCATAGAATCGTTCATTATTACAAAGCACAGGAATTGTTAGGAAATTAACATTATTTTCACTACTTTTGTAATCGACTTTGGGGGAATTCCATAGTTTATACAAATTTGAGCAAAAGTATACAAAATTACGATTTGAGAACACCGTAATTTTCTTACCTCTTGCCGCCATCTAAAATCAAACTATATGAATGAAGTAGAAATTATTGACAACAGTTTCTTGCGTCAATTCGAAACTACGGTTGAAGGTATTTTAGCCAAGATCGAGTATTCTTCGCAAGAACGCAAAGTATTTCTAACAAAATTAGTAGTGCCTGAGGAAATCACTAAAGAGGGTTTCAAAGAAGATTTTATCAAGTCGGTTCTTCACCACATTCAGGAGCAGAATCTTAGAGTAGTCCCTACGAGTCCACAAATTGCCGGTTTTTTACGTAAAAACAGACAATACAAAGAAATGTTACCTGTAGGTATTAGAATCTAATCTTATTTCAGAGTTTTTTTGAAGATGAATCCCGCAACTAGCGGGATTTTTTATGCCCCTAAACTTCGGTAAAACTTTTTTCGAACTCCAAACGCACTAAACCATCCTCATCTATTTCCGTTAGGGATACTTCATGTAACGTATTTACCAGCGCCGGATTCCATGGCGATTTTACCTTTACATAATTACTGGTAAACCCGTGAATATAACCTTCCTTGTTCTCTCCTTCAAAAAGTACTTGATGCGTTTTACCTAATTGACCTTCATAAAAAGCCCTTCGCTTTTTAACCGAAAGCCCGCGCAGCATCTTACTACGCTTATTTCTTACTTGCTTGGAAACCACGCCACCCATTTCTGCGGCAGCTGTATTATCCCGCTCCGAATACGTAAAAACGTGTAAGTAGGAAATATCCAATTCATTAAGAAAATGATACGTTTCCAAGAAATGTTCATCTGTTTCACCAGGAAAACCAACAATAACATCAACCCCTATACAAGCATGAGGCATGGTTTCTTTTATTTTATTGACTCTGTCTATATATAAACTACTCATATATCTACGACGCATCAACTTTAAAATATCATCACTACCACTCTGTAAAGGAATATGAAAATGAGGTACAAACGAATTGCTTTGGGAAACAAAATCTATTGTTTCATTCTTTAATAAGTTAGGCTCTATAGAAGATATACGTAAACGATGAATACCCTCTACCCTATCCAAAGCCTTTACCAGGTCTAAAAATGTATGCTCATGGGTTTTATTTCCAAACTCCCCTTTTCCATAATCTCCAATGTTTACACCGGTAAGAACAATTTCTTTAATACCCTTAGCTGATATTTCTGCAGCATTGTTCAATACATTCTGTAAAGTATCACTCCTAGAAATTCCTCTGGCTAAAGGAATAGTACAATAGGTACATTTATAATCGCATCCGTCTTGAACCTTAAGAAAAGCGCGTGTTCTATCTCCAATAGCATAGCTACCTACATAAAAATCAGCTTCTTCTATCTCACAGGAATGAACCTCACCAAAATCATTTTTAGTCAGGTCGTTTATGTAATCTGTTATCTTGAATTTTTCAGTTGCACCTAACACTAAATCCACGCCGTCTACCGCAGCTAGTTCTTCTGGTTTCAATTGCGCATAACAACCAATTGCTGCTACAAAAGCCTCAGGATTTATTTTCTGAGCTTGCTTTACAATAGTTTTGAATCTTTTATCTGCATTTTCGGTTACCGAACAGGTATTAACAACATACATATCTGCATGCTCGGAGAACTCCACACGATCAAAACCATCTTCCTGAAAACCTCTAGCAATCGTAGATGTTTCAGAAAAGTTGAGCTTACAGCCCAATGTATAGAAGGCAACTTTCTTTTTCATATCCTTATCTCTTTCTGCTTTCTTATTCAATTGATGCTATATTTTTTTTTAGAGAATGCAAATATACAAACTTGTAACTAGCCCATTACTAACAAGAACAGCATCAATTTACCAGCTACTAATATAAAGAATAACAACATCTGGTTATGATAAACTACCCCCCTACTCAAGACAAGAACTTCTCTTTAAATGAAATCAAAGAATATAAAATGTGTAAAAACAAAATTCTAAAAAGCAACCTACTCTTAGCTCAATGTTTAATAATTACGCCATTTCTTGGTCAATTCAAAGACATGTTCCAAAATACGGGCTTCAGTATCATCAAACTCCACTCCTCTTCTAGCCATCATTACTTTAGCAGCATCAAAAGCTTTTGATGTGCTATATGTGGAAAAACCTGATGCTCCACCCCAACTAAAACTGGGTACAAAATTACGTGGAAAACCAGGAACATAAATATTACAATTCACCCCTATCACTGTACCTGTATTAAACATGGTGTTTATAGCGGTTTTACTGTGATCCCCCATCATTAAGCCACAAAACTGCAAGCCGGTCTGCTCAAAACTCTCGGTAGCATAATTCCATAGCCGAACTTTGGCATAATTGTTTTTGAGATTTGAATTATTGGAATCCGCACCTATATTACACCACTCCCCTAATACAGCATTTCCCAAATACCCTTCATGACCTTTACTTGAGTATCCGAAAATAACAGAATTACTGATTTCCCCACACACCTTTCCATAAGGACCTATAGTAGTAGCTCCGTAAATTTTAGCCCCCATTTTAACCACAGCATTTTCACACAAAGCGAAAGCACCACGAATAAGGTTTCCTTCCCAAACTTCTGAATTTTTACCCAAGTAAATAGGACCATCCGTTGCATTCAATATACTATGCTCAACTTGAGCGCCTTCCTCCATAAAAATACGTTCTGGATGGATTAAGGTGTTACTTTTAGGGATAGGAGCACTTTTTCTTCCTTCGGTAATAAAATCGAAATCCGCCTGTATAGCCTCTCCATTTTTAGAAAAAATATCCCAAGTATTAACTATCCGGATTAATTTATCTTCAAATTCAATTTGCTTGTAAGTATCAAAATCTACTTCCTCTTGATTCTCTTTCGTAAAAAAGGCAATGACTTCATCTCCTTGAAAAATAACTTCATTTTCCTTTAAATCCTGAACTAGGTCTACCAATTTTTGATTGGGTAAAAACGAAGCATTGATAAGAACATTTTCCTCCATCTCAACCATAGGGAACTTCTCAGAAAGATATTCCTCGGTAATAGTCGTAGTCGTATTACCTAAATACTTTTCCCATTTTTCTCTAATAGTCAGTATGCCGACTCGTATATCTGCAACAGGCCGTGTAAAGGTGAAAGGTAACAGGTTGTCTCTTACCGTACCGTCAAAAAGAATATAGTTCATGGTTGGTTAATTTTTGCCAAAAATAGGCATTCTCCTTTTTTATCCTTCTGGTCAAAAGTAGAAATATTGACCATGTTATAAACTAAAAAAGCCTCCGACAATTGTGGAGGCTTTCTAAATATCTTATAAAATAATCTATTTTTCTTCTGTATCAGCTTTCTCTTCCTTTGCAGGAGCTGCTGGTTTTTTCTTGAACTTATCGTACTTGTTTTTGAACTTGTCAATACGTCCTGCAGTATCCAGAAGTTTAGCTTTACCAGTATAAAATGGGTGAGATGTTCTTGAAATTTCCAATTTTACAACTGGGTATTCAACACCATCAACTTCTATAGTTTCTTTGGTAACTGCTGTAGATTTAGTTAAAAAAACTTCGTCGTTAGACATGTCTTTAAAAGCAACTAATCTATAATTTTCTGGGTGTATGTCTTTCTTCATTATAAATAAAATTTTACGCACCCATTCCGACAGGCACTCATTTTAAGGCTGCAAATTTAATTAATTTTCTTTAAACCACAATCTAAAACTAAAAAAATATTTTAGCTGTAACAAAGTAACAAAAACAAGCACTAACTTTGAGAACAACCAAAAATCAATAACAAAATGGAAAATAGTCAAGCTGATACAGGAAAGTTTTCTCTTAATTACGGATTAATAGTTGGTGCTGTTGGCATAGCCTTTGGTTTTATGCTTTACACCATGGATATGCACTATGAGCGTGGTTTAGCGGTACAAGGTACACAAACATTAATTTTGGTAGTAGGTATAGTACTGGGCATCTTTCAATTTAAAAAAGCTAACTTCAACTTCTTGACCATTTCGGAAGCATTAAAAGTTGGTGCGGGAGTAGCCCTTATAGCCGGAATTTTAGGTATACTTTATTTTTATGTTTTCTCTAATTATGTAGAACCAGAGTATATGGATAATATGTACGAGATAGGCAAACAACAGGCGTTGGAAAGCAATCCTAAACTTACTGAGGAGCAAATTGATCAAGGCATAGAAATGCAGAAGTCTTTCGCATGGATGTCCTACCCGCTTATTTTAATCATAAACATTGTTATTGGTCTTATAGTAGGTCTTATAACAGGACTAGTCTTAAAAAAGGACAAACCAGCCTATTAAGCTTCTTTTACAACATAAAACCTAGTTCTTTTCAATAAAATGTAATTCTTTAATTATCAACACCCTGAATACTTATTCAGGGCTTGATTCTTAGATCCAGCGTTACATGGCGAAAAAGAAAGAAGCTTTATAGCTGAAAAGTTTAAATGACTTCAATATCAAAATTGTATTTTTGGTCGGATATATAGAAAATTTGCATGGATCTGTCCATAATTATACCCTTACTTAACGAAGAAGAATCTTTAAAAGAACTTCATGATTGGATCGTAAATGTGATGCGCTCCAATGATTTCGTATACGAGATTCTTTTTATAGATGATGGTAGTACTGATGACTCTTGGAAGATTATTACAGCTCTATCTCAAATAAACCCTAATGTAAAAGGGTTACGTTTCAAAAAGAACTTTGGTAAATCGCAGGCATTGCACGCTGGTTTTAAAGCGGCACAAGGTAATGTAGTCATTACTATGGATGCAGATCTTCAGGATGACCCTGAAGAAATCCCTGAGCTATACCGACTAATAAAAGAGGACAAGTTTGATTTAGTTTCCGGTTGGAAGAAAAAACGCTTTGATTCCGTTCTTTTTAAGAATATGCCCTCTAAATTATTCAACTGGGCCGCCAGACAGACTTCCGGTGTAAAATTGCACGACTTTAATTGTGGATTAAAGGCTTTCAATAAAAAAGTGATTAAAAGCATTGAAGTTTCAGGGGAAATGCACCGTTACATACCTGTTTTAGCTAAAAATGCCGGTTATAGCAATATAGGCGAAAAAGTTGTTAAGCATCAAGCCCGTAAGTACGGTAAAACCAAATTTGGAATGGAGCGTTTTATAAACGGATTTCTAGATTTACTCACCATCTGGTTTGTATCTAAATTCGGTCGCCAACCCATGCATTTATTTGGTGCTTTGGGCGTACTCATGTTCATAATAGGCTTCGGTTTTGCCATTTATTTGGGTATCGATAAGCTTTTTATCAATCCTTATGGACGGTTGATAACTGATCGCCCACAGTTTTTCATTGCGCTTACTGCAATGATTATTGGAACTCAATTATTTTTAGCTGGATTTTTAGGCGAAATTTTAATAAGGTCACGAAAAAACGAGACACGATATACCATATCCGAAGAAATTAATCCTGAGTAAAAAGCAAAGCAATATTCTTCGTAATTTTAAGCGCTAATAAACACATATAATACAGACACTATTATGGATGCCATTCTAAATACCGCCAAAACCTGGTTGACTGATTTTTTTGACCCAGAAGTAAAAAAAGAAGTGCTACATCTAATCGATAATGATACGGACGAACTAAAAGATCGTTTCTACAAACAAATGGAATTCGGCACAGGTGGTATGCGCGGTGTTATGGGCGTTGGCACTAATAGAATAAACAAGTACACCTTAGGAAAAAGTACTCAAGGCCTTAGCAATTACCTAATAAAAACCTACGGTCAAAAAGACGTAAAAGTAGTTATAGCTTTTGATTGCCGTCATAATAGCGACACCTTGGCAAGAACTGTTGCAGAAGTGTTTTCCGCTAACGGAATCAAGGTTTTTCTTTTCTCTGATTTACGGACTACACCAGAACTTTCTTTTGCCGTTAAGCACTTAGAGTGTCATGCGGGTATTGTATTGACCGCTTCTCACAACCCTCCAGAATACAATGGTTATAAAGTGTATTGGACAGATGGCGGACAAATTGTTCCTCCACAAGATGGCGAGATTATTTCTGAAATTAATTCGCTTTCATTTGAGGATATCAAATTTAAAGCAAACGACAGTCTTATTGAACTGATAGATAAAGATGTTGATGAGGCTTTTATTGAAGCATCCGTAGCTAATGGAAATTTCAATGCTGCTGGTAAAGACGATTTTAAAATTGTATTCACTTCGCTTCACGGTACATCCATTACGGCCATTCCAGAGGTATTAAAAAGAGCCGATTATAAGAATGTTACTATAATTGAGGAACAAGCTAAACCGGATGGAAACTTTCCTACTGTAAAATCACCCAACCCTGAAGAGCCGGAAGCACTGTCTATGGCCGTTGCAAAAGCCGAAGAAATTGGTGCGGATATGGTTGTTGGTACGGACCCTGATAGTGACCGTTTAGGTATTGCTGTTCGTAACCTTGATGGAGAAATGGAAATCGTTAATGGCAACCAGGCCATGATTTTGATGACCAAATTTCTTTTGGAACAACAAAAACAAAAAGGGTTTAAAGGCAATGAGTTCATAGCCACTACAATCGTTTCTACCCCAATGATGGAAGCCATGGCAAAAGCATATGGCGTTGAGTTCAAGACTGCTCTTACCGGTTTTAAATGGATAGGAAAGATGATAAAAGACTTCCCAGAATCTAATTTTGTAGGTGGTGGTGAAGAAAGCTTCGGTTATATGGTAGGCGATTTTGTTCGTGATAAAGATGCCGTTACCTCTACCCTATTAGCTTGTGAAATTGCTTCTGAGGCTAAAGCTAAAGGCAGCTCGTTTTACAAGCAATTAATTGACTGTTATGTTGATTATGGTTTCTACAAAGAAAAGTTGATTTCAATCACTAAAAAAGGAATGAGCGGTGCTGAAGAAATTAAGCAAATGCTGAAAGATTTCAAAGAAAACCCTGTTTCTTCCGTAGCCGGCTCAAAAGTGAAATGGATTGAAGACTACAACACTTCTATTGCAAAAAATGTACTTACAGGTGAAGAAAAAACGATAGATATTCCAAAATCCAATGTATTGATATACGAAACTGAGGATGGTACCAGAATTGCCGCAAGACCAAGTGGCACGGAACCTAAGGTCAAATTTTATATCAGCACAAATACGAAATTGGAAAAAGCAGAAGATTTCAAAAAAGTCTCTAAAGAATTGGATGATAAAATTCAGATTATTCTTAGTGAACTTAATCTCGGTTAATGGAGTATTTCAAAAAAATCCTTCGGTTTGCAAAGCCCTATAAATTATTTGCATTTTTAAATATTATATCGAACATTCTGTATGCCTTGTTCTCAACACTGGCAATGATTTCGTTGTTTCCGATGTTGACAGTTATGTTCGACAATACTAAGCCGGTATACGAAAAACCGGTTTGGAGCGGTCTCTCCGAAGCGAAGGATTATATAATGGAATATCTTAATTTCTTTGTTACCCAAAGAAGTGAACAGGGAGATTCCGGCGATGTATTAATGTTTATGGTGGCATTGATCATCGGAATGTTTTTTATGAAAAACGTGTTCAATTACTTGGCCATGTATTTCATTACCTACTTACGGAACGGTGTTCTTAAGGATTTGCGTAACGAGCTTTACGATAAGACCGTAGAACTGCCTATTTCCTACTATTCAGAAAAAAGGAAAGGCGACACTATAGCCCGTATAACTTCTGATGTCTTAGAAATCCAGCATTCGTTTCTATCTATTTTAGAACTAATCGTAAGAGAACCGCTGACTATAATCTTTACTATTATAGCCATGTTGTCTATTAGTCCAAAGCTTACGTTGTTCGTATTCTTATTTCTTCCCCTTTCTGGATTTTTAATTTCGTTGATAGGAAAATCTTTAAAACGAAAATCAGATAAGGTGCAAAAGGAACAAGGGCACTTTTTATCCATTTTGGAAGAAACTCTAAGCGGCCTACGCGTCATTAAAGCATTTAATGCGGAATCTAGATTTGGCAGAACTTTTCAATCATCCACAAAACGCTTCTATAATTATTCCAACAGTTTGCTCAATAGGCAAAACCTTGCCTCGCCTACAAGTGAGTTTTTTGGTATTGCTGCCATTGGAGTAATCCTTTGGTACGGCGGCCAAATGGTGCTTGTAGAAAAAACCTTAGCGCCAGGGCTTTTCATTACCTATATGGGACTTTCTTATCAGATTCTAACACCAGCAAAGGCAATCAGCAAAGCATCCTACAGCATTAAAAAAGGAAATGCCGCAGCAGAAAGGGTTATGGACATACTTGAAACAGAAAACCCAATTGTGGATAAGCCGGATGCCTTGGTTAAAGAAACTTTTGAAAATGGAGTAGAGCTCCAAAACATATCCTTTAAGTATGAAGATGAATATGTACTTAAAAACTTCAACTTAAAGGTTCCCAAAGGAAATACCGTAGCTCTTGTGGGACAATCGGGAAGTGGTAAAAGTACCATAGCCAATCTAGTAACTCGTTTTTACGATGTAAACGAAGGTGAAATATCCATTGATGGACATAATATTAAGGACATTACAAAAAAATCATTGCGCGGCCTTATGGGGCTCGTAACTCAAGATTCCATTTTATTCAATGACTCCGTGGCTAATAATATTTCTCTAGGGAAAGAAAGTGCCTCAAGGGAAGAAATTATTGAAGCCGCAAAAATTGCCAATGCGCATGATTTCATTATAGATCTACCCAATGGCTATGACACCAATATTGGTGATAGCGGTAATAAACTTAGTGGCGGTCAGAAACAACGTTTATCCATTGCCAGAGCGGTACTGAAGAATCCTCCTATCATGATATTGGATGAAGCCACATCTGCCCTGGATACAGAAAGTGAACGCCTAGTACAAGATGCACTGGAAAAAATGATGCGTAACAGAACTTCCATTGTTATAGCACATAGACTTTCAACCATTCAAAATGCCAATACCATCGTCGTGCTTCAAAAAGGCGAAATAGTAGAACAAGGCTCTCACGATGAACTTATCGCGAAGAACGGTTCCTATAAAAAACTGGTACAAATGCAATCTTTGGGCTAAGGCATTAAACCTTTCGCTAAATTTATAGTCTTAACTATAGAATTTAAGCTCAATTCATTTGATTGCAGAGGAAACCTTAGTAAATCAGTTACAACAAACAGAAACGCAGGCCAGCGCTTTTGGAGTGTTAGTGGAAACCTATAAAGAACGTCTGTACTGGCATATTCGTAGAATTGTTTTAAATCATGATGATGCGGATGATGTGTTACAGAACACATTTATTAAGGTTTACAAAAACATTTCAAATTTTAAGGGCGATAGTAAACTGTATTCCTGGATATATAGGATAGCAACCAATGAAGCGCTCTCTTTTCTTAAAAGTAAATCAAGAATGATGGGTGTTGGTGACGGGGAGTTACAAGAACGCTTAGTTGAAAACCTCAAAGCCGATGTATATTTTGAAGGAGATGAGATTCAATTGAAGTTACAGCAAGCCATAGCAATACTACCTGAAAAGCAGAAGCTAGTATTTAATATGAAATATTTTCAAGAACTGAAATACGAAGAGATTTCAGAAATTCTTGAAACATCCGTAGGAGGACTAAAAGCTTCCTATCACTTGGCTACCAAGAAAATAGAAGCGTACCTAAAAGAACAAAAAGAATATCTTTAGAAGCATAGCGTATGAAGCCATTCGATAAAAAAAATCCATTTAAGGCCCCAGAGGGATATTTTGAAGAGTTTGATAAAAAACTTTTTGAAAAGCTTTCTAGTGAAGGCTCGGTAATACCCAAAAAGGAAGGTTTTAAACTTCCTGACGGTTACTTTGATTCTTTGAGTGATAAGCTCCAGCACAAATTAAAAGAAGAGCAACAAGGTAAGGTCATCCCTTTAAAATCTTACAAAAAATACTATTACGCAGTGGCGGCGGTAGCTGCAATATTGGTTGTAGCCTTAACGTTGAACCTTAACAAAACAAACGAAATTGGTTTTGATGACCTGGCCCAGTCAGACATTGAATACTATTTTGACCAAAATGAACTAGACCTTACCAGTTATGAATTAGCAGAGGTAGTTCCCGTAAACGAATTGGAAATAACAGATATGTTCGATAGTAATTTTAGCGAAGAAAATGTGCTGGAATACCTTAATGAGAACACAGATTATTTTGATGAATTAAATCTTGAAGACAATGAATAGATTAAAAAAAATACTAGTAACCATGGTGCTTTTACTAGCATCTGTGCAGTTCTATGCGCAGAAACCACATGATTATGATAAAATAAAGTCTCTTAAAATAGCTTTTATAACAGAGCGGTTAAACATGAGCAGCAAAGAAGCGCAAGCCTTTTGGCCAATCTATAACGACTATGAAGAAAAACGAGGAGCGCTTAGAGAAAAAGAGCACAACCAGATTCGTAATAAAGTAAAAGAATCCGAGAAACTTTCCGAAAAGGAGGCAAATGCTATTATTGAACTATTTCTAAAGTTGGAACAAGAAGAAGAAGACATCAGAAAAGACTTTATAAAAAAATCAGCCGGCGTGATTACCGCTAAAAAAACTTTACTGTTAATACGTTCTGAGGAGGAATTTAAAAGACAACTCATTAAAAAATATCACCAAAAACACGGTGAAAGTAAAATGAACGAACCTTAAACTAGTTGAAAGTAAGTTTGGCCATTCTATTTTTACCTGCTGCATAGGCAACATTTTCATTCTGAAAACGTATTGTGTAAAATGGCTCATCTGATAGTTGTTTCCAAGAAACTCCCCTGTCACTTGAGTATGAAAGACCTGTAAACCCAATGGCTATAAGACCATTCCCTTCTGAACCCGGCACAAATTGAATGCAACTTTTATATTGCGGATTTTGGCCATCTGCCATAAGTTGCCAGCTTTTACCACCATCTGTGGTAATTGCTTTATTTCCTTTATTAATATCCGGTTTCTGAAAATCGCCCCCAATTATAACTCCCAAATTTTCATCATAAAAGTCAATTGAAAATATACCTTGGGTTTCGGCATCACTAGCAATTGGCGTTTTTTGGTTTTCCCATGTTTTCCCCTTATCACCTGAAAAATAAATACGCCCCTGAGTGGTGCCTATCCATGTTTTATCACCAAAGACCTTAATATTGGTATTACTGGCAGCAAAAGCACCTTCACCCTCTATGCCTTCCGGTAATTCGGAGCACGGCAGTTTGTTCCATGTATTCCCACTGTCCCTGGTAATGAGAATGCTTAAACAACCGTCGATACTATCACCAACCGCTATTCCTTCGCTATCGTTCCAAAAGGTCAGGGCATCATAAAAAACGGATTCACCCTCCTCTGTATAAACCAACTCCATTCGTCCATTTTCACCTGTTTTATACAGTAAGGCGGGATTTGCTATGGACAGCATAAAAAAATCTGTAGATGTATGTGCTACGGAACGGAATTCAGGAATAATTGTGTGATACTTTTCTATACTCTCCCTTACTTTTCCCGTAGTTAAGTCCACGCTCCCAAATATGCCATTACTGCCCGCATATCCCAAACTGTTCCCCATAACTTCAATGGCACGAATACTAACTGAATCTTCATAAATAATCTCTACTTCAACAGATGTAAAGGGTTCATTCTTTGGTTTTTCGGAGCAAGAAAGGAAGAGAATAACAATCAAAAAAGGGAGTAGAATACGCATACGTACAAAGTTTCTCAAAAATACAGGTAATCCAATGGCAAAACAATACCTTTGCAGCCTTAATTTTTTGTAATGAAGCTACATAGAAACTTGGTTTTCGCAGTAATCGATGCCTTGAACTTGATTTTTAACGAAGGAGAATATGCCGATAAGGTAGTACAGAAAGTACTAAAATTCGATAAACGCTGGGGTGCTCGTGACCGTGGGTTTATTGCCGAAACCACTTATGAAATTGTTCGCTACAAGCGATTGTATACTGAAATTGCTGAAGTTAAGGCTCCTTTCAGCAGACCCGACCTATTTAGAATATGGGCCGTATGGGCCGTTTTAAAGGGAATAAACCTGCCTGATTGGAAACAATTGGAACCAACACCCGAACGCCGTATTAAAGGTAAGTTTGATGAGCTTTCTAAAATTAGAAAGTTCCGTGAATCTATGCCAGATTGGATAGATGAAATCTGTGAAAAGGCTTTGGGTGAAAAATTGTGGACAGCAGAAAGTGCGGCACTTAACGTGCAAGCCGAAGTTATTCTTAGAACCAACACCTTAAAAACCCAAAAAGAAACCCTTCGCAAAGCCTTATTGGATGAAGGCATTGTTGTAGAACCTATAAAAGGTTACGCAAGTGCGCTTAGATTACCCGAGCGTGCCAATGTTTTTGTAACGGAATCTTTCAAAAAAGGATTTTTTGAGGTTCAGGATGCTTCCTCACAACTGGTTGCTGAATTTCTTGATGTAAAACCGGGGCAACGTGTAGTTGATACTTGCGCTGGTGCGGGCGGAAAATCGCTTCACTTGGCCGCCCTTATGGAAAATAAAGGTCAGCTTATCTCTATGGACATCTATGGTAGCAAGCTAAAGGAGCTAAAGAGACGTGCTAGGAGAAATAATGCCCATAATATTGAAACTCGCGAAATTGATTCAACTAAAGTATTCAAAAAGCTTTACGGCACGGCAGACCGTGTATTGATAGATGCACCCTGTACAGGTATTGGCGTATTGCGCAGAAATCCGGATAGCAAATGGAAAATGCAACCAGAATTTCTTGAAAAGATTACTAAAACACAGCATGAGATTATCCGTAGCTACAGTAAAATTGTAAAACCGGGTGGTAAAATGGTGTATGCAACTTGCTCTATTCTTCCTCAAGAAAACAATGACCAAGTCAAATCTTTTTTATCTTCAGAAGAAGGAAAAGACTTCAGTTTGGTAAAGGAGAAAAAGATTTATGCTTCCAAAAGTGGCTTTGACGGATTCTATATGGCGTTATTGGAGAAGAAAGGTTAGTTTTTTTATCGATTTTACAACTATATCGGTTAGAAAACCTGCACAACGTGTATGCATTATTTAAAGATAAACTCAGCATACAAAGTAATCAACAACCTGTTAACTTTTAGTTGGAAAATTTTACTATACTACTTTAAAAAGAGCCTTTTAAAGGCTAAATTTGCGTTTTCTCAAACCTATCAATTTACAAGCTAAATGATTCACTTCTTCGGGGATGTAGCCACTAAAGTCTTTGCCGTTCAAACGGTTGAAGAACTTTCACAGGAAAACAATAATAAACTTACATGGTTGTTCGGCAACCTACCAAAAATAAATACGGCGTCTATAGACGCCTTTTTTGTTGGCCCAAGGGCAGCAATGATTACGCCTTGGAGCACAAATGCTACCGAAATTACCCAGAACATGGGTATAGAAGGCATTATTAGAATTGAAGAGTTTACCGCATCAAGCGAAAACTTCACCGATTTTGACCCAATGCTTTCTGAAAAATTCAACGGACTATCACAGTCTATTTTTCAGATTGATGTTGCTCCTGAAGCGGTTCTAGAAATAGAAAATATAGGCGATTACAATAAACAAGAAGGTTTAGCCTTAAATGATGAAGAGGTTACCTATTTGGAAAACCTTGCCAAGAAACTAGGCAGAAAACTAACCGATTCTGAAGTTTTTGGTTTTAGCCAAGTGAATTCGGAACACTGTCGTCATAAAATATTCAACGGTACTTTTGTAATTGATGGAGTAGAAAAACCATCTTCGCTTTTTAAGCTTATCAAGAAAACATCGCAAGAATTTCCTAACGATATTGTTTCGGCTTACAAAGATAACGTGGCTTTCGTAAAAGGGCCAAAAGTGACTCAATTTGCACCAAAAAGTGCTGATAAACCCGATTTTTACCAAGAAACGGAGTATAATTCGGTTATTTCCTTAAAAGCGGAAACACACAACTTCCCTACTACCGTAGAGCCTTTTAACGGAGCAGCCACAGGTTCTGGTGGAGAAATACGTGATCGTTTAGCTGGAGGAAAAGGTTCTTTGCCATTGGCAGGAACTGCTGTTTACATGACGGCCTATTCCCGTTTGGAAAAAGACAGAGAATGGGAAAAAGCATTCCCTGCGAGAGAATGGTTGTACCAAACACCAATGGACATTCTTATAAAAGCGTCTAACGGTGCTTCAGATTTTGGAAATAAGTTTGGGCAACCGCTTATTACTGGTTCCGTATTGACTTTTGAACATGACGAGTCTAAAGACAACAGCGAAAAGAATACAAGAAAACTAGGTTTCGATAAGGTGATTATGCAAGCCGGTGGTATTGGCTACGGGAAAGCGGAACAAGCTTTAAAAGATACACCTAAAAATGGAGATAAAATTGTCATCTTAGGTGGTGACAACTACCGTATTGGTATGGGCGGCGCAGCCGTTTCCAGTGCTGATACTGGTGCATTTAGTTCCGCAATAGAATTGAACGCTATACAACGTTCCAACCCGGAAATGCAAAAAAGAGCATCAAACGCTATCAGAGGTATGGTAGAAAATGATGTGAATCCAATTGTTTCAATTCACGATCATGGTGCTGGTGGACACTTAAACTGTCTTTCAGAATTGGTTGAAGATACGGGCGGAAAAATAGATTTAGACAAACTTCCTGTGGGTGATCCTACCCTATCGGCCAAAGAAATAATCGGTAATGAGTCCCAAGAACGAATGGGCTTGGTTATTGGTAAAGATGATGTAGACCTTTTACATCGTATTGCCGATCGCGAACGTTCACCAATGTACGAAGTAGGAGATGTAACAGGCGACCATAAATTTACTTTTGAATCAGCTACCACAGGAGAAAAACCTATGGATTTGAATTTAGAAGACATGTTCGGCAGTTCTCCTAAAACTATAATGACCGATACTACGGTTCAAAGAACGTATACCAATCCTGAATATTCGTTAGAATTCTTTCATGATTACCTAGAGCAATTGCTACAACTTGAAGCCGTTGCCTGTAAAGACTGGTTAACGAACAAAGTTGACCGTTGTGTTGGCGGACGTGTTGCCAAACAACAATGTGCCGGACCATTACAACTTCCATTGAACAATTGCGGCGTTATGGCGTTAGATTTCAAAGGGAAAGAAGGTATCGCCACTAGTATTGGCCACTCCCCTATTTCCGGATTAATCGACCCTGCGGCAGGTAGTCTGAATAGTATTGCTGAGTCTTTGACCAATATTATGTGGGCTCCGCTTAAAGACAATTTAAAATCCATTTCGCTTTCTGCCAACTGGATGTGGCCTTGTAAAAACGAAGGTGAAGACGCCCGTTTATACGAAGCTGTTGAAGCGGTATCTGACTTTTCCATTGCTTTAGGCATAAACGTGCCCACTGGAAAAGATTCGCTTTCAATGAAACAAAAATATAAAGATGGTGACGTTATCGCACCAGGTACAGTGGTCATATCAGCTGCTGGAAACTGTGAAGACATTACTAAAGTAGTAGAGCCCGTATTAAAGAAAAATAGTGGCGCTATTTACTACATCAACCTATCTAAAGACTCTTATAAATTAGGAGGTTCTTCTTTTGCCCAGGTTCGTAACGCCATAGGTACGGAAGCTCCAACTATTAAAGATGCAACTTACTTTAAAACGGTTTTCAACGCCATTCAAAACCTGATTAAAGAAGATGAAATCGTTGCTGGTCATGATGTTGCTTCTGGTGGATTGATTACTACTTTATTAGAATTATGTTTTGCAGATACCAACTTATCCGCAGAATTTGATTTATCGAGTTTAGGCGAAGCCGATACTATAAAATTACTTTTCTCAGAAAACTCGGGAATTGTTTTTCAAGCAAAAAATGCTTCCGTAGAGCAAAAATTAGCTGACCTCAATATAGATTTCAAGAAAATAGGAAGCGTAGTTTCCGGTACAGTTCTGAAAATCAAAAATGGAGGAATGGAAATGGGCTTGAATATCGTTTCTTTAAGAGATACTTGGTTCAAAACCTCCTATTTATTAGACAATAAACAAACGGCAAACAATTTAGCCAAAAACCGCTTTGATAATTATAAAAATCAACCACTTCAGTACAAATTCCCTGAAAATGTTGATTTAACCGCTGTTCCAGAAAATACAGGAAAAAGACCAAAAGCAGCTATTCTTCGTGAAAAAGGAAGTAATTCTGAGCGAGAAATGGCAAATGCCATGTACTTGGCCGGTTTTGATGTAAAAGACGTTCACATGACCGATTTAATTTCTGGTCGTGAAACCCTTGAGGACATTCAGTTTATTGGTGCCGTTGGTGGATTTTCTAACTCAGATGTTTTAGGAAGTGCCAAAGGTTGGGCAGGAGCTTTTAAATACAATGAAAAGGCTAATACCGCTCTTAAAAACTTTTTTGCAAGACCTGATACATTGTCCATTGGTATCTGTAACGGTTGCCAGTTGTTTATGGAGTTAGACCTTATTAACCCTGAGCATGAAACTCACGGTAGAATGACCTATAACGATTCCCACAAACACGAAAGTAATTTTACATCGGTTAAAATTCAAGAAAACAACTCGGTTATGCTATCCAGTTTAGCAGGAACCACTTTAGGTGTTTGGATTTCTCATGGCGAAGGCAAGTTTAGCCTTCCACATAGCGAAGACCAATACGGTGTTGTTGCCAAATACGGTTACGAAGGCTACCCTGCTAATCCTAACGGTAGTGACTTTAATACAGCTATGCTTTGTGATACCACAGGTCGCCACTTGGCAACCATGCCACATATTGAACGTTCTATTTTCCCTTGGAACTGGGCATACTACCCAGAAGGTGCTAATGATGTAGTATCTCCATGGCTAGAAGCTTTTGTAAATGCTAAAAAATGGATTTTGGAGACTAAATAGTCTAAAGAAACATATTTATTCAAATTTTAAAACAGCGTGTACTTAAATGTGCACGCTGTTTTTTTTATAATTTAGTTTGATATGAAAATCCGAAAAGCAACCGAATCTGATCTTCCTGCAATTGTACAATTGTTGGCGAATGATAAATTGGGAAGGCTACGGGAAGATTACAAAGAACCATTACCCCAAAAATATTACGATGCTTTTGAAGCCATAAACGGAGACCAAAATCAAGAGTTGGTAGTTTTAGAAAACGAAACTGAACGGATTATTGGATCTATGCAGTTATCTTTCATTCCTTACTTAACTTACCA
Organism: Zobellia amurskyensis; assembly: GCF_009725985.1. Classification (GTDB taxonomy): domain Bacteria; phylum Bacteroidota; class Bacteroidia; order Flavobacteriales; family Flavobacteriaceae; genus Zobellia; species Zobellia amurskyensis. The sequence goes on from NZ_RCNR01000052.1 coordinate 20,486, forward strand.
AGGCGGTGTTCGTGCTCAGATAGAAGCCGTGCGTATACATGAGGACTACCGTGGCAAAGGAATAGGACAACAATTATTTGAATGGGCCATACAACGTGCGAAACAAAAAGGCGCACACGTTGTACAACTCACCACAGACAAAAAACGGCCCGATGCACTAAAATTTTATGAAAAGCTAGGTTTTACAGCTAGTCACGAGGGAATGAAATTGCATCTCTAACATAATGCATAAGCCTAAAGATTATTATCTTACCATCAATTTATCACTCCACGTTTTATCGTTACTACTCGTAATTTTGTAGCAACACAACTCAGTAGCTAGATTTTCAGTATAAAAAACCTTTTTAGTCAGTTTTATACTTATTATTATAAAAATCACTTGAAGTAAGAATAATTTTTACATTATCAGATTTTACCTATTTATTCCATACATAATGAGATATAACTAGTTCATATACTTTTCATTGTCTCTTATGAAATTAATACTAAGTACCTACGTTATTAGCTGATGTAATTGAATATTCTCATAAAATTGATGCTAATTTTATCAACCCTGTTTTAAAATCCCGTGTTCTTTCCCTAATTTGCAAGAACTATTTAGACACCAGCTATGCAAAACGTTACCAGACTTTTCGATTTCCCTCACTACCAGTTGGAAAAATTCAATTTAAAAGAATCGCTTGTTTCAAAAGTAAACGGCAAGTGGGTAGCTACATCTACTCAAGAATACATAAACAAAGCCAACACGATTAGTCGTGCTCTTTTGCGAATGGGGGTAAAACCTAATGATAAGATTGCCGTAATATCATTGACCAATCGTACGGAGTGGAATATTATGGATATTGGTATTCTTCAGTTGGGGGCACAAAACGTTCCTGTTTACCCAACCGTTTCGGAAGATGATTACGCTTATGTACTCAATCACTCCGAAGCAAAATATTGTTTTGTCTCATGTGATGAAGTGTATCAAAAAGTAAAAGCTGTCATGGACCAAATTCCCAGCTTACAGCACGTCTATTCATTTGAACAAATTAATGACTGCGACAATTGGAACAAAGTGCTTGAATTGGGGGCCGACACTTCAAATCAAGAAGAGGTAGAAAAATTAAAAAGTTTGGTCAAAGCAGATGATCTAGCCACACTTATATATACTTCGGGAACTACCGGAAGACCTAAAGGCGTAATGCTATCTCATGACAACCTAGTAAGTAACGCATTGGAAAGCTCAAAACGTTTCCCAATAGAAGACGGTAAAACAAAGGCCTTAAGTTTTCTGCCCCTTTGCCACGTCTACGAGCGCATGTTAATATATCTATACCAGTATAGGGGCGTTAGTATTTATTATGCTGAATCGCTTGAAAAAATTAGTGACAACCTGAAAGAAACGGGTCCGCATGTAATGACCGCCGTACCTAGACTTTTAGAGAAAGTCTATGATAAAATATACGCCAAAGGAACAGAGCTTTCCGGTATTAAAAAGAAACTATTCTTTTGGGCTATTGATCTTGGCCTTAGGTATGAACCTTATGGTAAGAACGGTTGGTGGTATGAGCAGCAATTGGCCATTGCAAGAAAACTTATTTTCAGTAAATGGAAAGATGGTCTAGGAGGAAATTTAAACCTCATAGCTTCAGGCAGCGCAGCTTTGCAACCGCGCTTATCACGAATCTTTAACGCGGCAGAGTTTGGTCTTATGGAAGGTTACGGTCTCTCCGAAACTTCACCGGTTATTTCCGTAAATGATATGCGCAAAGGAGGTTTCCGTATAGGAACCGTTGGTAAGCCTATAGATAGAACCGAAGTTAAAATTGCTAGCGACGGCGAAATTTGCATTAAAGGACCTCAGGTAATGCTAGGGTATTATAAAGACCCAGAAAAAACTGCAGAAGTTATTATAGACGGATTTTTTCATACTGGTGATATTGGAGAAATTGATGCAGATGGTTTTCTAAAAATAACAGATCGAAAAAAGGAAATGTTCAAGACTAGTGGCGGTAAATATGTGGCCCCACAATTATTGGAGAACCGCTTTAAGCAATCTCGTTTTATAGAACAGATTATGGTTGTTGGTGAAGGTGAAAAAATGCCGGCCGCCCTTATCCAACCTGATTTTGAATTCTTACATGAATGGGCAACCAAGCATAACCTTACCATTCCGGAAAATTCAGATATCATTCAAAACGAACAGGTATTGGCGCGCTACCAACAAGAGGTAGACGAAGCCAATGAAAAATTTGCCAAGTGGGAGAAAGTTAAGCAGTTTCGCTTAACACCTGATGTCTGGAGCATTAATGAAGGTCATTTAACACCCACAATGAAACTTCGTCGTAAAATTATAAAAGAAAAGTACATTCACTTATATGATGACATTTATGGCCGATCTTAACGGTCCATGTTAAACTCATTTGTTTTAACATAAAAATATTCTTTTCCTAAAAAAAGACCCCACCCTATACGAATTAGGTAATTTCTTCATCTTGGCGTTGTCGTTCTGACTTAAAAAATCAAAAATATATTATGCATGCATAATATATTTTTGTATATTTGGTAACCGTCAACCCACCTTATGTATGAAAGATATTACAATAGACTATGCATTGCGTGCCACATGGCAAGCAGTAGCTCGCATGTACAATGAAGAAGCTAAAAAGTTTGGTTCCACCATGGCAGTGGGTTTCACACTTTTAAGTGTAGATCCTAAAACTGGCACCCCTTCTACTGCTCTAGGGCCTAAGATGGGAATGGAAGCAACAAGTCTATCTCGCATTCTTAAAAGAATGGAAGAGCAGGGTCTAATTGAAAGAAAACCGAACCCAAATGATGGACGCGGTGTACTAATTTATTTGACGGAATTTGGATTAGAAAAAAGAAATGATTCAAAAAATGTTGTCTTACGGTTTAATGAATCGGTTAGAAACCATGTTTCAGATGAAAAAATAAGAAGCTTTTTTGAAGTAATGGACACCATTAACGAGCTCATTGCAGAAAAGACTATTTATAATAATGACAACCTCATTAACGGTCAAGACACACTTGACCCAAAAACAGATTAATTAATAACCCAATAACTACATCGTGAACAAGCATATTAAAAAAGTAGCAGTCATTGGATCCGGAATTATGGGTAGCGGCATTGCTTGCCATTTCGCAAATATCGGAGTAGAAGTGTTGTTGCTCGATATCGTTCCAAGAGAATTGAGCGATAAAGAAAAAGCAAAAGGATTAACACTGGAAGACAAAGTAGTCCGCAATAGGTTGGTAAACGACTCATTGACGACCGCCTTAAAGTCTAAACCTTCACCAATTTATCATCAAAAATTTGCATCGCGTATTTCAACGGGTAACCTTGAAGACGATATTGCAAAAATTAGTAAAGTAGATTGGATTATTGAGGTAGTTGTAGAACGCCTTGATATCAAGAAAATGGTTTTTGAAAACATCGAAAAGCACCGTACTCCTGGTACTTTAATTACATCTAACACCTCTGGTATTCCTATTAAGTTTATGTCAGAAGGCAGAAGTGATGATTTCCAAAAGCATTTCTGCGGAACGCATTTCTTTAATCCGGCACGTTACTTAAAATTGTTCGAAATAATTCCTGGACCTAAAACTTCACAAGAAGTTCTTGATTTTCTAAATGGATACGGAGAGCAGTTCTTAGGAAAAACTTCGGTAGTAGCGAAAGACACTCCTGCATTTATAGGAAATCGTGTTGGTATTTTCAGCATTCAGAGTCTTTTTCACACTGTGAAGGATATGGGCATGACTGTTGAAGAGGTAGACAAACTCACCGGTCCTGTTATCGGTAGACCTAAGTCCGCTACTTTTAGAACTGTTGATGTAGTGGGTCTGGATACTTTGGTACACGTTGCCAACGGTATTCATGAAAACTGTAAGGACGATGAACGGTTAGCGCTTTTTAAATTACCCGATTTCATCAATACCATGATGGAAAACAAATGGTTAGGAAGCAAAACCGGACAAGGTTTTTACAAAAAATCAAAAGACAAAGACGGAAAGACAGAAATCTTGACCTTGGATTTGGATACTATGGACTACCGTTCAAAGAAAAGTGCCAAGTTCGCCACGTTAGAGCTTACTAAAACCATTGATAAAGTGGTTGATCGTTTCCCCGTACTAGTTGGTGGAAAAGATAAAGCCGGGGAGTTCTATAGAAAGAGCTTCGGTCAATTGTTCGCTTACGTATCGCACAGGATTCCCGAAATAACAGATGAACTTTATAAAATTGATGATGCCATGAAAGCCGGTTTTGGCTGGGAACATGGACCGTTTCAAATTTGGGATGCTGTTGGATTGGAAAAAGGACTTGAATTCATTAAAGCTGAAGGCTTAGAAGCCGCTTCCTGGGTACAAGAAATGAAAGATTCAGGAAACAAAACGTTCTACTCCATAAAAGATGGAGCTACCTATTTCTATGACATTCCTAAAAAATCCGCAGAAAAAATCCCTGGGCAAGATGCCTTTATCATTTTGGATAACATCAGAAAATCCAAAGAGGTATTTAAAAATAGTGGTGTTGTTATAGAAGATTTGGGCGATGGCATTCTAAATGTCGAGTTTCAGTCGAAAATGAACACTATTGGCGGTGACGTCCTTGCCGGTCTGAACAAGGCCATTGACCTTGCCGAGAAAGATTTCCAAGGCTTAGTAGTCGGTAACCAAGCGGCAAATTTCTCCGTAGGGGCTAATATCGGTATGATTTTCATGATGGCCGTTGAGCAAGAATATGATGAGCTTAATATGGCTATAAAAATGTTTCAGGATACGATGATGCGCATGCGTTACTCGGCTATTCCGACTATTTCGGCCCCGCACGGTATGACCCTTGGTGGCGGTTGTGAACTTTCACTTCATGCGGACAAAGTGATTGCTGCTGCCGAAACTTATATTGGTCTTGTAGAATTTGGTGTTGGTGTTATTCCTGGAGGTGGTGGCTCAAAAGAGTTTGCCGTAAGAGCGCAAGACACCTTCAAAAAGAATGATGTTGAGTTGAATGTCTTACAAGAATATTTCTTGACCATCGGTATGGCCAAAGTTTCAACTTCAGCCTACGAAGCCTATGATTTAGGAATTCTTCAGCATGGTAAAGATATCGTAGTGGTAAACAAAGACCGTCAGATTGCCACTGCAAAAGCACACGCAAAACTAATGGCTGAATCTGGGTATACGCAACCGGTTAAACGAACAGATATTAAAGTACTTGGTAAACAAGCTTTAGGTATGTTCTTAGTGGGTACGGATTCTATGGAAGCTAGCCACTACATAAGTGAGCATGACAAGAAAATTGCAAACAAACTGGCCTATGTCATGGCCGGTGGCGATTTATCTGAGCCTACTTTGGTAAACGAACAATACCTATTGGATTTGGAGCGTGAGGCTTTCTTATCGCTTTGTACAGAACGTAAAACGCTCGAGCGTATCCAACACATGTTAAAGACAGGTAAACCTTTAAGAAATTAAACACATGAAAACTGCATATATAGTTAAAGCATACAGAACGGCTGTCGGTAAAGCTCCGAAAGGTGTTTTTAGGTTTAAGCGGACAGATGAGCTCGCCGCGGAGACCATTGAATACATGATGAAAGAATTGCCGGATTTTGATAAAAAACGGATTGACGATGTCATTGTTGGTAATGCAATGCCCGAAGGATCACAAGGTCTGAACATGGCTAGGTTAATTTCATTAATGGGATTAGACATTGTTGACGTTCCTGGTGTTACGGTTAATAGATTTTGTTCTTCAGGTATTGAAACTATTGGTATCGCTACTGCAAAAATCCAGTCAGGAATGGCAGATTGTATTATTGCCGGTGGTGCCGAAAGTATGAGTTCAGTACCTATGACAGGTTACAAAACCGAACTGAACTACGATTTAGTAAGTGAAGGTCATGAAGATTATTACTGGGGTATGGGAAACACTGCCGAAGCGGTAGCGAACGAGTACAAAGTATCTCGCGCAGATCAAGATGAGTTTGCCTACAATTCTCACATGAAAGCTTTAAAAGCTCAGACAGAAAATCGTTTTCAAGATCAAATTGTCCCTATTGAAGTGGAGCAAACCTACATTGATGAAAATGGTAAAAAAGCTACTAAGAAATATACAGTAACCAAGGATGAAGGTCCTAGAAAAGGAACTTCAATAGAAGTATTGAACAAATTACGTCCGGTTTTTGCTGCTGGCGGAAGTGTTACTGCAGGTAATTCATCGCAAATGAGTGATGGTGCGGCATTCGTAATGGTAATGAGTGAAGATATGGTCAAAGAACTCAACCTTGAACCAATTGCTCGTTTGGTAAATTATGCTGCCGCTGGTGTCCCACCAAGAATTATGGGTATTGGTCCGGTTGCCGCCATTCCAAAAGCCTTGAAACAAGCGGGTCTTAAACAAAACGACATTGAACTTATAGAGCTGAACGAAGCTTTTGCCTCGCAATCACTTGCCGTAATGCGCGAACTTGGGTTAAACCAAGATATTGTAAATGTAAATGGAGGCGCTATTGCTCTCGGTCACCCGCTAGGTTGTACCGGAGGTAAGTTATCAGTGCAACTCTTTGATGAAATGAGAAAACGAAATATGCAGGGCAAATACGGCATGGTGACCATGTGTGTAGGAACAGGACAAGGAGCTGCGGGCATCTTCGAATTTTTGAACTAACAGAAAAAACTAACATTAAGTAAAAAACTATGAGCAAAGAAATTCTACGTGGTGGCCAATTCCTCGTCAAGGAAACCAATTGCGAAGACATCTTCACTTTAGAAGATTTAAACGAAGAGCAAAAAATGATGCGTGACAGCACTAAGGAATTCGTTGATCGCGAACTTTGGGCACATTGGGAGCGTTTTGAAAAGAAAGATTACGCCTATACCGAAGAATGTATGCGTAAAGCTGGTGAACTTGGACTATTAAGTGTTGCCGTTCCAGAATCTTATGGTGGAATGGGTATGGGCTTTGTTTCTACCATGTTAGTTTGTGATTACATTTCTGGCGCTACAGGTTCGTTTAGTACTGCTTTTGGTGCTCATACAGGTATTGGTACTATGCCAATTACATTGTACGGAACCGAAGAGCAGAAACAAAAATATGTTCCTAAATTGGCTTCTGGCGAATGGTTTGGTGCCTATTGTTTGACAGAACCTGGTGCAGGATCCGATGCCAATTCCGGTAAAACTAAAGCGGTACTATCCGATGACGGAAAACATTACAGTATCACGGGACAAAAAATGTGGATTTCAAATGCCGGTTTTTGTAGTTTGTTCATTGTTTTCGCAAGAATTGGAGATGATAAGAATATTACAGGTTTTATTGTTGAGAACAAATCTGATAACGGAATCTCATTAGGTGACGAAGAGAAGAAATTGGGTATTCACTCCTCCTCTACTCGCCAAGTATTTTTTAGCGATACAAAAGTTCCTGTAGAGAACATGCTTTCGGAGCGTGGCAATGGGTTCAAAATAGCTATGAACGCTCTAAACATTGGTCGTATTAAATTGGCTGCAGCTTGCTTAGATGCTCAAAGGAGAGTAATCAAGGAGGCAGTTGTATACGCTAACGAGCGTATTCAGTTTAAAACACCTATTATAAACTTTGGTGCTATTAAAGCAAAGATTGCCAACATGGCTACCAATGCCTATGCTGGTGAATCTGCCAGTTACCGTGCAGCCAAAAATATTGAAGATCGTATTGCTATGCGTGAAGCAGAAGGCAATTCGCATCAGGAAGCTGAATTAAAAGGTGTTGAAGAATACGCCATAGAATGCTCTATTTTAAAAGTTGCTGTTTCTGAAGATGTTCAGAGTACAACGGATGAAGGCGTTCAGATTTTTGGCGGAATGGGCTTCAGTGCCGATGCGCCTATGGAGAAAGCTTGGAGAGATGCCCGTATTGCCCGAATTTATGAGGGTACCAACGAAATTAACCGAATGCTCGTAGTGGGCATGTTAGTCAAAAAAGCAATGAAAGGCCATGTGGATTTACTAGGTCCTGCATCTGCGGTTGGCGAAGAATTAATGGGAATCCCTTCTTTTGACACGCCTGACTTCTCTGAGCTTTTTGCTGAAGAGAAAGATTTAATCAAAAGATTAAAGAAAGTTTTTCTAATGGTAGCCGGAAGTGCCGTTCAAAAATATGGTCCCGACTTAGAAAACCATCAGCAATTGATGCTTTCTGCGGCAGATATTCTTATTGAAGTATATATGGCCGAAAGTACTATTTTGAGAACGGAGAAAAATGCCAAACGTTCGGGTAAAGATTCTCAAAAAACTCAGATAGCTATGTCCAAACTGTACTTATACACCGCTACTGAGACTATTATTCAAAAAGGTAAGGAAGCTATTATTTCTTTTGCTGAAGGCGATGAACAACGCATGATGTTAATGGGCCTAAAACGCTTCACCAAGTATACGAACAATCCTAATATAGTAGCGCTCCGTACAGAAATTGCGGACAAAGTTGCTGCTGATAACGCATATACTTTCGATTAGTATATAACTCAAGTGTTTGTTGTTATGACGAAAAAACACCCCAATTGGGGTGTTTTTTTTATTTTACATTGCTAGACAAAATTAGCTTCGCATAGATTCTTTAATATCTTCCGCGCTTTCTTTTTTAGAGAAGTTTACAGCACACTCAATTAAGGCCAAATGCGAATAGGCCTGCGGGAAGTTACCCAATAACCTTTTCGTTTTAAAATCTAAATCTTCACTAAATAGCCCCAAATGGTTACTATAACTCAATAATTTCTCGAATTGTTTTAGCGCCTCGTCATGTTCTCCAATTTTGAACAAACTGTTTACATACCAGAAAGTACAAACGGTAAAGGAGGATGAAGGAAGCCCAAAATCATCTTCGTTTTTATAACGGTAAAGAAGTCCGTCGTTACTCAAATCTCTACCTATAGCTTTTACGGTTTTTTTGTAACGCTCGTCTGAGGCGTCTACACAACCATAAGACTCCATAAGTAAAACAGATGCATCTAGATGTTTAGAACCGTAAGACTGGGTGTACGCACCTACTTCTTCGTTCCAAGCATTTTCATAAATATCATTCCAGATTTCTTCACGAAGAGGCTCCCATTTTTCAATCTTGTGCGTTTTCCCTAACATTTCTGCCACTTTTATGGCTCTGTCCAAAGCAGTCCAACATAATACTTTTGAAAATGTAAAGTGCCTATCTTCTGTACGGAACTCCCATATACCTTTATCAGCTTCGTTCCAGTTATTTCCAACAATCCAAACAATTCCCTTAGTAATAGACCATAAGTCTTCACCATTTTCAATATCTACACTAAACTTCACCATTTGCTCGTAGATAACATCCATCAAAATACCATAAATGTCATTCTGTTTTTGATGATATGCCGCGTTACCGATACGTACCGGTTTGGAACCTTTGTAACCACTTAAGTGCTCCAGGGTTTCCTCGGTTAGTTTTTTCTCTTTGTTGATGCCATACATAATCTGCAGTTTCTCTGCCTTGTCAGGAATCAAGTCAATAATAAACTTTAGGTAACGCCTAGCTATATTCTTATGACCAAGTTCCGATACCACTTTTATAACCATAGAGGCATCACGAATCCAACAAAATCTATAATCCCAGTTTCTTACTTCACCGATAGTTTCAGGCAACGAAGTTGTGGCGGCGGCCAATACGGCTCCCGTTTTATCGTAACTCAAAAGTTTCAAGGTCAAAGCACTCCTTGAAATTTCTTCGTTAAACTTCTTATATGTTGGCGTTCTGGATGACCAGGTTAGCCAATAAACTTTTGTTCTTTCAAGCTCTAAATAAGCCTTTGTTGTTGTGGGCAAGAATATTTTTTCGTTATAACCCATCAAGAAATAACCATCTTCGGTCAAGGTGATTTCTTTACCCGCAAGTACGGCCTCTTTATCAAAAGAAGTGTACAGAAACACCGTGTCAAACTTAACCTCATGCGTAAGACTGGCTATAAAGTCCTTTTTTACAAAGCTTTTGGTTTCACCCGCTGCATATTCCAACTTAGGGTTATATAATACCTTAAATTTTGGAGAGCCTTCAACTAGTCTTATATATCTAATAAATTCCGGAGGGGCTACGTACGTACCATCCTCTTTATGGTAACGTGGCATAAAATCATGTATTTCAAAACAGTTTTCACCATCTGTGAACTTCGTTATCAAAATACAAGTACGCGATTCATATTTTTGCTCTATAGTATAATTATCATCTACTAAAAACTCAAAACTTCCTCCTATTTCCTCATCTAAAAGTTTCCCGAACACAGAAGGTGAATCAAATTCTGGCAAACAGCACCAATCTACGCCCCCAGTTTTTGATATTAACGCTGCGCTTCGGCAATTTCCTATTATTCCGTAGTCTAAATTATCCATTCAATAAAATTATTGATTCATTAGAGTAACGTATTGTTATTACCCTTCTTTTTCACGAAATTTAGAGAAATTAAATATAAAACACCGCAAAATATCCAATTTATGGGCAAAACTATCATAATCTCAAATAGACTACCCGTTCAGTTACAAATTAGCAACGGAGCCATTACCGCAATACCAAGTGTGGGAGGTTTGGCTACTGGAATGAAATCCGTTCATTCCGGTGGTGATAGCTTGTGGATCGGGTGGAGTGGACTTACCGAAGAAGATATCTCACCAGAGTTGGAACCTAAAATAGACGTTGCTCTTGCTGAACACGGTTCCTCTAAGGTAAAGCTCACCGAAGAAGAAGTAGATGGTTTTTACTACGGATTCAGCAATAGAACCATATGGCCTTTGTTTCATTACTTTCTAGAATATTCAGAGTTTCAATTGGATTATTGGAACACCTACAAAAAAGTGAACCAAAAATTTGCCGACGCCATTCTGGAGAATGCCGAAGACGGTGATACTATTTGGGTGCATGACTACCAATTAATGTTGGTGCCACAAATGGTACGAAAAGAAAGACCCAATGTATCTATAGGTTTCTTTTTGCATATTCCATTTCCTTCTTTTGAAATATTCAGGACCCTACCTTGGCGTGAAGAACTACTAAAAGGCGTTTTAGGCTCGGACCTTATAGGGTTCCACACCTACGACTACGAAAGACACTTTCTTAGCTCCGTAAGACGACTGTTAGGGCTTGAAGTTAGTTTTAACGATATCTCTATGGGCGATCGTTTGATTAAAGTGGATTCGTTCCCAATGGGTATCGATTACAATAAATTTAGTGATGCGGCCAAAATTCACTATAACAAAGCAGAAAGTGAACAGTCTGAGTTACAACAACGTCTAAACACCCATAAAAAAACGGATCCAGAAGCTAAATTCTTTTTATCCATAGACCGTTTAGATTATAGCAAAGGAATTGCAAAGCGTTTGTACGCCTTTGAGTATTTCTTGAACAAATACCCACAGTACAAAGAAAAGGTAAGGTTAATTATTTTGGCGGTGCCTTCTCGTTCCAACGTACCTCAGTATCAATTGTTAAAAAGGGAAATAGACGAACTAGTGGGCCGTATTAACGGTGAATTTTCAACGGTAAGCTGGACCCCTATTTGGTATTTCTACCGTTCTATGCCATTTGAAAATCTTATTGACCTATATACTTCTAGTGATATTGCCTGGCTTACACCGTTACGGGATGGTATGAACCTTGTAGCCAAAGAATATATCGCCACAAGAACAGATAAAACCGGAGTTCTAATTTTAAGTGAAATGGCGGGTTCTGCAAACGAAATGAACGAGTCACTATTAATCAATCCCAATAATTTTGAACAGACGGCAGATGCTCTGCATGAAGCTATAAATATGCCTGTGGAAGAGCAAAAAGCAAGAAACTCCATACTTCAAAAAAGATTAGCTCGCTACAACGTAGAAAAATGGGCCAATGATTTTATGACCTCTTTAAAATCCCAAAACGAACGTGAAGCGGCCAATGTTTCCAGAAAACTAACGGATAAGTTGCTACAACCTATATCCAAAGAATACTCAAAAGCTAAAAAGAGATTATTGTTCTTAGATTATGACGGAACTCTAGCAGGCTTTAATAATGATCCCCAGAAAGCAGGTCCGGACGAACAATTATATAAACTTCTGGATATACTGCATAACCAACCTGACACTGTTCTTTATTTGATAAGTGGGCGAGACAAAGACACTTTTACCAAATGGTTCCTACCTAAAAAATACAATATGATCGTTGAGCATGGTGTATGGATTTCTCAAAAAGGAGAGCCCTTTAGAATGTTGGAAAACGTTAAGAACGATTGGATGGAGTATATACGTCCTGTCTTGGAATCATTTGTTGACCGTACTCCAGGAAGTTTTATTGAAGAGAAAAACTACAGCTTGGCTTGGCACTACAGAAAGACCGACCCTGATTTTGGAAACAAAAGGGCTACAGAACTATCAGAAACGCTCACCAGCCTTATTGGTACGGATGATCTGAGTTTGCTTAACGGAAATAAAGTGGTTGAAGTAAAAAGTAGTAATGTAAATAAAGGTCGCGCTTCCATGCGCATTCTTGGTGAAGACGAATATGATTTTGTTTTTGCCATTGGTGATGATTGGACGGATGAGTTTATGTTTCAAGAGCTTCCCGAAAGCACCGTTACCGTAAAAGTTGGCCGGCAGAAAACCTCCGCTAAATATTACGTAGAGAATACCAGTAAAGTTAGAGATCTTTTACAGAAATTTGCTGAACTGTAAAAGCCAACCCACCAGATGAGAATAAAATACGTTCTAACAATAGTTTTGCTATTTTCTTTATACGTCACTCACGCCCAACAGAATACGGAAGTATATCTTTTGGACATAAAGACGGTGAACGGTAAGACCGAAATGGTCAACCCAAGGAACATAAGCAACAATGAAGGCTATGATAACCAACCTTCATTCTATAACGAGAACACTATTTTATTCTCATCTACAAGGAGGGGACAGACAGACATTGCCAAGTATGATATAAAATCTGGCGCTCTAACTTATATTTCCGATACGCCACAGGGCAGTGAGTATTCCCCTTTAAAGATTCCAGGTAAAAATTCCACCTCGGCAATTCGTCTGGATACTACGGGTTTACAGCGCCTTTACGAATATAGTATTTGGGATGGCACCTACACGGAAATCCTAAAAGACCTTAAAATAGGTTATCATGTTTGGTTTGATGAAGAAACCATTGTGTCCGCTGCATTGGGGAATGAAGGTCTGAATTTAGTGGTTTCTAATATTAAGAATGGCAGTCATGATACCATTTACAATAACGTAGGGCGATCGCTTCATAAAATTCCCGGCAAGAATCTTATCAGTTTTATAAGTAAGAAAAGTGACCCGTGGGAGGTAAAATCTCTGAATCCAAAAACGGGAAAAATCAAGACCATTACTACAATGTTCAAGAATATTGACGATGTGTGTTGGTTGGATAACGGGCATATTATTGCTGCCGATAATAAAACTTTAATGGAGATTGCTCCAGAAGAAAGTAAAGAATGGAAACGTTTTTTACGATTGGATAAAAAGGGATTGAACAATATTAGCAGAATTGCAGTAAGCCCAAACGGAAGCCACCTTACCTTAGTAGTTGAGCAGACCCCCGAAGCTATTGTACAGAATCAGTTAGATGCCTATAACAACAGGGATCTAAAAGCTTTTCTGAATACCTATTCAGAGGATATTCAAGTTTTTAACTTTCCTGATGAATTAAGTCTTGAGGGCAAAGAAGCTTTAAAAGAAAGATATAAGACCTTTTTTGAGTCCACTCCGGACTTGCACTGTAAAATCAAGAATCGTATTATTATTGGCAATAAAATTATAGATAAGGAAAAAGTAACCGCTAATGGCAAAACCTTTTATGCCGTTGCCATTTATGAAGTAGAAAATGGTAAAATTGCCAAAGTTACTTTTGTACGGTAAGTTCTATTGAAGCCGCGCGTCCATATACTCCCAATAATTATTCTCTCGCAATTTGCCTGTACCTCATTATGGTTTGCCGGCAATGCCATTGTGGACGAGCTTACTCTTAAAACAGGATTAGGTCCAGAAATTATTGGCTATGTACTTTCCTCCGTGCAGTTTGGTTTTATTATAGGTACG
>NZ_RCNR01000053.1 GCF_009725985.1 Zobellia amurskyensis
GGAGTTCCCAATAAGATAACCGTCCCCTTTTTAGGAACCTTTTTAATATCAGAAAACACTTTTACTTCTCCTGATAAAGTTTTCTCTAAATCATTTTTTAAATCTTGAATTGCATTTAACTCCGTTTCATTCACTTCTTCCCCAACCACTAAATAGCAAGTAGGTACAGGTTCTTTGATAAAGGAACACAACAGAAACAACCCAAAAAGTGGAAGTAATAAAAAAGATTTTCGGCTAAGTCGTAATATTATAGTCATTGTAATTCTAGTATACTCGTCTATAAATAAGAGTTATTTTAAAAAATATGGACAGGAATACCACTCCCGTCCATATTCAACTAACTCAAATTAACTAAACTCAATTATTTTAGTATCCTGGGTTCTGGGTTAAAGAACCATCTGAAAGTTCCAACTCACTGGAAGGGATAGGTCTTAATAAATGTATACTTGCATCAAAAGCACCATGGTCTTGAACATGTGGATTGTAAGCTGTAATGCGCTCTTCTAATTTGCCAGTACGTTTTAAAACTGCCCATCTATTGGCTTCTCCGGCCAATTCCAAAGCTCTCTCATTTAGAATATCATCTATTGTTACGGAGCTGTATTCGTTAGCAACACCAGTTGCACGTTCCCTAACAATATTCAAGTGGGTTAATGCCGCTGATGGATTGCTCGCACCCAAATAAGCTTCAGCAGCCAATAAATGTGTACCTGCTACCCTAAATACAAATGTATCTCGTGCACCATCCGTAGTTTCACTAAAAATTTCATCATCAAACTTCTTAAAAATAGGGAAGTTGGTTCGTTCTGGGTTAAGGGTATACAAATAGTTTACACCAGGGATATTATCTGGCTGTCCAAACAAATATTGGTTAGGTTGATATACCCAATATCTATCTAAGCGTTCCGCTAGCTCAGTCGGACTCAAAGCTACTTTTGGGTAATAAACAATAGTATCACCAGCTACAATAGCATCAGGCCCTTCCGGTTCATCACCATCTGCAAGAATTGCTCTGTGTAGCGTTGCTTCGTCCCTGCTATCGTTAGCTTCCAGTAAAGAATAGAAAAACGGCGTAGGCATAGCGTTAAAATCACTAAAACCATACGGAGTAGTTGTTCTGTTCACTCCCGGGTAATTGGCCACTTGATTCATAAAAAGGGAGTGCTTTGTATTTACCTGATCAGTGGCAAGTCCGTTAGTCCCCCATTGTACGGCAAATAAAATCTCGTCATTTACCTGGTTGTCGTAAGCAAAAACTTCGGCGTAAGATTGGCTCCTAATATCATATGATCCAATAGCATCTTCCGCAAGAGCTGCCGCAGTATTAAAATCATCGGTACTGCCAAAAGAAGTATAGCCCCTTGTTAAGTAAACTTCCGATAATAAGTGCTGTGCGGCTCTTTTTGAAAACCGACCGGTTTCAGGAGCATCAAGTAAATCTGGAATAGCATCTTCCAAATCACTAATGATCTGAGCGTATGTTTCTTCTTCTGTACTTCTAGTATAATCTGAACGGATAGTAGTAGGTTCATCTAATTCTAGAACTAATCCTCCATATTGCTGAACCATATTGAAAAAGGCCAAGCCACGTAACGCTTTTGCCTGAGCAATACCATATGCTTTTTCTCCTAATTTAGAGTCTGTCCAACTAATTTGATTTTCATAACGATTGATGGCCGTATTAGCTTTTGCCACCACATTATAATTTTTGGACCATAAAGACCCTCCTACACCTGAATCGAAACCGAAATAGTCGTTCACCGCAGAAACTGAATTCAATTCACCTTTAACTGTAAACAAATCCGTACCTAAAAACTGTAGATTATAATCTTTATAGACCTCTCTTAGAGTTGAATATATACCAACAACCAATTGATCGGCTGTACCTTCTTCAATGAAATTTTCACTTGTTATATCAGAAAAAATATCTTCTTCAATATAACTATCGCATGCACTAAAAGTAATCATACCTAGAAGTATGACGCCAATATGCTTAATTTTTATATCTAGTTTCATCTTAATTTTTTATAATGTTAAAAGGCAAGTTTTAGACCCAATAAAACTGTTTTTACCGCATAGGTCATATTGTAAGAGTTCTGAAGCGCAGTCTCTGGGTCAGGTCCCTTATAATCTGTAAAAGTGAACGGGTTTTGAACGTCTAACGACATTCTTAACTTAGACATTCTTAACTTGTCTGCTAGTTCTTGCGGAAATTGATATCCCAAACCAATATTACCAATTCTAACAAAAGAAAGGTCTTCATAAGTCCAACCTGTATCTCCATAATCAGGAATTGGGTAAGTACCATCTGGATTATTAGGAGTCCAGTAATCTAGATCTAAGCTATTAAATACAGCGCCATCTCCCGAAGTCGAGAAATTTTGAAAAAACTCAGAATGCCCGTAAGACCCCTGTCTAGTATATACCTGTACATTTAGCTCTAAGTTTTTATAGTTAAAGGTGTTGGTCATACCTCCTATCCAATCGGGAGAATTTTGACCTAGCAACACTTTATCATCCTGATCTATTGTTCCGTCATTATTTTGATCAACAAATTTGTATTGCCCTGGAAGGTCTCCATAAGTAGCTGCCTCCGCAGCTTCATCTATTTGCCAAATACCGGCAACCTCTGTATTCCAGATAGCATCCACAGGAGCTCCAATTTTTAACACCCCATGATCTCCAAAAGGAATCTCATCCAAATCACCATCAATCTCTACAATTTCGTTGGTATTCTTGGTGTAGTTGAAATTAGTACGCCATGAAAAATTATCAGTTTTAACGTTAACCGTATTTAAGGTTACTTCTATACCACTATTTCTTACAGACCCAAAATTACCAAGAGCGTTACCATATCCTGTTATATTAGATAAGGTTCTAGCAAGTATACTGCCTTCTGTCTTTTTATTGTAATATTCAAAACCCAGACCAATTCTATTATTAATAACGGAAAGGTCTAAACCTAGGTTGTATTCTTTTGAAACTTCCCAAGTTAAATCTTCATTAGGTAAGCCCGCCACTGTTTTTCCAACGCTTGGGTTCTCTCCGAATAGATAGTTTGATGCTGATAAAAATGCCAATGAGCTATATGCATCTATTGTACTATCGTTACCGGCTTCACCATAACTAACCCTGAATTTTAAATTATTCAACCAATCTGCATTTTGAAGAAAAGATTCTTCACTTGCTCGCCATGCAAAAGCGGCAGACGGAAAGAAATTCCACTTATTCCCGGCAGATAGTTTTGAAGAACCATCATATCTTCCGGTAAACGTAAATAAATATCTGTCTTTAATAGAATAGTTTAAACGACCTGCAAAAGATGCCAGTGTTTCTTTCTGATAAAAGCTACCAAAATTTCTAATATCCGTACCACCTTCGGTGTTATAAAAAAGATAGGCATCCGTATCAAAATCTCTAACCTGTATATCACTACCTTCCTTATTGTTATGATATATAGAAGAAATCAGAGTCGTCTTTAAGTTATGGTTAGGTGCAAGGTCAAAATCAAAATCCAGTATATTATCCCAAGTATAAGCCGTATTAAAATCTGACTGATAGTGAGATTGTATTCTACTTGGATCGTTACGCGATGATTTTGTTAAAAGACCACGGTACTCACCAAAACGTTGCGAAGTAATATTAGGTGCAAACTGCGTTTTAAAATTCAACCATTTTGTTGGCTTATAGTTTAAAAATACGTTTGCTATCACATCTAAAGTCTTGGTATTTAATTGCCAAGCCCCCTCTGCATCATAAATAGGATGAACAAAACGAAGATCTTGATCATCTGGAAATAAAATTGGTTCTCCTTCAGAATCAAAAGGGTTTACTGTAGGTGCCAAACGGAGTGTACTTCTAAACAACTCTCTACTTCCTTCTTCACGCTCTGCAAATGCTAAATAGGCCTTTACACCCACAGTAACTTTGTCAGATACTTTCTTTGATACCGAAGCACTTATATTGTAACGTTCGTACCCTTCTATTCCCATAACACCTTCATCATTCAAATATCCTAAAGATGCGTTGTATACCAATCCATTAGTACCTCCGGACATTCCCAGGGTATGACTTGTCTGAATACCAGCCTTTCTATAAAGCTTCATCCAGTCCGTGTATCTTCCATTAGCAACATTACTTGCTTCTTCGTTAGAACTTTGAAATTCGGTTGACCGATCAATTGTAATATTGTTATAGTCCGCTACAGAACCGGTACCCTTCCAAGCTCTAGCTCTTAAAACATCATCTACAAACTGAACATATTCTGGACCATCAAACAGATCAGGCACATTGGTAGCTGTACGAAGACCAAAAGAGGAGTCATAAGTAAAAACGGTTTTTCCTTCAATACCATTTTTAGTTGTAATGATAACAACACCATTAGCACCACGGGATCCGTAAATTGCAGTTGCAGAAGCATCCTTTAGAATATCCATTTGCTCTATATCCGCTGGATTCAAAACATTTATGTCTTCAAAGAAAATACCATCTACAACATATAGCGGCTTAGAAAGGTCGTCCGCAAGATTATCACTTACCCCATCACGGCCAGCATTATTATTTGTAATTACCGTATTACCCCTAATTTTTATTGAAAGTGGCGCACCCGGTTTTGAACTTAATGTTCGAACGTCTACACCAGCAACCCTACCTTGAATGGCTTGGCCTATATCCGTTTTCTTTTGCTCCGTTAGCGTCTCCGTGCTTAATGAAGCTACCGCACCTGTTAAATCACTCTTTTTTACAGAACCATACCCAATTACAACAACTTCATCTAAGCCTGTTGAGGACTCAATGAGTTCAATTGTATAGTTTGAAGAACTGCCCAAAGTGATTTCTTTAGTCTCATAACCAATGTATGAAACCACTAAAATTTTGTCACCATCAGCTACTGAAATGGCAAAATTACCATCAAAATCAGATACAACACCGTTGGTCGTACCTTTTACTAAGACACTGGCACCTGGCAAAGGTACATTTGCCTCATCGACCACTACACCTGTAATTTGTGTCTGTGCCCATGAAACAGTTGTCACCCCTAAAAGGAGGAATGCCATTAAAAGTTTGAGTTTTTTCATTTTAAATAAGTTAGTTGAACATTTGACCAAACCTAAGGTTCTTACCATCCATCATTATGGACATATTCTTCAAAAACATGGATAAATTCCACAACACCCCATTTTACGGGAGTTGGCAGGTATGTTAAATACTTATAATGAATTTATAATTTGATAAAAATTCAACTCAAAAGTTACTTATTCATCATTTTTAATGCTGATAATTGCTAAAATGACTTTCACTCTACTTCTTTAACTTGATGCTATAACTATGTATATTAAATTCATAAACCAGACTAAATTCAACAAAAAAACCTCCTAGATTCATATGAATCTAGGAGGCTCTTTGAGTTTTAAAACAGCATTAAAAATGTAGTCTAATCATTTATAAACTACATCTGAATTATGATGTTTATAATTTTCTTAACCAGATGTTTCTAAACTGTGTTTTGTTACCGTGGTCCTGTAATGATATAACATCATCACCATGTGCTGATGGGTAGTTATGTAAACCTATGTAATAGGTGTTGCCATTTATTACCGTATGATTTTGAACCAAGACACCGTTGTGAAGAACAGTTATCTCTGCTTTTGAATCTAGGCGTCCATCTTTTTTAAATCTTGGGGCTCTATAAATCACATCATATGTATTCCATTCTAATGGACCGCGCATAGCGTTAACTAGCGGTGCATGATCTTTATAAATACTACCCGCTTGTCCGTTACGGTAGGTTCTATTGTTGTACGAATCCAAAATCTGGAGCTCATATCTGTTTTGTAAGAATAGACCACTGTTGCCACGTCCTTGGCTTTCTCCTTCAACCTTATCCGGTGCGCTAAACTCTATATGTAACTGGCAATCACCAAATTTCATTTTTGTGCTTATACCACCTGAACCAGGTACTACTTCAAAATGGTCATTATCTACAATTTTCCATGGTGCAGGTTTTGTGTTATCCTTTTGGCTAACCCATTGATCAAGGCTACTCCCATCAAACAAAATAATGGCATCAGAAGGAGCGTCTCCCAATGTTTTCGCAGGAGTTACGACCGTAACTTCTGGTTCCCAGATTTCTGTCATCTCAGGCTTCATGGGCATAGGGGATACTTCTGGAGGGGTACTAGAGTGTTTTTGAGCCGTAACTTGCAATGAGAATGCAGCAGCGGCCAAGAAGAAAAAATAATTTTTTGAGTTCATAACGGTAATTACATTTTGTTTTGGTTCTGTATAATTTTATAGGAACTAAATATAGCTATAACTTATTAAAACAGATTTTATCCAAAGAAAAAATATGCTAAGTTATTCCTGATTAAAATAGCTACAGTTTAGAAATTACATCTGCCATTTTTTGGGCTCGTTCTTTTACATCATCTTGTGACCATCCTAATTTTATAAGACAAGAAATTGTACGCCCCACCCATTGGTCCGATGCAGAGAAATCAGATTTAGAGTAATCCGGTAGTTGTTGATGTACTTCTGTTGGCAATTTGCCCAACGACTTTTTCTCTATTAAGTGTTGCCATTCACGATAATAATGCCAGTTATTATCGTACCAGTAAAAACAGGCATCAACACCAGCTTTGCCTAATTCTGTATGCGCTTTTTTTGCCGTAACCGTGTCAGGAAGGAAGAAGCTTAAAAATGCATAACTCTCTTCCCCTCCTTCCGGGACTCTTCTAAATTGTACATTTGGTAAGTCTTGCAACGCTTCCCGTAAAATGGTGTAATTTTTCTTCTGAATAGCTAAAAACTCATCCAATCTTTCAATTTGAGCCAAACCAACGGCTGCATGTAATTCAGAAATCCTATAGTTATATCCTAAAAACGGATGTGTTTCCGCCCCCCTATCCTTGCCCACATGATCGTGACCATGATCGGAGTAATGGTCTGCATTGCTTTTATAACTATCATTATTGGTCACTACCGCTCCACCCTCACCACAAGTAACGGTTTTTACATAATCAAAAGAAAAACAACCTAAATCTCCATAACTTCCTAAAGGTTTATTTTCAAAAGTTCCCCCTATTGCCTGACAGGCATCTTCCAATAATAGCAAATTGTGCGTATCACAAATAGCCTTTAAAGCTTTTAAATCTGCCATAGAACCGCACATATGTACAGGCATAACAACTTTAGTTCGCTCAGTTATGGCATTTTCAACGGCTTGTGGACTCAATGCCAAAGTATCATCTACATCAACCAAAATAGGCACGGCACCAATGGCTAAAATAGACTCAAAACTAGCCACAAATGTAAATGTGGGCATAATGACTTCATCTCCCGCACCAACTCCCGCACTTGCCAAAGCCACTGTTAACGCGGCAGTACCACTACTCACCAATTGGGCGTGTTTTACTTGCATTTTATCCGCAAGGACTTTTTCTAATTCAAGTGCCTTCCAATGGCCGTTACGCATACCGTCAAAACCGTACCGCATAAGCACCCCCGAATCCAATACGTCGTTTACTTGTTTGCGTTCCTTGTCTCCGAATAATTCAAATCCTGGCATATGTTATTCTAGGTGTTAGGTGTTAGGTGTTAGGTGTTAGGTGAAAATATCAGTTAATTTCAATGATACTCTCTTCAATATTTTTGCGGACTTTCTTGAATTCCGAAAACATATCGTCATCTGCACGATAGCCTACGGGAAGTACCAAAACAGATGTGAGTCCGCTTTCTTTTAAGTTCAAGACATCATCATAGGCCGAAGGTATAAAGCCTTCCATGGGACACGAATCTATCTTTTCCAAGGCACAAATGGTCAACAAATTACCAAGTGCCAAATACGCTTGATTTTTAGACCATTGTTCAATTTCGTGCACCTCTTTTTTAGAAAAATCGGCCATCAAAGCATCTTTGAAAGGATTTAAAATATCATCGCTTGTACCTCTCACTTTTCTGATTTGCTCAAAATAACGATTTATGTAATCTTCATTAATATTATTTTGAATACAAATAACCAGCACATGAGAAGCTTGCGCCACTTGTTGTTGGCCGTAAGAGTGCTGAACCAATTTGTTCTGTAAATCTTTATTATGAATTACGGCCAAGGTAATAGGTTGCAGGCCATAAGAAGTTGCGGTGAGATTGAAAGCCTGTTTTAACCGTTCAATTTTATCCTCCGGAAGTATTTTTTCCGAATTGAACTTTTTTACCGCATAACGCCATTCCAAATTTTTAATAGAATCCAAACTCACTTATTTATGTTTTCGCTTTAGCGAAAAATGATGATTAGCTCTATTTAAGGGCAGAATTATATAAAACATCGTCGTTTATATATTTTCTTGGCCAATCTGATGCAAAAATAGGATAATTATAAAACACCGCCCAATCAACTATCAGCTTGTCTAAAATTCTATAATGCCTTTTTCGTAAAGTTTCAATAAATGGTCTTTATCTGTTTCATTACCTATATGGTTTTTAATGTCTTCTTTCAGGCATTCTAATTCCGTAAATACTACAGAACGGTTTTCATCAGAGATGTTTGGTCCTTTAGTTATGAACTGTAATGCTCCTATTAACTCATGCATAACTGCACTGTCTTGTTTAGCGTATAATCTAATGGGTTGGATTATGATACGCATGAGTTCGCTTGCTGTTATATTATGCTTGATTAAAATGCATTTGCCATTTTCTACTGGTTGAGAGGTAATGTGCGGAAACTGAAGGTACTTGCGCAACAATCTTCCCAATTTAGCAATGGCATCAATTGCGGTGCCAGGGTCATTAATTCCTGGGGACATAGCTTTTACGGCAATTTCCATTAGTTTGATCATTCCACCAACCCCTTTATCATTTTCATGGCGGTCAGAAGATATATCAATACAGAACATAAGATTTTCCAACTCATCATTGGACACCGTTTCCCTAATCCTTAAAATGGGCATTCCTTCCCATAAATGTTTGTTCAAATAAGGTATAATCTCTATCTGATTTTCTTGTTTCTCAATAGACTTTTCAAGCAGTCTACTATCAAAACCTCTAAAATATCCTGTCTTTTTGCTGTTTAAGACTATCCATTCTGAGGTATCAATATATTGTAACGCTATTTTTGAAACTTGGGAATTGGTTAATTCGTGCTCTGCATACCCATTACACTTGTCAAAAATTTTATCAATAATATTATGTATTTGAATGGCCCCGGAAATACTATGTATGAAATAAACAAAGAGCCCTATACACAATACACATAAAATGGCAGCCAGCATGGTAGATAATCCCATAGTATTAGCTTCTATTCCGCGAGCACCAAGAGAAGTTAGGATTATAATACAATAGAGCAGCGTACCTACATAGGTGCCCAAGATAAATTGATGCTTACTGTTTGAGATTAGGCCGGGAAGAAGTCTTGGCGAAAAATTAGATGAAGCCTGACTCAGTACCACCATAACCATTGAAAAGCTAAAAACGGTAAGCGAAATTATCCCACCAATGAAAACCGATAGAATAGAACGGGCCGTCTCATAGTCCTGTATAAAAAGATAGGGTATGTTATCTTTAATCGATTGTGTAATTTTCCAGTTTTCCAATGTCAAGGCCAGCATAGCCAAAATGACACATAGTATGGAAATAAGGACAGGATAGAAAGCAATGCTTCGCAGTACCTCCCGATATGTTTTCTGTAAAAATTTTATAATTTTTTTCATTTCTACAATCAGATTTAAATGCCAATCTAGAGATACTGGATATTAATAAAGTAAACCAATCAGAAAAGTTAGCGCGTTATTTATATCTTGCCGTTTTATAGAAACCAATATGCGTAATTAAGCTATCTAAATTAGGCACTATTGAAAATCTTTATAACTCTAAAGTAAATCATGTCCTCAGAAAAACCACAAGAAAAAGCACGTCTACACCCGCGAAACAAAAACCGAGAGCGGTATGATTTAGAGGCCTTAAAAACTTCCAAACCTGAATTAAAGGAGTTTATAAAACTTAATAAATTTGGAGTAGAATCAATAGACTTTTCCAATCCACGGGCGGTTAAGTTGTTGAACACTGCCTTATTGAACCATTATTATGGTCTAAAAAACTGGGACTTTCCAGATGAAAACCTTTGTCCGCCTATACCTGGAAGAGCAGATTACATTCACCATATTGCGGATTTACTGGGTGAAAATAATTTTGGTAACATCCCCAAGGGTGATAAAATAGCTTGTTTTGATGTTGGCGTAGGTGCTAGTTGTATTTACCCAATAATTGGGGTAACTGAATATGGTTGGCAATTTTATGGTTCTGATATTGACCCTAAATCAATTTTATCGGCACAGCAAATTGTGGAATCTAACCCATTACTTAAAGACAAGGTTGAATGTAGGTTGCAAAAAAGTACGAGAGATATTTTCCGTGGGGTTTTATCCCCTGAACAGAAAATAGACCTCGTGATAAGCAATCCTCCTTTTCATTCATCAATTGAAGAGGCACAAAAAGGAACCCGCAGAAAAATAAAGAACCTGTCCGGTAAAAAAGTAAAAACACCAGAACTCAATTTTTCGGGCATTAGCAATGAACTTATATATGATGGCGGAGAATCCAGATTTATAGAGAATATGATTTGGGAGAGCAGAAGATTCTCTAAAAACTGTTTTATGTTCTCAACTTTAGTATCAAAAGAATCGAATCTCAAAAGAATTTACAAGTTATTGGAGAAAGTTGAAGCCAACCAAATTAAAACCATTCCCATGGGTACGGGCAACAAATCTAGCCGTATTGTAGCTTGGACATTTTTCTCTGAAGAAGAGCAAAAAGATTGGGTTAAAACGAGATGGTAGAACTAAGTAGGTTTGTGTTCTTATTTCTTTAAGTTACTCAAATCATTTTAGAGCTACCAACATTTGTATTTTCACTTTCCACAACAAACTATCGGGATTTTCACTATATTCCCGTGATAATGTGCGCTCTATATACGGTGACTCTTCCCGAAAATGGAGATTATCCTAAACCTCTGATTCAGTATTTGACAACACTAATTCCCATCGAAAAAAATCTAAAAAAAACGTATAACTATCTAGTATTGATTAAATAAGAAATATGTAACTGCACTTGACCCAAACAATATTGATTTCACTTTTCTGTTTTATTAACAACTAACCAACAAAAAAACCATGGTATCTTACTCAATAAGTGAAATTAACAATATCTTAAAAGGCGAATTAATAGGCAATACCAATCAAAAAATAGAAGGCCCTGAAGAAATAAAAAAGGCGAACAATCAACAAATTACATTTATAGGAAGTACAAAATATTCAAAACTTTGGATAGATTCAAAGGCCTGTGCCGCCCTTGTATGTCCAAAATCTACTATTGAACCTGGCGATAATAAAGCATTTATTAGAGTAAACAATGTGGATTTAGCTATGGGCCGAATATTGGAACTTTTTAGTCCTACAACACCCGTTTTTGATACAGATATACACCCAACGGCCGTGGTACACGAATCTGCAAAAATTGGTAATGGCTGCAAGATTGGCGCTAATTGCTATGTGGGCAAAGATGTAGAATTAGGAAAAGACGTTATTTTATACCCCAATGTTTGTGTGTTTGACGAAACCATAATTGGCGAAGGTACCGTTGTGTGGTCCGGAACTGTTATTCGTGAACGCTGTGTTATTGGTAGTCATTGTATTTTTCATATTAATGTAAGTATTGGCGCAGATGGATTTGGATATAGACCTAGTGACGACGGCAGAGGATTGGTTAAGATACCCCAAATAGGAAACGTAATTATTGGTCATCACGTAGAAATAGGGGCCAATTCTTGTGTAGACAGAGCAAAATTTAGCTCCACCATTATTGGTGATGGTTGTAAAATTGACAACCTAGTGCAAATTGCACACAATAGTGTTATGGGGCGTTCTTGTATTATGGCAGGACACAGTGGCCTTGCGGGTTCTGTTACTTTGGGAGATGGTGTTATTATTGGTGGAAGTGCCTCCATTAAAGACCATACAACCATACATTCTGGCGCTACAGTTGCCGCTGGATCAGGAGTTATGAGTGACGTTGAGGCAGGAAAAACCGTCTTAGGTTACCCGGCGCAAGATGCTAGAGCCATGCTTAAAGAATGGGCAGTGATAAGGAAGCTTGTTAAAAATCAATAACAAGACTTTACCCGTTTAATTATTCCACAGCTTTGTAGATTTAATAGCTAAGAAAATATATAAAACAAAAAAAGCTTTACATAATGTAAAGCTTTTTTCTTGAAAGGTTGGAGGTTCTCCTATTGAACCTCCGGGGAAAAGCAACTAATTTCCAATTTAAACGAGTGCATTAGAATACTCTAATTCTTGCAACTTTCTAAGAGCTTCCGATTTGGAATTGACATCTAGTTTTAAGTAGATGTTCTGTACATGAAAGTTGATTGCACTTGCAGTTACGAATAATTTCTCGGCAATGGTCTTATAGGTAGCACCTTGGCTCAAATAATCAATTACCTGATTCTCTCTTTCTGAGAAAAACTCATTCGATTTTCGCTGAAACTTTGAAATAATCTGACTAATAATATCATTGCTCATTGTTGCGCCTTCTGACTTGATGGAATCAAGGGCATTGTAAAGGGCGCGTTCAGTCACCGGTTTGGATAGGTAGCCATTTGCGGTATTTTTGAACGCTTTTTTGACCAAGTCAAAATTGTTCTGGGCGCTGAGCATGATAATCTTTACTTTCGGGTCTTTCTTTCTAAAAAGACGAATACCTTCTATGCCATTAATTTCAGGCAAAGAGACTTCTGAAAAAATAATGTCTGGCGAAATAGCATCATAGTCAGCCAAAGCATCTTTCACCGAAGCGTAAATTCCTTTTAGGGAATACTCTAGGTAAGAGTCAAAATACGTTTCATAAGATTCATGCGATGTTACATCATTATCGATCACGATAATTTTTAAAATGTTAGTTTCCATGGTAGTGGGATTTTTAGCACCCTATTGAAAATCAACAGAATACCTGGTTAAATTTGGGATTTACTATTAATAGATAATCGCTCGGTAAAGCGACATTTTATTCAAATTTGGGCGTAGGGAGGCTCTTTCTCTATGATTAAAAAATCATGAGATTTTGTTATCCGTTTTTT
Source organism: Zobellia amurskyensis (assembly GCF_009725985.1). Lineage (GTDB taxonomy): Bacteria > Bacteroidota > Bacteroidia > Flavobacteriales > Flavobacteriaceae > Zobellia > Zobellia amurskyensis. The sequence goes on from NZ_RCNR01000053.1 coordinate 13,127, forward strand.
TGTGCTTGGAATTAAGACCTATGGTTATGACAGTCTTCTGCCGGGCCTTAGTTAAAAACTAAAACAGATATATACGCTATACGCTGGGTGAATCTTTATGTTTTATTGCTGTAGGTAAAGCTCTAAAACCTAAAATAAATTCTTTGAAATTTCATCTCTATCAGACGCAGAGATGTTGCACTTTTATGAAGTGATCAAGTGTGCTTTTCTTGTGGTAATGTTGTAGGTAATGAAACATGGTTTGTGAGATTTGGGGATTAATAAATAGGTTTTATTGGTATGATTATAATCAAACTTAAACATTATTTCCATAGCGCTAACCTTAAGATCGCCCATTTTCGTTAAAATGCAGCCAAACCACCTGCTCTATTGCATTATAACGGTATTTTCGTACCAATTATCGATGCTATTAAATCAAAAATTTAGTTAAAAAGAGTGTGAAATCTATGTAGATTGTTGTGTAAAACAAAAAAACAGCGGGGCCTCCCCCGCTGCTTATAGCCTAATTCTCTACCAAAAAATCAGGTCCCACTAACCATAAGTTAATATTGTTATTGATCTTCGTACATGTTATTCACTACTGCCGAATGATCATCTACTTGCATAATCCATTTTTCGTCGTTGTACTTTCCGTTAAGGTTAGAAACATAAGCTGTTTCTGCCTCTTCTTTATAATTGTAATCTGCCAAGTATACATAATGTAATCCGTTTTCTTTGTTGTAAAACTGTCTGGCATCAAGACCTTGTTCCTTTAAAGTTTGCATAAAGGCATTCAAATATTTTTTGTTCTTGTATACATTAGCTATTACATAATAACCGGATTTTACACCAACTATATCTGACTGATTTAATATTTTTATAGGAAGTTTTACGTAATCCTTTATTTCTTTTGCATTACTATTCTCTTCCACAATTGATTTAGAACTTGTTTCTGCAACAACCTCTATAGTTCTTTCTTGTTGTTCGTTACTTGCCTCAGACATTCTTGAATCGTTCAAGACCAAAAAGTCACTTACATCATTAAACCTTGCATCATTATCCTGATTAGAAGCTTCTATAGTCTTAGGAGCGTTGTTTTCTGTGTTAGCAGCTAAGGCTGTATATTCTGGAGGAACTGGCATTATATCTTCTTCAACCTTTGGTTTAAGGTTCTCTTTAATCTCTTGTTTAAGTACGTCTACCAAAGACTTAAGGCGTTCTTCAAAAGCAGCATCACGTGCAGCATCAATTGAATCTTGTCTTAAAATCATCTCATCTAAAATCAATCGGTTTTCATATGCCATACCGTTGATGTCTCCTTGCATATCTGCAGCTGTAGGCGCATTAAAGTTTCTACTGTTGGTAGTGTTGTTGTTTCTTTTCTTATTTTCCTTGTTCTCGGCAGTCAATCTTAAAATTTGTTCCTCGTAGTTTCTTACAATACGGTCTACTTTAGCATCATCAGAGCTATCTGCATAAGCATCCATACTAGAACCGTGGTTATCAAAAGTATAAGCTAAAGATATTTCATGGTTCCAACCTAAATCGGCATCATCCGTCATCAAGTCTTTTTCTAATAAATATCCTAAAGACATACGTTTGCTCAAGTTAAAACCTAGTCCTAAAGAAAGACCATAGTCATCATCAAAATTTGTTTGAAGCCAACCGTAATTTGGTAAGTCTAACAATACAGATCCTACATAACCCAATCCACCATCTTTGTTCTTACCAACTTGTACCATTGGCATTAAACGTGCATTGGCAAAAAGACCTCTATTGGCCAAAAATTGGTGTGTATACTGTACAGAAGCTTTTACACTCTTTGTACTAAGGTTCGTTAAAAATTCATTGGTTGTTTGGTTATATTTAAAAAGCTCAGTAGCATAAAGACCAAAGTCAAAACCTCCTAAAGACAGGGTTACTCCTGGTTGAATGGCTATTTTACTCTCTTTTTTAGCTTCTGATATCTTAGTATCCGTATCGGCTACCACTATTCTGTTTTGATCTAAACCTTCTGTATAATATGTAATGTTCGTACCAAAAGTTAATCTACTCTCGTCACCTAATTTTACGGCTGTGGCGTAATTGGCGTTAAAACCAAATTCTTGAACGACACCAGACCATTGGCTATACACACTAATACCTAGTGCAGCATGATCGTTAAGCTTATTGCTAAAGCCTAAAAAGTAGTTTTGGTTGTTATCTTCAAACGTAGCATATTGGTTTCTGTGAAGAACGTTAATATATGATTTGTTCTCTCTTACCAACGAAAATGTTGGGTTGATCAAAAATCTGTTAAAGAACAACTGATTGTGATATGTGCTCTTTGTATTTATTTCAGTTACTGCTTCTTGCCCGTAGTTGGACTGTGTACCGAAGAACATGGCACATAATAAAAGGAGCAGGTAGATTGTGTTGATATTATTTTTTTTGTAGCTCATGGTAGTGATATTTGGGATTATTGAAAACTGTGGTAATACGGTGTGTTCTAATTTTTTTGAAACTTTGAACTCTTTTGGTAGATGTCCATACTTTCTTAGAACATTTAGATTACCTAAAATTGGGTTATAAACCGGCGACGGTAATCGCCGGCTCTATCTTATCCCCCATTTTTATTAATCTTCCTCAAACAAATTGGAAGTGTATCGTGCTTTAGAATCTACATTAAAGGCTTCAAGTGTGCGGTAATCGCCATTTTCTTCTTCAGTTTGCCTTTTGTTAGCATAGGTAAAAGCCACTTTTTCTACGGTACTTTTGTTATTGCCTCTGTTAGACATTACATATCCTTTACCGTTATCTGATGTAAATGATATAGCAAAATCATCTTCGTTACTATTAATAGGACTGCCAAGGTTAACGGCTAAGTCTACATGTTTTTGACCTACCTGAGTCATATAAACATCAAGTCCGCCTTGTCCTTTTCTTCCCTCAGAGGCAAAAAACAATGTATTGGTTCCAACCACATTAGGATAAAGGTCATCTTTTTTAGTGTTTACCTTTTGACCAAGATTCTTGGCAACACCCATGCTTCCATCTTTACGAATGGCTGATACATAAATATCATACTCACCAAAAGTTCCTGGCATATTGGAGGCAAAAAACAAACGTTTTCCGTCAGATGATATAGAAGGGTGCATAGCAGACGCATGTTTTGGAGCAACGGCTACTTCCTTTATATTCTTCCACTCACCACTTACTTTTTCGGCTCTGTAAATCTTATGTACTTCTTCGCTTTTAGAGAAAACTCCGTACAAAGGTTTTACTTCTACCTTTTTACTAAAATATGCGGTCCGTCCATCCGGTGTTACGGCAACTGGCATTTTATAACCATTATGGTCTTCATTTTCCTCGCCTAAGAAAGTTCTAAGTTCATTTTCAACAATTGTTTGATCGTCTACTATAAACTGTCCATCTTTTCGCTGAAAATCTAACTCTCTATACCTTTGTGTTAAAGGTTGATCCAAAATATTTTTGGAATTTTGTTTTTTTACTTTATAATCAGACTCAATTTGAGCGACCCAATCATTATTGTCGGAACTGGTAGCTGATCCAATATTTTGAGATTTGGTCATAGCGTAATCATAACGCTTCTGATAATTTTTGTTTAAGGTGCCAGAACTGTTTACCTCCTTTAACTTATCATACCAAAACAAAGCGGTATCATAGTTTTTGTTCAGGAAGTTGGCATTACCCAAGTCTTCAAAGATGGCTTTATCCTTATACCCTTGTTTTTTAAGGTACTGGTAGTTGTCCATCCTCTTGTTGGTAGCCTGATGAATCTCGGTAGCATTACTACTACTAGAATACTGGGCAGTCATAGAACTGCAACAGCACGAAAAGACGCAGGCAAAAAGCACATTGTAGGTTAGCGCATTTTTCATAATAAATTCGATTAGGGGTTAATATCTTCGACAAAGTTCTATAAAACTCTTACAACTATACTTAGCAATAATTCATAGGTTTTCAATAAAATCATGTTTTTTTATGTTAAAATCATCGATAAACTGCATATTTTTCAGTTCAAGCACCAAAAAATCGGATTAAGTAACAATTATTTTACTAGTAATTACTAATAACCTGTAGCTGAAAAATTTCGATCTGAATGAATTAAGAAGGTGAAAATCAATGTGATTACCTTAAATAAGTTAAAATTTTAACAAGTAGCATAGTATATCATAGAAGTATTATTCTTACATTTGCATAAAAAGAACAGACTTGTCTGTTTTGAAAAGTCCTACTATCTTTAACTCATGGTAAAAGAGAGTGTAAAGGACAAAATTATCCTGACGGCATCCGAGCTTTTTTATATGGACGGCTACAATCAAACAGGAATCAATAAGATTTTAGAAGTAGCCAAAGTTTCAAAAGACAGTATGTACAGGCATTTTAAATCTAAAGAGGCTATTGCAGTTGCGTATTTAGAGAGACAACATAAAATGGTCATGTTTGAATCATTAAGATATATGAGTAACGCTCAGCCCGGGAATGATGCTGTTCTTGCGCTATTTGATTTTTTACTCAATTGGTTAGAACAATCAGGATTTAGAGGATGCGGGTTTCAGAATATATTTACGGATATACCCAAAAACCAGACTTCTATAAAAGAGATGGTCTGTATGAGTAAAAATGAAATTCGCAAACTTATTAATAATGAATTAGAAAAAATTGAACCAAACAACCCGAACGTAAAGGAATTGAGCGATGAAGTTTTGGTTCTTTGGGAAGGCGCAATTATACTTTCTCAAATTCAAAAAAACAATTGGCCTATTGTTACGGCCAGAAACGCATGCGAAAAACTATTAAACCACCAACATTAATTTATAACTGCCATACAGATTCTTCTGTATTTTAACATCGTTACATTGTGAAACAGCCAACATTAATACTACCTCCTTTTACCCTTGAAACTGCCAAACAAAAAGTTCAAATAATTGAAGATGCTTGGAACTCAAAAAATCCAATTGAGATTTCCTCGGCCTATTCAAAAGATAGCAAATGGTACGCTAATGAATTTACTCTTCTAAGCGGCCGCAAAGAAATTCAAGAGTTTTTAAAAAGTAAATGGGAAAAAGAACTGGATTTTGAAGTAACTAAAAGATACTGGGCCCATACCGATAACAGTATCGCCGTTCAGTTTGATTATGATTACAGAATTGAAAATGGACAATGGTATTGTTCCTATGGAAATGAAATCTTTGAATTTGATGAAGAAGGACTCGTAAAAAATTGTCTTATAAGAATCTATCATTCTACTATTGATGATAGCGAAAGGCCTTTATCCCAAAATTTGGTGGAAATCATGCAAAATATATAACACACTTAAAATTCGATAGGGCACACTATTGCCATTCATAACCTGTACTATAGGGGCGTAAATAAAAAAAGTATTTCAGCTTTCTTAAAACAAATGAGACGCTGGCGCATTAATATCACTTTAACGTGGTAGATGTTGGTTACCTTTTCTATTTACGACTAAGAAAATGTGAGAAACAGACGCTAATAAGTGGCTTTCACAAAACCTAAAAACAAACAGTATAGAAATTACACTATGAAAAAAATAGCTATAAACGGTATGGGCCGAATAGGCCGAACCGCATTAAAAGTAATTCTTGAAACTCCGGAACTAGATGTAGTTGCGGTAAATGATATTGCTTCAATTGAAAACATTGCTTACTTATTAGAGTTTGACAGTGTACACGGAAAGTTTGAAAAATCGGTCGAGTTTGAAGACGGTAAACTTATTGTAGATGGTAAGACCATAAAATTTTTCAACGAAAGAAATCCGGAAGACCTTCCTTGGAAAGAACTAGATATAGATGTTGTAATTGAAAGTACCGGTATTTTTACCAAATATGATGATGCCGATAGACATATTAAAGCTGGAGCGAAAACCGTAGTTCTTTCAGGTCCTGCCAAGAGCCCGGAAATACCAACTGTTGTACATGGTGTAAATTCTGAAGACGGGAAAACAAGTATTTTCTCTTGTGCCAGTTGTACCACAAATAATATTAGTCCAATTATAGAGATTATAGGTAGACGTGTGGGTATCAAAAAAGCCATTATGACAACCATTCATGCGGATACCAGCTCTAACGCTATGGTAGATTCTCCTAATAAAGGAAACTTTAGAATGGGACGTTCCGGTATAAATAACCTAATACCTACCACCACAGGTGCGGCTGTAGCAACCACTAAAGCACTTCCTGAATATGTAGGTAAGTTTGATGGTATGGCTGTTCGTGTTCCTGTAGCTGTTGGTTCTATTTCTGATATTACCATTGTTACAGAAAAAACGGTTACTGCTGAAGAAATCAATAAAATATTGGAAGAAGAAGCACAAACGGACCGTTACAAGAAAGTCTTACAAACAACATATGCTCCGTTAGTATCTACTGATATTATCAAAAGTCCTTACGGGTCTATTGCCGATTTATCTTTAACTAAGGTTGTAGATGGTGACTTGCTTAAAGTATTGGCATGGTACGATAACGAATGGGGATTCACCAACCAAATGGTGCGACAAATATTGAGTTTATAAATACATTATAAAGTAGCTTTTACAATGGCTACTCTTCATATACTAAACTGGTCAAGCTTCTATAGTTTGACCAGTTTTTACATTATACCCCCTTTTTCTTTTTCGTAATTTGAACCCATCTTAAATTTCAAATTTTGAAGAAGTCGCTTTATTTAGGAGTTCTGTTCATACTTACAAATTGCTTTATGAACGCACAATCCATACAAAAAGAATCTTGGGGAACCGCAAAAGGTAAAGAGGTTTCACTCTATACGATTACCAATGCCAATGGTATGAAAATGCAGATTATGAATTTGGGCTGCATTATTACATCGCTTTTTGTACCGGACAAAAACGGAGAATTAGACGATGTAGTTTTGGGTTTTGATAATTTACAGGACTACTTAAATGGCCACCCTAGCTTTGGTACAACTGTTGGCCGTTATGCCAACCGAATTAAAAATGCCAAATTTGTAATGAACGATTCTGTTTACAAACTTACCGTAGCAGGAGATGGCACTGCACTTCATGGAGGTAATGAATTTCAAGATGCCGTTTGGGATGCTGAACTAATTTCTACTGAAAATGGAGAGGGCTTAAAATTCCATTACTTATCGAAAGACGGCTCGCATGGTTTTCCCGGAAATTTGGATGTTTATGCCACTTACCTTTTAACCAAAGACAATGCTATTTATATAACCTTCCAAGCCGAAACCGATAAAGACACCCATGTGAGCATGACCAACCACAGCTACTTTAACCTTAATGGAGCTAAAGAATTGATTTACGACCATAAAGTGATGATTGATGCGGACACCTATACTGAATTTGACGAAGACATTACTCCCTCTGGGAAATTACCACCTTTAAAAGGTACCGCTTGGGACTTGTCCACAATGACTCGTTTAGGAGATAAAATTCACGATATTCCCTTAAATGGCTATCATCATTGTTATGTTTTAAATAAAGAGGCTGGAGAGATGAAAAAAGCAGCAGAAGTTATTGAACCCAATTCTGGTCGTAAACTAGAAGTATTCACAACACAACCAGGAATAACCGTTTATGCCAGTAACGGACTGGAAGATATTACTGGCAAATATGGTATTGCTTATAGACCCCATATGGCCATCTGTTTAGAAACACAAGATTTGCCGGATGCTATGAATCACCCTAACTTTCCCTCTACCCTATTAAAACCAGGTGAAAAGTATTCAGAAACTATTGTTTATGATTTTGGGGTTGTGGAGTAATGGACGTTGTTCTTTAAGTTACTAACTTAAATTAATCAATCAGTAAAAGGGCTTTTTGAGGGATCAGAATCTTGTCAATAGTATGGATGACCCCGTTTGAAGCTTCCATATCAAACTCAACAAAATTCGTTTTGAACTCGGAGGCATCTTGAAGCGCTAAACCTGCCGCACCTTCAATCACCTCTACAGCATCATCTTCAACTAAAGTAGGTAATACTCCTATTTTCAAGTCATTACGAGCTACAACCGCTTCTACTACATGACCTAAAATAATTTCTTTTAGCGCCTGCTTTTCCAAAATATTAGTGAAATCCGCAAAAGAATTATAATCATTCCCAAGCGTTGAAAACAACTTTTCTATTGCCGCATTTGTTGGTGCAAAAACCGTATAATCCCCTTCATTGAACCTACTTTCCAATCCAGCTTCTTTAATGCCTTCTGCAAACATAGAAAGCTCATCAGTTTCATTAATCAAATCGATCAAAGAGGCTTTTGGGAATAAATCCGCAAGAACGGAATCCGGTATCAGAACCTTATCTATAATGTGGATAACGCCGTTGGCAACTTCAATATCCGCAGTAGTTATTCTGGCTTTTATCTGTGTAGTATCAATAATATAGACATCGCCATCTACCGTAATTTTAATTTCTTCGGATTGTAAAGTCTCCAAAACGGAACCGTTAGAAAGTTCAGTAGAGAAATTAGCCCCTCCTATAATTGCGTGATACTTTAGTACTTGTGCTAGAATTTCCTTTTCTAAGGCTTCATCAAAATCAAGAACGTTAGTGTACTCTTTTAACGAGCTTAGAAATTCCGTAAACGCTTCATTGCTCGGCACAAAAAATGTAACCTTACCGCTTTCATCAGAAAGCATTTCTTCAAGCGTATCGTCAATGGCGTCCAAAGCTTCGGCGGACATGGTTAGACTATCTTCGGATTGAATAAACTCCGCTGCGTTCAGCAATGTCTCATCCGGAGCTACTTCCTTTGGAATTTCATCTGCAGGTTCCTCGGTCTTATCCTCTTCTTTACTTATTTCATTTTCAACATCATCAGCAATATCACTTCCCTTTGAACAACTTATAGCCATTGATATACCCAAAACGAGCATGCCCAAGTTTTTAAGAAATCTTCTTGTAATTATCATTTTCATAGCGGTTTTAACTGGGGCACAAATTAGTGCTTTATTAAAAAGACAACTCGTGCTTTTCTTTAATTCTAGGTTAGCTAAACTTTAAATTTATAGCAATAAAACCTATGGATTTACGACGTGGCATCTGCCAATTGAGGCGTATCTTCCCCCTCTACATTCGTGTCCGACAAGGTTTTTAAAAATGCGATAATGGCTTTTTGTTCTTCGTCCGTTAAATCCAACTCATCAAAAGGCAAGGTTTGGTGTTCTAGGTCAAAACCCATTCCGCCACCACCGCCTTTGTTATAGAAATCCATAACCTCTTCCAACGTTTTGTAAACTCCGTTATGCATGTAAGGAGCAGTAAACTCTGCATTACGAACGGTTGGTGTTTTAAACATCCCCATATGCTCTGGTTTTTTATATCGCCAGTAGAAACCTAAATCATCATCTAAAGTCTTGTTTTCTTTGGTTTCCGGAACTCCAATGACCTCTTTTTCCGTTTCGGCATAAAAAGGGGGTACCGTACCGTTTGTTAAAGGCATAAAATGACAGGTGGCACAAAGTGCTTTCCCCATAAACAGGTTCATACCCAACTTTTCTTCGGAAGTAAACGAATCTTCCTCGGCCCTCATATTTTTATCAAACTTGGAGTCGAAGCCATTTAAAGTGGATATGTAAGATGAAATAGCTTTGATAATATCATTGTTCCTGTTTGATATTCTACCAAAAGCATCCTCAAACAAAACATGGTAGGTAGTATCCTTTAAAATATCCGTAGAAAACTCATGAACACCTGTGTTGAATTCTTGCTTGTTATTAAATACCGATGATATCTGATCCAAGATATTCTCTGCCCGACCATCCCAAAAAAAGCTTTTTTGAAAGGCCGAATTTATTAAAGTTGGTGCATTGCGTTGCAGCGGACTCCCGTTATTACCTACATTGACCGCAATGCCATCTGTATAGGCCTTATCCGGCATATGGCAGGTAACGCAGGCCATTTTACCAGACTGCGATAAATTAGGGTCTAGAAACAATTTCTTACCTAAAGCAATCTGCTTTTCAGAAGGGTTTCTATTGACTGGCGGGGTAAAATATTCAACATTAAAAGCATCCTTTTCAAAGAAAGTAGGTGCGTCAAAATTAAAAGGCTTGTTGTTTACACCTTCCCATAGACCGCTTTTCTTTCTGATGCTTACCCAATTGCGGGTAATAGGGTTCATATACTCCCGAATAAAAGTATAGCGATCAAATGAATTGAAGTCGCTGTCCTTTTCAATGAAAGCAACAGCGCGTGCTATATTCAAGTGGAATTCAGTATCTAAACCTGTATTTTTCTTTTTAATCAACTCGGATAATGTATGGTCATAGACCTCTTTTAACGCCTGTAACGACACCACAGTTTCCGATAGACCCAACTGACTTACCGGGGTATCAAAACCGGTAATTCCTAAACTAATGATACGTAATAATTGATGGTGCGTAGCAATGAAAAATCGTTCTGAACTCAGTTTGTGCTCCGAAACATTTTGCATTAAATTGACCATTAACCCTTTAGTAAGACTAGTCTCCCGAATAAATATCTCGGGGTTTTCTCCGCCTTCATAAATAGACTCTTCTATTTTCTGAAGCCCTATTGGGTTTAGGATACGCTCCGTATCTTCTGCAAAGACAGGTAAGGCAGGTCCGTTGGCACGGTGACCAACTTCAGGATTTAAATAAGAAGCGTAGGGTTCCGCTTTTTTAAAGGCTACACGAAGCGCTATGAAGATTTTCTTTGCTTCATCACTCTCTGCATCAACTTTACTCAAGGTGCCGATTAATTCAACAGCCTCGGTCATATTTTTTTTATAGAAATTTTCGGCATAACTCCAATCGACATTATCGACCGTTTGAACCGCTGCCAGCTGGTCGTTTTGATTTTTGCAAGAAAAGAAACAAAATAGCGTAATAAAAAAGAAGAAGTATTTATACATAACTCAAATACGTTGATAGAAAATTATAAATAGGGAAAGACCTCCATTGGTATGGAGGCCTTCTACCTTAAAAAAGTAATGTCTTATCTAGGCAATCCTTGTAGAATAACTATTTGCCCACCTTGGTTATCTTCTCTAGCACCAGCAGCAATTGCATCTGGATTATCAGATTCCAAATCATGGCCATCTTTGCTTTTGAAGTCATCATTCTGCCAGTAGTGAGGCTGAAGGTTCAATAGGAACGTATCATCAACACCCACTTTATCAGAAATATCAACCAATGCGCCAAACTCTCCACTGAAACCAGTACTTCCAGATGGGTCAAGGTCGTTTCTGATTACCAATTCCAATACAACTTTAGCGTTGTTACCTTTTAAATCGGTTTGGTAGATTGCAGCGGCATGTCCCCTATCAAAAGAGTTAGGGTCTTCTTGAAGGTATACGAAGTTTTCGGTAACGGTGATGTTATCCGGACTCTGAAGTCTAGAAATGTTTCCGTCCATATTGTTCGTATCGGTGTTACCACTTACGATTTGCGTCAATTTACCCGTTAAAGGAGATTCTTCATCGAGCTCTAATTTGTAGGCTGTACCCCAATCATTGTAAGTACCTCTACCTGGACCTCTACCGGTTACTGCAAAGAATACGTTTCTAGCATTTTCTACCGAACCTTTTTGGTAATCCACATCTTCAACACGCATGAAAGCTGAAGCACCTACTGCAACACAAGCATCTTCCATTTCGTTTTTAGTCAATTCAGCACCGTTTTCAATTTCAACAAACTCAACTTCATAAGTTTCCTGAAAAGCCAATTGACCTTCATTATAGATAACACCTTCTTCAACGGCCATTGGGTTGATTGGGTTACCATTTGCATCTGTAGAACCAGAAGCAACTTCTTTAAATTTTAGAACATAGATTTTACCGTTGTTGAAATCGGCATCTCCGTTTTCAGAATAGTAAAGCGTAACCTGTCCTTCCGAACCTGATGAATCATCATCACCTCCTATAATAACTGTTTTACCTTTGTAAGTATCTCTTGGTAACGGTACTGCGTTTTCCCAAGAAAACTCACCCAAAGCATCAAGACCAAAATCTGCAGTTGGCGTAGGTACGGCAACGTGAGGATCAATACCTTTTACATCATAATGAAAGCTTTCAGAAGCAGAAAGGAATATATCTTTTGCTCCACCGTGAATATCTGCTTCCCACATAGTACCTGAACATTGACGGGCAAAATCTGCAACACCAGAATTCAACAACCAATCTCCACTAACCGGGTTAAGGTTTTTATCTAAGCGAATACGACTAACCGCATAATTGTCTTCTGCGTTTACAACGTACATATAACCATCACCATCTTTCAAGAAACCAGCACCATCTTGGGCACCCACCAATTGAAAGCCATCCTCTAAAATATCAGTAGAACTAATTAGAGAATATGCTTTTACAAAATTGAAGTTAGAGTTGATCGCCACTAGCGGCTCAAGCTCAGATTTATTCTCGAAGATTGTTCCTTCTTCTTCACCTTGACCACCATGGCCAACGAAATTTTCTAATTTTTCACAGGATGTAGTTGCTACCAAGCCTGCCAGTAATAACATTTTGGATACTGTTTTCATTTTGTTCTTTTGGTTATTTGTTATACTAATTTGGAGCAAAAATATCTTAGTAATTCTCAAACATTGTTAACTGATTATGGTGATACCTTAAACTAAAGTTCAATTTTAGGTTAAATCGTTAGCTTAACGTTACCATCTGTTTTCATTCTAAATAGTGGGTTGATTTTGGCATGAGAAATTGGTCACGGGTGAAATAAATCTCCGTATTAGGAACAAAAAAAGGGACGGTTTCTAAACCGTCCCTTTCAATCTATATATAGTATACTAACTTACTGTCTTACAATTCCCATATCTCCCAAATCTAAAGGAATCTTTTTCCCTCCTTCTTTAATGGATTTGTAAATGGCCTCTACAATAATCATATCACGCTTGCCCATTTCACCAGGTGCGTAGTTTGTAGTTCCCAACATAATATGCTTGGCAAAATCATCCATCTGTACTTTCTGCTGACTTTGATGTGGATATTTTATTTCTTTTCCGTCAGATGTACGTCCGCTCAAAGGGCCATAACTATGGCAAGGGTTCAATTCTGCCCAACCTTTTTCAAAGGAAACAAAAAGTCGGTTGGCATTCGCATTATGCGAAGTGAATAGATTGCCCACTACTCCTTCTGGAAACTCCATCTGGGCCGTAATGGTTTCATCGGTATCTTTAAAATACTCCGGTTTAGAACTAAATTCCTGAGCAGAAACTGAAATAGGGTTTTGTCCCGTACCGTAAATATTACTCTGTATGGAATACACTCCCATATTCATTAAAGCACCACCACCAGAAAGCGCATGGTTCAAGCGCCATTGGTCAGGATTACCTCGTGAGATATAACCGGCATCCGAAGACACATAGCGTACGCTACCAAAAGGCTTCTCTTTTACCATACGTTTTATCTCATTGGTATATGGGTCTGACTGCATACGGTAGCCAACAGACAATTTCACGCCAGCCTCGTTACAAGCGTCAATTATAGCGTCGCATTCTTCCACACTAACTGCCATTGGTTTTTCACAGATTACATGTTTACCGGCTTTTGCTGCGCGAATACAGTACTCCGCGTGCATACTATTAGGAAGCACTACGTAAACAATATCAATATCCTTATTTTTAGCAATGGAGTCAAAGTTCTCATAATTGTACACATTCTTTTTAGGAATGTTGTACTTATCCATCCACTCCTTTTCTTTTGCCGGAGTTCCAGTAACAATTCCTGCTAAATAACAATTTTCGGCATCCTGTAAACCAGGCGCCAGTTGTCCGCTGCTATAACTTCCCAAACCCACCAAAGCTATACCCAATTTCTTTTTTTCCTTTCCTGAAGAAAATCCATAACTCAATCCTACACTACTCAAAACTGCCGTTCCAGCAATTCCTTTTGATAGTTTGGTATTAAAGCTTCTTCTTGATATATTTTTCATTTTTTGTTCCTTTTAGAATTTCCTCTCCTAAAATACATATAAAACTTAAGTGATTCTCATTATATCTGCACTTGGAACAAGTGATTTACAGTAAACCATCCTATTTCTCTTAGCCTCTTAATATTGATTAATATTTTATTTTCTCAGTGGAAAGGCTACCTTTATAAACCGCTAAACTTCAAAATTAATGTCCGCAAAGCCATCCGAATTCTTTAAGACCTTATCAATAATTCACCTAGCCCTAGTAGGTGGTATTCTTGCCTTTGGAATTTTTAAATTTGTTAATAATGGGACTTTCGTCGCCAATGCAGACCCAGATGACATCTTTATTTATGTAATACCCGTAGTGGCTGCTTTTTGTTATTTTATGAGTCAATTTATGTTCAAAAAACAATTACAGGCCATCAAAAGAGAAGATAACTTATCATTAAAAATGAGTAAATATCAAGCCGCATCCATTATAAAGTATGTGTTTATAGAAGCACCAGCCTTTCTTGCAATCATAGCTTATGGCTTTAATGGAAATGCACTTTTTCTAGTCATCGCAATTTTCTTATTGGTTTACCTTTTCATGCAAAAACCTTCTCAGAGAAAATTTTTGGAAGAAGCCCCTTTGACCATTGAGGACAAAAAAGAATTCAAGAACAGCAATAGATAATTTACCGAACACAATGAAACTTAAACCAACATTACTTGCTTTATTAATGGGACTAGGAATAATTAATGGAATTAAAGGACAGGATTGGCCAAATTTGAGTCAGTTTCAAGAGGCAAATGCTAAACTGGCTAAACCTGCTGCCAATGAAAACCGAGTGGTTTTTATGGGAAACTCCATTACTATTGGTTGGATCAATTCCAGACCGGAGTTTTTCGCAAACAAACCTTATGTAAACAGAGGTATTAGCGGACAAACTACGCCACAAATGCTCGTTCGTTTTAGACAAGATGTTATTGATCTTCAACCTAAAGTAATGGTTCTGTTGGCTGGAACTAATGATATTGCGGGCAATACGGGACCATCAACCTTAGAGATGATTATGAACAACATTAAATCTATGGCAGATATAGCAGTGGCAAACGATATAAAGGTAATCTTATCCTCTACCCTGCCCGCTTTTAAGTATCCATGGAAACCTGGTGTGGAGCCTGCTCAGAAAATTATGGACCTGAACAAAATGATTAAAGCTTATGCTGAGGAAAAGGGTCATATTTATCTTGACTATTTTTCCGCTATGGCAGATGAACGTAACGGTTTGCCAAAAAAATATGCAAATGATGGCGTACACCCTACAATTGAAGGGTACAAAGTAATGGAGCCTTTAGCAGAAAAAGCCATTGCCGAAGCTTTACAAAATCATTAAGCGAACATACCAAGCGCAAAAAGAAGTGTTAAGTATAAAAAATAACCCTTATTTTTATACATACCCTTCAATAGTCATCCTATTTAGAATAGCACTCTTTAACCCTGCGAATGCAAGAAACAGTTCAAGATTCCGGTTCAACAGATACCAAGAACCAACCCAATACATACGACTCTATAATTATAGGTTCTGGAGCGGGTGGCCTGGCTACAGCAATTTGCTTGGCTAGAGCAGGAAAAAAAGTCTTGGTTCTAGAACAGCATGATGTACCTGGTGGTTGGTGCCATAGTTTCTACTTAAACGGACACCGATTTACACCCGGAGTCCACTACGTTGGGTTAATGGCAGAAGGCGAAGCGACCAATGATTTGTACAGAGGTTTGGGAATTGCTAACGAGCTAGTATTTTTTAGAATGAATCCTGATGCGTACGAACATGTCTGTATTGGTAAAGAAAGATTCGATTTTCCTGCCAATTTTGAGCTCCTTATTGAACGCCTTTCCGCACGTTTTCCGAATGACAAAAAACAGATTCACAAATACCTTAATCTTACTAGAAAGGTAAGTGAAGAACTTTACTCCCTACCCTATTTTAAAGGATTCTGGCAAAAATTGACCATTCCCTTTAAAACCAAACATTTCGGCAAGTACGGTATGTTCAGCGTGAGAAAAGTAATAGGGTGGCATATTAAAAATCCGCTTTTAAAAAACATTTTGAACATACAGTGTGGGGATCACGGTGTTCAGCCTAAAAAGGTTCCATTTGTATTGCATAGTGCATTAATGTACCACTATTTTCAAGGTGGTTACTACCCTATGGGTGGTGGCGGTGCGCTCATAAAAGCTATGACTAATACGCTTAAAAAACACGGAGGAGAACTACGCACTAGTACGGCAGTTACAAAAATAATTCTGGAAGGTGACCAAAGGAAAAAAGCTGTTGGGGTTGTTTTAGAAAATGGACAAGAACTTTATGCGGATACCATTGTCTCCAATGCAGATGTAGGTATTACGTATAATGATTTAGTTGGAAGAGAAAACCTCAGTGCTAAATTTCAGCAAAAATTAGCTAAAACAAAATATTCCAGCACCTCATTGATGTTGTTTCTGATTGTTGATATGGACTTGCGCAAAGCTGGTCTGGACTCCGGTAATATTTGGATGATGCCCAATAAGGATACAGACGAATTTTACGATGGCATGCTGGAATCGGATATTTCAAAAGGAGATGTTTTTGAAGGAATGTTCATTAGCTGTACCACTTTAAAAGACCCTTCTAGTTTTGATGGAAAACATCATAGCATAGAGGCCATTACTTTGGTTGACTATAAGGCTTTTGAGAAGTTTAAAGATGAAAATCAGGAGCGTTCACAAGAATACTTGAATTTCAAAGAATTATTGATGCAAAAAATGATAAACGGATTAGAAAATGCTATTCCAGGTATCAGTAAACACATAATTCAAAAAGACTTGGGAACCCCGTTAACCAATAAATACTACGTTAACACAACCGATGGTAATATCTACGGCACCGAAAAAAGTTTAAAACATATTGGTCCGTTTGCCTACAAGGCAAAAAGTGAGATTGAGAATCTCTATCTATGCGGAGCTAGCATTCTTTCCCATGGTGTGGCAGGAGTTTCACACTCAGGTGTGGATACCGCAGCTCAAATTTTGAAATGTGACCCGGATGAACTCAAAAAACCACAAGAGGACCAACATATAAGAATCTACGAAGCTGAGGATGCAACTGATTATCCAGAATGGATGTTGAAAAAAATAGCGGTCAAAACTGCTAGGGCCAAGAATAAAAGTGAAGAGGTTAATACATAATATATATATATATACTGAGTCGCTTTTTACAATTTATTATACTCACCAGACCATTTGTTATACTGTATTTTAGTAATCCTTCTTAACTTTAAGAAGAATATTATCATACAAACAAATTATGCTAAACCAAAATCGTTTTCTTTCAGCGTTATTGCTCTTCCTTTGCGTTTCTCAACTTCAGGCTCAAGTAAAAGTTTACGAAGGTCAAGAAACTATTCCAACCTATAAAATCGGTACGGATGAAGTAAGTCCTATTTTCTATACCGGACGTGGTGTTCAAGGGGCTCAGGGGAAAGTCTATCCGTATGCCTCCCAAACCAAATTGGGCGATTCTTTGGTTGATGTCGCATATGACATGGTCTACCTAGAAAACGAATATATCCGTGTAAAGGTTCTGCCCGCTTTTGGTGGCCGCCTTTTTTCTGCAATAGATAAAACCAACGGTCACGAGCTGTTCCATACCAACAGCGTAATAAAGCCTGATTTAATCGGTACGTTGGGGGCTTGGGTTTCAGGAGGTATAGAATGGTGTTTTCCACATCACCACCGTACAACTACCATGCTGCCCAGTGACTATAGAATGATAAATAACGAAGACGGGAGCGCCACGGTTTGGATCGGAGAAACCGAAAAAACAAGAGACATGCGTGGCGTTATAGGCATGACCCTAAGACCAGGTCGTTCCTATATAGAAGTTGATTATCGCATTAATAATACTAGTGATGTTACCACTACGTTTCTTTTTTGGGCCAATGTGGCTATAACAGCAAACGATGATTTTAGAACGTTCTGGCCTCCAAGTCAAGAGATTGGAGTATATCACAACAACAGTAGCTTTATCAATTGGCCTTTATCCAATAAAACTGATGATTACGGGCGTACCAGTTATGAAGAAGGCGTAGATTTAACTTGGTGGAAAAACCATCCCAATCCGGTTTCATTTTTTATGTGGGATATTAAGGAAGGTTTTATTGGTGGATATGATTACGGACAAAAAGCGGGAACCGTTCATGTAGGTGACCCATTTGAAAACAACGCTTCAAAATTATGGCAATTTGGTCCTGGTTTACAAGGACAAAATGCAAGACGAAAATTAACCGATGACGGAAAGGCGTATGTAGAATTAATGACCGGAACCTTTTCTAACAATCAACCGGATTATAATTGGATTCTCCCCCACTCCGCTAAAGACGCAAAAAATTACTGGTATCCTGTTCGAGATTTAGAGGTGGTTAAAAATTCCAATACCGATGCTTCCGCTACGCTTCAAATGCGAAATGTAAAAACAGTATTCTACGGATTCAACACTACCAAAGATTTTAAAGGAGCGAAAGTTATTCTAAAAAATGGTGATACTGTTTTAGAGGAAAAAACGATAGATATTGATCCTGCCCATCCTTTTACATCGACTTATAAAAACAGAAAAGCTTTAGATGAATATCAACTAACTGTCCTTATTCAAGATGCAGAAGGAAACGAACTTATTTCATACACACCCTACAAACCAAAAACTCCACAACTTCCAGAAGTTCAAGAGAAAGTAAAGAAACCGGAGGAGCTCAAAACTGTTGAAGACCTTTACCTAACAGGACGTTTTGTAGAACAATTTAGAAGACCGGGCATTGAACCTGACGATTATTACTTAGCCGCTTTGGAAATATCACCAAACGATTACCGTACGAATCTCGCTTTAGGTATGCGTAAATTCAATCAAACCAAATATGGCGAGGCATTAAAATATCTACAAACCGCAGCAGATAAATTAAAAGTAAAATACTATCAGCCCAAAGAAGGTGAAATATTCTATTATTTGGGTTTAACTCACCAAGCATTTGGTCATGAAGAGGAAGCGTATTCCAATTTAGCAAGATCAGCTTGGTATTACCAATGGTTCTCCTCTGGTAATTTTAAATTGGCACAAATTGAGAGCACAAAAGGAAACTATCAAAAAGCACTTGAATACGTTCAAGAAGCCTATACTACAAATAATCGCGATGGTAGAATTGTAGTATTAAATGCCGTTTTACTCCGTAAACTTAACCGCCAGAGCGAAGCCGCAACTCTCCTAGAGAAGCAGATTGCATATGACCCTTTAGATTTTTCAGTCCTTTATGAAATGGAACTGGCCAAAGGTAATAGCTCTATGGAAGCCTGGAGAAACAACATGCAAAACCCAGAGAACAATTATCTGGAAATCGCTACGAACTACATGAATGCAGGTATTACCGAAGATGGTATTGCGTTATTGTCTGACTTAAAAAATGTATCCAGCCCGCTTGTGCACTATTACAAAGCTTGGTTTTATACTGAAGCAGGTGATTCTAGCAAAGCGAAAGAAGCCTTAGCTGAAGCAAAAAATGCGTCCTTAGATTATGCATTTCCATATCGCACGGAAACCGAAACTGTTTTAAATAAAGCACTAGAAATTGATGCTAATAATGCCACTACCTTTTATCTTTTGGGTAATCTACTTTATGATAAAAGACCAGATGATGCCATAAAGTATTGGGAGAAAGCCGGCGCTA
>NZ_RCNR01000054.1 GCF_009725985.1 Zobellia amurskyensis
CCCAAGAGTTTACAAAATCAGGTAGTTCAGTAGCCGAGTTAAAACCAACATAACTATTATAATTGATGGAAAATTTATTCTCACTTCCTGTTTTTGTAGTGATAAGAATAACTCCATTAGCGGAACGTGCTCCATAAATAGCAGCTGAAGAAGCATCTTTCAATACCGAAATAGATTTAATATCATCTGGATTAATATCGTTCATGCTACCAGCAATACCATCAATCAAAACCAATGCATCTGGTGTTGCCCCAAATGAGCCAACCCCTCTTACACTAATATTTCCTCCACTCTGTCCTGGTCTACCAGACCTTTGTACAACGGTAACCCCTGGCATTTGACCCGTAATAGCCTGTGAAACCTGAGTAACAGGCCTATTTTCTATGTCTTTGGAAGACACTTGGGAAACGGAACCAATTACGTTTACCTTCTTTTGAGTACCAAAACCAACTACGACAACTTCGTCTAAACCAGCAGCACTTTCAACTAATTTGATAGTAAAATTAGTTTCACCATTAACGGGAATTTCCTTTGTAGCAAAACCAATATAAGAAACCACCAACACGGCATTGTCCGAAGTAAGCTCAAGACTGAAATTACCGTCAAAATCTGCAGTAACTCCATTAGTTGTTCCTTTTTCAACCACATTCGCACCAGCTAATGGCACTTCCATTTCGTCCGTTATAACACCACTGATAGGCTGCTGATCTATACCTGATTCATTTATTATAGGAACGTTTTCTGCCTCCTTGTCCGGTTTGTTATTTTTAAGAACAATCTGGTTTTTGACCATGGTATAAGTAACCCCGTTACCAAAAACCATATGTAGCACTTCTTTAATTGGGGTCTTTTCTACATTGAGTGTCACCCTTTTAGATACATTAAGCTGTCCCGTTTTATAAAAAAAACGAAATTCACTTTGCGACTCAATTTTTTTTAACACACTTTCAATAGTCTCGTTTTTGGCTTCAATGGAAACCTTCTTATTCTGCGAATACGAATTCGCATGAAGGTTGAACAAGGCCAAAGTAAACATTAGAATGGAGATTTTCACTGTACGATTCTTGTTAAGAATGTTTTTCATTATTATGAAAAACAATGGTTTTTTTTCCATATTTTTAAAGGATTTTGATTTGTTTTTACTCGGATTAAAATCATTCTTTTCGGGGGACGTGGCCGCGTTTCCCCGATTTTTTTTAAGTTTTGGTCATTTCATAATTACTCTGGTTTTTTGATTACTATTTGGTTGTTGATTATTTTGTATTCGAACTCAGCACTTTCTTTGAAAGTATCTAAAAGATCCTCTATTGTTTCGTTTTGAAAAGTTCCCCTAAACCGAACCGATTCTAATTCTTCATATCCGTTTTCAACTTGTACTCCATACCGGCGTTCAATCTTTTTAATAATGCCGCCAAAAAGTTCATTGTTAAAAACTAAATCACCATTACGCCAATCCAGGTAATCGTTTATATCAACTTCTGTTATAACCATGGCATCTTGCTCAATTGCTGCCTTTTGACCGGGCTTGAGCACACTTATCTCTTCATTTATATAAGCTAGGCGGTTATCCTTAATGGCTACACTACCTTCCGCAAGCACTGCATACGTTTCTTCATTTGTATAACTGCTTACATTAAAATG
The DNA here is from genome assembly GCF_009725985.1 of Zobellia amurskyensis. Lineage (GTDB taxonomy): Bacteria > Bacteroidota > Bacteroidia > Flavobacteriales > Flavobacteriaceae > Zobellia > Zobellia amurskyensis. The sequence goes on from NZ_RCNR01000054.1 coordinate 1,642, forward strand.
GGTACCCAAAACTTGTACATCCATATCTTTGGCAACAACCGTAAACTTGTGTATTGAATCTTTAGATACTTCAAAATAAGCCTCACCTTTCAGAAATACTTTTCGGTCTTGCCCTTCAATAAAACTAACCGGATATTTAAGCGATGTATCTGCATTAAGATGTACCAATGTGCCATCCGAAAGTTTAAGTTCAAATGTCTTCCCTTTTGGAACTATAATTTCATTGTAAACCAACTTTGTTGCGGGTTTACCGTGGTACACCATTTGATCATTAGATTGTGATGCAAGTACGTTTCCTTCGGCATCAATAATAGTTTCCCCTCCCCCAATAACAATCTCTTGTGTTTGGTTGTCTCCCGTCTTTAATACAATTGCTTTGTCCTCTATAATCAATGACGGTTCTTCGCTACTATCCTTCACCAATAAATTAAAAACTATGACCAGACCGGCTAAACCAATAAATATGGCGGCATACTTAAGCATGAAGCGATTAAAGTTTATTTTCTTTGACTTGGGGGAATTGGTCTTATCAGTTATTTTTTGCCAAACTTCCTGCTTTTCCTTTTCATCAAACCTAAATTCTGACATTAGAGAATCTCTGTCTTGATATGAATCAAGAAAACGGTTGAGCAGCTCTATTTCTTCAGGGGAGCACTCATTATTTACGTATTTCTTAAAAAGCTTTTTTGCGTTTTTTGCGTTCATCTATATATCAATTGGAAAAAGGTATCACTACTAAGTACCCAAACTAATGCGATGGTACACGTTAGATGTTAATTATTTTTTAAAATCGATAAAATTAATGTGAAAAAATTAAGAAATACTCAATCTGACCGCTCGTTGTAAGAGGCTTTAAATTTATACAAATTGCCCTTAAGCATTTGTTTTAGAGCACTGTATGAACTCTAATTAAGCAGAATAAGTGCTATTGCAATAGCTTCTTCTAGTTGAAGATTATTTCGAAGAAAGGCGAGCGCCTTTGAAATTTGATTTTTTACAGCTTGAACAGATATTTCAAGTTCTTCTGCAATTTCCTTGTTCGTTTTGTGATGGTAACGGCTCAAAACAAAAATATGACGGCATCTTTTTGGTAATTTTGCCACATGGTCCCGAATAATTTGATCCAGTTCCGAGTACTCTAATTTCTGTGAAACGTTCATAGAAACGTCTATAATATTCAAACGGGTTAAATCTTCTCTCGAAAATTTATTGTCCCTGAAGTGATTGAAAATCTTAAATTTTACCGCCTGAAATAAATACGGTTTTAGAGAAGTTATTTTATTCGTTTTTCGTTTTGCCCAAAGCGATATGAAAATTTCCTGAATGATATCCTCGCAAACAGCTCTATCTTTAATTACATTATGCGCATACAGAAACAAAGCTTTAGAATACTTGTCATAGATAGCCTTGAAAGAAGAATTATCATCTTCCTCCATACCTTTTAAGAGCTTTAAATCATCTGCTATCATTTTCATCTCACCGCTATCAAGATGCTAAATCTATAAAAAATAGACTTAGAATTACCAATACAAAACGAAAATGTAATGTTTTTAAACAATTTGGTAAAAGCTTTTTATATTTATCCGCATATCTAATACAAATGAAACCTAATCTAAAAGCTTTCTTTTAAAATTAAAAAAGGAGCCATTAAATAACGGCCCCTTCTTCTGCTCAACGACTCAACTAATCACTTTTTTTCCTAGGGTTAAAAGAATCAAAAGCAATTCTTATTGTAGTTTATATCCTATTTTTAATGTTACCACAGTTGCATTTTTGCATAAGACAAATGATTATTTCACTACCACGGAGCGTTCAATAGAATACCCCTGTTTCTTATATTGTTCTAACAATTGATTCATCTCTTGTATTTTCCGAGGATGTTGTTCATAAAGATTTAAATGTTGACCAGGATCATTTTCCATATTAAATAGTAATCCTGGCGTTTCAAAATCTTTATAACTTCTATGCTCCTTAAACGAATTGGGCATTTTAGTATGCTCACCGGACGAAGCATTTACGTAGAGCCATTTACCTTTACGTAAGCCCCAAACATTTTCAAAAGTATTATGTACCGTAGCTTCTCGTAATGGTGAGGTATAGTTCTTTCCACTAATGACGGGTAGTAGATTATAACTATCCGGGGCAGCTTCTTTAGGCAATTCGCTATGAGATACAGCCGCCAATGTTGCCATTATATCTACTTGCGAAATTACTTCGTCAGAAACCGAGCCTGCCTTAATCTTTCCGGGCCACTTAACAAGAAAAGGAACATGATGACCTCCTTCCCAAACATCCCGTTTTAAACCGCGAAAATCACCCATACTATAATGATTATATTTCTCCGCTCTGGCAAAGGCATACTTTTCAGGACCGTTATCTGCACTAAAAATAACCACGGTGTTCTCCTCTAATCCTTTTGCTTTCAAAGCTTTTAAAACCTCTCCGGCTACCCAGTCCGTTTGAACCATGAAATCACCGTACCCACCTGCTTCAGATTTTCCTATAAATTCTTCATTTGGAATAATAGGCGCATGAGGAGAAGGCAGTGCCAAGTACAGGAAAAAGGGTTTATCCGCTGATTGGTTATTTACATACTCAACAGCTTTTTTTGTAAGTGTGGGTAATACATCATAAGGGTTCCAACCCTCAACCATAGGGCCAGGGCGAAACTCCCAATTCCCTTCTTTGGTAGCGTGGCTACTATTTTCAATATTCTGATTCACCGTTGGAGCTTCCACTACCCTGTCGTTCTCCACCCAAGCATACGGAGGAAAATTGATAGTACCATCTCCGTAGTAGTAATCGAAGCCACGAGCTAAAGGTCCTCCTGCAATGGGCTTGCTCCAGTCTATATCTTGAGATTGATAAAATTTTTGAAGTTTTCCATTACGCATAACCTCTCCTGTAGGTTCATTATTAAACTCCCAATTCCATCCTAGATGCCATTTTCCGATGCATGCTGTAGCATAACCGGATGTTTGTAACACCTGCGGAAGCGTTATATCCGTCTCATTAAAAAACGGCTCACCAAATGATTGTATTATACCATGTTGCCGTCGCCAATGGTATTTACCCGTCAACAAAGCGTAACGGCTTGGAGAGCAAATACCCGAAGAACTATGGGCATCCGTAAAACGCATACCTTCTGAAGCTAATTGATCAAGATTAGGGGTTGGTATTTTAGAATTTGGATTTTGAATATTCAAATCACCGTAACCCATATCATCGGCATAAATTATAACAATATTAGGCTTCTCCGCTTTTTCTATGGTCACTTCTTTCTTTGCTTCTTGCTTGTTACCGCAGGCGACAATAAAAAGTATCAGAAAGCAATCTGCCCAACGTTCTAGTATTCTTTTCATCACTATAATCGTATTAAAATATTATACCTCCTTGTGTGCTAATTTCTAGCATCTTCCAATAGAACCAAAAGCTCTTCTATTACCTCAGGGTGTTCCGCATAGAGATTCTTTGTTTCCTGTGGGTCCTTCTCTAAATTAAACAAGGTAGCATTTGGCTGTCCTTCCTCGGGCTGAATCAAATTGGGTTGGGAAAAGCCTCCAGAACCCAATGAAGTTGTAAGTTTCCATGGACCTTTTCGGATAGCAAAAAAACCATTAAGGGAGTGATGCACCGTAAAATCACGTATCTGTTTTTCAGCACTTTCTGTAAAAGCTGGCAACATGTTATAGCTATCTTCTCCGGCACCCTTGGGTAAAATTTTTCCAATAATACCGGATAGTGTAGACAGTAAATCCGTAGTACACATTACTTGATCAGAAACACTACCCGCTTTAATAGTTCCCGGCCATCTTGCAATAAAAGGAATGCGATGTCCTCCTTCATAGATATCTGCTTTTTGCCCTCGGTACTTGCCATTAGCACGATGCACATACTGCTCCTTATCATCTTCTGTCCAATTAGAACCATTGTCTGAAGTAACAATAATAAGGGTATTTTCTGCTTGACCGGATTGTTCCAAAGCCTTAAGAACCTTCCCAACCGTAATATCTACCAAAGCAACAAAATCACCATAACGACCCGCCTTGGATTTTCCATTTACTTCATCCGTTGGCAACCAAGGGGTATGTGGAGCCGTCAAAGGAAAGTATAGAAAAAAGGGCTCTTTGTTCGTTTTCTGTTCCGTAATAAAATTGGTAGCCTTAGCCGTTAAATGACCAAGAACATTATGAAAATCAAAATTGGGCGCTACCTCTCCTGCACGCCAAAAAACACCTCTTCCATCCTTATTGGCACTTTTTCCTAATGTATACGCAGTAGGTAATTCAGTTGCCTTTTCATTCTCAAGATACAAATACGGTGTCATATCCAGTGAAGATGGAATAATATAGGAGTAATCAAAACCTAATGTATTTGGACCACTTACCTGCTTGCTAAAATCAACATTACTGTCCGCGCCTTCTTCAAAAACTCTGTCCCATTCATATTTTGCTATAGGTTTTTCTGGGTCTTTTGCATGCCATCCCAAGCCCAAATGCCATTTTCCAATACATGCCGTTCGGTAACCATTATCACTTAAGAATGAGGCTACTGTTGTACGGTCATCCTCAATAAGAGGTGGGTCATATCCCCATAAAACACCTTCTTTTAAACGACTTCGCCACGCATACCGTCCCGTTATTATACCATAACGGGTTGGAGTGCAAACTGCAGAATTGGAATGGGCGTCCGTAAAGTACATTCCTTCTTCAACAATTTTGTCCATATTCGGGGTTTGAATTCCCGACTCTGGATTAAGGGCAGATAAATCTCCATACCCCATATCATCGGCAAGAATGTAAACAATATTCGGTTTTACTTTATCCATTTTGGTCTGTTGTCCAAAGCTGTTAAAGACTACCAAACAAAGCACAGCAACCCAAGTAATCTGTTTTTTATTTTTCATTGGAACATTCTATTGTTTTAGTTCTATTTTTCAACTCTATAGACCTAGCCTAGTTTTCCTTTTTCAAGGATTGACTAAGCTAGTTACCTATAGCTGAACACTTTTGTTAGAGAAATCTAATAGCCTGGATTTTGAACTTGAATGTTGGCGTTATTTGAAAACTCAACTAATGGAATTGGATATAAGAAATAAGATTTTCCTGTGATAGGATGAGAAATCAACCGATTGCTCGGAAAGGTTAGCTCCCCCTTAATATCCATTTGAAATTGAATTCGTGCTTCTAGAATTCCCCATCTATTCAAATCAAAATAGCGTTTACTTTCAAAAGCAAGTTCTACCCTTCGCTCTTTCCTTAAAGCCTGTCTAAATTCATCTTGGGTGCCCAATGTTGAAGCATCATGCGCAGGTAGTCCTGCATTAATTCTTATCTCATTTAACAATCCAAAAGCTTCATCATTAGGACTATAACCAATTTCATTTAAAGCCTCGGCACGCATCAACAAAACATCTGCATAACGTATAATGGGAAAGTTCCAAGTACTTTGTTCTACCGGCTGATCCACCTCATTTAAATACTTATTTATATATAAGAGGCTCCCTACGGGTTGATCAGGAAACAAGAAGTTTTCCAGATCATAATGAGCAAGCGTAACCTCTTTACGTTTGTCACCTGGCTCATACTCTTGAACGATGCCGTTTCCGGATGACAAGCTACCACCTTCTCCGTTCCAAGTATCATCCGTTGGTAAATTAGCCGCTCCACCTTGCATGGCTGGAGGCGCATACGTACCGCGTGTGTTGATAGTTGTGGCTGCTATTTCCCCTCCGTATTGCACTTCAAAAATAGAAGCAGGACCATTCTCTTGTGATCCGTTAAAATTATCGGCATAGTTCTCCAATAGACTACCTTCTCCAATAATATCCTCCGTATTGGCTACTACTTCTCCCCACTCTTCCAATTCAAGGTTTACAGTGGCCAATAAGGCCATTGCCGCATATTTAGTTGGTCTACCCAACTCTTGACCATTTCCTCCTGAATATGAAGTTGGAAGCATGGAAACAGCATCGTTTAAATCAGATTTAATTTGAGCATAAACATCTTCTATTGGAGACCTTGGTAATTCGCCATCAGCAGGTACTATTATTTCCTGCAGCACTAAAGGTACATCTCCATAAAACCTTACCAAATTAAAGTAATAGTAGGCGCGCATAAACTTGCTTTGCCCTTCAATTAACAATCGCATTTCTTCACTAGAAAAAGATTCTACCAAAAGCATCCTATCCAATACCGTGTTTGCCCTAGTTATTCCCCGGTAATGGTTCTCCCAAGTTGTCTCAATAAGACCAAATGTTTCATCGATATTAAAAATATCCGACTCCGTTTCTTTACGCCAAGTCCACGTATCATCACTAGACCGACCCGCTAATTGCACCATTGTTCCAGAAAAAATTCCCTGTAAAGGCTGGAAAATTCCGTTTACCCCTGTTATCAATCCTTCTTCGGTTGTCAAAAGGTTATCTAACGCAACTTGACCTTCTGGTTCGGGCTCCAAAATTTTACTACAATTCACGAACAAAGTTACCGTTGCTATTAGCCCTATATATTTTATATAATTTCTCATCTTATTATTCATTTTATATTAAAAACCAATCTTCATTCCCAAATTAAATTGTCTGGTGTTCGGGTAAGGTGTATAATCTATACCAGCGGACAATAGGCTCTCTCTACTAGAAGCCTCTGGGTCTAATCCCGTGTACTTAGTGAAAGTGAATAAATTGGTTGCCGAAACAGTAAATTGGGCAGAATTAATAAATGATTTTTCAAAAATAGTATCCGGGAAATCATAGGTAAGAGCTACGTTCTTAACTCGTAAAAAGCTTGCATCTTCTAAAAACCGAGTAGATGCCAATGTGGCTAAAGTTGTAGTAGTACCTCCTTGAGACGGTCTTGGTGCTGTTGCGGACGGATTATCAGGAGTCCAGAAATCAGACGCTTCCGAAAAGTTTTGCACGAAAGGAACACCCCTTGAAAATAAGTTTCTAGCAGTATTGTACAGCTTGTTTCCTTTGGCAAAATTCAAGAAAACAGATAGCGAAAGGTTATTGTATGAAAAGGTATTATCCATTCCTCCAATATATTTTGGATGTGGATTACCAACAAAAGTTCTATCTCCTGCATCCAAAACGCCATTGTTGTTTACATCTTTGTATTTGGGGTCACCAGGTACGGCATTGAACCATGCAGCGGCCTCATCTTCTTCGCCTAATTGCCAGATACCATCGTATACATACATGTTGAAAGCTCCAACAGGATGACCAGCAACTGTTAAGTTGGTTGGAACATTTGATAAAGGAATATTCTGCCCGGGAATTTCCAATGGTTCTCCAGCCGAGTTACTTCCTATATCCAAAACCTCATTTTTATTAAAGGCGATATTAAAGTCTGTGGACCATTTAAATTTCCCCGTTAGGTTTCTTGTAAAAACCGCAAATTCAACACCCGAATTCCGAACTGAACCAATATTAACAATTGGTGGGTTTGGTACACCCGTAGTTAATGGAATAGGGTTTTGGATCAATAAGTCTTCTGATTTTTTATCGTAGTAATCTATGGTACCGCTAATTCTACTTTTAAATAGCGCAAAATCAACTCCAATATCCAACTGCTTGTTTGCCTCCCATTGCAAAGAAGGGTTTCCTATGTTTGAAGCAGAATTCCCGACCGCAACGGTATTACCAAACACATATGGTGTTGATGCCGCTCTAGTAATAAATTCAAAATTCCCAATGTTCTGATTACCGGTAAGACCATAACTTACCCTAAACTTTAAATCATTTAAGACCTCACTGTTTTTAAGGAAATTTTCTTGTGAAACTCTCCAAGCTACAGATGCAGATGGGAAGATTCCAAAACGCTTATCAGGTCCAAAACGAGAAGAACCATCCCGTCTAACCGTAGCAGTAAGTAAATACCTATTGTCAAAACCATAATTAAGCCTTGCAAAAGATGATGCCAAACCTCCTTTAACATTACTACCTGTACTGTTAAAACTAGTTTGATTAGATAGTTGATTCAAAGCATTGTCAATCGTTCCCGTTCCAAATGCCGAAGTTCTACGTAATAAAAATTGTTGCGCAGAAACCCCGACCAACAACTTTAAATTATGCTTATCAAATTCCTTAGTATAGTCTAACGTAGCGTCGGCTACCCAGTTAGTATCGCTGTTATTAGACACCGTAACCGATCCTTGGGTATTTATCATTCTACCAATTTCATATAAAGGGGTATAGTTGTACCCTTCCACTTGCACTAGGTCCCCCCCTAAATTGGTGTTAAAAAACAGGCCATCCATCAATTTAATGTTGGCTTGAAAATTACCAAGTATACGAGTAGTATTTCTTTCTCTTGTTGGAAGCAATAACGGCACCAAAGGATTGGTATTAGCTCCAAAATACGGTGCTGAAGCGGTACCCACACCCGCCAATTCACCATTTTCATCATAGGCATCGGTATAACTGTGTTGGTAAGCAAATCCGCGATAACCTGCAGCTCCCCAATTATCACCATCTGAATAATTCTGAGGTTGGTAACTACCCGTTATATTGGTGCTGATTTTTAACCAATCATTTACCTGCGTACTAAGATTAGTCCTTAGAGAATAGGTTTTTAAATCTGTGTTCAATAAAACACCAGTTCGACTTTCATAAGAAGCTGTGGCCGAATACTGAGACTTCTCCGAACCACCCGAATAATTGACGTTGTGAATTTGCCGTATACCTGCTCTAGTACCTATATCTTGCCAATCCGTATCTATCTGCCAAATAGGATTAGAAGGGTCATCATAAACCGCTGTACTTCTATTGGAGTTTTTAAAGGCCTCTACAAAAAGTAAACGTTGTTCTTCTGTAGACATTACGTCATATCTATTGGAAATATGCTCAATACTTACATCAGAACTATAGGTTAATTGTGGTTTTCCTATTTTTCCTTTTTTAGTTGATATGATGACAACCCCATTAGCTGCCCTTGCACCATAAATAGCAGTAGCAGAAGCATCTTTTAAAATATCAATAGATGCTATATCTCTTGGATTTATAGTTGAAAAGCTTGCGCTTATTAACGGTACACCGTCTACAACTATCAGCGGGTCATTACTACCTGTTACCGAACCAACTCCCCTAATGGCTATTTGAAATTTACCATCCAAATCACCTCCAGATTGTCTTATTTGTACACCACTACTACGCCCCTGTAATGCGTCAGAAAAATTTGCTGTGGGTCTGCTCTGTAATTTCTCTTCGGAAATATTTGAGACTGCTCCTGTGATGTCCGATTTCTTCTGCACGCCATAACCAACCACAATTACTTCGTCTAACCCAGCTGCACTTTCTGTGAGTTGAACATTTATTGACGTTTTTCCATCAAGAGACACCTCTTTTGTTGAGAAACCAATGTAAGAAACCACGAGAGTAGTATTAGTATCCGATACTTCTATTGTAAAATTTCCATCAAAATCTGCAGTAACACCATTTGTAGTTCCTTTTTCAACAATATTTGCACCTGGCAACGGCGTACCATCTTGATCTGTAACCGTACCTGAAATTTGAAATTGATCAAGATTATTAAGGGTCTGCCCAATCTGGGAAAGCTTAATATTCTTCTCGATAGGTATTTTCGCTTTTTTTAGAATAATCTGCTTATTCAAAACCTCGAATCTAATATTTGTACCATTAAAGAGTTCATCCAAAATTGTGGTAATCAACTTTTTATTAACTTTTATAGATACTCCTCTAGTAACATCAACGTCCTTTCTGTTTAATAAAAACTTATAATCGCTGAGTTCTTCTATCTCCTGAATGACCTCTTGCACCGTGGCATTAGGCATATTCAATGATATCTTTTTAGATTGGGAATAACTATTGGCCTGTATTTGAAACAAGGATATTATCGTAAGAAGTACGGTAAGTTTCATCTTCAAGCTTAATTTTAAAGTGCATAGGCGCACACCCCTTGAATTAAAGAGTTTTTTCATAATTTTACAGTGTTAATTGGTTTAATTTAGTTTAGACCTTTTTAAGCTAATCGGGAAATGTGTCCGCATTTTCCGGTTTTTTTATGCCTTAAATTGATCTTTGCTTTGGTTTAATTTACTCTATGATTACTTCATTTTCTATTATTTTATAGGTTATGGCGTAACTCTTACTAAATGATTGCAGTATTTCATCAATTGATTCGATATCAAAAGTGGCATCGAACAATTGTTCATCAAGATCCTTATTGGTGTTTCGTATGCTGATATTGTATTTTCTTTCCAAAGTTTGCCGTATCTCTCGAAAAGAACTATTTCTGAAAATTAGTTTTCCCTGAACCCATGCTGTGTATACCCTGGTATTTACTTTTTCTAAAGAAATCTGAGTGCTGCTTTTATTTAATTCGGCTTTAAATCCTGGTTTAAGAATTACGGCTTCTTCACTTTGTCCTTCCTTAGCATACAGTTCCACAGCACCTTCTACAAGTACCGTGTTTATACTTGCATCCTCTGCATAGTGAGACACATTGAATTTTGTTCCCAATACCTTTACCTCCATTTGGTCTGCATGGACTACAAAAGGATTGTTTTCATCTTTGGTTACATCAAAATACGCTTCCCCTTTTAAAAAAACCGCTCTATCCATATCCTCTTTAAATGTAACGGGGTAACGCAAAGTAGTTCCTGAATTTAAAAATACGTGCGTGCCATCTGATAGAACCACATCAAACCTTTTTCCATAAGGAACATTTAACGTATTGTAGACTAATTCCTTAGAAGACGAATTAGTGCCAGTATAAACAAGTCTTCCTTTATCTTGACTCCCAACAACATTACCATCGCTATCTTTTACATTCCTTTTTCTATTAGGGTCTAAAGACTCAATTGTACCATTGCCCATCGTAACGGTAATTTGTTCTTCGTTAGGAACTAGCACTTCACTATCTTTTTTATTGAAAAAATCAATTTGATATAGATATCCTATCGTTAAGAATAATAGGCCTACAGCAGCATATTTTAATGTCTTTTGCAGGGTTAGACTAAATGTTTTCCTTTTGTCCCGCTTAATTTCCTGCAGTAACTTTTTCTTAATCTTATCCGTATCCGGTTCATTCATAGCCAACATTGTTTCAAAATATACTTTAACGTATGCTTCAAATAGCAGTTCGTTCTCCTTAACAAGAATCCAATCGGATAAAAAATCCAAATCATCTATACTTGCTTCGTTGGTTAAATATTTTAAAATACGGTTTTCCGTTTCTGGAAGTATCATATTTAAGCTTTTCTCTATTAGTTATGACAAAGCCAATTAACAATACCCTAATAATTTTGTAATTTTTTTTTCATATTTGTAAATAATTGCACCTGACTTTACGACCAACCACTATTTTTATGAGTTACGAAAAAGATTCATTTTTAATTAACCGCTTGAAAAAAGGTGAAGAAGATGCCTTTATTTACCTGGTTGACCATTACAATAGGCGTCTATATGGATACGCACTTAGCTTAACCAATAATCATGCTTTGGCAGAAGATATATTGCAGAATGTATTTTTGAGAACTTGGGAGCAGCGAAAAAAAATAAGTATTACGGCTTCTTTACAGAATTACCTTTTTAAATCCGTTCACAACGAGTTTATAAACCAATACAAAAAGAAGCGCTCTACCATGATACTCGAACAGAAGTATTTTAATGCTTTGGATAAAGCTACCGCCGCTCATGATGATATTTCTCTGGAAAAAGTTATTACAAAAATTAAAAAGGAAGTACAGAAGCTTCCTCCAAAATGTAGGGAAGTATTTTTGCTCAGTAGAAACGAAGGACTCACCAATTTAGAAATAGCCCACCATCTAAATGTTTCCATTAAGACGGTTGAGGCTCAAATTACCAAAGCTTTTTCTGTATTGAGAAAAGAGCTTGCTACAGAATACAGAAGCATGTTGTTTATATTATTTCCGGCTGAATAAAATTAGGGGCTTTCTTAAAGCTACCTTATTTTACATAGTTAATCCTGTACCTCCAATAACTTATGGCACCAAGAATCACGGCTCCTAGAGCTATATACCAAACGTAATCTGGAGTAATGGCGGCTGCGCCACTTTGTCCGTAACTATGAAGACCTACCAAATAATAATTCACTCCAAAATAAGTCATCATAATACTTCCGAATGCTATTACACTAAGGAAATTGAAAGTCCACCTACTCCGCAACCCCGGAACCAAACGCGTGTGAACCACAAAGGCATACACCATAATAGAAATGAGGGCCCAAGTTTCTTTTGGATCCCAACCCCAATATCTACCCCAGCTTTCGTTGGCCCATTGCCCGCCTAGGAAATTACCGATAGTAAGCATCACAAGACCCACGGTCATAGACAGTTCATTAATTATAGTCAATTCTTTAATGTTCAAGTCCATTACCGCCTTGTTCTTCTTATTGGTAAATATCATAAGTAATAAAGAGACCAAACCAAGAATCATTGCCACGGATAATGGACCATAACTAGCAACAATTACGGCTACGTGAACCATAAGCCAATAACTATCCAATACAGGTACCAATGTTGAAATTGCCGGGTCTACCCAATTTAAATGCGCAATAGCAAGTAACATACTTGTAACAAAGGCCGATGCTGCAATGGTCATATCACTCTTTCGTGCAAAAAGAAGTCCCATACCCATAGTTGCCCACGAAACGTACAAAATACTTTCATAAGCATTTGTCCATGGCGCATGACCCGATATATACCAGCGTAAAATAAGCCCTGCCGTATGCCATAGGAACAAGATAAATATTGTCCCTTTTAGAGCATATACAGCTACACGCCAAATGGAGCGGTCTTTAAAAATTTGGAATACCAGGACAAAAAACATAATCACACCTACTAAAGCGTACAGGCGATATAGACTGTTGAAAATATCCAGCTTGTTATAGATGACCTCTGTATCGATTTTAGATTCGGACGGAAGTACTTCCTTTCCATGGTTTTTTTGATTTTGCTTAAAAGCATCCAAAAGCTTATCCGCATTGGCATAATCCCCTGTCTCTTTAGCCTTGCGCAAAGTCATTAGGTAGTATGGCACCGAATTTTTTATAAAGTTGGCGTATAGCGAGTCTGAAACCTGATACTGCCCGCCTCTATATTCTATGGCCGAAATCCATTTGTTATTCTCATCGTTCAACAAAGGAAAAATCTTTATAATACGACCGCTCAAAGCTTGGTCCAAAAGACTTAATCGAATATTGGCATCTTTAATATCCGTATCAAACTTATTCGGGATGTTTGTTGACGTTGCTTTTGCCAAGAAGGGCTCAAGCTTATAATTTCCTTCTTTGTCAAAAAAGTCCGTTGCCTTTACAAACTCTTGGCCTTCGGGAATACCTATTACGTGACGTATACTATCGTTCTTTCCTTTTTTATCTACTGCCAAGAACTCCGCATTGTACCAAGCAGCCGGACTTAACATCATAGATAGGAATACTTGATCGGCATTCATGTCTTTATAGACATCTTTTAAACTAAGCTTTCTAAGTAATTCCGAAGAAAAAGTGTTTATAGGCTTCATACGCCCCCCCTCATCTTGAATTACAAGTTTCCCAAACTTTTCTGCATGCTCTTTAGAAACAATCGTAGTTTTTAAAAGCGAATCTATTTGAGATTGCGTTGGCACCATACTAGCACTATGGTCATGTCCGTCATCTGCCGAATGTTCTTGAGCATTAACATTCAACAAAATGCCCAAGATCAGAATAGTCGTAAGCTTTGACTTTTTACTTTTTAGCTTTTCCAATGACACAGCTAGATCCTTAAAGCGCGTTTTACCAAAGAACATAATCCCCATTAATCCAATATAAAGTAAGAAGTATCCCAAATAGGTTATACCCGTACCCCATTGGTCATGGTTAACAGATAAGACCGTTCCTTTTTCATCTGGATGAAAGCTGGACTGAAAAAAACGATATCCTTTATGGTCTAGAATATTATTCATAAAGATGCTATAATCAAACGTACGGTCATCCTCTACGGTAACTTTACTCATAAAAGATTTGTAGCCCTGTTCTGTACCAGGATATTTTTCGGCTATAAAATCATTTAGTTTAATGCTAAAAGGAAGTTCATATACTTTAGAACCATAACTCAAACTAAAATCCAATCCTCCAACATTTACTTTTTCCGAAAAACTAGAAACTCCTTTACCTCCCAACAGTTTTTGTTGAACCGTTTCTCCATTTACAGTAATATCCACTATCATGGCATCCAAAGAAGCATCTGTCATTTCTTCTTTTGGCACTTTTACGATACCGTACGAACCTTTTACCACAGGTTCTGGAATTACAAATTGCATACCAGCCGTTGCATACAATGATCGTAGTTGCAGCTCCTGTAAGCTATCTTTAACTACCTGACCTTGAAACTGGTCCGCCATTCGCATGTAGCTACCTTCAAATGGTGTTTTAAGGGTGTAATCGCCATCCTTTTCAAAAATATTAATAGCTCCGTCCGTATCGTTATTCAAAGAAAAAAGTACATTATGGATACTAGATACTTTTCCGCTTTCTAAAAAATGTTCATGTCGTTCACCATCTCCCGCTTCAACAATCTTCAAGTAATCTTTTCCATTCTCGTCAGGAATCATCCCTTCCTTTGCACCGTCAATAAAACCTGCGTAAGAAATAGTAAAAGGCTGACCGTTAAAATCGGATTTCCAAGGTAGATTAGTCTTTATATCTTCTGCCGTTACAATTAAATCCTCTTGTAAAGTCTTTCTTTTAGCCTCACCATTAATCTCACCATCCACATAAGCTGTCAAGTAAGTTTTATCCGAATAGAATACTTTTTCCGATTTACCCTCCCGAATTGGCATCATCCCTTCATAACTAATATACCTAGTTACAAATGCTCCAATTATGATAAAAATCCATGAAAGGTGTAGCGTTAGAACTGCCCATTTTTCCCAACGTAGCAAACGGTATCTAAACATGTTACCCATAAAATTGATAACAAAGAATCCCATAATAGCTTCGAACCACCATGTGTTATAAATCCAAATTCTGGCGGTTTCTGTGCTGTATTTACTCTCTATGAATGTTCCTAGTCCCATTGAAATGGCAAAGACTATAAAAAGGACGGACATTAAGCGAGTCGAGAAAAAGAATTTTTTGAGCATATTCATCGTCGTCAGCAGAATTGGTTTTCAGCAGGCAAAAATACGCCCTTTTTCTTATTTACATGAAGATAGACGGACCTAAAGTCTTGAGAAAACTGTTAATTATAAGTGAAAATTTTGAGGTATTCTTTTTATGAAATCTATGTTTTACAATAAATCTAAAAATGCATAGAGATTAATTACAAATGACGTAGAAACCAGAATATCATTTACTTGCTTATCATTATAAATAATGCATGACCCACTCCAATTATTTTTCAATAGAACAAAGTCTTCAATACGTAATTATATCCTTATTTTCGCCATATGATTAAGGTTAGCATTATAGGCACCGGCAATGTGGCCACCCACCTTTTCAACGCTTTTTTAAGGTCTACTGAAATTGAGGTTGTGCAGGTAGTTGGCAGAAGCAAAAAAGCACTTCTTACATTTGAGTCGCAGGTTCAAACAACCACGAGTTTTACTGATTTAGAAGACTCACACATCTGTATAATTGCTATAAGTGATAACTCAATAAAGCCTGTATCAGAACTACTTGCATTACAAAATAGTTTGATTGTCCATACATCAGGAAGCACTCCAATGAGCGAACTTTCAAAACATGACAGACATGGTGTTTTTTATCCATTACAAACCTTTAGTAAATCTAAAGAACTAGATTTTAGAGAAGTTCCCGTTTGCGTAGAGGCAAGTAAAAAAAATGACCTTGCTCTTCTAAAAGAACTAGCAAACTTGGTTTCCGACAAGGTTTATGAAATAAATACGGAACAACGAAAAAGCCTTCACCTTGCCGCTGTATTTGTAAATAATTTTACGAATCACTTGTACCATATAGGTTCCGAAATTTGCAAGGAGAACAATGTCCCCTTTCAAATACTGGCTCCGCTAATTCAAGAAACAGCAAGAAAAATAAAAACCTTATCTCCTCATGACGCTCAAACTGGACCCGCAAGGAGAAGAGACCATAATACCTTATCCAATCATTTAGAACAATTAAAAAATCCCGAATATAAAGCAGTCTATGAGCTGCTAAGCAAATCAATAGAAGAAACTTATGGAAAAGAGTTATAAAGAATACCTTAAAAACATAGATACTTTCGTCTTTGACGTGGATGGTGTTTTTACCGACAGCACCTTAATTATTACTACCGAAGGAGAAATGCTACGCACAATGAGCGTTAAAGATGGTTACGCTGTTAAAACCGCTTTACAAAAGGGCTATAAAATCTGCATAATCTCCGGAGGCACCAATGAAGGCGTTCGTAAGCGATTACGAGAATTGGGCGTTACCGATATTTACCTAGGAGCACACCATAAAATGGATGCATTAGAAGAATATATGGACAATTACAAAATAACACCGAGTACCATGTTGTATATGGGTGATGATATCCCGGATATCCCCCCAATGCAAACGGTAGCCCTTCCTACGTGTCCGCAAAATGCTGTCCCAGAAGTAAAGGCAACATCTATGTATGTTTCCCATAAAAATGGCGGTGAAGGCTGTGTTAGAGATGTTATTGAGCAAGTGCTAAAGGTTAGAGGTGATTGGATGAGTAATTTTAGCGCAGCCAACGATTGATTATGATGAATTTAAACAATCACTCCATAATTCTAGCTAGCGGCTCACCAAGAAGACATCAGTTTTTAAAGGAAATGGGCATTCCGTTTCAAGTTAAACTGAAACCGGTAGATGAAGTCTACCCTCCTGAATTAAAAGGAAGTGAGATCAGCGATTATCTAGCTAAACTAAAGGCCGATGCTTTTGAAGGGTCACTAGAAGCTGGAGAAATATTAATTACCTCAGATACTGTAGTTTGGCATAAAGGAACATCTTTGGCAAAAGCAGCGGATGCCAAAGAAGCGTTCCAAATGCTGAGAGCCCTTTCAGGGGATTGGCACGAAGTAATTACATCGGTTTGTTTTTCAACACCAACTACACAAAAAGTCGTAAACCAAATAACTCAGGTTAAGTTTAGGGATTTATCGGACGAAGAAATCCAACACTACATTAACACTTACAAACCTTATGATAAGGCTGGCGCTTATGGTATTCAGGAATGGATAGGCCTAACAGGGATTGAAGAAATAAAAGGGTCATATCCAAATGTTGTTGGGCTACCGACCCAGTTGGTATACAAAACGTTAATTGAAATGGTCAAATAGTTCTTTTTGATTAATTTTAGAAAAACTATCGCCCTATGAGCATCAAAATAAAACAAACGCTTCCTCTTACCCTCTTTACATTACTGATTTCTTTTACCCAATCCTGTCAAGAGGTTAAAAAAAATACAGAAAGTGATATCGCTAGCAATAGTGAAAAATTCGTAGAACTGCCCAAAAAGGAGCTTTCAGACGAATTCAAAAAGTACTGGTATGCCGGAGATGCCGAAATCACATCATACAATCTAGAACTGGCAAGGTATGGCGAAATCCGAGAGGGTAAAGCGGCCCTGGTTTTTGTTACGGAACCATTTTTAAAAGAAAAACAGGTAAAAGCAGATGGTCACAATCCTGACAATATTCCAGTTTTAAAACTCAATACCACCAAAAAATATCTCACGGGAATCTACCCATATTCCATCATGACAAGTACCTTCTATCCTGTTCATGATAATGACCACGCGATTAAAGTTTCGTTCTCTGCACAGGAGTGGTGCGGTCAGGTTTATGCACAACTGAACAACCGAGAAGAATTTGATATAATGTCTCACTCATATTTTGAAAACGAAGCGGACCAAAACTTTAAACTAGGCAAAACAGTTCTTGAAAACGAGCTATGGAACAAGATTAGAATTTCCCCTAAAACACTCCCTGTGGGCGACTTAAAAATTATTCCTTCTTTGGAATTTATACGATTGTCTCATAAAGAGTTAAAACAATACAATTCAACTGCTAGTTTAAGTGATGAAAACGGTATTTCAACTTATGAAATAACCTATCCCGAATTAGAGAGAACCCTGAAAATCAATTTTACTACTGCTTTTCCGTATAGTATTGAAAGTTGGTCGGATACCTTTACAAGCGGCTTTGGTGAAAACGCGAAACAAATGACTTCTACTGCCAAAAAAATAAAAACTTTAAAGACTCCCTATTGGAAGCAAAACGGAAATAAGCATTTATCTTTGCGAGATAGTTTAGGCCTATAAGTTTATGCAAGAATTTCTTTTATCGTACAAACACGAAATGATAGCGACAGCCATAACATTTGGCGTCCTACTTATCTTAAAATTCATAACAGATAAGACCATTCGTAAAATTGGTAGGATTAGTGATATTGTAGAAGCTCGCACACTCTTAATCACTAAGTACGCTTCTATATTACTAACCTTACTCGGTTTTGGCGTAATTTCATTTATTTGGGGTGTAAACTTCAGAGACGTTGGTCTCGTTTTCTCTTCCGTATTTGCGGTAATAGGAGTTGCGTTATTTGCCAGTTGGTCTATTTTAAGCAATATAACGGCTGGAGTTATTCTGTTTTTCTCGTTCCCGTTTAAGATTGGTGACCGCATCAAGATTTTAGATAAGGATATTGAATCCGAAGAACCCTTCTTAATAGAAGATATTAGAGCTTTTCATGTAAGTTTGAGGAAATCTAATGGCGAGTTATTGGTCTACCCAAATAACTTAATGATGCAAAAAGCAATTACTCTAATCTACACTTACGAGGAGACTCCTGACGGCAGTGAGGAAACTTAATCAAACATATTTAATTTCCTCATAACGTGGCGCTCAATTAATTTTTGTTAAAGAAGTTTTAAAAAGCCTGCCTACCCCTTTAAACTTTCTATCTTTGATATGGTGTCGTCTCTGTAAATCAGTGGCTTCTTCCAGACTAAAACCAACTTTATGCGCTATCTTTTGGCAGTCTTTGCCGGAATACTCTTGTCTTTAAATGTTACCAACGCACAGAAACCTGTGCAACAATCATCTTCCGAAATTTACCATTCACTTGAAAAATTGAATTTCCTAGGTACTGCACTTTACATTGCCGCACATCCGGATGATGAAAATACACGGCTTATTTCTTACTTATCTAATGAAACCAAAGCCAGAACAGGTTATTTATCCTTAACTAGAGGTGATGGTGGACAAAACCTAATTGGTCCAGAACTTCGGGAACTTTTGGGTGTTTTACGCACACAGGAACTACTAGCTGCCAGACGTGTAGATGGTGGCGAACAGTTTTTTTCAAGAGCGAATGATTTTGGGTATTCAAAACATCCAGATGAAACTTTGGAAATTTGGAATAAAGAAGCTGTATTAGGCGATGTTGTTTGGGCTATTAGAAACTTTAAGCCCGATGTTATTATCAATCGTTTTGACCATAGAAGTCCCGGAACCACACATGGGCACCATACTTCTTCTGCCATGTTGAGTTTTGAAGCATTTGACTTAGCCAATGATAAAAGTGCTTATAGCGATCAATTAGAGCTTACCGAAACATGGGAGCCAAAAAGGCTTTTTTTTAATACTTCATGGTGGTTTTACGGTAGCCAAGAAAAATTTGATGCAGCCGATAAATCAAAAATGGTCAATTTAGATATTGGCACCTACTACCCTATTTTAGGAAAATCAAACAATGAGATTGCCGCGCTGGCCAGTAGCCAGCATTTATGCCAAGGTTTTGGTCGCCTATCACAAAGAGGTACTGAAAACGAATACGTTGAATTATTAAAAGGTTCAATGCCAAAAAATTCCAACGATATTTTTGAGGGTATAGACACTTCTTGGTCCCGTGTATCTGGTGGCAAAGCCGTAGGAGATATTCTATATGTTATTGAAAAGAATTTTGATTTTAGCAAACCATCAAAACATTTACCGCAGCTTATAGAAGCTTATGAATTACTTCAAAAAGTTGATGATGATTACTGGAGAGAACTTAAATCTAAAGAATTAAGGAACATTATTTTAAACGTTGGTGGACTTTACCTTGAAGCATCTACGGAAACTGCTTTCTCTAATCCCGGAGGAAAAGTGAAAGTTAACATTGAAGTAATCAACCGAAGTTCTGCTAACATCGTTTTAAAATCCGTTTCAATTTCGTCAACAGAAAAAGAATTGAAACCTTCCATCGTATTGAAAAATAATGAGAAGCAAAATTTTGAAATCGACATAGATGTCCCTAGTAATACAAATTACACAAGCCCTTATTGGTTAAAAGAAAAGGGTAGCCTGGGAATGTATAGAGTGGATAATCAAAAACTAATCGGCAAGCCTGAAACACCACGTGCTTTTCTGGCGAATTTTGAAATTGATTTTAATGGAAAAACTCTAGTGTTCGAAAAGCCTGTCATTTACCATTATGCAAAACCTGATAAAGGTGAGTTATTTCAGCCATTTGAAATACTACCAGAGGCTACGGCAAGTTTCAGTGACAAAGTATTGATTTTTGCCGATGGAAAGCCCAAGAATATACCGGTTACAATTAAGGCACATGCAGATAATCTAAAAGGTGAGCTCCAACTAAGTCATTCTAAAGGATGGGGAGTAGATGCTGAATCAAAGTCTTTTGAAATTGCAAAAAAAGGTGATGAGCAAACCCTTATTTTTACATTAACCCCACCTGCAAACGAAGATGAAAGCTATATTTCCCCTATTATAAAATTAAACGGAAAGGAGATTACTAAAGAGCTTGTAACAATTGCATATGACCATATTCCAACTCAATCGGTTTTATTGCCCTCGGAATCCAAAGTAGTTCGGTTGAATATTAAAAAATCCGGACAACATATTGGGTATATTGTTGGTGCTGGTGACGAAGTTCCCGAGAGTTTACGACAAATTGGCTACATTGTACATACAATTGATCCAAGCACTATAGCAAAAGGGTCATTAGATAAATATGACGCTGTTGTCTTAGGTATCAGAGCTTATAACGTAATAGATGAATTGAAATTCAAACAACGTTATCTTTTCGATTATGTTGAAAAAGGAGGTAATCTTGTAGTGCAGTATAATACTGCCGGGAGATGGGGAGACCAATTTGAAAATCTTGCTCCCTACCCTATTACTTTATCAAGAGATCGAGTTACGGACGAAAACTCAGCCGTTGAAATATTGGCTAAAAAACACGCCATGGTAAATTATCCAAATAAAATTGATGAAGATGATTTTAATGGATGGGTACAAGAACGTGGACTTTATTTTCCCAATGAATGGTCTAAAGAATTCACCCCTGTACTTTCTATGAGCGATAAAGGGGAGTCCACAAAAAAAGGGAGCCTTTTAGTAGCACCCTATGGTAAAGGTAATTATATCTATACTGGATTGAGTTTCTTTAGAGAGTTACCCGCAGGGGTGCCAGGAGCCTACAAACTGTTTGCTAATATGCTCTCTTTAGAAAAGAATGTACAACCAACCAAATTGAATTAAAGCCATGCTAGACAAGTTTGATTGGAAAAAGGAATACTCTTTGGTACTTATACTTAATATAGTATACGTATTAATTTTTTGTTACTTAATGACCGCATTTACCTAATATGGGAACGTTAGACTGGATTATCTTATCGAGTACACTGCTTTTCATTGTAGCCTATGGTGTTTGGAAAACTAGAGGTAGCAAAAGCGTAGATGACTACGTAGGTGGTGGAAAAGATGCCAAATGGTGGACAATAGGTCTATCCGTAATGGCAACGCAAGCCAGTGCCATTACGTTTTTATCCACTCCCGGACAGGCATTTCATGATGGCATGGGGTTTGTGCAGTTCTATTTTGGACTTCCTATAGCCATGATTATCATCTGTTTGGTATTCCTACCCATATACCACAGATTAAAGGTTTACACGGCCTACGAATTTCTCGAAAACCGATTTGATTTAAAAACCCGTTCACTAGCTGCCATCCTATTTTTAGTACAAAGAGGTCTTGCTGCCGGTATTACAATTTTTGCTCCATCCATTATTTTATCGGCCGTTCTTGGTTGGGACCTGAAAACTCTAAATGTTATTATAGGCGTTCTTGTAATTATTTATACAGTATCAGGTGGCACAAAAGCCGTTAGCGTTACTCAAAAACAACAGATGTTCATTATCATGACGGGTATGTTCATCACTTTTTTCTTTATTTTAGGGTACTTGCCTGCCGATATTAACTTTGGAAAAGCGCTAAAAATAGCTGGTGCCAGTAATAAATTAGATATAGTCGATTTTAGTTTTGATACTAAAAGTAGATATACATTTTGGAGTGGAATCACAGGAGGCCTTTTCTTAGCTTTATCCTACTTTGGTACAGACCAAAGTCAGGTGCAGCGCTATCTTTCTGGCAAATCGCTTCGCGAGAGTCAACTAGGTCTGGTTTTTAATGGGCTATTGAAAATACCTATGCAGTTTTTTATTTTATTGGTGGGTGTTATGGTTTTTGTTTTTTACCAATATAATCCGTCACCTCTTAATTTTAATCCTGCTGCTACCGAAGCGGTTATGAATTCCGAATACGCCAAAGATTATTTTATTCTTCAAGAAGGGCAAGAGCGATTAGAAGCCGAAAAGAAAATGGCTCAAAACAAATTTTCAGCTGCTTTAGAACTTAAAGAATATAGTGCCGTAGAGGAGGCCAAACAACAGATTATTAGTCTAAATGTTAAGGATAGCACCAACCGTGCCGCTGCAAAAGCATTAATAAAAGAAGCAGATGGTACAGTAGAGACTAATGACAAGGATTATGTTTTCATTCACTTCATACTCCATAATCTACCTAGAGGCCTCATAGGCCTACTTTTAGCAGTTATTCTTTCCGCAGCCATGTCTTCCACTGCATCGGAACTGAATGCCTTAGGTACCATTACCGCACTAGATCTATATAAAAGAAACCTAAAAGAGCGCTTTACCGATGAACATTATGTTAAAGCTACAAAAGTGTTTACCCTTATTTGGGGGGTAATTGCCATTTCCATTGCCAGTATTGCCAACCTATTTGACAACCTCATTCAACTTGTAAATATTATTGGCTCCATATTTTATGGTAATGTTCTGGGTATATTTCTTTTGGCATTTTTCTTTAAGTTCGTAAAAGGCAATGCCGTATTCTTTGCCGCGGTGCTTACCCAATTAATCATCTTTGTATTATTTTACAACCTTATATTTATTCACCCTACGGGAGAAGAGAAATTAGGGTATCTCTGGCTTAACTTTATAGGAGCTGCCATGGTAATAGCAATGGCTATTGCGTTTGAAGGGTTTGATAGGTTATTGAAAAAACCGCCATTAAAAAACTAAATCATAGATAGTTGCATGGAATCGCTGTTTAGTTTTTGATTAAAAATTAGTCAAAAACTATTTCTATACCGTATATATCTCTAATTTAGTACAGAACTTTCTTTCAGAAATACCCAAAACCAAACCCCCTATTATTTTTAAAATGATTAAGAAAAAAAACACCATTAAGGATATTGCCAGAATGGCCGGTGTTTCTAAAGGTACTGTAGATCGCGTCTTGCACAAAAGAGGAAAAGTTTCTAAAACTGCTTTGGCAAAAGTGGAAAAAATTCTCAAAGAAATAGATTTTCACCCTAACCCCATCGCGAGAAATTTAAAAGAAAATAAGGTTTACAAAATATGTGTCCTCATTCCTGACGACAAAATAGATGTATATTGGACTCCCGCTCATGAAGGTATTTATGAGGCTCAAAAAGAATTTATAGCCTTTGGGCTTGTGGTAGAAAAATTCTTGTACCACCCTCACAATAAGCAAGATTTCTACAAAAAATCAATGGAGGCCATTAAAGTGAAGCCGGATTTACTTTTGATGACACCTTTATTCGAACAGGAATCTTTTCAAATAAGTCAAACCTGTAAGGAGGAAAATATTCGAGTAGCCCTATTTAACAATCATCTAAATACAAAAACTACTCAAAGTTTTATTGGACAAGATTTGGTGCAAAGTGGAAAAATCGCAGCAGACCTAATTAATAAAATTTTACCCACTAAATCTGACATAGGCATAATACATATTGATAAAGAACCTCATTTATTATTAAAGGAACAGGGATTTAAAGAGTATTATGTTAACCAAGAATGTTCACATAGAATTTTAGACGCTAAAGATTTTAACTCGGACAATCAAGATAGGTTTGAACATGATGTGAAACAATACATCAGTAATAATCCTAATGTAGCTGCCCTTTTTATTACAAATTCTAAAGTTTACATGATAGCAGAAATACTATCTAAATTAACTAAACCCTGTGTCTTAGTTGGTTACGACTTAGTACCTAAGAACGTATCTTATCTAAAAGAAGGCGGTTTGGATTTCTTAATTCATCAAAGACCTAAAGAACAGGCCTATTTGAGTATAAATTATTTTGCTGAATTCTTCTTGTTCGGTAAAAATGTTCCTCTTAAAAATTTACTTCCCATAGACATAGTTACCGCCCAAAATGTCGATTACTATTTAAACCAGCCTTCAAATTAAGAATACAAGTATTTTTTGTTTAAATGAGTTTCAAATTCAAAATACAGAGTGTGTTCGAGCACATTTAACTCTTAATCTATTAGGATTTTGAAAATTTAAGTTTACATTCACATAACTTTAAGAGAACATTTACAACTAACATCTTTTTAAAACTAACACTATGATGAAAAAAATTTTAATGTTCCTCGTGCTAATTATGGGTATTCATCCCATGATGGCTCAGGACAAAACGGTTACCGGTACGGTCACCGACGCCAATGATGGAATGCCATTGCCTGGCGTGAACGTACTAGTACAGGGAAGTACTACAGGAACTCAGTCAGATTTTGATGGTAATTATACCATAGAAGCTTCCACTGGAGATGTTTTGATTTTTTCCTTTATTGGAATGAAATCACAAAACGTTACCGTCGGTGCCAATAACACTATTGATTTAGCTATGCAAGAAGATGCTAGCCAATTAGATGAGGTTGTTGTTACTGCTTTAGGTATTAAGAAAAGTAAAAAAGCTGTAACCTACTCTACTCAAGATGTTAGTACAGATGAATTAACACAGGCTAGGTCAATTAACGTTGTGAATGGTCTAAGTGGAAAAGTGGCCGGTTTATCCGTAACTACAGGGTCTTCAGGTGTTGGCTCCTCATCTAAAGTACTATTACGTGGAAATAGGTCTATTAGTGGTAGTAGTCAACCCTTATACGTAGTTGATGGTATTATTCTAAACGGAGATATTTCTAATATGAGCCCTGATGATATAGAAGATATTTCTGTACTAAAAGGAGCTAATGCTGCTGCCTTATATGGAAGTAGAGCAGCTAACGGCGCCATAATTGTTACTACGAAATCTGGAAGTAATGCCGAAGAAGGAGTTACTACTTCTTTGAACTTTACAGCTACTTCAGAGACAGCAAACTTTCTGGCGGAATATCAAAATGTATACGGACAAGGTTCTGGCGGAGTCTATACACCCTCAGCAACTTCATCTTGGGGACCAGAAATGAATGGCCAGAATGTTGCTCATTGGTCAAACGATCCTAATTACCCTGTGTCTGAGTATGCGTTTACAGCGCAACCAAACAATGTGAAAGATTTTTTTCGTACAGGCGTAAATCTCACAAGCAACATTTCGGTTAATATTAATAACGAAAAGTCAAATACGTTTTTATCGTATACCAATACTGATGCTGAAGGCATCATGCCAAATAATGACTTGACCAGCCATAATTTAAGTGCAAGATCTAATGTTAAAATAACTGATAGATTAAGCCTTGACACTAAATTAAACTATATCAAGCAAGAATTTTCAAATGTATTAACCACTGGTGAAGATTTTGAAAACCCTTTACGCTATGCATATATCCTACCCAGAAATATTCGTTCTAGTGATATTCAACATTACGAATTCACAGATAATGCTGGACTTTTAAAGCAGCATTATTACTTACCTGATTTTAATGGTGGAGGAAATCCTTACTGGCAGTCTTACAATGTAACTAAGCCACGAACTGTAGAGAGAGTAATTGGATTATTATCCTTAAAATATCAAATTACAGACAATCTATCGCTTATGGGACGTTCCGCATTAGATAGATCAAATATTGATGAAGAACAAAAATGGTATATAGATACTTATACCCAAGCGCCAAACGGAAAATATGTCCGTCGTTCAGATACTAGCTATGAGTGGAACACAGATGCTTTATTGAACTACAATAAAGATATTACTGACTGGTTAGGTCTAGACTTTAACCTAGGAGCTAATGCTAGAAAATTTAAAAGTACGGGAGTAAGAGGAGAAGGGTCTAACTTTCAAGTACCAAATTTATTTGCTTTAGAAAACACATCAATACAAAAATTGGAGGATTTCTATTCAGAAAAAAGCGTGCATTCTATATATTCATTTGCCGAATTATCTTTTCTAGGAGCAATTTATCTTAGTGCATCTGCAAGAAATGATTGGAGTTCTACTTTACCGGAAGAGAACAATTCCTATTTTTATCCTGCTTTTGGTTTAACAACAGTATTGACCGATTTAATTGAATTTCCAGAGGCCATTACTTACTTAAAATTAAGAGGTTCCTGGGCCGAAGTTGGAAATGACACAAGCCCCTATCAATTATCCAGAAGTACTTCTATTGAAAATAGTTCTGCCATTAATTTCAGTAATACTGAACCTAATGCTTCTTTAAAACCAGAAACAACTAGATCATTAGAAGTAGGTGCAGATTTAAGATTGTTCAATAACAGACTGCGATTGGATGCTACTTATTATCGTTCAAACACTTACGACCAATTATTTCAATCTCCTGTAAGCAGTGGTTATGGGTATACTTCAGTCTTTGAAAACGGAGGAGATATCCAAAATGATGGTGTAGAAATTGTTTTTGGTGCTACTGTAGTTGAGACTGAAAATTTTAGTTGGGATTTAAACCTGAACTTTGCCAAGAACAATAGTTTAGTTACTAGGATTTCTGAAGATCGCGATCAACTTGACCAGGGTACGGATTTTGTTAGAACATATCGTCTAAAAGTAGGTGAGCCATTTGGAGAAGTATATTCAAGAGGTTTCTTAAGAGATGACAATGGTAACGTCATAGTAGATGAAACAGGTATTCCTCAGTCAACAACCGGTTTAGATGTTAGAGTTGCTAATTACAACCCAGATTGGCTAGGTGGCATCAGCAATACATTTAAGTACAAAAACTTTTCTCTTAGTACATTAATAGATATCCGCCAAGGTGGTACAATTTTAGCTTTCACAGATGCAATTTTAGCAGCAGATGGTTTACCTGACTTCACTTTACAGGGACGTGATGGCGGATTAGTATTTGGAGAGAACATATTTGCAAATGAAACAGCTGTTACTACTACAGGTCAGACCAACACAACTTCTGTTGATGCTGAAACATTATGGAGAAGAATTGGAGGTAGAAGTGCACCTATTGGGGAAGCTTTTGTTAGGGACGCATCTAACATTAGATTAAGAGAGGTTGTGCTTGGTTATACTTTTCCTAAAGAGCTTATTGATAGAACATTTTTATCATCTGCCAGATTATCTTTAGTGGGTCGGAACCTGTTTTTCCTCAGCAATAAGGCTGAAACTTTTGACCCAGAGGCTATAACTTCTGTAGAAAATAATACTGCTTCATCAAACAATGAAGAATTCAACTCAGAAGGTAGAGAGGCTTTTGCCCCACCAACAACACGTTCATTTGGTTTTTCTCTTAACCTATCATTTTAAATACAAAACATATGAAATCAATATATAATAGTATTTTGTATATCCTCTGTGCGCAGTTCGTTCTTTTGAGCTGTACGGATGATTTTTCAGAAATAAATACAGATCCTAAAAATTCTACCGTAGACGGTATAGATGATGGACTGATTCCACTTGTTGCAAAGAAATCATTTTACGGCGCCGTATATATGGGCCAAAACGCAAATGGTCCTTTTCAGCTAGGGCATTCTTTATTTTCCGATGTCTATGCTAACTATTTTGCAACGACTGCCGCGGGTTTTGATTCAGATCAATTCATACTTGTAGATCGATGGCTTAATGGTGCCTACGCCGAACAATACGGTAATGTAGCACCTGAGCTTAAGTTTGCTCTTGACTATACAGCAGAACGTGATTATTTTTCTACTGAAAATGCTATGATGAAGGTATGGAAAGTATTCTTTTTCCATCGTTTAACAGATTATTGGGGACCTATACCCTATTCAAACTTTGGGGAGGTTGAAAGTGGTCCGGTAATGTATGACAGTCAAAAAGATATATACGCAGACTTTTTTAATCTGTTAGATGAGGCAGTTGCTACATTTGATACTCAAACAGGTCAGAGTGTATTTTTTGGAAACACAGCTAATGATATTATTTATAATGGTTCAGTCGATAATTGGAAGGCACTCGCAAACAGTTTGCGCCTTAGATTGGCATTAAGAATTAAATATGTTGATGGTGCTTTGGCCAAGAGTGAAGCTGAAAAAGCTGTAGCTAGCGGAGTTATAATGAACAATTCTCAAAATGCTTACGTTAATAGTGATAACGGGAACTTCAGAAATAATTATACCACTATTACACAGTGGGGTGAGTTTAGAATGAGTGCTGATATGGAAAGTGTATTAAAAGGCTATAAGGATCCTAGAGTAGCAAATTACTTTGCACCAGCAGATAGTGTAGACACATTAGATGACCCTGTAGGCCTAACCTTTGATTACGAAGGTATGCGCAACGGGCAAACTGCTAACACTAAAACAGCTACTCCATTTAATACTATAGCATCAGACATGGCGGGAGAATATACAGTTGACGGATCAGTTGGTCCTCCTTACCCAATTTTACGAGCTGCAGAAGCATATTTTTTAAGAGCTGAAGGAGCCTTAGAGGGTTGGGCCATGAATGGTACGGCAAAAGATTTATACGAACAAGGCATTCAAATGTCTCATGCTGAATATGAATATGACGGCACTAACCTTTCCGGTGAAGACTATATAAGCAGTACTAATGTCCCTGCTGGTTTTGACAGCACCACTCCACCAGCATCTACCGCACCTATTGCATATGATGAGGCTGCAGACAAAGAAAGACAATTAGAGCAAATAATTACCCAAAAGTGGATTGCTTTATTTCCTGACAGTGAAGAAGCGTATGCAGAACGCAGAAGAACAGGTTACCCTACGTTGTATGATCGTTTAAACTCTTTGATTCCATCACAGATTCCAGTGGATGAAATTCCTAGAAGAATGCCTTATGTTTCTGATGAATACAACAATAACAGAGAAGCTATTGACGATGCGGTTAACAACCCAGAAAAATTAGATGGACCAGATGATGGCACTACCAAATTATGGTGGGATAAAAAGAATTAATTCATTATAAGTATAACTATCAAAGACCGTCTTAACAGGCGGTCTTTTTGGTTATTTTTGTTAAATGCCACTCATACTTATTCATAAACAAGCTATGTTTTTCAAAAGAATATATCCCTTAATTTTCCTGTTCTTAGTTTTTTCGTGCACTAAAAACAAAGAAACTAAACTCTTTAGCTCCCTCAAATCTTCCAAAACCAACATAACTTTCAAGAATACACTAGTAGAATCAGAAAAGTTAAATGTGCTTAACTACGGATATTTTTACAATGGTGGAGGTGTTTCAATTGGCGACCTAAATAACGACGGTCTTTCAGACATATATTTTACGGGGAATATGGTTGAAAATAAATTATATCTCAACAAAGGAAATCTGGAATTTGAGGATATTACAAAAAAGGCAAATGCTTTAGGTAGCGGCGAATGGACAACTGGGGTTACGATGGCCGACGTTAACTCCGATGGGTTTCTAGATATTTACATCTGCAGGTCCGCATCAATAAACTCTTCTTTGCGTAAAAATATTTTATTAATTAATAATGGTGATTTAACTTTTAGTGATAAAGCATCTGAATACGGAGTAGACGACTCAGGCTACTCCACCCAAGCTTCATTTTTTGATTATGATAAAGATGGAGATTTAGACCTGTACATTATAAACCACTCTACACAGGAATATGCTGGGTTTGGTCAAATTACCGGACAGCTTAAAAAAACAAAGAATGATGCCTATTCAGATAAATTATACCGTAATGATAACGGAAAATTTAAGGATGTTAGTTCTGAAGCTGGTCTAGTATCAAATGTTCTAGGCTTTGGATTGGGTTTAGCCGTTTCCGATATTAACAATGACGGTTGG
>NZ_RCNR01000055.1 GCF_009725985.1 Zobellia amurskyensis
TGCTCAAGAATAGTTCCACACAATATATAGAGCATATCGCCCAAAGCATCGGCCACCTCAACAAGATCGTTATTTTTGGCAGCTTCCAGGTATTCATTGTTTTCTTCGGCCATTAAGTTATAACGAAGTACGTTTTTGGCTTCACCCAAATCGGCACGCATGGTTTCCGAAACTCCTTGCCCAAAAGAGGTATGAAAAAGTTCTACGGCACTTAATTTGTTTTTCATCTATAGTTGTATTGATTTAAAAATAGTTTCTGCCAATAATAGCGTAATTTTGCCAAAAATAAAGAATATGTTCACCACCGGACAAATCGTTTTTGCAGCGATTTTTGCTATCTGTTTTATCGTTATTATCTTTTTGTCTTACAAAAAAGACAAAAAATTACACGCAAAAAACTATAGAGGGGTAAAGTGGGTAGGACTTCTTTTCATATCCTTCATAATAATCCTCATGTTTATTAAGCATTTTCTTAAAAATTAAGACAATTTTTACAGTCTCGATAAAAGCATCAGTTTTAACGACCAAAAGCAATTTATTCCCGTATAACATAACAAATAGCGTAATTTTGCGTTATCTATTCCAAAGGGGTAAAATATGATGACTTTTTTCACAATACTTTTAATACTGATCGGGGCAAATGCTTTGTTCATGGTATTCAGTTTAAGCGGAATATCTAATGGAAGTAAAAAAACTGAAGGGAATGCATCTAAATCTGCATCGCCTAAAGTTTACACTCTAAATAACCTTTCTTCTAAATTCAAGAAAGCAGTATAATAAGTAACTTTTCAAAACACAGTTTATCTGATAAATTATTTACGTAATTTGCGCAGATGAAACAGTTGTTACTTGTATTTTTTGGCGGTGGCATAGGTAGCATACTCCGCTATCTAGTTTCTAAATCCCTCAACAATCACTTTCAACATTTCTTTTTAGGTACTTTCTTAGTCAACATTATAGGTTGTCTATTAATAGGTCTTGTCTTGGGACTTTCTCTTAAGACCAATTATTTATCTCCAAACCAAACGCTTTTACTTGCAACAGGTTTTTGCGGAGGCTTCACTACATTTTCTACATTTGCTTTTGAAAAGCATTCGCTTTTAACTTCTGGCGAACTAGTACATTTCTCTATTTACCTCATAGCCAGCATTGTAGTTGGCATTGCTGCCGTCTCCTTCGGTTTATGGCTATCCAAAATGTTGTAGGTTAAAAATTAACAACACCCCAATCTTTATTTTCATAAAAATCTAAAATTTTAAGTCTACAACTTAAGATTATCTAACCTTATGGCATTTTTTTCGCCATTTTTTTTCAATTTTCCTCCACTTTTCACATATCTCAATCAATGAATATGCATTTTTCTCCAAATTTAATTAGATACCCCAAAAAAAATAGGGGGTAATATTCCTATAAACATAAAAATAAGTAGTTAGACCCCAAAATTTATAGGGTGTTAATTATTTTAACATACATTTGTTTCTCTAATTAATACTATTATTATGAAACAAATCGAGGCAATCATTAGAAAATCGAAGTTTGATGACGTTAAAAAGGCGTTACATCAAATAGAGGTCAACTTCTTCAGTTACTGGGATGTAACCGGAGTAGGAAACGAAAAACAAGGTCATGTCTATAGAGGAATCTCTTATAGCACGAGCGACATTCAACGAAGATATCTTTCCATAGTAGTATCTGATGAGTTTGTACAACGCACGGTTGACACCATTCTTGAAGCCGCTTACACCGGTAATGTTGGAGATGGAAAAATATTTGTTTCAGAAATTCTTGAAGCATATAGAATAAGAACCAAAGAAAGCGGGCAAGCTGGAATCAACTAAAAAAAAAACCAATAACTAAACTTTAAAGAAAATGGACGCAGGATTATTTACAGCAAATAATGTATGGATGATGTTGGCTACCGCTTTGGTATTCTTCATGCACACCGGATTCGCCTTTTTAGAAATAGGCCTTACCAGACAAAAAAATACAATAAACATATTATTCAAGAACATCTTTATTATTACAGGTGGACTTTTACTCTACTACGCTTGGGGCTTTAATATGATGTACCCAGGTTTTGAAGAAGGCTCTTCAGGTATCTTTGGATTTGCAGGCTTTGGTATTGCAGCTCCTGAAAATGGAATGACTCCTGAATATGCAGATGGCGGTTACACTTGGTGGACAGACTTCTTGTTCCAAGGCATGTTCGCTGCTACTGCAGCAACTATTGTATCTGGTGCAGTTGCAGAGCGTATTAAAATTGGAGCCTTTATGATTTTCACTGTTATTTACGTAGGTCTTGTTTACCCTATAGTAGGTGCTTGGAAATGGGGTGGTGGTTTCTTGGATTCATGGGGTTTCTATGATTTTGCAGGTTCTACTTTGGTTCACTCTGTAGGTGGTTGGGCAGCATTGGTTGCTATCTTCTTACTAGGATCACGAATTGGTAAATTTGACGAAAACGGTAAGCCTAAGGCTATACCAGGTCATAACATACCATTAGCAACCGCAGGTGTACTTATCCTTTGGTTAGGATGGTTCGGGTTTAACGGTGGATCTGTACTTTCCGCTGACCCAGAATTAACTTCACTTGTATTGGTAACTACAAGTTTAGCGGCAGCTGCAGGTGGTTTTGGAGCCTTTATCCTATCTACCATACTATATAAGAACTTAGATTTAACCATGTTCCTTAACGGTATTCTTGGTGGCCTTGTAGGTATTACCGCTGGCGCAGACCTTATGTCTCCTAACGAAGCAATCATGATTGGATTCCTGGCCGGTCTTATCATCGTATTAGGTGTAGCTTTAGTAGATAAATTAAAACTAGACGATCCTGTGGGTGCCGTTGCAGTTCACTTGATCTGTGGTATCTGGGGAACATTAGCAGTAGGAATCTTTGGAGCAAAAGCAGGTGGTGAGCAATTCATGACCCAATTGTACGGAGTATTGATCGTAGGTGTCTTCTGTGTAGTTTGCTCGTTCGCTATCCTTGGAACCTTAAAAGCGGTAATGGGACTTAGAGTGAGCAAAGAAGAAGAGATTGAAGGTCTTGACATTCATGAACACGGTATGGATGCTTACCCAGATTTCATAAACGACTAAATTATATTAATTAGAAACGGAGCGTTTTGCAGAACGCTCCGTTATATAACCCTTTCAAAATCTTCACAGATTTCAATTAAATCATTCCATACAGGGATAACAAAATAAAAATACAGATGAAAGCGATTACAAATACAAAATACGTAAAAAATCTATTTTTCCTAGCAATATTACTTTTCTCTGCAACAGCTGTTGTTGCACAGGAAGAAGAGGAATCAACACCAAAATTTTCTTTCAGCGGTTCTGTTGATGCGTATTACAGAGCAAATTTAAATGCACCTAACGGAGAAGATGCTCAAGCTCCAGGAAGCTCATTCGCTAACTTACCAGGATTTGCCTTAGGTATGGCCAATGTTATTGGTGCTTACGAAGGTGAAAAAGTAGGTTTTGTTGCCGATTTGGTTTTTGGTCCTAGAGGAACGGATGCCATTTTTGCTTCTCCAATGTATTCTTCTACCGGAAACATTGTTAACCAATTGTATGCTTACTGGAATGTAAGTGATGCCGTAACATTAACCTTTGGTAACTTTAATACCTTCTTAGGTTACGAGGTTATCTCTCCGGTTGCCAACTTTAACTACAGCACATCTTACTTGTTCTCTTACGGTCCGTTTTCACACACGGGATTAAAAGCTGATTTTGCTTTATCTGATGATTTCAGCTTAATGTTAGCGGTAATGAACCCAACTGACCTTACAGAGTTCAACCCAACAGGACAGTACGCTTGGGGAGCTCAATTAGGCTACAGCGGTCAATATTTGAACCTTTTAATTGATAACGGTTCTTACGAAGTAGATTTCACAGGTGGTTTTGACCTTTCAGATACTTTCTTCCTAGGTTTAAACGCCGCTTATTTTGATGGTGATGAAGAGGATGGCGTTGGCAGCTTTGCAGGTTTGGCAGTTTACCCACAGTTAGCAACTTCTGACACCTTCTCCATAGGTTTAAGAGGTGAATATTTTGCTGAAACCGATTTCTTTGGAGCAGTTGGTGGATCAGATGCTGATGGTGACGCAAGTGTATTTGCTGTAACCCTTACCGGTAGCGCAACTATTGGTGACCTGATTATTAAGCCAGAATTAAGATTAGACAGTGCTTCAGAAGAAGTATTCATTGACAATGACGGAAACCCAATTGGAGGTCTTTCTTCTTTTGTGTTGGCTGCGGTCTACTCTTTCTAAAAAAGAATTATAATGGTTAAGTGTTTATAATTTAAAGCTAATTCAAGTAAAGACCCTAACGTTTAACGTTGGGGTTTTTAATTTTTAGTAGGCTCAAAAGCTTTTACACCGGCAAGTATCTCCGTATCCAAATTATTTACACTAGGCACAATAGGACAAGAGTACTTTTTATTATAAGCACAATACGGATTGTAAGCTCTATTAAAATCAATAACTATAGTATCTCCATCAGGTATTGAAAGGTCTATATACCTCCCCCCTGTATACGTATGCACACCATTAGTATCGTCCGTAAAAGGTAAAAAGAGATAATCCCTATACTTTTCTTGTTGCATCAATTCTTTATTTTGATACACCTCTAACTGCCTGTTCTTTCCATTTAACGTAAAATGGGCAATACCGTAGACCGTTTCTTCAGATGCCTCACCGGTGGTGCTGGGCATTAAAAAGGGCAATGCTTCGGGCGTTCGGACAAACTTGGCGGTAACAACATAATTGGTATCTGGAGCAAAGAAATCCAATGCTTCAAAGTCTTTACGGTAACGGTCCGGCAATGGAGAAGTTTCCGGATCTTTGAATTCTTCGTTCAATTCTTTCTGATGATTCAAAATAGCCTGTAACGCGTCAGTTTCTAGAACTACCTCCTTTTCATCGGGTGCATCGTGATACTTTTTATCGGTCTTACATCCCAAAATTGTAAAGAAAAAAATCAAAACAAGAATTCTCATACACTCAATTTTTGCAACAAAAATACAACATTAAGTGATTAACCTAATTGAACCGATTGTACATTGCAACCCAAAAGATTAAAATGAACAAACTCTACGCTACTCTAGTCGCACTAATCTTGTCCTGCTCTTGCAATACTCCAAAAAAAGAAACTAACACAAGAGCCAATGCAGAACGGATTTTACCAGAAATTTTACCCAATCGCTACAACGTGGCCTTCCTTATCATGGATGGTACTTTCAATACTGAATTAACCGCTCCATTCGATATTTTTCAGCATACCAAATTCAGGAAAAACATAAAAGCCATGAATACCTTTACCGTAGCCAACACCTTGGACCCCATTACCACTTTTGAGGGAATGCGCCTCTTGCCCGATTTTGATTATACCGCAGACCAACTACCACCAATAGATATTTTAGTAATACCCAGTGCGGAACATCATCTAGATACGGATCTAAAGGATACCGCAATGTTGGAGTTTGTACAAAAAATAGATAGTTCGGCCTTATTTATGACCAGTCATTGTGATGGGGCTTTTGTTTTGGCCAAAGCCGATGTACTTACAGGAAAAACTTCTACAACATTCCCTAGTGATATTGAAGCGTACCGAAAAATGTTTCCCAGTTTAAATGTTGCCGATAGCGTTCTGTTCGTTCACGATGGAAAATATATCACTTCTGCCGGAGGTGCCAAAAGTTTTGAGGCCGCACTTTATTTATGCGAGTATTTATACGGGAAAAAAGTTGCAGATGCTCTAGCCAAAGGTTTGGTCATAGATTGGGATTTAAAGAAAATTCCACATCTCATCATAGAATAATAAACACTACTCCTCTATAATGGAGTAACGTGCTTCTTTCAAATATTTCTCAACCAACTCATTAAATTCAGGAGTTATGCGCAACAATGCCGTATTTTCCAAAGCATAAAGTTCACTACGGTTGGTATACCCTTTTTTCAAAAGCTCCTCTAAGTAGAAAAGGGCCGTTCCATAATCATCCGTTTTAGCCGTATACGATATAATTTTCAGATAACTTTCAAAATTATCCGGCTCAATAACCGTTTTTAACATCCATAAAAAATTAAGTGCTTCTCCGTCAATCGGGTCTTCCGCACTTAACACATCAATATCATCAGATACCAGAGCTTTTACGTAACCCGCTAAACGCTTGCCCATTTTTTGCTGAAGTACATCAGGGTTTTTCTGGAATTTTTGAAGCTCTTCCATCTGATATTTCCACCACCCCAAATTGTTGTAATTATAGGTAAGTATGTCTTCTTCCAGATAATAGTTATAATCCTCCTTTATTAAACTCTCCTTTAAAGAAAGTGCATTCTGCGTTCTATTTTGATTTTTGAATAGGCGACTCTTGCGCAAAGCTTTTCGGCTTGCCTTTATTGAATCCAATGATACGTATGGTTGATATATCTCTAACATCTCCTCCAGCATGTCATCTGCCAACAAAGGTTTGTTTTTCGCATACAATCTATTCACCTTAACAAAGTCTGCCCTATAATTTGCATCTACATAGGCATCATCTTTTGGCACATTACCTTTTGCCATTGCCGCTAAGGTCAATATTTTTAAAGCTTCACTAAGATCTGTGGTTTTAGGCCACTCATGCCCCCCATCAAAAACCAATACCTGATTAGGGAATTTCATCCTGCTCAAAATCTTTTCTACCATCAACATTTCAGAATAACTAAAATCCTCATCACCTACTACTCCAATAAAATGAAATGGATTTCTACTGGTAAGCACCTCAACATTGGCTACTGTGGCACCACAGGCAACTACACCTTCCACCCCCTTTATAAATGTGGGAATCAAAGTAGAGAAGCGACCACCTGCAGAAAACCCACTAACATATACACCATTCTTTCTTATAGGTAACATAGTAGTCACCGTATTGAACATTCTACTCGTTATTACAATATTTTCAGAAATAGATAAGGTATCACTAACATTATTGGAAGCCGCTAATACATACCCTTGATCTTCTGCTGCCGCGCCGTACATTGCTAGAGCCTGCCTGCCTCTTCCGTCCATATCAAAAACGAACATTACTGGCCAAGCTTTTGATACATCAAACTTCTTTGGCAAATACAATGAAAATGTTTCGGCAATTGTATCGTTTACCGCAAGTGAATCGATTACCACACCCTTTTTTAAAGTGATATTTTGGGCAGAACCAATAAACATAGCGCCGAGCGCCAGTAATAATAGTATTCTTTTCATATAAATTGAATCATCAAAAATCTAGCCAAAAAATAGGTTTAAAAAATCTTTGCTTCCCGCATAGCAAAATTATTGGTCAGGATAAAACTACTCACCTATTTTACCGATTTCCACACCTTCTGAGTAAGCCACTTTAATATCGTGCGAACTAAAGGCTTTTTTAATCGCCTTGTTTGCATTAAAAGTCACCTCCCAAAAATCATCTGGCAACACGAACGGCCTCACGATCAACTGAACACTATGTGAATCAAAATCTAAAATTCCAATTTCCGGAGAAGGTTCCGGGAGTATTTTTGACACTTCTTTTAAGGCTTGCTCTAAGACCTGTTTTACCTTTGGAAAACTCTCTTCGTAAGGCATAGTTACCTCTAGTTCCAACCTAATCATCCCTTTTTCAGAATAATTCGTCACTACAGACTCAGTAATCATTGAGTTGGGGATAATCAATATTTTATTACCAGGGGTAAGCACATCTGTACTAAAAATACCAATCTCCACTACTCTACCGAACTTATCATCAACTTGGATCCAGTCAGCTACCTTAAAAGGCTTAAGTGTCAGAATTAATATACCCGAGGCAAAATTACCCAAGCTACCCTGTAAAGCCATACCCACTGCAAAAGCGGCTGCGGCAAGTATAGCAAAAAGACCCGTAAGATCAGCACCAAGAACGGTTGCTATAACAAACAATACCGTACCTTTTAAAAGCACCCCTACTATTGAAGACAAGAAAGGGCGTAGTGTTTCCGAAAAGCCGGTTTTCTCCAAGGCTTTCTTAACAAGTTCAACTATTTTTTTAGCAATCTTGAAGCCAATCCATAAGATAAGTCCCGCCAAGAAAATACGAGGTATGTAAAAAACTGCTTTATCAATTGCAATTTGAGCGTACTCATTTATTTTATCCAAGTCCATGAATTAAAATTAACAATTAGAGAGCGTTCTTGTACAGAAAGTTTGTGTTTTTTATACACTTCATATTGAAAAATATGAAAAACATAATTTAAAAAGAAATCATAGCGTTTCTAAACGAGAAGCAAGTCCACTATCTTTTTAGGGAAAAATGGCTTTTAAACTCCTTTCGCTCCCCATCTTTGGTGTAATCAACCCTAAACCAATAATCACTAGATGGAGCAATTTTACCATTAAAAGTACCGTCCCAACCAATATTTCCATTTAATTGATGCAACAGCATACCATACTGATTATAGATACTTACGTCCGCATCTTCTATTTGAGGAAAACCAACTATAGACCACACATCATTAACCCCATCTCCATTAGGGGTAAAAAATCTTGGAAAATCTACTACTACAAATTCTTCCGAAAGCGTACTGCAATTATAAATATCAGTAACATAAGCCGTATGC
Source organism: Zobellia amurskyensis (assembly GCF_009725985.1). Taxonomy (GTDB): domain Bacteria; phylum Bacteroidota; class Bacteroidia; order Flavobacteriales; family Flavobacteriaceae; genus Zobellia; species Zobellia amurskyensis. Next base: position 8,619 of record NZ_RCNR01000055.1, read on the forward strand.
TCCCCAGCCGTTAAATTCTCAAATCTATTTTCTGAAGAAAAATTAGCATCATCAACACTATAGAGGTAAGTACCATCTCCTTCTGCAATAATATCTATTGTATTGTTATCCGTAAAAGGGTCAGAAACAAAGGCCACTTCAAATACATTGGGTTGATGTGAAGTAACTACTTGGGTAGACAGAGAAAATGAACAACCCAATTCTCTATTTTTAAGATTGATTATATACGCCCCCTCTTCGTTTGCACTATATGAAGCATCTGTTGCCCCAACTATTTCATTTTCCGGAGAAATACTTTCTTTATACCAAGTAAACTCATAGTCTGCAATTGATAGCCCAGTATTCAAAAGCGGCAATGGATCAATTGTTTTGCCAATGGCATCTACGCAAAGAATATACTCCTCCTGAAGCTCAGACTGAAAGTCTAGCCCCAACAACTTCACCTCAAAAGGCGTGATTTCATAACAACTATTTCCTGATGATATTCTGGCATAGATAGTCTCCGATGCATTTTTCAATTCAAAGGCTTCAGGGTTTTCAATAGCATTTTCAAAAGCCGCGGCATCTTCTGACGACAGATAATATGTGACTCCATAAATTACCGAATCCTGCCCTCCCAATATTGATTCATCATTAACCGTAAGATTCACAATCTCACCCGCGCTGCCATCTACGTCACAAAAAACCAATGGGTCAGGGGCTTGTACAATTACAGGTGCAGGAATAAATTCCGCCGATAAAGTTCCCGAAGCAACACACGACTCGGAAAAAACGAGTTCTACGCGGTATTCACCACTGTCAACCACATCTACTTTAGAGATTCCTGACCAACCTATAATTTCCACATTATCTTTGTACCATTTGTAATCAACTACACCCCCAACAGTAGCATCTAAAGCTATAGTCTCAGTTATACATGCTGGATTCCCATTTGCCACGGTTCTATCCTCTCCTAAATCATAACCCAAGTTAAAGCTGCCCGCTTCCAAAAAAACAGCTGAATCCACTTGTGAATCACGATTATCCGCTATCACTAATTTTATGGTATAAGAATCCCCAGGTACCACAGGAGATTCTGCGGTTAAACTGGTAGTCTGGCCATGAAAGGATATTGCTGAATCATCACCGTTAATCTTATCAAAATAAGGTAAGTTTCGACCTACGCACTCTCCCTCAACCCCGGGCCTTATCGTAGTTACGCTAACCGGCAGCTTGCTATTAGGAATTATCGCCAAGTTTGTAGAAACCCCATTTGAATCCGTCAAGATAAAAGCAAAAACATCTCCGAACGTACATTGAAAATTTTCTTGATATTCTTCTGAGGCGAACAAGAAGTTAAAACTTATATGGTTGGTATGCGGAACAAAATCAAATTGAATATAGGAAGCGTTAAACAGTATGTCTGATCCCGTTATAGCCTTTAAATCGGCATCGCCTACCCACTCTTTGCTACCTGCATCGTGAATATCGTCGTTGGGGCCCTCGGCAAACTTGGCCTGCCCTGTACTGAGCACAATACCCTCTTCATAAGGAAAGTCTGAACCATTGGCCTCAAAATATCCTATACCGTTTAAACCTTCCGTAGTTCCGGTTGCAGATGTATAATTAGCAGTTTCGGCGCAATTACTATTAATAAGAACATCTTTCACCAATTTCTCTACCGAGTAATTGGCAACATCAACACTTATCTGGCCCAGCAGCCCATAAGACGACAAAAGCACCAATAAAAAGCCTAATATTTTCATTTTCTATAGCGTAACCAGAAAGCTAAATATAAGAAACTCTTTACGAGTTCTTTGTACTTATTTAAAAATATCAAACATCTGGATTCCTATCTATCTTCCTTTCAAAACGGGTTCTTACCTATTGGTGCGCTTGATACTACATTTGATAGTATAATATGGGTGCGTGTCTCTCCATACTGTATTAGCTTATCTATAAATCGCTCTAAATGAAACTGATCTTTTAGAACAACCTCCATTACAATATTCTCGTTCCCTGTTATACGATAACAGTTTACCACTTCTTTATAGGTCTTTACCGCCTCCAGAAAAGGTTTCAGCTTACCCATAAAAGCACGCAGGGTTATTATGGCTTTTAAATGATGCCCGGTCTTGGCATGGGAAACTTTAGTTAGATACCCCTCTATAATTCCAAGGTCTTCCATTTTCTTTATACGTTCCGCAACAGCAGGCGCCGTAAGACCAACTTGCCTACCAATATCGGCATAAGTTTCGCGAGCATTTGCCTGAAGACGGTTTAGTATTTTCCAGTTTAAATCGTCTATATTCATTTTCGAGCCTAAAATTTAAAAATAGCTTGTTATCCAAAGCTAATATATGAAATCACTTTTGATTCCAAAGGTAAAATTTGAAAACTGGCCGTAACTTTATTAATCCAAATTGCTAGTTAAAGAAAAATGTCTTACAAGAACCTTCGTGACTTACCGGTTTATAAAAAAGCCCTAGAGCTCTGCCATATGAGCAGGGAAATTGCTTCGTATGTTTCTTTGAACAAAGACCTTTTAAAACTCTATCAATCTAACAGCCATAGAGATAGCATAGCTGACTCTTTACTTACGGACGCCATTCTCATTCCTAAAAAAATTGCATCTGCAGAAATAAGTGGTTGCCATATTGAACGAATGAAAAGCGCTAGCTTTATAAATATAATGATTCGCAATATAAGCTCATATTGCAACGGTTTGGAAAATGACGGTGTAAAAGAAAAAGAATACCTGAACCTTCTAAGAAAGGAAGTAAAGAGTTTCAGACGTTCATTTAAAAAATGGCGAGGTTCTTTTCCTGATGGCGGCTCTAATTATTTCAATTAAATATCCTACCCTTCATTTTTGTTTTAAAATTTATGTTATACTAAAATTGTTAGTTTAAAGTTCTAATTTTGGATTTTAAATTATCTATTTTGAAAACAACTATCCTTATACATTGTCCCGATCAAGCGGGAATCATAAGTGTTACCACCAATTTTATACATCAGCATAAGGGAAATATCGTTTACCTGGATCAACATGTTGATAAAGAAACCGACGTATTTTTCATGCGGTTGGACAGTGATTTCGAAAATTCAGACTTTTCCACCGAAACCTTCAAACAAGAATTCCAGCATGAACTTGCCGATAGGTACAATATGCAATGGAGCATGCACGAAGCAGGTGTAAAACCTAAAATGGCACTTTTTGTATCTAAATACAACCACTGCCTTTATGACCTTTTAAGTAGGTTTAATTCTAGCGAACTTGAAGTTGAAATTCCTTTTATCATCAGTAACCATCCGGACCTTAAATTTATTGCCGACCAATTTAATATTCCCTACTATCACATTCCGGTTACAAAAGACACTAAAGCGGAAGCCGAGGCTAAGCAATTGGCACTTTTAAAGGAATACAATGTTGATTTTATTGTTTTAGCAAGATACATGCAAATTGTTAGTCCTAAAATCATAAGCAATTTCCCAAATCGTATTATTAATATACACCACTCTTTTTTACCGGCATTTGCAGGTGCCAAACCTTACCATGCGGCATTTAAACGTGGTGTGAAGATTATTGGAGCCACTAGCCACTACGTTACGGAAGAGCTAGATGCAGGCCCCATTATAGAGCAAGATGTCACAACGGTAACCCATGCTCACAGCATCAAAGACTTTATTGCCAAAGGTCGTGATCTAGAAAAAATTGTGCTTTCAAGAGCGGTTAAATTACATATCCTTAGAAAGACTATGGTCTACAACAATAAGACCGTGATTTTTTCGTAATATATTTTACAACACAGGAAGAAGCCTGCTGCGTTCTTAGTTGATACTGACTATTAACATCTAGACCGCTCGTATTTATTCTTTCTTACCTAACTTAAAAATAAGCTATGAAAAAAATAATTATACTATTTCTTGCATTGAGTTTAACTTCATGTCATGAACTCCAACAAGTCGTAAATCAATTACCTCAAGGTGAAGCCGCTCTAGGAAATGACCAAATTGCTGCCGGTCTAAGACAAGCATTGGACAAGGGTATTCAAAGCCAAGTAAGCAAACTTACCCAAGAAGATGGGTTTTTAAAAAATGAAGCCGTAAAAATACTTTTACCCGAAGAACTTCAAAAGGTAGACAAAACCTTACGTGATATTGGACTGGGAAGTTTGGCCGATGAAGGACTTAAAGTTCTAAACAGAGCTGCTGAAGACGCTGTAGGTGAAGCCACACCTATTTTTGTTGATGCTGTTAAGGGTATTACTTTTAGTGATGCAAAGAATATTTTATTAGGAAGCGACAATGCCGCTACCCAATATCTTACCTCAGCAACACAAACACAACTATACGCTAAATTTAATCCGGTTATAAAAAACTCCTTTAGTAAAGTTGGTGCGGATAAAATCTGGAGTAACCTTATTACAAAGTACAATAATATACCGCTCACAAAGAAGGTAAATCCTGACCTTACGGACTACGTTACCCAAGAAGCACTTAATGGTGTATACACCATGATAGCAGTAGAAGAAAAAGAAATAAGAAACAACGCTACTTCTAGAACAACCGACCTTTTAAAGCGCGTTTTTAGCTTACAAGATTAAATGTAAATATTTTGTATTAACATTACAATAACTTGAAAATTAACCCGTTAAATTTATAAGTAGTCTTTACCGACTACCAATCTCTAAGACCTTGTTGATACATATACATTAGAGATTGTGATACTGAATTTTTTGAGTTAGTAATTTTTGAGTTAGTTAGTTTAAAACCGGTGGGAGCACCGGTTTTTTAATGTCTTATTCTTACATTAAAAGAATATCTTTAAGTAGGAAAAATCTTATTTACTAAATAACAGGATACTACCCTCTATCTACGTCAGCAACAAAGTCTATAACAAACCGATTGAAAAGTTGGGGCTGTTCTACGTTTACCACATGACCACAGTGCTCAATAGTCAATAAACTAGATTGCGATTGTTTTTGAACCATTTTCTTTACAGAAGGAAGAAAAAGATAATCTTCACCTCCCATAACATAGAGTGTAGGTATATTGATGTCTCCTGCTCTAAAAAAGCGTAAAAGTCTATTTATTTGAGACCCCATTTTATACCACCTCACAAATTCTTTTTGATACATTCTCTTTGCTTCTCTTACAAAAAGCAACCTGGACTCCTTATGATTGCCATCTGGCATAATCGCAAAAGTAAACAGCTTGTATAGCCATATATAAGGCACCAATGATTTAAACAGACCGCCAAAGCCCATTAAAATCCTAAAGCGCATATCCAATCTTATAATAGCACCGCCCAAAACCATACTTTCTACACGACCGGGGTATTTCTCAGCTAGGTTCCTGATAAGTACCGTACCCAGGGAAATACCTATGAAATGTGATTTTTGAATTTTAAGAAAATCCAGTACTTCTAAGATATCCTCTGTGATATAATCAAAGGTATACTTATCATCAAAGGCGTCTTTAAGACCTGGTTGTGAATCACCATGCCCCCTAAGGTCTAGCAGCAAAACATTAAAGTGCTTTTTAAACTCTCTTAGCTGCTTGTACCAAATAGAAGAACTACCTCCAGCTCCATGCACGAAGGTGACCCAAGAATCTGATTCTTGATTTAGATATGTTACATAATTCAACAAAGTGTTCTCTCGTTTTCTCTCATTAGGGAATCTTGCAATGTATTAAATCTTTTGATCCATTTTATCGAGTATCAAAAAATATAATTCACAAAGCGGGTAGAAAACGAAAAATTCAAGAAAAACTGAATAATATTAAGAATCTAATTTATAACCACCTATAGGGCTTAAGAAGCATTGTTAATATCTTATCATTTTAACGAAAAACTATTTAACAGAAGCGCAAGAAAAAAAGAGTTATTAACAAGTCTTAAAACAGATTCGCAAGCATTGTATTTGGTAATTGTTAATTAATCATCAATTCAACTTAATTTTTGCTATATACAGCGATTATCGAGATCCAAACATAAATTCCGTCCGTATATTTGTAGTAAAGGAATTAAAGTCATGGAAAACCAATATTGTAAAGTAGGATCAGTTACCCCAATCGCTTCAAATAGAAATGCGATTTCACTTTTGGAGTATCAATATCAAATCTTTTTGAACAAAGCCAATGATATGAAATATACTGATGCTAAGTTGGTAGAATTTTTTGAGCAGAAAGCTGAGAAGATTCAAAGAGTTTTGGAAAATATGATGAAATAATTTCTTCGGAAATTATAAAAGTTCAGCCATTTGACTTTGTAACTCCAAGGCTTTATGTCTTGCTGCGTCTGCAAAATCCACACCCCTTGAGGCGTAGATAATACCTCTGGACGAATTTACAAGAAGACCTACGTTTTCACTCATCCCGTTTTCACAAACATCCTTTAAACTTCCTCCCTGCGCGCCAACACCTGGCACCAACAAAAAACTATTTGGAATTATTTTTCGGATATCTTTGAAATACTCTGCTTTTGTAGCTCCCACTACGTACATCAGGTTTTCAGAATTTCTGTAGGTTTTTGAAGTTTCCAGCACTGTTTTATACAACTCCTTACCGTCTATTAGTTTCGTTTGAAAATCAAAAGCACCAACATTTGATGTTAATGCCAATAATATGGTATGCTTATCTTTAAAAGCCAGAAATGGCTCAACGGAATCTTTACCCATATACGGGGCTATCGTAACCGAATCAAATTCTAAATCTTCAAAAAATGCTTTCGCATAGCGCGTAGATGTATTACCTATATCACCACGCTTTGCATCTGCAATTGTAAATATCTCAGGATAATTGGCATTGATATATGCAATAGTTTTCTCCAATGACTGCCAGCCTTTGATACCGTACGCTTCATAAAAAGCAATATTAGGTTTATAGGACACACAAATATCATGCGTAGTATCAATAATAGCCTTATTAAAAGCGAATATTGGGTCTTCTTCCTCTAATAAATGTGGCGGAATCTTTTCTAAATCGGTATCAAGTCCAATACATAGAAACGATTTTTTCTTTCTAATCTGGGCAACAAGTTGTTCTGTAGTCATAGAGAAGCTACGGCTATAAAATTATAGTTTATAAAACTTCCGGTAAATTAAAAAATCTCGGAGGCCTCTTTCAGTTTTTCGGTGTTTTCTACAAAACTAAGCTCATCAATAATTTTTTGAACATCACCATCAATAATATTCTGCAAATCATATAGTGTTAACCCAATACGGTGATCGGTTACACGTCCTTGAGGATAATTGTAAGTTCTAATTTTAGCGGAACGGTCTCCACTACTTACCTGCGAATTACGTTTAGCGGCATCTTCTTCTTGCTTTTTAGCAAGTTCTTGATCATACAAACGTGAACGCAACACCCTAAAAGCCTTGTCTTTATTCTTATGTTGAGATTTTTGATCTTGACATTGCGCTACCAATCCCGTTGGGATATGCGTTAAACGTACAGCTGAATACGTAGTGTTTACGGACTGACCACCCGGACCCGAAGAACAGAAGAAATCTATTCGAACATCTTTAGGATCAATCTGTACATCAAAATCCTCAGCTTCAGGAAGCACCATTACTGTTGCTGCACTGGTATGAACCCTACCCTGTGTTTCCGTCTGTGGCACACGTTGTACACGGTGCACTCCTGCCTCAAACTTAAGGGTTCCATAAACATCCTTACCGGTTACTTCAAACTGAATTTCTTTATAACCACCACTGGTTCCTTCACTTAAATCAATAACATTGGTCTTCCAACCTTTGCTTTCGCAGTACTTCGTATACATACGGAAAAGATCTCCAGCAAAAATACTAGCTTCGTCACCACCCGTTCCGGCCCTTATCTCCACTACCACATCTTTGGCGTCTTCAGGGTCCTTTGGTATAAGCATTAATTTTATCTCTTCTTCTATCTGAGGCAAACCTCCTTTAGCTTCCTCCAACTGCATTTTGGCCATTTCTACCATCTCGGCATCACTACCATCCGCTATAATTTCTTCCGCTTCTTCAATATTACTCATAAGCGCAACGTATTGATCACGTTTAGCTACAAGCTCCTTTAAATCGGAATATTCTTTGGTTAATTCAACATAGCGCTTCTGGTCCGAAATAATATCGGGTTGAATAATAAGGTCAGAAACCTCATCAAAACGCTGCTTAACAATATTAAGTTTATCTATCATTATCTTACATCACTTGTGCCGCGAATTTACGACAAATTTGTACATTTATTGATATCCGTTTCTTTTGATAAAAAGCTTACTTTATCTAAAAATAGTGCATTTTCCTTTTTGCCGCCTTGCTATTATTTACACAAAAAAGACTGGAACATTCTTTTTACTGGGGCTGTTGTATTGAAATGTAGTAGGTAAATAATACTTTTTATTTATCAAAACAACTCTATCGGAACTCGAAATCTATTGAAAGTAATTAAAAAAAAAAAAAAACGAAGGTGTCCTACTTTATTTTACGGGAATAAAAATTCAAATATTTAAGGCTCTTCATTCAATAGTATACCACTACTCTTATACACCTTATTATTGGCATCTACCAGAATAACCTCAGTACCACCCAATTGATTTATTAGCGCAAGACCATCTTCTTTACCCATAATATAGACAGCGGTTGCCAAGGCATCACACAATTCCGCACTTTTTGCAAAAATGGTAACACTATTAATTCCCGTGGTGGGATATCCCGTTCTAGGATCAAGAATATGTGAATATTTAACCCCATCAAAAATGACAAATTTTTCAGAATTTCCTGATGTTGCCACCGATGACTCCACAACAGGCAACCAAGGAAAAATCTTTTCCTCACTTAACGGATTAGCAATCCCGATCAACCATTTTTCACCCGTTGCTTTAGTTCCCCAAGTAGTAAGGTCTCCTGCCGCATTTATAATCCCGCCCAAAACCTGTTTAGACACTAAAAGTTCCTTTGCCTTATCTGCCGCATATCCTTTACCAATAGCCCCAAACGATATTTTCATATCCTTTTGACTCAAATACACTGTTCTATCAATTGGGTTCAAAACAATTTTTTCATACCCCACATTCTTTATGGATGCACTAATTTCTTCCGGGCTAGGAATTTTAGCCATGGAACCATCAAACTTCCAAATGACATCCATAGAAGCAAAGGAAATATCGAACGCGCCATCCGTGATTTCTGAAATCTGTTTGGCCCGCTCAATCAACATATATAACTCTTGACTGACTTTTACTGGTTTTATACCCGCATTTTTATTTATCAAAGAAGTCTCTGAATCTGGGTTCCATGCAGAAATCATTTCTTCTATCCGAACAATTTCAGCAGTTGCCTCTTCAATATTTATATAGCCCAAATCTTCATTACTTGACACAACGGTTATATCAAACCGGGTACCCATAAGCTCCATAGCTTTATGTACGGTAACCAATTTTTTCTCCTGTGCAAAACCACTCAAAAGACAAAAAAAAGATATGATATAAGCATATTTCCTCACTCCAGAAAAGATTTTAAGTGGGTTACATATGCCTCGGGAGTAAGCTTAAGATAACCTGTTTGCCCGAGAACGCCCCCGTTACCATCCAGTAATACCACTAATGGAAAATGACCTTGAGGATTATATTTTTCTGCTAACTTATTATTTTGTTCGGTAAGATTATCGGATAGCCTATTCGCTTTTTTCCTTGGGAAATCGGCTTTATAAGTAATTAAATTTTGCCTAGAAAATTGTTTAAATTCTTCAGATTGCCAAATAGCCTTATCTAATTTAATGCAAGGAGCGCACCAATCCGAACCCGAAAAAACTAACAATATAGTTTTATCATCTTTTTTTGCCAACGCTAATACATCCGCAAAGTTTTCTCCCCATTGCTGGGCGGAAAGCGAAGTAGCCAACATTAAAAAAAATAAGATAAAAAGCTTTTTCATAATATGCAAAAGGCAAAATCAATGCCACTTATTCAAATATGCGCAACATATTATCGGTTAGTTGTGTCTTAAAAATCTTCAATGCCTTTGCAGGCTCACTATCTACCTTATTCTTTGGCTCCCCATTTTGCTCAAAACGAGATCCGTGTACATCACAATAAAAAATACCACCATCAATATCAACAAAACGAACTTCCTCATAACCTTGATGGCTGCAAACTTGGCTAGCAGCAACAAATTCTCCCTCTAAATTCCTGACTATAACCACTAAATTTTTCAACACAAATTCCCCGTTATTGGCGAGTTTGGCATATAATGGGTCATCTAAATCTATGGTAAAATCCACTTCTGTAGGCACAGGGGTGTTTCCCTCTGCATCTTCATCCGTTTCGCTATCATTAGAACAACCATGTAAGCACGGAAAAGCAAGAGCAAATGCAGCGCTAGCCCCTAAGGTTTTTAAGAATTGTTTTCTCTCCATAGTACTACTGTTTACTAAAGAAAACGAAGTATTGAAACGATTCGTATACCTTAATAAACAAACTTGCCATAAGTACTCTCTATCGTCAGTTTTTTAGAGGCACTAGCCTCTACCCTACCTACAATTTGAGCATCTACACTAAAACTTTCTGAAATAGCTATAAGATCTTTAGCTACGGCTTCACTGGTATAAATTTCAAGACGATGACCACAATTAAAAACTTGGTACATCTCTTTCCAATCGGTGCCGGATTGCTCTTGGATCAGTTTAAAAAGTGGTGGAACAGGAAAAAGATTATCCTTTATTATATGAAGCTCATCTATAAAATGTAGAATTTTGGTCTGCGCACCGCCACTGCAGTGTACCATACCATGAATATCTTCGGAAGTATACTTACTTAAGATTTTCTTTACGATAGGTGCGTACGTTCGGGTTGGAGATAATACCAGCTTACCCGCATCCAATGGTACGTTCCCATCAACTTTGTCCGTTAATTTAGTATTACCTGAATACACTAAATCATCCGGCACGGAAGCATCAAAGCTTTCTGGGTATTTCTCTGCAAGGTATTTAGAAAAAACATCATGTCTAGCAGAAGTAAGACCATTACTGCCCATACCTCCATTATATTCTTTTTCATAGGTAGCCTGACCAAATGAAGCTAAACCAACTATTACATCTCCCGCTTTTATATTAGCATTATCTATAACATCTTTTTTCTTTAAGCGAGCCGTAACCGTAGAGTCTACGATAATAGTACGTACCAAATCGCCCACATCTGCCGTTTCTCCACCCGTAGAACGGATGGTTAATCCATGAGATGCCAGATCTGAAATTAATTCTTCAGTACCATTTATTATTTCCGATATTACTTCACCCGGAATTAAGTTTTTGTTACGTCCAATTGTAGAGGAAAGCATAATATTATCAGTAGCCCCAACACAGATAAGATCATCTATGTTCATAATAAGTGCATCTTGTGCAATGCCTTTCCAAACCGATAGATCGCCTGTTTCCTTCCAGTACATATAGGCCAACGAAGATTTTGTTCCCGCACCATCTGCATGCATCACCAAACAATACTCATCATCGTTCGTTAAATAATCTGGGACAATCTTACAGAACGCCTTTGGAAAGAGTCCTTTATCAATGTTCTTTATTGCATTGTGCACATCTTCTTTTGAGGCCGAAACCCCTCTTTGGCTATATCTTTCACTAGTAGACGAACTCATTATTGCGGCTTTTTGGCAAAAATAAGGTATTCGTTGAATAATCCTCGCTTGACAAAAAAAACTTTCTAAAAGTTCTTAAATCGATTAGAATTTATGATAAATACCTCCGCCAATAACAGCCCTCTTTGGAACATTGGTTCCTGAAATAGCTGAAGTATAGCTAGCTAGCACTCCAAATTTTCCTGTAATTTCTACAATTCCCTTTATACCATAGGCTACATACTCTTGATCATTCAGATACAATCCTGTAGCCAAATTAGCTTCGGGCAGTTCAACATCCCCGTTTTCAAAAGAAGTGGAAAAATCAAGGAAACCAATTAACCACAGTCTTTTTATAGGTTTCACCCCAGCTTCGGCACCAGCCCTAAAATTTGAACTATAATCATTAAAACGGATATCCACTCCTGTAGATGCTTGCACAAAGAAGTTATCATATCCTCTACCAATATTTAATTTTGGAGATAATGTAAACGTGTCATAACCACTTCTTAGTCCAGAAGCTTCAAAATAATTTCCTGTGTTGGCCTCAACATTAAGCTGTCCGGAAATCACCCATTTGTTATTATAAAGTTGATGTTTTACACCCACCACCAAATTACCCAAGGCAGTTTCAGAACCATCGGATGTAATGGGCACACCTGCTACCGACGACACCAAATCACCCGCCTTAATCATTTTTATAGGTAGACTTAAGAGAACCGTAGTCTTATCAGAAATACCATATTCACCAAAAAGCTGAAGTGTATTGTCGGTAATTTTACGTTCCGTTCTATAATCAGGATTTCCATAGATACCGGAATAACCGGCTATATTATAATAAGATAGTTGAACGTAAGCTTCGTTTTTTGCTTTTGTCCACGCGCCCTGAGAGAATAGAGAAATTGAAAATAAAAAAAGGAGGGTAAAAAGGTATTTTTTTAAGGTACTTTGCATCTTGAGAATATTTATAATATTCCTTACTTAGTATACCTTTTTACCACCGCCTTACATCACTTTGACCAATATTTAGGCCTTTGGGCTAATGCACCTCTAATTTTACTTGTACACAAATAACTATTATACCTACTTAATGGACAACAACTCGTGATACTTGGTCAACGGCCAAAAACGATTATCCACTAATCTTTCCAATTTATCGCAGTGCATCCGTATTTCATCAAAATAGGGCTTTACATTATCACTGTAAGCAAAGGCTTTTTTATGGGTATCCGTAAGTTTATTCGCTTTCCTCCTAGCATCGGTCATGGCATCGGTCTGCTTTTTTAGCTCGGTAATATGTTCGGCTATCAGCTCAATAATACCTGACTGGCCATCCGTTAACTTTCTATGTACGGCACCATATATTTCTTTTAGACCCAAAACATTTTTAATCAAAATATTTTGATATTCAATTACAGATGGAATAATATGGTTATAAACCAATTCATTAAACACCCTACCCTCAATCTGGATATGCAAAATATAGGCCTCTAGCTCAACTTCCTGTCTTGCCGCAACCTCTTTTTCGCTCATAACCCCCATAGACTCAAAAAGGTCCAAACTTTCTTTTGAGGTCAAAACCTGTAACGCTTGTGGCGTATTCTTGTTGTTACTTAACTTTCTTCGTTTTGCTTCTTTTTCCCATTCATCACTATAACCATCACCGTCAAAACGAATGCGCTTTGAGGTTTTTATATATTCTCGCAATACATTAAAAACAGCCTCATCTTTCTTAAGGCTCTTTTTATCTACCAATCCGTCTACCTCTTTTTTAAATTCCTGTAGTTGTTTGGCAACAATTGTATTTAAGATAGTCATGGGTTTTGCACAGTTGGTCTTTGAACCAACGCCCCGCATTTCAAATTTATTCCCTGTAAAAGCAAAAGGTGAAGTACGGTTACGATCCGTATTATCCAATAAAATTTCAGGTATCTTACCTACTACATTTAGTTTCAGTTCTGTTTTTTCCTCTGGCGACAATTTTCCTTTGGACACGCCTTCCAACTCATCCAAAACACTACTTAATTGCTTACCAACGAATATGGACAAGATAGCCGGCGGCGCTTCGTTAGCTCCCAACCTATGATCGTTACTGGCCGATGCTATAGAGGACCTCAGCAACTCCTCATATGTATCAACAGCTTTTATAGTATTTATAAAGAACGTTAGAAATTGTAGGTTTTTCATGGGAGTAGAACCTGGACTTAACAAGTTCACACCCGTATCTGTAGCTAAAGACCAATTGTTGTGTTTGCCCGAACCATTAATATCCGCAAATGGTTTTTCATGAAAAAGGACCTTAAGGTGATGTTTGTCCGCAATACGATCCATCACATCCATTAAAAGCAAGTTATGATCAACCGCCAAATTAGCCTCTTCAAAAACAGGAGCCAATTCAAACTGATTGGGAGCAACCTCATTATGTCTTGTTTTTACCGGAATACCAAGGCGCATACACTCCACCTCCAATTCTTTCATAAAATTGATAGCCCGTAACGGTATCACCCCAAAGTAATGGTCATCTAACTGCTGCCCCTTTGCCGCCGAATGACCAACAAGGGTACGCCCTGTTAAACTGATATCTATTCTAGAAAAAGCAAGCTCCTTATCTATCAGGAAATATTCCTGTTCCCAACCCAAGGTGGCGTTAACTTTTACTACGGTTTTATCAAAATATCTTGCCACAGCAGTTGCCGCTTCATCAACCGCACTTAGTGCACGCAGCAAAGGTGCTTTATTATCCAAAGCCTCACCCGTATAGGAAACAAATATTGTGGGTATACATAAGGTTGTATCATACACAAATGCCGGACTTGTAGGATCCCATGCCGTGTACCCTCTTGCTTCAAAAGTATTACGGATACCACCACTAGGAAAGCTAGACGCATCAGGTTCTTGCTGAACCAATTGCCCGCCCCCAAACTTCTCCAAAGCCCTACCATCTGGCATCAAATCAAAGAAAGCATCATGCTTCTCCGCTGTGGCTCCCGTAAGTGGCTGAAACCAGTGTGTATAGTGCGTAGCACCCATTTCAATTGCCCATCCTTTCATGGCCTCAGCTACTTGGTCCGCAATTTTCCTATCGATTTTTGATCCAGAAAAAATAGCGCCTTGCACACTTGCCAAAGCATCCTTGGTAAGGTACTGTAACATGCGCTCGTTATTGAACACATTGTTCGCAAAAAGCTCTGACCTACGTCCTTTTTCATCAACACTTACACGGTCTCTCTTTCTACTCTCGGCAATAGCATCAAATCGCTGTCTAGACATATTTTTACTTTATTTTGAACGGCTAAAATAAGGATTAACGATTTAATAATAAAAACTTAAAATAATCAACTTACCACAAAATACCCTGTTAAATTTAGGGCTATCTTAAATAATACTCATTTTTTTCATATTTACCCCCCTAAAAATTAGTATAATTCAGTAAAAAACATATTTTTGTTTGTCTTTAAATTAAAATTAATTACCGTAATTATGAGCAAAACTAAATTAGAGTACATCTGGTTGGATGGATATTTCCCTACACAGAACATGCGCAGCAAGACTAAAGTTGTAAACGATTTTGGAGGTAAATTGGAAGATTGTGAAATGTGGTCTTTTGATGGAAGTTCAACAAGACAAGCAGAAGGTGGTTCTTCAGATTGCTTGTTAAAACCAGTTGCCATTTACCCTGACCCTGCACGTAGAGATGCTTATTTAGTAATGACCGAGGTCTTAAATGCTGATGGCACTCCTCACGTATCTAACGGTAGAGCAACTATTGATGATGATGATAATGATTTCTGGTTCGGTTTTGAACAAGAATACTTTATTATGGACACCGCTACTCAACTTCCTTTAGGTTTCCCTATTGGTGGCTACCCTGCTCCACAGGGAATGTACTACTGTTCAGTAGGTGGTAAAAATACACACGGTAGAGATATCGTAGAAGAGCACGCTGATCTTTGTATCGATGCTGGATTGAACTTTGAAGGAATTAACCAAGAGGTTGCTTCTGGACAATGGGAGTTTCAATTATTCGCTAAAGGTGCTAAAAAAGCAGGAGATGAAATTTGGGTAGCTAGATACCTTTTAGACAGATTGACCGAACAACACGGTTACTATATTGAATACCACCCAAAACCATTAGGAAAAGATATGGACTGGAACGGTTCTGGTATGCATGCCAACTTCTCCAATGAAGTATTAAGAACATGTGGTGACAAAGCTACGTATGAGAAAATATGTGAAGCTTTCCGTCCAGTGGTAAAAGAACACATTGCTGTATATGGTGAGTTTAACGACCAACGTTTAACCGGTCTTCACGAAACTGCTTCTATCCACGACTTTAGCTTTGGTATTTCCGATAGAGGTGCCTCTATCCGTATTCCAATTATTACAGTAGAGCAAGGCTGGAAAGGCTGGTTAGAAGATAGAAGACCTGCTTCTAACGGTGATCCATACAAGATTGCTGGTAGAATCATCAAAACAGTTAAATCTGCTAAGATTTAATTATAAAGATTTTTTGTTGTTGACATAATGTAAAACGCCGAACCAATTGGTTCGGCGTTTTTTTTATATCCAGTTACGAACCAAGAAAGTTATTTTTTCTCAGCGCCATCCCAAGTTTGTACCGCATTTACAGCTTCATCTGTATAATCCGTAAAGACACCGTCTACACCTGCATCAAAAAACAAATGGTATTCTGCTTCAGCATTGCCATTGCTCCACTTCTCATCTTCGTTTCTAAAAGTATATGGATGCACATCCAAATCATATTTATGAGCTAGCTCAATAAAATCGGTCTTCGGCAAAACAGAAATCGCTCCACTTTCATCTTTGGCAAAGGAAATTACGAACGGTTTCCAAGGACCTATACCATCTGCATAAGCAGACGCAAAACGCATCCCTTCTTCCGTAGAGAAATACTCATAGGTTCTAGCATCGCCATTGGCATAAAAATCAAAAGGCGCGGCATACGAAATAAAATCGCCCTCAGGAACATTAAAATCTAACGTACCATCTGCATTTACATTATAGGTTGATATTAGCTGAACTAACTTAACATCTGATTTTGAATTGATGTACTGCAACGGAGCTACCTCAAAACATTGTACAAATACGGGCGAATGATAGGAATTCAACTTTGCTTCGGATAATTTCTCCAACAAAGCATCTTCAATTGCCAGCCCCATTAAGTTATGGAAATAGGGGTGTTTCATTTCTGGATACAATCCCACTTTTTCTCCTTTTGTAGTTTTTCTTGATTTTGCCAAGTTGATGATTTCCTCAAACGTTGGAATTTCAAACATTCCATCAAAACTATTGGAGCGATCAGAACGTGCTTGTTTGGCTTTTAATTTCTTGATTTGCTCCAAGGTAAAATCGGAAACAAACCAATCCGTTATTTCCTTTCCGTCCAGGTTTTTGGTAGTTTTTAAATCGGCAAACTCCGGTAAATCAGCAACATTGGTGGTACCCGAGATAAATGGCTCGTGCCTTGCAACCAAGAAGCTATCTTTGGTCATCACCAAATCTGGCTCAATATAGTCCGCTCCCATTTCAATAGCTTTCGCGTAAGCCTTTAAGGTATGTTCAGGGTAAATAGACTGTGCTCCTCTGTGCGCTATTACCAATGGCTCTTTACGCTCTTTGTCTTGGCGCCCTCCTCCGATAAAATCATCTAACTTATCGCAAGAAGTGAACAAGGTTAAGAGGGAGAATCCCGCCATTGACAAAAATTTCATTTTTTTCATTTTAGTGGTTTTTAAGTTGACACTAAAACAACAAAACTCATATTAGCCAAGTGTTAAAGAAAGTTACCATATCAATACCATTGGATATAGAAATCTTTAGGGAATTGTAAACAAGCCAACAAGAACTACAAAAGAGATTTACGAAACGGTAATATAGACAAAGGTGATATAACAGGCTAACAAAATCAGCCCATCTCGCCACCCCAAACGTAAGCCCTTAGGAATGAATACCAAGGGAAGAACAAGGAAAGAAATACCCAGCATCCAAAAAATATCATTACTCAACAACCCTTCATCCACCACTTTAATGGGGGTGATTATGGACGTGATTCCCAATACCGCTAGAAGATTAAAAATATTGGACCCAAGAAGGTTACCTAAAGAGATTGCTTTTTCTTTTTTAATAACTGCGATTACAGATGCAGCCAATTCCGGTATGCTTGTTCCAATGGAAACTACCGTCACAGCAATTATACGCTCACTAACACCATATAATGTAGCCAAACCTACCGCACCGCTAATAAGTAACTCTGAACCTCCCCACAGCGCCGTACCACCAAGCCCTAAAAATAGGACCAATTTATACAAAGGTAACGGCATATCATCTTCAGGAGCTTCGTCTTCAACGGCCTGTTTTTGAAAACGGAGCAAGTAGACCAAAAACAAGAACAACGCTACCACCATAATTATACCTTCGTACTGTTGTAATTCCCCGTCAAAGAAAATAAACCCGAAAAAGAGCAATGAAGCGGCCATCATAACAGGCCAATCTGTGGTGTAAAAAGTTCTACGTACATCTATACTTCCCATAAGTACAGTTATAGCCAACACCAAACCTAGGTTAGCAATATTGGACCCAACCACATTGCCTAACGCTAAATCCGGAAAACCGTCTAAAGCAGCCTTAATACTTACAATGAGCTCTGGAGCAGACGTAGCAAAAGAAACCACCGTCATACCGATAACAATTTTTGGAATGTTCAGTCGCAAAGAAAGAGCCACAGCGGATTTTAAAAGCCAATTTCCACCCGCTATCAGAAGAATAAGGCCTAAAACAATAAAAAGAAGATTCTGCATGTACTGGTTTCAGGGAATTATAGAACAAAGATATATGAACATTTTAACTTATTGATGCCATTCTTAGCAAGTTACCGAAGTGTCTTTAGCAATGAAAAAACAGCAAGACGAGAATGGTTTTGCTCAAAAAGCACCAATTTCAGACCAAAACTATGCTTAAAAAAGAAAATGCTTCTCAAAACCCTCCTTCACATGTTACATATTAACATAGTAAACTTTATTTTTAATTACGATTAGCAACATTGTTGAAGATATAATTTTCAAATTATACACCAAACTCGTTAACAGACTTATAAAATCGTATTTAAATTGAATAATTCGCATAAAATCATTAGGAAATGCCTGTTTCTTTTAATTATCTTGATTGGATAATCGATTATTAACAACTATCTATTAACCTTAAAACCTCCAATTATGATTACACTTGCTAAACTTCTGTTGCTACTCCTAGTATCGCTGATCACGATAGTAGCGTAAGTTAAATCATATAGGCCTATATAATAAAAAGACCGTCATATGACGGTCTTTTACTTTATTTTCAATAAGTTAGTAGATGAGATAAACTAGCAGATGAAAAAAGCATTTTTTAAATTTCTTGCCAAAGTAAACCAATTACTACTCCCCTCCTTTTCTAAAAAAGGTCTAGACCTTTCTAAGGCTTCAAAATTTCAGATGGCTTTAATTGGCTGGCGCTATTTTGTTACCACCCGGGCATTGGACTAATAATTCAAAAGAGCCCTCATAGGAATATCACCTAATTTATGCCTTCCGTTTAAAAAGTCGAGTTCAATTAAAAAATTACATTGGACTATTTCACCGCCCAGACGCTTTATTAAATCGCATGTAGCTTTTGCTGTGCCACCTGTAGCCAGCACATCATCATGCACGAGTATTTTTTCTCCAGCGAGAATTGCATCGCTATGAATCTCTAAGGTATCGGTACCGTATTCCAAATCATAAGTCTGACTGGTTTTTGCTGCAGGTAATTTGTTTGGCTTACGTACGGGAACGAACCCGGCATTTAGTTTTTGCGCCAAAAGAGGTGCGAAAAAAAATCCGCGGCTTTCCATTCCTACTACTTTATCTATAGGAACATCACCCACCATTTCAAGAAGTTTATCTAATGTATATTGCATGGCCTGGGCATTTGCCAACAGCGGTGTTATATCTTTAAAGACGACTCCTTCCTTCGGAAAATTGTCAATATCTCTAATAAAGGTTTTTAAATCCATTTAATATGTAACTTATATTTTGCCGTAAATGTAAAAAGAAATATATTTGCACCCCGTTAGATAAAAAGCTGGCTGTAATAAGTTCCTTTTTATTTCCCTTTTGGAAAATCTAACAGAATACTTTTTATTGGTCCTGTGGCGCAACTGGATAGCGCATCTGACTACGAATCAGAAGGTTACAAGTTCGAATCTTGTCAGGATCACTTCAAAACCCCTTGAAACACCCGTTTCTAGGGGTTTTATTTTTATAGCTACTTCCATTTTACCAACTTGGTCCAATGTAACATCTATTACACTACCCTAAACGCTTTAGCTTTACATTTGTACAAATTTTTAATATGGATAGCATACTTCAACCCTGGCCATGGTACGTTTCTGGTCCATTAATCACCTTGGTGATGGTTTTTCTCATCTATTTTGGAAAGACTTTTGGCATGTCTTCTAACCTAAGAACTTTTTGTAGTATTGGAGGGGCTGGAAAATATTCCGATTTTTTCAAGTTTGATTGGAAAGCGCAACGATGGAACCTTACTGTAGTACTTGGTGCTATTATTGGCGGATTTATTGCCGTTAACTTTCTTTCGGACGGTTCTGCAATCAACCTTAATCCACAAACAATCTCCGACCTAAAAGAATTGGGTTTTGAAAATGCAGGTGCTTCTATATTACCTGGCGAAATATATGATTGGAGCAACGCACTTTCCCTTAAAGGATTGGCTATACTAATTGCTGCAGGCTTTCTTGTGGGCTTTGGTACGCGCTACGCCGGAGGATGTACGTCCGGGCACGCTATAACCGGCCTAAGCAACCTTCAATTACCTTCATTGATAGCCGTTATAGGCTTTTTTGTTGGAGGACTTATAATGACACACTTTCTATTACCCCTAATTTTTTAAGCATGAAATTTCTAAAATTCTTACTTGTAGGTATATTTTTTGGTATTGTTCTCGTTAAATCGGAAGCCGTGTCTTGGTACCGAATATTTGAAATGTTCAAGTTTCAGTCATTTCACATGTACGGAATAATTGGCTCTGCAGTAGTACTTGGTGCCATTTCCGTTTGGGCAATTAAAAAATTCAGTGTAAAGAGTATTGAAGGGAAAGAAATTAATCTTCCACCAAAAGACAAAAGCTTTACCCGCTACATTTTAGGCGGAACTATTTTTGGACTAGGATGGGCGCTAGCGGGTGCATGCCCTGGCCCTATGTACATACTTTTGGGAGCTGGGTTCTTTAGTATGCTCATTGTTATAGCGGCAGCAACACTAGGCACATTCGCTTACGGCTTACTTAGAAACAAACTACCACATTAAAAGCTTAGTAGAAATTTATTAAACAATTTCTGCACTAAGACCTGCCTCCAGTAATTTACTACAACGTGGCTCTAAATCTTTATAATCACCTGTTTTTACTGTGCACTTACCATTGTAGTGTACAATAAGGGAACATTGCTCCGCTTGAACAGGTGTATGATCACACACATCAACCAAGGTTTCTATGACGTGGTCAAAAGTATTAACGTCATCATTAAAAACAATGATTTCATTTTGTTTTGCAACCTCTTCTTCTAAAAGTAGTTCTTCCGATACTTTTTCTTTGAAACTCATAGTAATCAATTTAAATAGTATACTCTTCTAAAATACATATTTTACCGCAACCCAATTATTTTTTTGCAGATTTTTTTCAAACTTTAACCCTGATTTCAGGCATGTTTCTGAAATTAAGGGAATATCTTCCTCATAGAATCCGCTCAAGAAAAGGGTTCCGTTTTCCTTTAAATTTTCCGCATAAACCGGTATATCAGCCAACAAAATGTTTCTATTGATATTAGCTAAGACAGTATCATATTTTTGGGTTCCCAACAGTGATGAATCGCCTTCGTAAACGGAAATATGCCCGCAATTATTACGCTCTACGTTTTCCTTTGCGTTCAAATAACACCAATTATCAATATCAATAGCATCAATATGGTCAGCGTTTTTCATAGCTGCCAGAATAGCCAAGACCCCAGTACCGCTGCCCATATCCAAAACGCTCTTCCCTTCAAAATCATTTTCTAAAATAAATTGAAGCATCATATGGGTAGTTTCATGATGTCCCGTACCAAAGCTCATTTTAGGCTCAATAACAATATCATATTGCACATTGGGCTTTTCATGAAAAGGCGCACGAACAACACACTGGTCTGCAACTTGAATGGCTTCAAAATTCTTTTCCCAAGTAGCGTTCCAGTTTTCCTGTTCTATTTCTTTTAGCGTAAAATTTACTTTGAACAGTTCATTCTCCAGAATTTCCACTGTTTCAAGAATATTCTCGTTCCAGTCATCTTGTTGAATATAAGCCAACACCCCTTCTTCATTTTCAACAAAACTCTCAAAACCAACCTCGCCAAGCTCAGCAATTAAAATATCCGACCCTGGTTGCAACGGGGTTACGGAGAAATTGTATTCAATATATATAGTGTTGGACATTTTATTATTTTTTGACGGATTGTTGGTCGGGTTTACCTCCCATAACTTACAAAAACCTACTTAGGTTTTATCTACTTATACCTTTGTTTTACACTGCTAAATGAATAACCCTTTCCATAGATTGGGAAAGGGCTTTCAAAATACTATTACAATCTAAATTTAGATAGCTTTTATAATGGCAACAAAATCATCTGCAACCAATGAGGCTCCACCAATAAGACCACCGTCTACATCTGGCTTACCAAAAATCTCTACCGCATTAGCAGGCTTAACACTTCCTCCATAAAGTATAGATACATTATTGGCTATTGAAGCGTCATAAGCGTCTGTAATGGTCTTACGGATAAAAGCATGCATTTCCTGTGCTTGTTCCGGCGAAGCCGTTTCTCCTGTACCAATTGCCCAAACTGGCTCATAAGCCAAAACTATTTTACTCCAATCAGCTGCTTCTAAAGAGAAAAGCGCATTTTTCAGTTGGCTCTCAACTACTTTGAAGTGGTTATCAGATTTTCTATCTTCAAGCTCCTCACCAAAACAGAACATTACACGAATGTTCTTAGCCAAAGCCGTAACGACTTTTTTAGCCAAAATCTCATCAGTCTCACCAAAATAAGCTCTTCTTTCTGAGTGACCTATAATTGCGGTATCTATGCCAATACTCAACAACATATCTGCAGAAATCTCACCTGTATATGCTCCGTTTTCAGCAAAATGCATATTCTGAGCAATAACTTCTATAGCCGAAGATTCTAAAGTTCTAACCGCAGATGCCAAGTTTACGTAAGTTGGCGCAACCATAACTTCAGCCGTTGTATCTGGCAACTTAGCCGCTAACTCAGTCAACAAAGCTTCCGTTTCGGCCAAGTTTTTATTCATTTTCCAGTTTCCTGCAACAATTTTGCTTCTCATTTTTTAAGTGTTTAGTGTTATTGTATGGGGTTCAATTTGAAATTACCGACTTAAGAAATTAATC
>NZ_RCNR01000056.1 GCF_009725985.1 Zobellia amurskyensis
GTATNTTTTTTTACCCCTTACTTATGAGAAGATCACTGCCTTTAGCCGTCGGGTGCCAACTAATGTCCTCGCAACCATCTACTCTAATATAACATCCACTTCTATCTAAAAATGTATAATCTCGTTAAGATTCCTAATTTTTAGTTCTAATGAGTTCATTTCTTTATTTTTCCCATATTACTTTTGTAGTGCTATGAAAAAGATATTTACGGAAAGAGAGTTAGACCGAATTATAGAAATGGCTTGGGAAGACCGCACTCCTTTTGATGCTATAACCTTTCAGTTTCAGATTTCGGAACAGGAAACTATTGAGCTTATGCGATACCATTTAAAGCCCAGTAGTTTTAGAATGTGGCGCCAAAGGGTTCAAGGTAGAAACACAAAACATTCCAAATTGAATACAGTTAACGGAAATCGATTTAAAAGTTCACGGCAGCGCCATATATCCATGAACAAGATTTCTAAGCGATAAAAAACTTATAAGCGGAAATTAGAAAAGTTCGTTCAAGACCTTCGCCAAGCGTAAACCTCCTTTTTGTAATTGGGTTTCAACGGTTCCCCACCAATCATAACTGTAGCGGTAATATAATTTCTCACCTGTTTCAACAGAGTCGTACAACTTACTTGCGATTTCTTGAGATTCTTCAACCCATTCCAGAACTGTTCCTTGCTGAATAAACTTTACCTGCTCTTTAGAAAGTTGAGGCAAACTAGACGCTAGTTCCGTATAACTCATACCATAAGTATTGATCATATTAGAATCCCACACTCTATGCAGGTTGGTACCCTCGTTAAACCATTGTAGCTGAATATCATTACCTCCTTTATCCTCAAAACGACCTACATGCATTGGTTGGTGGAGGTCACCTATTAAATGTACCAGCATTTTTAGGTAGAAGACTTTATCCTCCTTTTTACTGTTCTCGTCTTTAATTATTTCAATGCATTTATTGATACCCGTAATAAGGTCTCCATTTTTATTGGGCTCAATATCAGAATAATCCTTTCCTTCAGGAATATTCACGTAATGCCAAGCACTAAATTCTTTGTACGCCCTGTCGGCTTTTATATCATCCGCAAACGTAGATACATAAGCAAGGCTTTCTCCGTTCAATAACTTTTTAAGGGCCTTTCTGGCTTTTTTTGAAAGGTGATGTTGCGCCACTTCGCCCACTGTGCGGTGTCCTGTTTTGGACCATTCGCCATCATTTGCGTTAGAAAGTGTTGTTATTAAGAACAGAAAGAATACTATTTTTCGCATGAAATAAATTTAGCCGCAAAAGTAGAAAATTGAAGTTTAATCTATTGTTAAGAAACTCAAGGGTTTCGATTTTTAATTTGATATTGCACACCTAAAATTCATCGATTTGATTTTAAAAAAAATAAAGTCTCCAATATTAAGATACGCCATACTAGCCTTACTTGCGTTAGTCGCTTTCTTTTTTCTATTTATCATTAGTATTTATTGGGGAGCTTGGGGCAAGATTCCAGGCAAGGAAGAGCTGTCCGATTTTCAGTACCAAAGAGCTTCGGAAGTGTACACTGCGGATAGCGTTCTTATTGGCAAATTTTATTTATATGATAGGCAACCCATTGCTTTTGAAGCCATTCCCAAAAATGTACTCAACGCGTTGGTAGCTATTGAAGATGAACGTTTTTATGAGCACACTGGTATTGACTACCAAAGTTTAGGCCGTGTAGCTGTAAAGACCATACTTATGCAGGACCAGTCCGCAGGTGGCGGAAGTACCTTAACGCAACAACTTGCCAAAAATTTATATCCCCGGAGGGACAGAAAAAAAGCAAACATTGTAGTCGATAAAATAAAAGAGATGTTCATTGCTTCCCGGCTAGAGGGCATATACTCCAAAGATGAAATCCTTACGCATTACCTGAATACCGTTTCCTTTGGAGACAATACTTTTGGGATTGAAAGTGCCTCGCTTAAATTTTTCAATAAACAGGCCAAAGACCTGTCCGTAGAAGAGGGTGCGGTTTTGGTTGGAATGCTGAAAGCAACCTATGGCTATAACCCTCGTATTTTTCCCGAAAGGAGTTTGACCCGTAGAAACCTAGTGCTTCTGGCCATGGCAAACAACGAATATATTTCCGCGGAACAAAAAGATAGTATTACAGACGTACCCCTAAAACTGGACTATCGCGATTTTGATAGCAATGCTGGACTAGCTCCTTATTTTCGTGAGGAAGTTAGAAAACAACTACTAAAATGGAATGAAAAGCAGAAAGAGGAAGGCAATGAATATAATATCTATACTTCTGGTTTAAAAGTCTACACCACCCTAGATTACAACATGCAGTTCTGGGCAGAAGAGGCCATGCGCGAGCACATGACATCGCTCCAAAGTAGTTTTGAAAAAAGTTATGGAAAAAATGCACCATGGAGCACAAATAAAAAGTTGATCCAAAAAGTAGTTAAAAACTCGGATGTTTATAAAAAACTAAAGAAGCAAGGCTTGGAGCATGAGAAAATCATGGATTCCTTGAGTGTGAAAAAAGAATTGGTTCTAAGGGATTGGGGAGGAGAAAAGACCGTTCAAGGCAGCTCCATAGACAGTATTACCCACTACATGAAATTCCTGAACACTGGTTCTTTAGGGATTGACCCTAAAACAGGCGCGGTTAAAACTTGGATCGGAGGCGTAGATTTTGAACATTTTAAATATGACCACGTGGCACAAAGTAAGCGCCAAGTGGGTTCTACCTTTAAACCTATTGTGTATACCGCTGCTTTGGAAACAGGTACTTTACCCTGTACGTATTTCTCTGCGGAAGAAGTGGAATATGAAAATTTAAAAGGATGGTCTCCCAGTAACTCCGGGAAGAAAGACGAGGCCTATCTTAACTATTCTATGGAAGAGGCACTAAGCCATTCCGTAAATACGGTTGCGGTAAAAGTCTTGGAAAAAGCAGGAATTCAAAATGTCATTACTATGGCTAAAAATATGGGTATATTTTCCAAATTACCGGAGCAACCCTCATTAGCTTTAGGTACAGGAGAAATTTACCTGAATGAATTGGCAGGTGCTTATGCCGGTTATGTAAACAATGGCAAAGCAGTTTACCCCTATCTCATCAATGTAATAACAAACAGAAAAGACTCCGTTTTAACCAAATTTGAACCCAAAAGAGCTAAAAAAACAGCTTTTTCCGAAGAAACAAGGCAAATTATGGTGGAAATGATGAAAGGTACTATTGATAAAGGTACGGCCTCTAGAATCCGCACAACATATAAACTGAACAATGCTATTGCGGGTAAAACCGGAACTACCCAAAACAATAAAGATGCCTGGTTTGTGGCGATTATGCCAAAGCTCGTTCACGTAACATGGGTGGGACTTGACAATCATGAAATTGGATTTAGAAGTACCAGTCTAGGACAAGGAGCTAACGCTGCTCTTCCTATATTTGCCAAATGGATGCAGGAGATGAACAAACATCCATACTATAATGAAATTACCCAAGCCCAGTTTAAACGTCCCAATCCAGCTACTTTAGAGATGTTGGACTGTGAACCGGTTAAACGAGATGGCTTCTTTAAACGCTTGTTTAAAAATCCGGACAAGAAGAAAACCAAAAAATTTAGACAAGGGAATTAAAACCAAAACCATAACAAACTTTTAAACCAAATAACTTGAATTACAAAATACTCTGCTCAGACTTAGATGGCACTTTATTAACCACAAAAAGTGATGTTTCCGATTTCACGATTACCGAAATAAATCGATTAAAACCGCAAGTAAAGGTCATTTTAGTATCGGCTCGTATGCCCAGTGCCATGACCTACCTTCAACAAGATTTAGGTATTGAGGAACAACCTATTATCTGCTATAACGGTGCTTTAGTATTAGATGGCGAGAAAGAACTGTCTTCAGTACATATTGGCACGGAACACCTTCAACTCATCTATGAGCTGGCGGAGGCTAACGAAACCAAACTCGGCCTATATTACAACAATGAATGGTATGTAGAAATGGATTCCGAGAGAGTTCAAAAGGAGATAAAATATACGAAAACCACACCCATTTTTAGACCTACGGCCGAGACGCTTTCCGACTGGAAAAACAGAAATATAGGTGCGCACAAGATTATGCTTATGAGTACCAAAGAAAATGCGGATGCCCTCTACCCCATTTTAGATGAACAATTGGGCGACCACCTCAACTTGTACCGCTCAAACGACACCTTAATTGAAGTAGCTCCTAAATCTGTTTCAAAGCTTTCTGCCATAAAATCTTTGTTACAAGAAGATGAATCATTAACCGATGTAATCTCTTTTGGGGATAATTACAATGATATTGAAATGCTACAATACAGCGGGCATGGCGTTGCCGTGGGCAATGCCCGAGAAGAAGTAAAAGCCATTGCCGATGCCGTAACTCTACCCAATATAGAAAATGGTGTGGCAGACTATATTAAAAAGCATCTGGTAATTTGATTATATTTGAGGAAAAGCACCCACAAATCATATGACCGAACCTTTATTACCTACCCCGTTAATAACCGATGATACCGTTGTTTTTGGACTATTAGCACTATGCTTAGGCTTTATTTTTTATGGCTCATCTCAAAAAACAGGTTTCTGGAGTAAATTTTACGGTATTGTGCCCGGCGTACTCATGTGTTATTTACTACCCGGTATATTGGCCTCCACAGGTATTGTTGCCGAAAAATGGGAAACCGTAAACGATGCAGGCGAAGTCATTACCCACACTTCCAATCTGTATTATGTAGCAAGCAGGTATTTACTACCTGCGGCCTTGGTACTCATGACCCTGAGTATCGATTTAAAAGCAATCGCTAACTTAGGCTCAAAAGCATTGATTATGTTTTTAACGGGTAGTGTTGGTATTATTATTGGCGGTCCAATTGCTATTTTAATCGTCTCTATTTTTTCTCCCGATACCGTAGGTGGAAATGATTTTGACGCTATATGGAGGGGGCTTTCTACTATTGCCGGCAGCTGGATTGGTGGTGGCGCCAACCAAGCGGCCATGTACGAAATATTCAAATACAATCCTGAAAAATATGGCGCTATGGTGCTGGTAGATATTGTTGTCGCTAATATTTGGATGGCCATTATTCTATTAGGTGTTGGCCGTACAAAACAAATTGACAAATGGCTTAAGGCCGATACTTCTGCTATTGAAACCCTTAAAGTTAAGGTGACCGCTTTTGCTGAAAAAATAACCCGTGTACCTACTTTAAAAGATTATATGATGATGCTTTGCTTTGCGTTTACGACAACGGGTATCGCGCATTTCTTTGGGAATAACATTAGTGACATGTTAACGAATTCTTTTGAAAGCGTTCGTGATCAAAAAAGCTTCCTATCTTTCTTGGGTTCCAGTTTCTTTTGGATGGTGGTGATTGCCACAGCAGCTGGTATAGCCCTATCATTTACCAAAGCTAAAAACTATGAAGGTGCCGGTGCCAGTAAAATTGGCGGAATGTTTATTTATCTTCTTGTAGCGACCATAGGTATGAAAATGGACCTAGGGAAGGTACTTGAAAACCCTGGATTGATTGCCATTGGTTTTATTTGGATTTCCATTCATGCAGGACTATTGATCCTTGTAGCAAAACTTATCAAAGCACCTTTTTTCTTTTTAGCGGTAGGTAGCCAAGCTAATGTAGGTGGTGCCGCTTCGGCTCCTGTTGTAGCTGCGGAATTTCACCCATCATTGACTTCCGTTGGGGTGCTTCTAGCTGTTTTTGGTTATGTTGTAGGTACCGGTGGCGCACTGCTGTGTGCTTATTTGATGGAAGTTGCTTCGGCTTTATAGGTGGACTAAAGTATACTTAAAAAAATCAATCCCAACTCAACTGACTGCGTTCCTCCCAATATACTTTGGAGTTTACTTTTTCCTTGGTAAGTTCTGCCAGTTCTTCTTCATTTAAAGTGAAAGAATTCGCTTTTAAATTTTGTTCTAACTGAATAATATCTGCTGCACCGCTCAACACATAGTCCGGTTGAACAGCATCCATAACATAACGAAGCGCAATGGCATCCACTCCTACTTGGTGCTTTTCCGCCAAAGTCTGCAACCTAGTGTATAAAGATTGGTAATGGGCATATTTTTCATTTTTAAAAACTCGCCCGTTTGCCATAGCTTCTTTGACTATCAGTTTTTTGCCTTGTAAATTAATATCCCGTAAAACAGGCAAGACCGCTTGTTCCAGCATATTAAAAGTAACTTGAAAACTGTCAAAAACCACCTCGCCATCTATTCTTATCTGAAGTGCATTTTCTATAACCTCCTTTTGATTAGGGCCACTTGTAGAAATCCCAATTTTGAGTCCAGTCGTTCTTTTTATGTCCAGCAATTTTTCTAATACCGATTTATTCTGAAGCACGCCACTTTCAAAAGTCGCGGAATGAATTTGATAGTATTCCAAAGAAGGAAGTAGCTCTTTAGAAACTTGCCATTGCTCCGTTAGCTTTTCCAGAGAGTGTTCTTTTACTTCATGAGGACCATCATAGCCCAGTTCCCAATTGGCAACATAGGTATAGCCCCATTTGGTTCCCAGGACTACATCTGTATGTTCTCGGCTATCGTGCCAAGCTTTCAAAAACTCTTCACCTTTTCCGTAAGATGGAGCGGTATCAAAATAACGTACGCCTTTCTCATAGGCCTCATCCAACACTTTTAAGGCATTGGCCCTAAAAGCAACTTCGGACTTATCCCTGTCGCCAGCATCAATATTTATATATTCCGGACGGCCCAAAGCGGCCATACCCAACCCAATTTGGGTTTTAGATGTATTCTCTGCCATAAATTTCATTTTACGAACTACAAGACAACATGGAGCAACCTACTTTGTTACGCGCCCAATCTGGGCGTTTGGCAAACCATTTTTCATTCTCTGGTTGCTCATCATACGGTTTTTTCAACAGTACAAACAATAAATCAATTAGAGCATAATCCCCTTTATCAGCTTCATCAATGGCCAATTGCGCCATATAATTACGCAGCACGTATTTGGGATTTACCGCATTCATTTTTGCCTTTCTTTCGGCATCTGCAAGAGTTTCTTTTTTCAATCGATTTTGATAGGTCGTAAACCAAAGCGCCCATTTATCCAAAACTTCGCCTTTTACTTCATCTGGAGCATAAAAGGCTTCCCCAACAATTTTTAAAAATGAATCTACATTACCAGCATCCTTTTTAATATCGGCTAAATTTCGAAAGAACAAAGTCATATCGGTTTCGGTGAGCTGTAGATTTTCTTCTAAATCGTTTATCAATTGTTGGTCCAAATCATCCTTTTCATAAAGTCCGATTTTAGACTTCATCATAACCAAATACTTCTCCTCGAACTTCGTTTTGAAACCTTCTAAAACATTCTCCAAAGGTTCCGCTTCTTCTACCAACGGAAAAATAGCATTGGCCAATTGGTATAAATTCCACAACCCAATATTAGGTTGATTCCCGTACCGGTATCTACTATGCTGGCGGTCTGTAGTGTTTGGCGTCCATCCGTGGTCATAACCTTCTAGCCAACCGTAGGGGCCGTAATCTATGGTCAAACCAAGAATGGAAAGATTGTCTGTATTCATAACACCGTGGACAAAACCTACGCGCTGCCAGTGTACCAACATCTCCAAAGTAGCATCTGCCACAGCTTGAAAAAATTGAGCATACGTGTCTTTGGATGGCTCCCCTAACTCTGGAAAAAAGTGTTTTATAGTATAGTCTACCAACGTTCTCATGGTTGCGGTATCTTCCCGCGCAGCAAAAATCTGATAGTTTCCGAAACGGAGAAAAGAAGGTGCTATACGGCTAACGACCGCGCCTTTCTCATAAGCGGCATTCCCGTTATAAAGCACATCACGAAGTACTTGATCACCAGTTAACGCTAATGACAGCGCGCGTGTTGTAGGAACGCCCAAATGGTACATGGCCTCACTACACAAATATTCCCGAATAGATGAGCGCAAAACTGCAAGTCCGTCCGCAGTTCTGGAATATGGCGTTTCACCAGCGCCTTTTAATTGCAATGCCCAATGTTTCCCGTTGTGTTCTATTTCCGTTAAGTTAATAGCTCTACCGTCTCCCAACTGACCAGCCCAATTACCAAACTGATGACCGCCATAACACATGGCATACGGAGTGGTTCCGTCTATAACTTTATTACCCGTAAAGATTTTTAGAAATTCCTCACTTTGAGTGTCTCCTTTGGAAAAGCCCAGTTCATTGGCCATTTCTGGCGATACATGAACCATACTTGGATTGGCCGTCTGCTTAGGAGTAGCATATGAAAAGCAGGCTTTTTCAACCTGTCTTCTGCTATTCTCCATGATAGGATCGGCCGGCAATTCTTTATTAAAAGTCTCTTGTATGTTGAATTTCATCTATTTCTTTTTTGTACAATTTTTTCACCTCTCCTTAAAAAACGGAGCGGTTACTTTTTAAAGGTAACAACCTTGTTCCCTTGCCCCATTAGAACAATATCCGTAGAGGTTAAAAAAAGGCCGGTTTCCACCACACCTGGGATTTGAATAAGAAGATTGTTCAATTCCTGTAAATCATCCTTTTCAAAAATATCTACATCTATTATGCAGTTATTCTCATCGGTCTTATAAACCTCATTATTCTTCATACGTAATTGAGGATTCAAATCCATATTGTGTAATTCGGAAATGATAATCTCCGTAGCAAAAGGTATGGTTTCCACAGGTAGTTTGAATTTCCCTAAACGATTTACTTTTTTGCCAGAATCTGCTATAATGATGTTAAACCTTGAGTTATGAGCCAATATTTTCTCTCTAAGCAACGCTCCTCCCCCTCCTTTTATCAACTGAAATTTAGGATCAAACTCATCGGCCCCATCAATATTGATATCCATAGTACCTGCATCATCCAAAGAAATCAAAGATATACCTACCTGCTTGGCCAATTTTGCCGTAGCGTCTGAAGAGGGTATGCCTTTCATTATAAGTCCACCCGCAACCCTTTTACCCAGTTCGGCTATCATAAACGCAGCCGTAGAGCCTGAACCCAAGCCTACTAACATTCCATTCTTTACATAATCTGCGGAAGCAATAGCTGCTATCCATTTTTCATTTTCGACGCTCATGTGATACTTCTTATTAAAATTCAGTGATTGAAAAGGTATTGAATTATTCGCAGAATCATGTCCCCAATTAGTCGTAATCTGAGCTGTATTCTTTCATAATATCAACACAAAAATACAGTACCGTTTGATAACCTCTCATCGATTTCAAAAATAGCTTCTAAAGGAAACCAAAAAAATTACAGATATTTGCGCCACCAAAAACTGAACATGAAAAAGATATTTCTTTTAAGTACAATTTCTCTTCTGTTG
The DNA here is from genome assembly GCF_009725985.1 of Zobellia amurskyensis. Taxonomy (GTDB): domain Bacteria; phylum Bacteroidota; class Bacteroidia; order Flavobacteriales; family Flavobacteriaceae; genus Zobellia; species Zobellia amurskyensis. Next base: position 9,349 of record NZ_RCNR01000056.1, read on the forward strand.
CTTTCTTGTGGAGGCGACACCAAGAACACTATGACCGTAACCGGAAATGTAAAAGGACTCAAGAAAGGTACACTCTACCTTCAGCACGTGCCTGACTCTGTTTTGACCACTATAGATTCATTGCAAATAGAAGGTGACGGTAATTTTACATTTACAACAGAACTTGAAAGCCCGGAGATTTTCTATCTCTATTTAAATAAGAAAGATGCCAATGACGTAAACGATCGTATTACCTTTTTTGGAGAACCCGGTACAATCAAGATTAATACGTCTTGGAACACTTTTGATACCAATGCGGAAATATCAGGCTCAGAAAGTCAAAAACGATTGGAAGAATATAGAAAAACAATGTCTCGCTTTAATATGAAAACTTTGGAGATCGTTCAAATGGCGAATGACCCAAACCATGTTTTGGATTCATTACAATTGGACTCTGTTCAGACATTGAGTGATCGTAACCTACAACGCGGTTATGCATTCTCCGTTAACTTTGCAATAAACAACAAGAACTCATACATAGCACCTTATATAGCACTTAATGAAGTGCCCGATGCCAACGTAAAATATCTTGATTCAATTTATAACGTACTATCTCCGGAAGTATCGGAATCCAAATACGGCAAGCAATTGAAAACGTATTTAGAAACTATTAAAAAGTAAAAAAGCCCGCAATAGCGGGCTTTTTCATTTAGCTTTTGAAAGGATTAACCTAACTTGTTCACCTTTTCAACAAGAGCAGTAGCCTTTGTCTCCAATTCTTGACGAACTTCATTTAAGTGTTTCTTTCTGTTATCAACACCTCTTTGGTTTACTTTCTGAATAAGAACATCAAAAGTCTCGATAGCTTCATCAATAACCTTTGCGCCTTCTTTAGACTCTTGGTTAGCATTGGCAGCTTCTACAATGTATACCGCTTCTATGATGTCTCCCAAGACATTATTAATATCCTTCTTTAATTCTTTTACACTTGCCATTATCAATAAATTTTACGCAAAAATACGCTATTTATAATCAATTTGTACAGAAAAAATACAAAGCGAAACGTAATCACATCCATTAGATGGTCACTTCCAGTAGCTTTGCTCCTTGGGTCGTAATTGTTATAGTATTCGAAACTGCCGGTAAAAGCGTAGTTTCTCCTTTTTTGATTTCCACCGAACCGTTTTCATTGGCTATAGTAGCCGAACCACCTACACACATAAAAATGGTAAACGAATCACGATCGGTTACATCTTGTGATAAACCTGTATTTAAGTCCAAGAAGTCGGTTTTGAAATATGGACAGTCCACCATTTCATTTACCGTATTCTTTTCGTTTTTATAATCAACTTTAAAATCGTCTTTCTTATTATAGTCTATTGCATCCAGAGCTTGCTCCGTATGCAACTCTCTAAGATTTCCGTTTTTGTCCTTTCTGTTGAAGTCAAAAACACGATACGTAACATCTGATGTCTGTTGGATTTCGGCCAAAAGAACCCCTGCACCTATGGCATGAATCTTTCCTGTATTGATAAAAAAGGTGTCGCCTTCCTTTACCTTTTCATAGTTTAACAAGTCTAAAAGCGTATCGTTTTCAATACTTTTTGCATATTCTTCTTTGCTAACATCTTTGTTGAAGCCCACTATTAGACTAGCATCATCATCAGCATCCATAACATACCACATTTCAGTTTTACCGAAAGAATTATGACGCTTTTTAGCCAATTCATCATTAGGGTGCAATTGAATGGATAAATCCTGTTTAGCATCTATAAACTTGATTAGAATTGGAAAATCGGTTCCAAAACGTTTATAAACGCTCTTACCCAATACACTCTCCGGGTCTTTTTCTATTAGGTCCTGTAGCGAAGCTCCCGCTAAATTTCCGTTGGAAACCACAGAAATATCACCTGGAACAGTTGAGAGTTCCCAACTTTCACCTGTAATATCATTTTCAATTGGTTTGCCTAAAACATCTTTAAGTTTGGTTCCGCCCCAAAGGCGCTCTTTTAAAATAGGATTGAATTTTAAGGGATGCATTGCGTTTGTTTATGGTTAATTAATTTTCTCTTTAACCTGAATAGGTAACAAAATTTCGGGGGGTTTCATATAATACGACCTCTAGTGTGTGTGTTTCACTAATATGAGGTCTTAATTTATTCCAAATGATAATAGATATATTCTCTGCAGTTGGGTTCAAGTCTTTAAATTCCGGCACTTCTACATTAAGATTTTTATGATCCAAAGCATCTTCTACTTTTTCAACAATCAAATCTTTTAAGACTTTCATATCCATTACAAAACCAGTCTCAGGGTCTATTTCTCCAGTAACACTAACTATTAATTCATAGTTGTGACCGTGGTAATTGGGATTATTACATTTACCGAAGACCTGAGTGTTCTTATCATCGCTCCAATCTTTCCGATACAAACGATGAGCAGCATTAAAATGTGCCTTTCTACTAACCTTTACTTTCATCTTCAGTTGAATTTTGACCTATGTGATCGTAGAACTTTTCAAAAATAATCTTGAACCAAGCCGTATACGTATCCGGATTTTGGGCCATATCTTTTTTAACTGCCTCGGGCTTCATCCATTTCCAATCTGCCACCTCATCCGGATTAATTTCTGGCTTACCAGAGTAACTACCCATCATGACATGATCAAACTCATGTTCCGTAAGTCCGTTATCAAAAGGTGCTTTATAGATAAAAGAAAACAGCTCTTTAAGCTCGGTTACAAAACCCATTTCTTCTTGCAACCTTCTCTTTCCTGCCTGAATGTTACTTTCGCCAACACGCTGGTGACTACAACAAGTGTTGGTCCACAAATTGGGCGAATGGTATTTGTGGGCGGCTCGTTGCTGTAACATGGTCTCACCCTTATCATTCATTACGAAAACAGAAAATGCACGATGGAGCACAGCCTTTTCATGCGCTTCCATTTTTGGCATTGTACCTATTTGATTATTATCTTGATCTACTAAGATTACTTCTTCCTCTTTCAATAGCAATATTTTTCTTTGGAGGGAACAAATAACCTCCTTCCACCGCAAAAATAACACCTTTCAATTAGTATCGTGCCAAGAGCTTAATAAATTATAGTTATAGAACTCCTAAAACCGGCCTATTTTTAAAACGAAAAACCCCTGAATTAAAATTCAGGGGTTTTATTCTAGCGTTATTTAAAAATTGATGTTAGTTCAGATAGATATAGCCCGAAAGTGTCTTGTTCTCGCCAGTTGTATCTTCATAATTTAAAATATAAAAATAGGTTCCGCTTGGTAGTCGTTCTTCTTTGTTAGAGGTAAGTCTGGCCGTTGAATACCCATCAAAATAATTGGTTGTGGTATCGTATGATTCCTTACTGAACACTAAGATTCCCCATCTGTTATAAATCTGAATATTATTGTTAGGTCTTGTTTCAAGACCTGTAATCGTCAATGTATCATGTGCTCCATCTCCATTTGGAGTTACCACATTAAACACCTCAACAGGGGTATAAGGCTCTTCTAAATAGTTAGGAATACCATTGTTATTCTCATCATCATTAGCGTAATTTCCATCTGAATTGGTATCTTCTTCCAACGTTGGAATTCCGTCATTATCATCATCAATATCACGGTAGTCCAACTCCTCGTCACCATCCGTATTTGGAAGTGTGGCGAACGGATTGTCTATTTCATCATTTACGTCATCATCTAACGTTTCAAGGCCTTCGTAGCCATCATCAAGACCATCGTTATCCTTATCCGAACCAATGAAGGTGACGTCTGCCAAACCATCTTGGTTTTGATCATGAGCCTCTATTGCATCTAGAACATTGTCATTATCACTATCTAAGTCTAAATAATCTGGTTGATCTTCGCCGTCTGTATTTACGGGAATTAAACCTAAGTTTGTTCCGTTTTCATAGGCATCATCTAATCCGTTATTATTAGCATCTACAAGACTTGGTTCAATATAACCCGCTGTAGTCTGGGCCTCCACATTATCCGGAATACCATCATTATCACTATCTATATCTAAATAATCTGGATATGCGTCATTATCCGAATTTGTAGGGTTCGTAGATGGGTCATTATCACCATCCGCATTCAAATCCTCTATACTATCAATAATACCGTCATTATCACTATCTATATCAATGGTGTCATCATCATCAATAATAGTTCCTGTTGCCGTATCCGATGTATCTCCTACAACACCTGAATCTATGCTTAATATTGAAATAGTAAAATCTTCATCTATTTCATCAAAAGTATCATCCGTAGTTGGCACATCTACATTTATTGAAGTTGTGCCTGCCGGAATGGTTGCTTGAATATTGGTAGAAGTATAATCATCATCATTTGCCCTACCGTTAGTAAACGTAAATGTTAGTGTAATGTCTGTTGCACTAGGACTGCTTAACGTTACCGGAAAGGGAATAGCATTACCTTCTATTGCCGTAGCATCGTCAATACTAATTATTGGTAAAGTATCGTCATCTAAGATAGTTCCCGTGGCGGTATCCGATATATCTCCTACTGTACCAGCATCTACACTAGCAATCGCAATTGTAAAGTCTTCATCTATCTCATCAATAATATCATCTGTAGTAGGAACATCTACATTAATTGTAATTGCACCGGCCGGGATGGTAACCTGTATATCCGTAGTTGTATAATCCGTGTCATCGGCGGTACCGTTTGTCAAAGTAAACGTCAACGTAATATCTGTTGTACTGGCATTACTTAAAGTTACGGGGAAGGAAATGTTGCTGCCTTCCGTAGCGCTTGCATCATCAATAGTAATTATTGGCGAGCCATCGTCATCTATAATAGTACCCGTTGCGGTATCCGATGTATCTCCCACTGTACCCGCATCTACACTAGCAATTGCAATGGTAAAGTCTTCATCTATCTCATCAATAGTATCATCCGTAGTGGGGACATCTACATTTACAGTCGTTATTCCAGCATGTATCGTTACTTGAATATCCGTAGTAGTATAATCTGAATCACCTGCGGTTCCATTGGTTAATGTAAACGTTACCGTAATATCCGTTGTGCTTACATTACTTAAAGTTACCGGAAAAGAAACAGCGTTACCTTCCGTTGCGCTTGCATCTCCAATAGTCATATCTGGAATAGCCGCAGTGTTAATATCTGTGGCCGTATTATCACTAACGTCCGGGTCATTGGTATTTACAGGAGTTTTTATTGTAACCGTATTCGTTAAATCTCCTGAAAAACTTGTTGGAACATTAACAGTTACCGTATATGTTACTGTACCACCAACTGGCAAACTAACAATATCACTGATTGTTCCCGTTTGGGTTCCAGACAGGGCAGTTGTACTTCCAGAAGAAGCTACAGCCGAGTAAGATATATTTGCCGCTGGTATTCCTGTTGGAATATCTGTTACTGAAGCTCCAACGACTCCAAACGGACCATTATTGGTCGCAACAATGGTATATGTTGTACTAGTTCCCGGAACATAGGTTGTGGTTCCATCTGTTTTGGTAACCGCAAGATTAGCTTCAAAAACAATAGGTGCCGTAACACAGTGTGCACCATCATTGTGTGATGCTGAACTTGATGCAGAAATTAGTGTACGTTCTCCCGTTAGAATATCAAACTGATAAAATCCTCCCGTGTTTAAATTACCATAAATTTCGCCTGTACTGCTGGCATACATGGCTCCAAATAAAGTTAAGCTATTTGTACTCCCAATAATATTTACTAATCCGGTTCCAACATCTATGGTCAACAGTGCTCCAGCATCTGTTCCGTTTTGCATTACTGCATAAATTAAATTGTTCGTAATGTTGTAAGCAAAATCATTTACAACAATACTCTGACTTAGGTTGATGATCGATGCTGTTCTCGATACAATATCAATTTGATATATAATAGAAGAAGGACCGTCTTCTTGAACAAAGTAATTGCCATTGTCATCTATTTCCCCCGATGAATATAAATCGACCGGCAACCCTGTAATAGTTCCCATTCGTATTGTGGTACCATCTGCGGCCACTTTAATTAAAGTATTACTATTCTCTTCTATTCCATAAACAAAATCATCTATGGGATTGTACCCCATTGCATTATATTCAATACCATGAGAATTGTCTCCCACTGGAGAAATAGCAAAGGGATTTGTTGATGATTCTAAATCATAAAATGTGGTTGCCGTAGCTGTTTCATGTTGACTTAAATACAAACTTTCATCACATGTAAAAGGCAATAAAACCGTATCATCATCCCTATAATCTACATCGCCACCCGTAGTTGCATCTGAGTCGTTATCCGGTAAAATTACTGATCCAGTTAGCGGATTATCTATTGTACCGCCTACATCAGAATAATCTGCTGTTGCGTCTGTAGCATCATCTAAACCATCATTATCCGAATCCGTACCGGTTAAGGTAATGTTAGCCTCCATGGTATCATTGGCACCTTCATTATCTGAATCCGTATCTAAATAATCTGGATTGTCCGCGCCATCTGTATTCGTTGGAACAAGCCCTAAAGTATAAGCCGTATCAACACCATTGGCATCTATAGTTCCCGATGGAGGGATATAACCAATTGTTGTCTGTGCTTCTACATTATCTGGAATACCATCTCCATCACTATCTAAATCTATGAAATCAAAAATAGTATCCGTATCATCTGCACTTTCTGATAAGGTATAGTTGACAGCCCTATTATCTACAATAGATTGAACGCTATCCGGAATTCCGTCCGTACCTGTTACTCCGACAAGAACACCGTTTGTATGTGCCTGGTCATGACCTGCTTCAACAGCATCATAAATACCATCATTATCACTATCCAAATCAAACGCATCCGGTATACCATCGTTATCCGAATCCCTGCATGCTCCTGGTGCACTATACTTAAGACTAACCAAATCCAACGCCGCTCCTGAAGCCGAATTTGTTGCAAAAGGTTGGGCCGAAAACCGTACCGTTATTTGTGTCGTCGTCGCTACAAACGTACGTTCTTCATAAAACCAGTTTTTAGGACCTGTATAGCCACCTACTTCACCGGTCGCTATGGTAGTTAGGGTTTCATCCAGAAGGGCAATGCTGTTAGAATCTATAATATCAAAATCTAAGGTTACGGTCTGACCGCTTAGATGACCAATATCCTCGCCCCAGTAAAATGAGAAAGTATAACTTTGACCTACTATTAAATCTACTGTTTGTGTTAATTCATTAGATACGCCACCCGTAACATTATTGTTTCCAATAATATCTATGTATTGAGAACCATTAATGGCAGGAGCAAAAGTGCCTGAACCAAAAGAACCACTGTTTACCCAACCATCTAAGTTTTGTGTATAGTTCCAAGCAGATAATGTATTGGTATTATAAGTTGTACCGATAAAAGTTCCGTTTGCACCAGTAAATCCGTCAGGAAAAGCAACTGGATCTCTAAAATCATCTTGCTCAAAAGAACCGTTTATAATGAAATTACCACAACCTTCATCTGTATCCAGTATACCGTCGTTATCATCATCCAAATCTGCATCATCTACTATACCGTCATTATCATTATCAGGTCTGTCATCTGTAAGATCCCTAAAATCAACGTCACCACCTGTAGTTGCATCTGAATCTACATCCGGTAAAATTTCAGGAGCTGTTAGTGGATTGTCAATAATCCCTCCAACGTCTGTGTAATCTGATGTAGCATCCGTAGCATCATCTAAACCGTCATTATCACTATCTACACCACTTGATCTGAAACGCGCCTCGGTAGTATCACTAATTCCATCATTATCCGAATCGATATCTAAATAATCTGGATTGTCCGCACCATCTGTGTTCGTAGGGACTATTCCTGAAGTATAAGCCGTATCCACACCATTGGCATCTACCGTTCCTGCTGGAGAAAGATAACCCACGGTTGTTTGTGCCTCTACATTATCTGGAATAAGATCGCCATCACTATCCAAATCCAAGAAGTCATAAATAGTATCTACATCCTCTGCACTTTCTGAAAACGTGTAATTAACCTGTCTATCATCTACAACGGATTGTACACTATCCGGAATACCGTCAGCACCTGTGGCACCGTCTACAGTACCATTTGTTTGTGCTTGGCTATGACCAACTTCTACGGCATCAAAAATACCATCATTATCACTATCAAGGTCAAAATAATTAAATATGCCATCTTCATCCGTGTCACAGTCTACTGGTCTAAGCGATGCAAAATCACCTACCATACCAAGATTAGGACCTGTATGTTGGCTAAAAGCTATTTTTACGATTGGATTTAGTTCATACCCTTCAAAAAGAAGTATACCCCAAGATTGACCGGTACCTGGCCCGTTATCTACATATCTAATTCCCGCAGGATATGGAGCCCCTACTCTTTTTACTAAATGGATTGCATAATCTGCATTACCGCTATCCTCTCTAGATTGGTAGTCGTAAACATCCTCTGCAGGATCATGTGTTACCGTAAAATCTGCATTTTGAACAATAGTACCATCTGCCAACGTAAGTTGAAAGTCTCCAATTTCATTATTGGAATGTACATTTCCTAAGGTAAAAGAAAGACGACCAACTGGTTCTGCAAAAGTAAATTCATGACCAGGAGCATCTTCTTCCATTCCAATACCGTTAACTCCTACTCCAATAATGGGATAACCTGTGGAAGTAACACTTAAACCGTACGATGCATTTGTAATTGTTTGGCCAGAACCTATGGTGTAGGTTAACATAGATGGATTCTCACCAAGACATTCCTCAATATCAGGTATACCATCATTGTCATCGTCCATGTCTACCTCATCTACAATACCGTCATTATCATTATCCGGCCTGTCATCAATTGCATCCCTGAAGTTAACATCGCCACCAGTAGAAGCATCATTGTCTAGATCTGGAAGTACAATAGGTGCCGTTAGTGGGTCATCTATTGTTCCGCCAACATCCGTAGAGTCTGGCGTAGCATCTGTAGCATCATCCAATCCATCGTTATCAGCATCATTCCCTGTTAAGATAATACCGGCTTCCGTGGTATCATTTGCCCCCTCGTTATCCGAATCTAAATCTAAATAATCAGGATTATCGGTTCCGTCCGTATTAGTGGGGGTTATTCCTTCTCCTGAACCTGGAGAAGTTTCATAAGTATCATCCAAACCATTGCCGTCTGAATCCACTCCACTTGGAGCGATGTACCCAATTGTTGTTTGTGCTTCTACATTATCTGGAATACCGTCATTGTCCGCATCTAAATCGAATATATTAACGACACCATCTCCGTCCGTATCGCAGTTTTCTACTTTTACTCCGTAGTCAACACTCGCTAAGTTATCTCCATAAATTCCATCATTGTAGTAGAAATACAAAGGCCCAGACGTAGTTGATATAGGAATACTGTTTGCCACTAAGGGATCTATAGGTCCTAATAACTCATCTACTCCATCTTCATAAGTTCCATTTCCGTTCGTGTCAATAATACCGTAGAATACATAAAATCCACTATTTACTAAACCGCCCGTTGCTGCAGAATCGGCAGCGTTATAGGTGAAATCAGAATTATAAACGGCGGTAACATCATTAAGAGTTGCACCTCCGCTGGTTGTGTTGGTCAAATAAATATTGATCGTTTCCCCTGCAAAAGGACCGTCAACTGCAACTCCAGTAAGAATACCGGCTGCGGATACATTTTGAATATCCAATAGATACTTAATACCCGCATCTAATAGCGTATTGGAATTTTGTAAAGTATTTAAATTGGAACTTACATTTTGTCCCGTGGAGATATTGCTGCAAGTATTCTCATCAATATCTAAAATACCATCATTGTCATCATCTAAATCTACCTCATCCGCAACTCCATCTAAATCATTATCCGCTCGATCATCCGTAGCATCCCTAAAGTCTAAATCACCTCCGGTATTTACATCATTGTCCTCATCTGGAAGTTGTACTGGTGCCGTCTTTGGATCGTCTATAGTACCACCTGGATCGGCATAACTTGTAGTATCCGCATCAATGGCATCATCAAGACCATCATTATCAATATCAGTATTGGACAAAGTGATACTTGCCTCAATAGTATCATTTGCCCCCTCGTTATCCGAATCTAAATCTAAATAATCACGATTATCCGTAGTGTCTGTATTTGTTGGATTTAATCCACCTAAATAAGCAGAATTCACACCGCTATTCGTTAAATAGGTAGCTGTATTATCTGCATTTGGCGGCAGATACCCACTTGAAGTCTGTGCCTCTACATTGTCTGGAATACCATCTCCATCAGCATCTAAATCCAGAAAATCAGGATTTAAATCAGCATCGTCAGTACTTTCGGCAATATCATAATTAATGGATGAGTAATCAGGCGTCAACCGCACCGCATCAGGAATACCATCGGCTCCAACCGCGCCATCTAATCTACCATTAGTATGTGATTGTGAATGACCTGCTTCAACTGCGTCATAAATTCCATCGTTATCACTATCTAAATCAAGCGAATTGACGATTCCATCATTATCTGTATCTGCATTTGAAGAAAATCCGGTAGCAACACAATCATAATAACCAAGATTAAGATTGGTACGAATTAAACCATCTTCATTAATATTAGAAAAATGCCCTATAGTAAAGGTCAGGTTGGTAAACACTCCGTTAAAACGAACCAAACCGGTTCCACGTAAACTTGTATCGTTAAAAGAAGTACCTATTCTATTGTCCGCAACGTAAAAATCTCCATCAGTAAATAAGAGATCCATATCAACCCCCACATTGGTCAGTTCATAATATACGCTGCGTCTTCCTATTCCTGGAGAAGATTTTAAATTCCCAAAGTACATTGTTGGGTTCTTAACCGGATTAGGAAATGTAATTGTCAAAGTTGCATGTTGCCCTACGTTACGATCCGTATTCATTGCCATCATAAAATGCGTCTGGGCATTTTGAAATTCCGCTGGCACGGGATAAGCAACAGTGTTATTAAAATCAGGGTCTACAGATGTATCTAACGTAACACCTCCGGAAGTTTGTAAATTCCAAGTGATTCCAGATGAATCTGAATTTATTTGACTTGTAGTATGCGTGTTAACTGCGTGGGCTCCATCTAATAAAAAGGTTTCCGAACACTCAAACATGGTTCCTTGCTCGTGAATATCAGGAATACCATCATTGTCATCATCTAAATCTACGGCATCGACCACACCATCATTATCCGTATCAGTTCGGTCATCGGAAGCATCGCGAAAATCTACATCACCACCACTGCTTGCATCATTATCCGTATCTGGAAGTGCTATTGGATTACTAATTGGATTATCTATAGTTCCTCCTGGATCATCATAGCCAGCAGTAAATGCATCCATATTATCATCTAGACCATCACTATCTATATCGTTTCCAGAGAGCGTTATCATTGCCTCGGATATATCATTACCTCCTTCATTATCCGAATCTAAATCAAGATAATCAGGATTATCCGTAGTATCTGTATTGGTTGGAATCAACCCTCCCAAATATGCTGAATTAACACCTAAATTAGCACGATAGGTAGCTGCATCATCTGGGTTGAGAACTGTATACCCCAATGTTGTCTGACCTTCTACATTATCCGGAATACCGTCACCATCACTATCTAAATCTTTATGATCGGTAATACCGTCATTATCAAAATCCGCAATACAAAAAGTAGGTTGAATAAATCGAGTAGAAGAGTTCACCACATGATTATACGTCAAAACTACCCTACTTACCGTTTGTTCAAAATAAAAATAAATGGCACCGGCTGCATCATCCGCAGGGTTATTACCGTCAGAATCTGCAGAGCTGGCCGCAAAGTCATTCCCTGTTTGGGTAATTTCCGAACCGACCAATACAAGACCTTCTAAATCTAAATTATACAATACATTATTCTCGTCATAGACTTCTACCGTAATCTGTGTCTGATTATCAAAATCCGTCATTTTAAAAAAGACGTTTTTGATAGGTGTACTATAAGTTGAAGTTAAACTTCCCGTGTCTCCAGCTTGACCTTCTATACGAATACCATGGCCATTTGCCCCGGCATCATAAGCATATATATTTGTACTAGCAGGTTTGCTTACCTTATAGGTTACATCAGTTCCCACAAGTGAGTATGTAGTGTCCGTTATGGCATTGCCAATTCCTACAGTACCGGACAAATTAGTATTCTCACAACCTTCTACAGTGTCATATATACCATCATTATCATCATCTAAATCTACGGCGTCCCCTACTCCGTCACCGTCAGTATCCGGGCCATCCATAGCATCTAGGCAAAGGGTAAACGTATCTGTAGTAGTGATGTATCTATTATCTACGGTCAGGTAATATGTTGCACCTGGTGTAAGGCTCCAATGACGTATCCTTAAATCGTCTTCTGGATCTGAATAAGTAGTACATGCCAGTTCGGTTACACCATCATTTTCCCAAAGGGACATATAGGCATGGCGAAGGGTACCTTTGGTATCTCCTCTATCAAGATTTATTTCTATTTTACCCGATGGAGGCGCCACAAAACTGAACCACTTATTGTGATTTACCAAGTCTAACCAGCACGAACCGGTATTCCTATCAAAAGTGGCTCCTAACGTAGTATATTCCGCATCTGTAGAACAACCACCTATTAAACCGGTTATATCTATTGCACCTTGATAGTAATCATTAGTTGCCTGATCACTTAAACACAATGAAAAAGTATCTAAGGCATGAATATATCGGTTATCTACTGAAACGTAATATGAATCCCCGGGGGTTAAGCCTGTTGCCAAAAGGGAAATATCGTCATAATCACGACCCATTCTATAACTATTACAACCTAACTCAGTAGTACCCGTACTGTCCCACAGGGCCAAATAAGCGGTCTGAACAGTTCCTTTAGCATCGCCTGTATCTAATTTTACCTCAATATTTCCTGTTGCAGGAGCTGTAACCTCAAACCAAACATTTCTATGAGGCCCAGTACCCCAACAGGAACCAGCATTCCTATCTGCAGATGCTCCCAAAGTTGAAAAAGCCGCATCCGCCGAACACCCGTTCATAAAGGAATCTATATTTATCGCACCTTCTAAATAATCATTTGTTGGAGTGTCACTAAGACATAATTTGAAACTCTCCGCCCCTGATGGAGTACCATAACGACGATCTACCGAAAACAGATACGTACTGCCCGGGGTAAGTCCGCTTTGCAATATGGAAATATCATCGCTAACATCGGTGAAGGAACTACAAGCAATCTCCGTAGTACCCGTTGCGTCCCACAGGGCCATCATGGCATACCGCATATCCCCTGCCATATCGCCAGTAATGGTGCCACGATCCAGATTAATCTGCACTGTACCCGTAGCACTTGCTACAAAACTGAACCAAACATTAGCGTTTGGGCCAGCAGGCCAACAAGAACCAATGGTCCCGTCAGGAGTGGCATTTAAAGTATTATATGCCGCATCTGCAGAGCAACCATTTATTGAAAGAGGGGTGGCATTCGCTATAGCGTCGTTTGCAGGTTGTGCCCATAATGACTCACCCATAAATAAAACGAATAGTAGCAGAACACCGTAATACTTAGGGTATTCTCCAAAAAACGCTAAATTTATTTTTGGTCTGACGTCCATATGCTAGGCTGGTTGGATTTAACTATTTTAACGAAAATCTGCTCTGTATATTGTTAAAATTAGCAGTTGAGCGCATCTCTATCAACCACTTTACCCAAGGCTAAAGACCCATCAAATTAAGAGCAAGAAACTCCTAGGTTTTTACTTTTGTTGTGAAATGGCCTATATAAGGTGTGAAAGAGGTAATACCCTATGGCACCCTCTGTTTATAGGGCATACAGCAACTCGCTATAATTGACCAAGTGTGAAGAAAAATCAATTTTAGAGCCTAAAAAAATAATATTTAATTTTAAAATCTTTTTCTAAAAAGGAAGTAGTTTAAAAGAACCGAGGTGATTTTAAGTTGCCTTTGGTGCTTATAAAGTCATATCGTAAGATGGCCTCAAAAGAACCTGAATTGTAAACCGCTTTACCCAGTTCAGTAACCTCACGATCGTATGCAAGACCAATCAAAAACTTTTTTGAAATATTAAACCCTAACATACCACTAAACGCCGCATCCCAGCGGTAAGCTGCACCTAAAATAAATTTCTCGCTAAACATAAAGTTTGCCGAAACATCTACTTGCAATGGCGCTCCCGTAACTAATTTTGTTAGTAAAGTGGGCTTGAACTTTATGTTATCGTTCAAATCCCATACATATCCCGTAATAAGGTAAAAATTCATCTGCTCTTTAGCTGTAGAAGGTGCTGGCCCATCTTTAAAATGAAGTGTCTGCAGTATACGAGGTACCGAAAGACCTGCATAAAACCTTTCATTATGGTAGTAGATTCCCGCACCAATATTGGGCGAGAACTTATTTTCTATATCATTTTGTAAACTTGTATCTGTTGTAAATTGATTTAATTCCGAAAAACGAACGTCTAGTAAATGTGCACTTCCCTTTAAACCAAAACTCAACCTACCCTCCGAAGAAGTATAAACGGTATAGGAGAAATCTATATCAATGTAAGTTTCAGAAGTAGGCCCGATTTTATCATTTACAATAGACGCACCCAAACCAACACCCCTGTATCCAATAGGAGAATGTATATTGAATGTCTGCGTTGTAGGGGCCCCATCCAATCCTACCCATTGCGAACGGTGCAACAATGCCGTACTTATATGGCCTCGAGAACCCGCATAGGCAGGGTTTACACTTACCGTATTATACATATATTGGGTATACTGAGAGTCTTGTTGCGCAATGGCATTTTGTACGGTTGCCGCAAATAGTACGGCAAATAGTAGGCCAATTTTACAAGCGGTTATTCTGAGATTTGGGATCATCATTACTGCTATCTGTTAATGTATATGTATCCTGAAAGTGATTTTTGTTCACCTTGAGCATCTTTGTAATCTAGAATATAGAAATACGTACCTACCGGTAATTTTCTATCTGCATCAACAGTAACCCTTCCTTGAGAGGTTCCGTCAAACACGTTTCCTTCGGTGTTGTAAGCCTGTGTATTGTAGACCAGAACACCCCATCTGTTATAAATTCTAATTGAGTTATCAGGATAATTTTCTAAACCTGTAATCGTCAACACATCATGGGCACCATCATTGTTTGGTGTTACCACGTTGAATACTTCAATAGGATCCTCCTCTACATTAGGCTCTAAATATTCAGGAATACCATCGCCATCAGTATCATCATTGGCATAATCACCATCAACATTTATATCCTCGTCCTTACTTTGGATGCCATCATTATCATCATCCGTATCCCTATAATCGGATTCTCCGTCGCCATCTGTGTTTGGCAAATCATTATATGGATCATCAATTTCATCATTTACATCGCGATCAATTGCCGTTTCGCCTTCATACCCATCATCAAGACCATCACGATCTTTATCCGAGCCAATTAAAGTAACGTCAGGAATACCATCTCTATTATGATCATGCCCTTCTATTCTATCCGGTACATTATCATTATCACTATCATCATCTACATAATCCGGTAAATCATCTCCGTCCGAATCCTCAGGAATAATTCCTAATCCTCCATTATTTTCATAGGCATCATCTACTCCGTTACCGTTCAAGTCTAAACCGCTTGGAGGAATATAATCAATAGTGGTTTGAGCTTCTACGTTATCAGGAATACCATCATTATCACTATCAATATCTAGATAATCTGGTATACCATCATTGTCCGTATCCGTTGGATGCGTGGCTGGATCATTATCGGCATCTAAGTTCAGGTCTTCAAAACTATCAAGGATTCCATCATCATCCGTATCCAAATCAATGGCATCAGTTACCAAAATAGTTACCGTAGCGGTATCACAATTACCCACGGTATCACAAAGTGTATAGGTAAATGAGTCGCTACCATCAAAATTTTCATTAGGTGTGTAAGTAACCCTATCATCCGATGGATCGTTGGGTGTACCGTTGTTATCCAATACTAACGTTCCATTTGTTGGATCCGTGGTCGTTAAAGTTCCTATTGTTGGAATATCATTGTCATTTCCAAGAATATCCAATTCAACCGGTGTATCTTCTGTAGTAGCTATGCTATCATCAAGAGTATCCAAAATAGGTAGCACATCTACTGTAACCGTAGCCGTACTACAATCTCCAAAAATATTACAAACCGTATAGTTGAACGTATCCTGACCATTGTAATCAGGATCCGGAATGTAAGTCACAATATCATCTGTGGGGTCATTTGGTGTTCCGTTATTATCAATATTTACCGTTCCGTTTGCCGGATCGGTTGCGGTAAGTGTACCTTGCGTAGGCAGCTCACTATCATTGTTAAAAATATCCACTACCACTGAATCATCTTCGTCTACAGTAACGAGATCATCAACAAGAATAGCCGACTCATCAATACAAACCACGGTAAAACTGGGTAAGTTCTTTGCATTCCCAGCTTTCGTAATCGTTGCTATATAACGTTCTACGTTTTGCGTAGCTATTACCATAGGGGCGCTTTGATCACCCGGTAACGGTGGATTCCAACTGACGGATGCTCCCGCCGAAAGGTTAGCCGTATTATCACTAATATCTAGAGTGACCTCATTATAAGGCGAATTACAATTGGTTACAATAAAATAACTCGTTGCATTCTTACCACATAAGGTACCATCATAAGTGGCAAAATAAATTCCTTGATCATTTACTTCCAAGAAGGGATCTGTACTTAAAATAGTACTTGTGTCCTGCGCTTCATACCAGCGAAAGTTGGTTCTGGTTTCTTCTGCGGTGTCATCTGGAGCCCGTAATAAATACTGAGCATTGGAGACGGCAAACCCCAGAATGGTAAAAACCAAACTGAGGACCAGTTTTTTATATGTAGCTATTGCTTTCAAATCGATCGGTTATCGTTTAGATTATTTTACTACAAAGACTACGTTTATTAATGAATTATAACTTGATGGCTGACCAATAACGTCATAGGTCATTACACCGGAGGCATTTACCGATACATTATCAAAAACCGTCGTATCATAAAAGGTTACATAGTAATATAACTCCGTATTCGTATAAGTCGGAATTGCCGCTGGCGCCGATGCACTAGCTACCATAGGCGAGCCAAATTGTGCGATATATTGATCATACAAATTGATTGTTCTATTCGTTCCATTTGTTGAGGCATCCACTTCAATAGATGGTGGATAGAAAATTCTAGCTGCCTTAGACGTTATCGGAGCTATAGCCTGTATTACCTCTTGTACATTAGTTTCTTCTACATAACCCTGAGCTGCGTTTTTACCCGCATCATCAACATCAATTGCTACTCTAAGCGGAACTTCATCGTCATATTGATCATCAGTTCCCAGAGATGATAATGGCACATTTCTAGAACCACCACCATCTGTTAATCTCAAGTTATTACCAACTACAGCAAATGCTGTATTGTATTCATTTGTTGGATCAGAGTCCGCATCGTTTACATTTAAAGTGATAGCATTTCCGCCTGAAATTGCCACATGACCTGCATTGCCATTAGTTGACAAAGTTTGATCATCTGTGGCAGGATCACCTGCTGGACCAACTGGACCTTGTGGACCCTGGGCACCATCGGCTCCGTTTGTTCCATTTGTTCCGTCAGCGCCATCATTTCCATCGGCTCCAGCTGGACCTTGCGGGCCAGTCTCTCCTTGAATTCCTTGGGGACCTGTCTCTCCTTGAATACCTTGTGGGCCTTGGGCACCATCGGCTCCGTTTGTTCCATTTGTTCCGTCAGCGCCATCATTTCCATCGGCTCCTGCTGGACCTTGCGGGCCAGTCTCACCTTGGATTCCCTGTGGACCTGTTTCGCCTTG